>JAKSDA010000006.1 GCA_022360315.1 Pseudomonadota bacterium
AGACGACCATCGCCCGCACCCTCTGGTCAGCGGCGTGTTGCTCGAGCTGGACAAAGGACCGCTATCGTTCCAGACCCGCCGCCGTATCAAAAACGAGGGAGTCAACTACAAGCGCGGCCTCGGCCTCGACGTGTTGTTTGTGGTCGCAACCGGCGACGAGGTCCTGGTTGCACCTCATTACCGCCCGGCCCAGGATACCGAGTTGCCGGTACACCGGCAGCGGGCCCGGGATCGGCAGGGCCAGCCCTACTATATCCACGAGCTGACCATGCCGGGCGACCGCATCGAGCGTATTCTCGCCGTCGAGTCCGCGCGCGAAGCTCGCCGGGGTCGGCACCGCATAGTCCTTGTCGGCGGCCGCGAGGTCAAGGACAGGATTTTTGACTCGATCCGTCAGCCCGGTCGTGTAGACGCCAGAATTCTGGATAGCGAGAGACGTGTCCTGGTCCCGGCGTCGGCCGAGGGGAGCAACATATGGGACGAGCGCTCGGCAGTCAGATTCACCGAGTCACTGCGCGGCCCCGACGGCGAGGCCACAGCTGTCATCGAGGTCGTTATTTCGACCGCTGAACGCGAACGCGTGCTCGGCCGGGTTACTCTGGCCGCTCTGGTTCTGGCCGGCGGAGCCGTGCTCGTGACCACTCTCTTCGGTTTTCTGGTCGCCCGTCGCATGACCGCCAATCTGGATCGACTGGTCGCCGGTGCTCGGGCTGCGGCCCGTGGTGATCTCGACCATCGGGTCGGCATCAGGAGCAAGGATGAAATCGGTGCCGTGGCCGAGTCGTTTAATTTGATGATGGAGGACCTCAAAACTGCCAAGGAACGCCTGGTCATTGCCGAGCGGGTTGCAGCGTGGCAGGAGATCGCCCGCCGTCTGGCCCACGAGATCAAGAATCCACTCACTCCGATCCAGATGGCAGTGGAGACCATGCGCAAGACCTGGCGCAAAAAGCATCCGTCGTTCGAGGAGATTTTCGACGAATCCACCGGCACCGTGCTCGAAGAGACCGCCCGGCTCAAGCGCACTGTGAGCGAGTTTTCCGAGTTTGCGCGGCTGCCCAAGCCGTCGCTCACGGCGTGTGATCTGAGCGAAGCGGTGGCCGGCTGTCTCGCTCTGTATCGGGGCTCGATCCCGATCACCCGCGAGCTGGCCGACGATCTGCCGGCCATTTCTGCCGATCGCGACCAGCTGTCGCAAATTCTGCTCAATTTGCTCGAGAACGCCCGCGACGCGGTCGAGAGTCGTCCGGACGACAGTCCCGACCGGGGTCGCATCGTGGTCGAGACCCGCATGAACCAGCGCGGCGATCGCATCGAACTGGTGGTCGAGGACAACGGTCCGGGTTTGCCCGACGAGGTCAAAGAAAAGCTCTTTACCCCCTATTTCACCACCAAGGCAGGCGGCACGGGACTGGGCCTGGCCATTGTCCATCGGATGATCTCAGATCACGGCGGCCGCATCATCGCAGGC
This sequence comes from Pseudomonadota bacterium, assembly GCA_022360315.1. Lineage (GTDB taxonomy): Bacteria > Myxococcota_A > Polyangia > Haliangiales > Haliangiaceae > JAKSDA01. The sequence continues at coordinate 1,472 of JAKSDA010000006.1, forward strand.
GAGTCGAGCTCGGGTGGAGCCCGCTTTGTGGTGCAATTTCCTCTGGGCGAGGCCCTCAGTGACACCGCATTTTCATTCGACGCAATGTCATCCCGGTAGGCGCACCGCATCTCGGGGCGCACCGCATCCCGGTAACGCAGTGCAGCTGCCTATGTCGATGGCTCTTGCGTGCGCGGAGTGCCGATCAGGTAGGTGATGGGACTCCTTCCCACGCTTGCCGGTATCTCGCCGATATCCCACTCATAGTCGTCGGCGCCAGCGTCCATCTCGGCGACCAGGTCGCGCAGTTCGTCGGGCGAGTAGGTGCGCAGACAAGACACTGCGCCATCGAACCAGATGAGCAGCGGCAAGATCGGGATCAGATACGTGAGCAAGAGTCGCCAGACCCGGAAGGGGCGCATGAATGGCGTTGCCACCAGGACCATGAGCGGTACCAATAACGATCCGATGAGCATGCCGAGGCTCCGTTTGGACGCTTCGAACACCGCAATACCCGCGCCGGCCTTGACCGCACTGGCCAGAATGGCACTGGCCGCGGCGGGCTGGAAGTGGTGGAACGATGAGAACAGCGTCCGGAACTCGCCCATATCAGCCGGCACGCGGGTGGCGTCGACCGGATCATTGCGCAGCTCGACTGCCAGCCCGGTCTCGCTCTGGACCCGCTCGAACGCGGCCACATTTGGATAGAGGTCGGTCAGCGTGACCTCGACAGGTATGCCGGCATCGGCGAACGCCTGGTGTAGCGAGACCCAGGGCCCACCGCTGCCCGAGCACAGATCGGTGATTCGCCGCGCACCGACCCGTCGGACCGCCGCGATGAGACGCTCGGCGACGGGCTGATAAAAGCGGCCCTTGCGGATCACGAACTCCAGGTACTCGGTCGTGCCGTCGCGCAGAAACGCGGGGCACCAGGACTGCTCGTGAATCTCGATGAGATGAATTCGCGCCATCCCCGGAGTGTACGCCAACCCACGCGGCACTGGCTCAGGATCGCGCAGCAAAGCAGTTTGGCACCTGTACGTGCTTTCGGCGCGCCTGGTGTCGCCTGCGCAGACATCGCCAGCACCTTGCATCGCTGTGGATGCATCATCACCAGCCGAGTTTGTTAATGCCGCGACTTCTGCTGCAATGAAGCAGCAAATACACCCCTGGTATGTCTTCAAGACAGAACTGCTGCCATTTTGTACAATCCAGCCAGCCGCCGTGTCCAGAACATTGGGCATTCGACGACCGCAAAGTCCGAAATTATGGACAGAGTTGCTGTCACAACCGCCAAGTGCTCCCAGGGGCCCTGCGATCGGTCAGGACGTTGCAGTAATTTTTTGGCCAACCGGGTTTGCTCCTTTACCGGGTTTGCTCCTTTGCGCCGCCGGCTTGCTCCACCGCCAGCGAACGCTCTGCAACTGCAAGAAGCGTATACCTTGCAGCCGATCGCTCCCGAGTTTGGTGCTCTGCTGGACGTTTGATGACACCGCGACAGGAGCTATGAGCGCTTTCGGTCGGCATCGGGATGGCTCGGCACCCACCAACTCTTTGCAATCATTTACCTTTTATGGGGGTATCTGATTGCTAAACAGAAACACCTCGGTTGTGGATCAGTGGATCAAACCAGGTGTTTCTGTTGCGAGGCCAACCGCCGAGTCGGCCGGGAGTCCGGCCGTCCGGGGCTTTGCCCAAAAATGATAGCCGAGCGCGAAGCGGTCGGGCCGCGCACGATCACATTGGATCTTTTCCAACGTGATCGTGTGTAGTTGCGTCCAGTCCACCGGTGCAATCCCCTGTTCGTATCGATATATTCTCCCCTGCCAGCCCGTGCTGGCAGTTCCGCAGGCGATGCATGAGTAATTCAGAAGTAGCCAGACAGTTCGCTGGCCAGCTCGGTGAAACCGAGGCTGACCCGATCGCGCAAATCAGGCTCATCGTGGCCAAGCTGGGTGTCGGTCGCGCACAAGAGCTGGTCGATCGGGCCAGGCAGATCGAGATCGAGGGCGGCACCATGACCCGGGATGGCAGCCGGCGGCGAACCCTGGGTGGCGTATTCTTCAGCCTGGCGCGGGAGCAGATCGGCCATCCCATGACGCCCCACCCGGCTCAGCGCCTACCATGGAAACAAGCAGTAGAAATCGCCCTCGACGCCGCAGCGTCCGAGGGTGGGGAGGCAACATCAGTGAAGATCGTTCTTATCGGTCGCCCGGGTCAGGTGGTCAAACGGGACAAGGTCGTCGTGACCACGATGTACAACCTCAAACGTCCCAGTTTGCCCAAACAACTGCCGAAATTGTCCGGTGCCGACGTGGAAACACCATACACGGTTTTCATCACAGCCAAGCATTGGCGCAAAGTAGCAGAGCCGCTCAACAGCGACAGAGAAGACCGTCTGATCGTCGAGGGCTATCCCTTTCTGGATCCGGATATCAAGGGGATCTGCGTTTTTGCCAAATCAGCCACCACGACCGCGTTGCAGCGCGCCCTGCGCGAGCAACAACGGGCCCGCGCCACCGAGACCGGCAAGCAGGCCGGGAAATAGTCCAAAAAACCCGCAGATGGCCGGGCCGATTGCTCTCAAGCAACTCGGACGAAACCGGCACGGAACCGAGATACGGCCATTACTCGACGTTTCCGACTCGCTCTCCGCGCTTTCTGAGCTGGTTTGGTTCTGGCCATTCGGTCATGCGATCCCCAACCACTGGCTGCGTTGGGCCATTGCGATCGGATAGCCGTTTTCGCTTCTGCCGATCCATCATCGGGAACACCCGGGGCGTTGGCATACTATCCGGTCACATTGTTCCGGTTCAGCTGGAACGTGACTCCAACCAGCTCTTTGTTGTAGAGCTACAGGAGTCAAGTCACGGCAAAGAAAAAGACCGCGAAACGTCGGACCTTCAGCACCGAGCAGAAGGCCGCAATCCTGAGGCAACACCTCGGCGACAAGGTCCCTGTCTCTGAGCTCTGCGATAAGTACAAGATCCAGCCGAGCGTGTTTTATAGCTGGCAGAGTCATGTCTTCGGCCAGCTCGAGGCTGCCCTGGACGCCGGCACGCAGCGTCGTGGAAGAGATAGCCGCGAGGCCAAGCTGGAGCGTGAGAATGAAACTCTGAAAGCCAAGCTGGCCAAGAAGGACGGCGTTATTGCCGAGAT
>JAKSDA010000129.1 GCA_022360315.1 Pseudomonadota bacterium
GAGCAGTTTCAAGCCCGAGTCCAGCGCGCAGCGGATAAGGTGCTGGCGCCTCGCATCAAAGAACTCGAGTCGACCACAGCCCGATACCGAGAATTCATCACAGAGCAAGACAGGCTCATCGAACGGCGCGGACAGGACCTGTTGGCGCGTGCTCTGTTGACGGATCTTGTCAAACGAAAACGGGTCTACGGATGGTGCAAAGTGCGACAAAGGAAGGCAGCGCCCGACATGGTTGTGCGAGCTGGCTGGATACGGTGGATCGGTAACTATTTGTTCGTGGCGTTTTCGATAGAGGGTCTACGTGATCTGCGTGGTGCGCGAGTAACGCTGGAGCCATCGGATGCGATGGCGCGCGCCATGGGCCTATCGTTGTGGCAAGAAGATCAGCACGTTGTGCAACGAGACGCGCGGGGGGATCTGGCCGTGGCGGGGCTGGCCAATGCGAGTGCACTGGTGGGGAGTCCGGTTGCACTCCGAGTCGAGAGGCCGGGTTTGCGCCCGGCGGTGGTGTCGATCCGGCTGCCCGGTCCAGGTTGTGAGGCAGCCCGGTGAAGGCGCATTGGCCGTTCGAACGTGGCTTCACGTTCCGGCAACAGCGGTTGGGGGTACCAGAAGGTCTCGTATCTATGTTACGGTCTGGCACGTTGCGTTCCAGTTATCGTTGCATGCTGATGAGAGCCGCATTCCTGGCTTCACTATGGCCCGGGGCCGCGAGTGCGGATTCTGGCGAACACAACCATGTGTTGAGCAGACTCGACGAGTTGCAGGTGGGCGAGGTATCTGTCCTCGGTCGATTCATTGCTGGCGGCGCATGGCTCGGTGATGAGAAGGCAAACGCTGTATCGAATCTGTCGCCGTTCGCGGCCGTTGCCTTTGAGCTGGCCTATACGCTCCGCTCTCGCTGGGCGGTGAGCACGCGCTGGGCGCTTGGCCGGCTGGCTTCGTCGGCACGGTATGATGACGTATCATGCTCTCGAGTTGGTGATGGACGGGGATGCATGGTGGATATGGAGCGCGCCGCCTGGTGGTCGAGTTTGTCCGGGGGTGTGACCAGGACCATCGGTATCGCGCCGCTGGTCATCACCCTGCGTGGCCATGGAGGGCTTTTGCTCCGCAGACATGCGGATGGTCGCGTCATTGGCCGACGCCTCTCTCTTGACGCCATGACTGTACGCTCCACTGTCATCAGCGATATTACATACCACGAGTGGCATATAAGCCCGCTTGTTGTAGCCAGTGTCGGGTTTGGATATGTCGTGCTTCCAACGTGGGTCATCGGTGCCGAGGTCGAGCTACAGGCGTCTGGCTTGTTGGGCGCGCCATCATTTTTCACAGCTGCAACGGTTTTCACCATTACGCGCCGGCTCAGTTTAGATTGAAATCCATGGAGCAAGACTGTGCGATCAAATAGGTTCTCATGTAGCGGTTCACGGATTGTGACAGCACACCTGGTGCTCTGCCTCAGTGGGTGCTGGGACGGTCTCCCCGACGTCGATCAGGGTACGGTCGATGGCTACATTGGAACTGCTCAGCCCATCGTTGGAGCGTTCATTGATGTCTACCAGCTCGACGATAGGACGGGTGAGTTGGTCGATTGGTATCCCATCGCAAGCACATCCATGCCGAGTGATGCCAATGGTGAGTTTCGCATGCCTGATACCGGGCTCCGGGGAACCCTGCTGTTTATCGCTCGTGGTGGTGAGATGAAAGAATACTGGTCGCCAACGCCAGCACAGCTACCCATCGGCCATCTCGCGGCAATTGTTTGGAACTGGACCAGTGCAAGACCCGTCACCATTACCCCCTGGACAACCCTCGCGCACGAACTGGCAGCAGCCCGCTATCGCAACGGTGAATCTGAAACGTTTGCTGATGCCGTGCATGACGCAGAAAAGTTGCTGTATGAACATTTTATCGGGCAGGCAATCGACGCTCATAATGAGCACCACTGTCCGTCGCTACTCAACTGTTTGCGGCCATCCGCACAGCTATTCGAGCCGGAGAAACGTTTTCCTGAATCTGATACGTATGCGCTCACGCTTGTCGCTCTCAGTGCTCGCGTTGCTGCTGAGTCGGTCCAAGAAATCCAAAATTGGAATTCGGTGGCGATGACAACTGGGCGCCTCATGCCGGATGCTCGGGACGCGCGCTTCGATGGTATCTCACCGCGGGGATTGAGTGAGACGACTAAAGATACATTACGGTCGGAATTGGGCCGTGCATTCGCGGTACACGGCTTGGCCGCCGTCCCCGAATCGTACAGTTACGCCGATTTTGCTGTCGCGTTTGAACGACTTGCTGCCAATACTGACCCCAGGTTGTTTGGCGAGGGAGAGCCAGAGCCAATTGACGCAGTTGCACCATCGGTATATGTGAGGCATTCACCCATCTTCGACGAGCGCAATAGTCGCATAGTATTCGATGAAAACCGGCGACCGATTCATCTCAATAATACATCGTCAATCATTTTGCTCGAAACCGTTTTCGAGCACGGTTGTCCCGAGATCCACAAGCACGTGAATCTACTCGACAACACCGATCCCGCGACAAATCCGTTACGATGGCGTTTGGTGGCCTATGATGAAGGGACAGGTCTTGCCAGCATTCGAGCAGAAGTGTCCATCGGACCATCGTTTGAACCTGTGCGCTATGCCAACGTAGTGATTGCCGACGACCAGCTTCCCGATGGTGGCCAGGAGATCGTGGTAACAGCCACGTCCGATGCTATTCCAGAGCTTGCCGATCACGAAGGGGACGTCAGAATCGCCATCATTGCCACGGATAGGGTAGGCAACGAATCAACCCCCCTCGAAGGATGCTGGCACCATGTACCACGTGCTGCGCCACTATGGGTTGGTCCGGTGACTACTTCCGAGGGACCGGGTTCCATACTCAACTACTCGCTGGAACGGGATAATGTATCGCCACTATTAAATGAGTCGTTTTCCTTACCGGAGGCTCCGGTATTGGCCTCATTCGAGCTATTCAACCCAAATGTTCAGCCGGTATATCTCATCATGACACTGCAAGACATTCATGGAGAGTTTGCCTGGACATGGCACTATAATTATGTCCTTGGCAGGATCGACATGGGCCTCGACTCATGTATTCAGCAAGGTACATGCACGCCGTTAATGCCGTTACAGCGCCCCCAGCCGACGCCCCAACCGAACCCGCCCCTACCTGCCAATGGCGTTTTGTTGACGGTGGATGGATTGTGCGGTAGCGATTGCTTGGGCACGTCGATACCAGTTGCGCCGGGTACATCGATCACCGTGAACGTACGATGGTCCAACTTTCGCATCTTATCTCCAGAAGACACCTCGCCCGGCGAATTCAGTGAGTTTCCTGATCCAGTCTACGGGCGAGGACTTGCGACCGGGACAAGCCGTGTCTACGTGCACTGTGCCAGCGACAATGGCGACGGTACATGCAGCGAACGCCAATTCTACGATGAGCATATCACGATGCGCGCCGGACTAGTGACCGTGCAAGGGATAATCACTGGCAAGACTTCGGCAAATGCGTTTGTAGCGCCGCGAACACCCATCGGGCAGAAACACACGTTTGGGATCGATCATGGTTTTTCGCAACGCTGGGTTAGCTCCGAAGATTAGCATTTTGCTGCCGCTGCTCGCATGCGGCGCGTCGGTTTCGGAACGTACAGAGGATGCAGGAGCTTCCAGTGATGCAGGTAAGCTGTGCGCAGCCGCGCCGGCTGCTGACCGGATCGCCCATGTGCGTAGGGAGGCACCCGGCAACTATGGTGTGCCTGCGGTTTCGTGTCGTTCTCTCGAGAATGCTGCGCAACTCGGCGGTTCGGTCATGTTTTTTGATGTATTCAATCCACTGATAGCATTCGCTGATATTGGCTTTTCATCCTACCATGTGCCGGACGATCCAGTTGATTCGATATGGTTATACGACACGACGTGGGCTGGATTTGATGACATTTATAATATCCCAGGGCAGGTCGCGCGGAGAGTACATTTTGCGGTCTGCCTGTATCCACATACAACCAATGATTGCGAATGGGAGCTCGAACCCATGGCCGCCGTTGATCACCGCATGGCCATGGCCGGTACTGTCACCGACCTGCGTTTCGGCTGCCCCGATGACGAGATCCTTGTCAACGGCAGCTGTGATCGCACGTGGGTTCGTGACCCAGGCCAATCTTTTGGAGATGTCACAATTGCGAGTCACGGCTTTGCGGTGCCGTTCCAGGAATGGAGTTGTGTCGTATCGAATCACTCGCAAGTGAATGCGGAAGTCGAGATGGTTTCCGTTTGCCTCAAACCGTACATTCAGAATCGCTGCGGCGGGTGCACGGCCACGTCAGATTTGATACAACTCGTCAGCACCACGGCTGAACTCAAGGTTGGTACCAACCAACTCCAGGCAACATGTCCAGCTGGCCGCCAGTTGCTCCTGGGAAATTGTTCGATAGACGCTCTGGTTGAGATGATGGGTCGATTGACCATGTTCGGCACTGGCTACACAGGCGATGAGAGTCCCGGTAACACATGGGAGTGCGGATGGAATAACCGCGATGGGATTGTTGGCACAGCGACGGCCCACGCCTTGTGCATATTCTAGCCGAGTTCGGCCTCTGCTGTGTTACAGCGAGCAGTCAACACCGGGGCGGACGTCGGACGCTAGCGGTGAGATCATCGTCGACGCAGGCATATTCGCTCTGAGGAACTCGAGGTCCTCACACGGAGAGTCTGGATTGCCAGTGAACGCCAGTACGGTTGCATTGGTCAGCGTCACCAAAGCATCGACACCACGAGTGATATTGCTTGCGGCTGCGACAAGTCCTGTCAGGCTGGTCGCTTCTGAGTACGCAGAGATGTCACCGAGGTTGTTGCCACTGACATTGAGGTGAACCGGGGTTCGGAGTTTTGAGAGAACCCCGGTACTTTCCGGCCCCAGCTGACATTCCGAAAGATCGAGCCACCTGAGCACGGGCAGAGATAGGACCGAATCCATTGTAGTCAATTTAGGGTTTCCCCCTAGAATGAGCACTTCCAGCGCGAACAGAGCCTCGATTCCATCGAGGCTTCGGACACCCCAGCTGTAGCAATGCATCTCTCGCATCTCGTCCACGTACGGTTTGCCAAAGGGAGATCGCCGCAGGGTGTCCTCATAGCACTGCTGCAGTCCGGGATCGGTGAAACTGACGTCCTTGGACAGCATCCTATCGTCGGAACAGCCGATTGCCAGGCCCATAAAGGCCACGCGCACGAAGGCGATCGCTGTAGTCCGCTTCGCAATGTAGCTTATATACATAGAGATCTTGGTCGTCCTATGCACATAGACAACTTGTCAATCAGAAACTGAGCACCCTACGTGCTTGTAGCTATGATCTGTTGTTTGCGTTTGACGCAACGCTCCAATGACTCCGTCGACTATTTCGAACGCCTTGGCCACACCGCCACGAATTGGCCACACCGCCACGAAGTAGTGCACGCTCTGGTGCAAAAAGGCGATCGGACGAAATAAGTCGGGCCCTTCCCGCGTTAGCTCATTAATCACAACCCAAGCAGGCCGGAGCGCTGTTTGAACCCAACGCCCCGGCCAGGAAGGCAAGTACTGTATGTATACCTACCCCACCAGGCAGCGTACTACACCTGCACGTCCGGGTCGCAGCCCCGAGTCGGCCTATGGCCCTCATCAGGGAGGTGTCCGATGAGAGTCCGCCTCAAGGGAAACGGCCAACTCACCATTGATGTTCACGGTTTAGGGGAGCTGGGTAGCTGGGACAAGAAGCCGGTCATGAGCTCGGACGACCAGACGACGGACGCCCGGACCACAAAGCAACCCATCGAGCTCGGTGATGATGTCGCGCTCAGCACCCAGGCATCGGTCGAGGAAGAATTCGTCGCGAGCCTCCTGCTGCTACTGAAGCGCCACCTGAATCAGACCGGCCGCGCATTGAGCGCAAAGGTCGCCACAGCGGTCATGGAGGCGATCAACCATGTCTGCGAGCGGGGGAGCCTGTCTCCCCCGGGCTCGCGTGACAGGTTGTTTGTGAGCGAGCTTCTGACCATTGTCGAGCGTCTATACGGCAGACACGCAGCTCCGTTTCTCGCCAAGTTTCGCGAAAGCCTGCCGTCACTCCTGGGCGATGATGACAGTAGTGACGACAAGGGTCACGGTGGCGACAACGGCCACAGCAACGACAACGGCCACAGCGGCAGCAACGGCCACAGTGGAAGCAACGGCCACAGCAGTGGTAAGAATGGCCAGGAAACCGGCAGCGGCACGGATGACGCCGAACCGAACGGCGACAAGCCCAAAGGCGGCAATAGCGAGCCGAGTAGTTCCGAATAGAGGCAGCAGAAGCAGTAGTCCGCCTCGGCGGGCTCTTTGCTCGTTCGTGGTTGCACTCAGAGACGCGGTGATCGTCCGCGCGTTTTGCTAGATCGCCGCGTCCGCTGTAGTCAGCTCACGAGCGTCAACTCGACGCGATCCGCGATAGTGCACGCAAGCAGCTTTGTGCTGGCTGCGTGCGCTGCGCGTTTCGTTTCACCGACCGGTCCAGATTCCGGCCGGTCGTCTACGAGTGCCAGACACAGCTGATGCAACCCAGGAGCGCGCTCCTGGCAGCACCGGGACGCGGCAGGAAGCGGGAACACGGTGCGACAGAGAAGGATACAAGATGAAGCAGCAGAAATACGCTGCGTTTGGGCAATTGCTGCGGCAAGCACGCACGGAGCTAGCAATGACGCAAACTGAGGTTGCCGATGCGGTGGGCATTGGCGTCGACTGGTACGCTCAGATCGAAGCGGGTGAAGCCCGGTGCTCACTGAAGACCCTGACCGCGCTGCGCAGAACACTGCACGTCGACGCCAACGCTCTGTTGAAGGCACTCGATCAGCATTCGAAGCCGGTGAAGGGCACTGCGCGTCGGGGCGTTGAGGAGCCCAAACATACCAGCGGCCAGCATAAAGCATTCGGTCGGACGCTGCGTCGGGCCCGGCGACAAAAGCAGTTGACCCTATCGATGGTCGCCGAGTCGGTCGGATGCTCGAGGACGTACTATTATGTTGTCGAGACCGGGCGCAGATTGCCATCTGTGCTGATGCTGGCCCGTTTGCATGATTGCCTCGAATTCGATGCAAACGAGCTCTTGGAGGAATTGGATAAGCCACCATCGAAGCCCGATCATTACCATTTTGGCGTCTGCATCGTGCGCTCGAGAACCAGGAAGGCCAAGACGATTACCGAAGCGGCCGGGGCTGCGGGCTGTTCGATCGAGAAATACGAGAATATCGAGGCCGGAGCCAGATTACCCACCCTCGCCGAGCTGGCCCCGCAGTGTCCAAAAACTGACGGATATGCAATTTTCGCACGAATCCAACTGATTGGGCAGATTGTATGGACGTTCAGAAAGCTCTAGATTGATGCCTCGTGCTGGCCTCAACGCTGCAATTCTTGATCGTGATGATCGGCTGCTCACTCAATGAACGAATGCAGAAGCAGCTCGATTATAAGACCCAAGAGGTCCTGGTTCTCAAGGAAATCCTTGCATCAGTCACGAGAAAAGCACGCATCGACTTCACCGAAGATCATCGCAAGCGCCTTGCGGTGGTGGGCAAAGAACTCACCGCGAAGGAGCGAGACCGATGTTGCGAAATCGTACGACCAAAGACGATTCTCGATTGGTTTCGCCGGCTCTACGCGAAGAAATATGACAGCTCCAACTCGTCGAGAAAACCCGGGCGGCCACGCAAATCATCCGACGTTCGTAGCCTGGTCATCAAACTGGCCCAGGACAATCTCAGCTGGGGTTACACCAAGATTCGCGATGCTGTCCGTGGACTCGGCATCGATATTTGCCGCAATACGGTCGCGAATATTCTCGATGAATTTGGCATGGTCCCTGCTCCTGAACGCGACAAGAAGCGGACGTGGAAGCAGTTCATGCACTCCCATTGGGACTCGCTGTATGCGTGCGATTTCTTCTCCGTCGAAGTCTTGGGCCTCTTTGGAGCGGTCCGTCACATGGTCTTGTTCGTCATTAAGCTCCAGACTCGTGAGGTCGAAATTGCTGGCATTCGCGTGGCTCCAGATGATGCCTGGATGAAGCAGGTCGCTCGAAACCTCACGGACCCGATCGATGGCTTCTTGCGCAACGCCACTCATCTCATTCATGACCGTGA
>JAKSDA010000638.1 GCA_022360315.1 Pseudomonadota bacterium
CGCGTCCCTCGCACTGGATTGCACGTGACACCAACAAATGCAGCGGATTACCGTACACTCATGGACGTCCGCGGAACTGGTGGCCCCGTTTTTCGCTACCATTTCCTGGTCTTGGCCGAACCCACCACCACACCACTGGCCGAGGTAGGTGAAATCACAGTGGGCGACTGGTACACCCAGTATTCTCCACTCCTCGCCCACCCGCTGGCGGCGCGCCTCGTCGCTCTGGCTCGGTCCGAGGTTTTTGGACCGGCTCTTATCGAGTATCGAGCGACGTGGTTCAGCCACCGCTGGCCCAGCTGCACGCCTTTCGGCCCCGGCCGGGCCGATCGGTTTGCGCTGGTAGCGGTCGAGCAGGGGGCAGTTGCAGCGGGTAGCTCAGTTCGCCATCCTCGAGTGACCACGAGCACAGAGTGAGAGTGCGAACTTCGCTCGACTCGATGGCCTGGCGAGCTTTGTCCACGTCGGTTCGGGTCTGCACTGTCGGCACCAGCGCCGACCTCGATCGGCGCCAGATCGCGAAGTATGTGGCCTTATGGCCCCATAGGCTTGATAGATATGTGGGCCATCCCGGCCTGTGGTTGCTCCGGAGGGATCGGCCGCTCGACCCCACCTGAGGAGCCGGCGACCGATCCGGCCGATCGGGTCCCGTGTCACGACAATGTCACACGCGCGTACTTGCCCCATGGTACTGATTGCCCATGCGCGGCTTGATCTTGGTCGTCGAAGACGAGACAGACTTGGCCACGACGCTCGAGTACAACTTGCAGCGCGATGGACACGACGTGCGCGTCGCCCATACGGGGCGAGCTGCCCTGGCCGAGGCAGCCAACGATCCGGTACCCGATCTCGTGGTGCTCGATCTGATGCTGCCCGATATTTCTGGCACCGAGGTCTGTCGCCACCTGCGCGAAAGCGAGCGTACTCGCGACATCGCCATCATCATGCTCACCGCCAAGGGCGAGGAGATCGACCGGGTGGTCGGTTTCGAGGTCGGCGCCGATGACTACGTGGTGAAACCGTTCAGTGTGCGCGAGCTGATGCTGCGGGTGCGCGCCCTTCTGCGCCGCAGCCAGCGCAGCGAGGGCGGCGATGCCGACGTGTTTACATTTGGCCGTCTGCGGGTCGACCGCGAAGCGCATCGGGCCTGGGTGGACAATACCGAGGTCAAGCTGACCGCTCTGGAATTCCGTTTACTCCTCGCTTTTGTTTCGCGGCGTGGCCGGGTGCAGAGCCGCGATGCTCTTTTGTCCGATGTATGGGGCATCCAGGCCGAGGTCACCACGCGGACGGTCGACACTCACGTCAAGAGATTGCGCGAAAAACTCGGCGCAGCGGCCGGCTATATCGAAACTCTTCGCGGAGTGGGCTATCGTTTCCGCGACCGCCCCGACGAAGGCGAAGATGAATGAAACTGGGCATTCGCGGCAAACTGTTTCTGATCTCGGTCGTGCTGATCGTCATCGCAGGGCTGTCCTGGGGTCTTTATGTCGAGGGCGAGCTGCGAGTGCGGCTCGAACAGCGCATCGAGACCGAACTCGTCCGTCACGTTCGCACAGCGCGCGAAACCATTCAGGCCACCGATAAACTCGATTCGATCCCCGCCATCAACCAGCTCGCAACACGGTTGGCCAGGGCCATGGACTGTCGAATTACTGTGATCGCTGCGGGTGGTCGTGTGCTCGGCGACTCGGATCTCACCACACCGCAGGTCGTCGCGGTCGACAATCACGGCAATCGCCCCGAGGTGGTGGCCGCACTGGCCCAGGGACAGGGCCGATCGCGTCGCTACAGCACCACGCTGGGAGTCGAGATGCTCTACGTGGCAGTGCCCTACCGCGCTGATGGCGAACACGATATCGGCCCGCCCGACGGCAAACCCGGCATCGTGCGAGCTGCCCGCCCGCTCGCCGAGGTCGACCGCGCTGTTGCCCGGCTGCGCGTGCTCTTGTGGCTGGCCGGTATATTTGGCCTGGTCGTCGCCATCGCGATGAGCGCTCTGGCCTCGCATTTCTTTTCGCGTACCCTGCGCGAGCTGGCCAGGAGCGCCCGCGCCATATCGAGTGGTGGCTACGAACGACGACCGCGCATCAATGTCGCCACCAGCGATGAGATCGGCCGCCTGGCCGGTTCTCTGAACCGCATGTCCGAGGATATCGAAGCCACTGTCGCGGCGTTGGCCGCTGAACGCTCGCGTTTCGAGGCGGTTCTCGAGGGCATGAACGAGGCGGTCATCGCGATCGACAGCGACTTCCGCATCACCCTGACCAACTCGACTGCACAGGAGCTGCTCGAACTCGACCACGTCCCGGTCGGCGAGCCGCTCATCGAACACCTGCGCGTGCCCGCCATTCACGACCTTCTCGCCGAGCCCGGCGCATCTGCAACCAGCGAGTTCGAGCTACCTGGAAAGGTCCCCCGTCGCGTCATGTCCCGGGTGTCGCCCGAGAGCGATAGCGGCGGGTGTATCGTCGTGCTGCACGATGTCACCAGTATTCGCCGGCTCGAGACGGTGCGTCGCGATTTCGTCGCCAACGTGTCACACGAATTGCGCACTCCGGTCAGCGTAATCCGGGCTAATGCCGAAACCCTGCTCGACGGAGGAATCGACGATCCGGTCCACTCGAAGCGACTGCTCGACGCGCTTTTGCGCAATGCCGAAAGGCTGTCCCGGCTGCTCGACGACTTGCTCGACCTCGCCCGGATCGAAGCCGGTCGCTACGACATGGAGCGCGGAGAAGTGTTGCTGGCACGGGCGGCCGAACAGGCCATCGAATCGGTCGAGCGAACTGCCCGGGAAAAACGCATCGAGCTGCAATGCGAGATCGATGACTCTCTGCGCGTTCAAGCCGATGAGAAGGCGCTGGATCAGATCCTGGTCAACTATCTCGATAACGCGGTCAAATACACCCCGGAGGGTGGCGCCGTTAGTGTGTCGGCCCGAGCGGACCGAGATCGGGTCATCATTGAAATCGCCGATAATGGTCCGGGCATCCCACCCCATCTTCGCGAGCGGATTTTCGAGCGATTCTATCGCGTCGACCCCGGCCGATCGCGTAACATGGGGGGCACAGGGCTCGGCCTATCTATCGTCAAACACCTGGCCGAGGCAATGGGGGGCGATGCCGGGGTGAGGGCCAGAGAGCCGCACGGTTCGCGTTTTTGGCTGTCGCTGGCTCGGGCCGAAAAGCAGTCTGGCTCACGTCCGAGTCGTTCGTGAGAAAAAATTCTCTCCACAGGGCACTTTGACTGTTTTCCCCTTGTGCTGCTATACAACTCTGCAGTAAGGGTACGTACTGCTAACTCTTATAGAGTTCTCGAAAAACAGATATCAAATCAATAGATCTCGAAGGATATCTAGTAACGAACATCGATTTTGGAGGAGTTTCATGGTGTTTCGTGCCATCCGACCATCGAACATCGCTTTGATTGCCGCTTTCAGCCTCGCCGTGATCTCGGCGACCGCGGGAGTGGCCTCGGCGCAGAACGAGGATTTGGACGCCGACGAGCAGGGTCTCGCCAACGAGGTCTCCGAGGGGCAAGCTGATGTGGTAGCGACAGACAACCAGGCCACGGGCGATGCGGCTGGTCCAAGCGCCGATGTCAGCGCGACTGCCGCGGCCCCCGAAGCCAAAAAGAAGAGCAAAAAGCTGGTATTCGAGACCGACGACGGCAAGCATAAGATGGCGGTCAAGTCCCGTATTCAGGGCCGCTACGAGTACACCGGCAAACAAGACGCAGACGACCTGAGCAGATTTGTCCTGCAACGCATCCGCTTGGGCCTAGCGGGTCACGCGTTCAGTAAGAACATCAACTACGCGTTCCAGGTCGATTTTGCCAAGGGAGCCGAGACGCTCAAGGTGTACTATCTCGATCTGGTGCTCCGCAAGGG
Organism: Pseudomonadota bacterium; assembly: GCA_022360315.1. GTDB lineage: Bacteria > Myxococcota_A > Polyangia > Haliangiales > Haliangiaceae > JAKSDA01. The sequence goes on from JAKSDA010000638.1 coordinate 3,893, forward strand.
CATCCGGCTCCGCGTCGGTCAGTTCAAACGGCCGACCTCGCGCCAGCTGCTGACCTCGTCCAGTCGGCAGGAATTTGTCGATCGAGCAGTCACGGTGGGGGCGTTCAAGGGCCGAATCGACATCGGCCTGATGGTACACAACAACTATTCCAAGTCACCCGACTTCGAGTGGGCAGTGGGCGTGTTCAACGGGAACCGCGCCGACACGGGCAGCATCTCGGTCAATACCGATGATATGGGCCAGGTCACCGGCGTCAGTGGGGAGTCCAACCTGGTCGACAAATTCGGTCCGGTGGTAGTCGCCCGGGTCGGAATCAACCGCAACGGACTCAAGGGCTATAGCCAGGCCGATCTCGAGGGCGGCCCTCTGCGCTTTGGCGTGGGCGCTGCCGTGCTCGCCGATTTCGATATCGACGACACCGACGCAGACAAAGACGGTGCGGCACTCGTGCGCGGTTTTCTCGACTTTGTGGTCAAGGTCAATGGCTTTTCGACCACCGGTGCCCTGTTTCTGGCCACACAACAAAAAGAAGGCGAAACTGCTTTCACTGAGCAGGAATACGCGGACACCGGATTTCATCTCCAGGCCGGCTATATGGTTACCAAACAACACCAGGTCGTGGCCCGCTACGCCCAGGTCATCGCCGACAATGAAGCCAACGATCAGCAGGAAATCACGGCGGGTTATTCGTTCTACCCGTTTAAACACAGCTTTAAATGGCAGACCGATGTCGGCCTGAAAACCAAGGGCGACCAGGACCTGGGTGACCAGGTCCTGGTCCGCAGCCAGCTACAGCTCTCATTCTGAGTACCGCGACCCGCAAGTAAGTGCCCAGTAGGGTCGGTCCAGCGCGTCGAAGGCAAGGCGCGTTCGGGATTTTTCCCAAACGCTGCTAGAAATCCGCACATTCACTGTCGGAGTGAGTGGTTTTGTGGGTTTTTGTGCAAAATTGGCGCACTCTTAGGTCCGAGATTCTCGGGGAGGGGGATTCGTAATCGTTGGATCGCGAGATACAGGTTGTTCATTATCGTCCTCCAACTGGCTGGAATTATTGCATTGGGCGATCACGATGAGACTGTATGGTCACGAATCGTCGCCTAGTTGTCACATGGGTGTCACATGACAGGTATTACGGTGTCCCCATGAGTACCTGGACGAGCAAGAGTATCCAGCTAGTCGCCATTGCGGCGTGTGTCGGCCTGGCCTTTGGCTGCAGTGAGCGCAGAAAGGCCGAAGGTGAGGGGGGAGCTCCCAAGGCCGCCACCGGGTCGGGTAGCGACCAGGCTCCGGCTGCTGCAGCTCAAACCATCAAGATCGCCGGTTCCAGTACAGTCTCGCCGATCACCGAGGCGGTGGCCGAGGAGTTTCAGAAAAAAAACCAGGCCCGGGTGACCATCGCTGTTACCGGTACTGGAGGTGGCTTCAAGAAGTTCTGCCGCGGGGAGACTGCGCTCACTGGCGCCTCGCGTCCGATCAAGCCGACCGAGCGCGAAGCCTGCAAGAAAGCCAGCATCGGCTACATCGAGCTACCCGTGGCCTACGATGGCCTGGCTGTGGTCGTCAGCAAGCAAAACGACTGGGTCGACCACATGACAACTCAGGAACTCAAGACCATGTGGGCTCCAGAGTCGGCAAAGCAGGGCATCAAAAAGTGGAGTCAAATCCGCACTGGCTGGCCCGACAAAGAGTTTCACCTCTTTGGACCGGGCACCGACTCGGGCACGTTCGACTATTTTACCAAGGCGATTGTGGGTAAGGAGCAGGCCAGCCGTGGCGATTTCACGCCCAATGAAGACGACAACGTGCTGGTCCAGGGCATTTCTGGCGACAAAGTCGCGCTCGGCTACTTCGGCTACGCCTATTACGCCGAAAACAAGGACAAGCTCAAAATCGTGCCGATCGAAGACGGCAAAGACGACAATGGCAAGGGACCGATCGCGCCCAGCCTAGAGACAGTCGCCAATGGCACCTATCAACCGCTGTCCCGGCCGATTTTTGTCTATATAAGTAAAAAAGAGGCCCAGCGGCCCGAGATCGAGGCGTTCGTCAAGTACTACCTCAGCCCTGATGGCCGCAAGCTGGTCAAGGAAGTCGGCTACATTCCCTTGCCGGACAAGGCTTATGACCTGGTCATCGAGCGATTCAACAAACGCACCGAGGGGTCACTGTTCGAAGGCGGTTCCAAAGTCGGAGTCACCGTCGAGCAACTGCTCGGCTCCTGACGGCCCGCAAAGCAACTCTTCCCGCCCAGGCCCGAGCTGTGGCCGCTCGCGTCCGCTTGCTTGTTTGACCTCTTTTTCGCGTAGGAACCACCTTGATCTTCAACAGTATAGCAGCCGGAGTCGCCCGCGTTGTGAACGGGCTCGGTTCGGGCAAACGCGCAGAAACCACACTGGAACGCCTAATTCAGGGCGGTTTAGTGGCCTGTGGATTGCTCGCCATCGCAGTCACGGTCGGGATCATCCTGGTCCTGATCTTCGAGACCATCGAGTTTTTTCGCGAGGTCTCTATAGTCGATTTTTTCACCCAAACCGAGTGGACCCCGCTTTTCATTGATAAGCAGTACGGTATCTGGCCGCTGGTTTCGGGCACAATCCTGACCTCGGTCATCGCCATCTCGGTGGCTTTGCCCTTCGGACTGATGGCTGCCATCTATCTGAGCGAATTCGCCGCGCCGCGCACCCGTACAACAGTCAAGCCTGCGCTCGAGCTGCTCGCCGGTGTGCCAACCATCGTGTACGGCTTCTTTGCCCTCACCGTGGTCACCCCGGCCCTCCAGAAAGTGGTGCCCGATCTGGCTCTATTCAATGCGCTGGGCCCGGGCATCGTCATGGGCATCATGATCATTCCGATGATCTCGTCGCTCAGCGAGGACGCCATCTACTCAGTACCGGTCAGCCTGCGCGAGGCGGCTTACGGCCTGGGCGCGGCCAAGCTGCCGACCATTTTTCGCGTGGTCGTGCCCAGCGCCTGGTCGGGCATCGGTGCTGCATTGACCCTGGCCATCTCGCGGGCGATTGGAGAAACCATGATCGTGGCAGTTGCCGCCGGCCAACAAGCGCGCATCGCCATCGATCCGCGGGCGCCGATCGAGACCATGACCTCATACATCGTCAACGTGGCCAAGGGCGACGTGCCGACCGGCACTCCGGAATACCGGACCATCTTTGCCGTGGGCTCCATGCTCTTCGTGCTGACCCTGGTCATGAACCTGCTCAGCTATCGGCTGGCCAAAAGAATGCGCGAGCGAGGAACGAGATAGACCATGAGTGCTCCGTCTAAACCGCCATTGCTCGCCACGCCGACCGATCTCACAGCCAAGCGCAGCGGAATTCTCGTCGAGCGCGCATTTATCTGGATATGTCGCTTTGCGGTGATTCTGCCGCTGTTTCTCTTGCTGGTCTTGATCGGCGATGTTGTCATCGAAGGGTTGGGCCGGATCAATACCGACTTTCTCACCGGGCTGCCGTCGCGCCGGGCCGAGCAGGCCGGCATCTGGCCGGCTCTGGTCGGCAGTTTGTACCTGATGGTGCTGACTGCTGTTTTAGCCCTGCCGCTCGGCGTGGGCGCAGCCGTCTATCTCGAGGAATACGGCCGGCGCAGTCGCCTGGCTGGCATCATCGAGGTGGCCATTGCCAACCTGGCCGGGGTTCCCTCGGTGATCTACGGCTTGCTGGGCCTGGGCCTGTTCGTGCGCTTTTTTGCTTTTGGCAACAGCTTGATCGCCGGCGCAGCAACTCTCGCCCTGCTGGTCCTGCCCATCGTCATCATGTCGTCGCGCGAAGCCCTGCGCACCGTGCCCGACTCGCTGCGCGAGGCGGCTTTCGGTCTGGGCGCAACCCGCTGGCAGATGATCCGGCGTGTTGTACTGCCCATGTCGCTGCCGGGAATTCTGACCGGGGCGATCTTGGCCATATCGCGCGCTATCGGCGAAACCGCACCGCTTATCGTGATTGGGGCAGTCGTTTATATTACATTCCTGCCCGACGGAATCGACTCGGAGTTCACTGCGTTGCCGATTCAGATCTACAACTGGGTGTCGCGACCGCAAGAAGAGTTTTTGACCAACGCTGCGGCAGGGATCGTGGTCCTCATGCTCACCCTGCTCTTGCTCAACTCCGTGGCGATATACCTGCGCCATCGCCATCAGAAAAGGCAATAATGGCCGCACCACAACCGACCCCATATCGAATGCCAGCCGAGGAAGCAAACAATATCATTAAGAAGATCACCGCCACGGACGTGCATGCGTGGTTCGGCGACAATCATGTGCTCAAGTCCATTACAATGGACATACCGGCAAAACAGGTCACGGCGATCATCGGGCCGTCCGGATGTGGTAAGTCGACGTTCATTCGCTGCGTCAACCGCATGCACGAGCTCATACCGAATGCCCGCATATCCGGTTCGATCACCCTGGACGGCGAGAATGTGTACCGACCCGGAGTCGATCCGGTATTGTTGCGCCGGCGGGTGGGCATGGTGTTTCAGAAACCCAACCCATTTCCATCCATGTCGATCCGAGATAACGTACTGGCCGGGCTCAAGCTGACCCGGCGCTACGCGCGCGCCGACGCGGCTGACACTGTCGAAAACGCACTGCGTCAAGCAGCGCTATGGGACGAGGTCAAGGACAAGCTCGATGAGCCGGGAACCAGCCTGTCTGGCGGTCAGCAGCAGCGCTTGTGCATCGCCCGCACCCTCGCGGTAGCGCCCGAGGTCGTGCTCATGGACGAGCCGTGTTCGGCGCTGGACCCCATTGCCACGGCCCGCATCGAGGATCTCTTGCACGTTTTGCGCAAAGATTACACCATCGTCATCGTGACCCACAATCTGCAGCAGGCCACGCGGGTATCCCAGCGCACAGCTTTTTTTCTCACCGGCGATCTCGTCGAGTACAGCGACACCGATTCGCTCTTCACTTCACCACAGGATCAGCGGACAGAAGACTACATAACCGGTAAATTCGGATGAGCACAAATTACAGTTCCAAGTCCCATACCGACCGCGAGTACGAGTCAGAGCTGCGCCAGGTGCGCGACAATCTCTTGCGTATGGCTGGTGTTGTCGAGGAAATGATCGTCGACGCAGGCCGTGCTCTGGAACGCGGCGATCTCGAGCTGGCCAAGCGCACGATCGAAGCCGACGGCAATGTCAACTCTATGGAAGTGGAGACCGACGAGTTGTGTCTGCTTATCCTGGCCAAACGCCAGCCGCTGGCTTCGGATCTGCGAATGATCACCCTGGCCATGAAGATGGTCACCGATCTCGAGCGCATTGGCGATCTGGCGGTCAATATCAGCGAGCGCGTGGTCGCGCTGGGCGGCAGTCCTCTGGCGCCGGCGCTCGCGACCAAGATGGCTCGTATGGCCGAGCTCGCGCAAAAGATGGTCAAGATCGCCATCGACGCGTTCATCGCTCGCGATGTAACCCGTGCCCGCAGCGTATTCGCTCGCGACCAGGACGTCGACGATTTGTACCGCGAGATCACCGAGCAGGCCCAATACGCCATGCGCGACGACGGTGAGTACGTACAGCGCGGAGTACACATCAACGCGATCGCCAAATTCCTGGAGCGCATCGGCGACCATGCGACCAATTTGGCCGAGCTGGTCATCTTCCTGGTCGAGGGCAAGGACGTCCGCCACAAGGCCGGCCGCTTCGATATCGCGTGATATCGATCGTGTCGATATGCGGCTATCTTGCCGGTCTGCTGGCAGTGAATTCGGGACGCGAATCGGGACGGCTCGCCTGAGCTGGCTACTCTTTTCGATCGACCGCCACGCCCATGGCGTGATAGCCCTTGTCCACGTAAATCGTCGTCCCGGTGATGCCTGCGGCGAGGGGGCTGCACAGGAATGCCGCAGTATTGCCCACCTCTGCTGCTGTAATGGGCTCAGCGAGCGGTGCATTGTGGGTGGTGTATTCGATCATCTGATCGATGAAACCGATGGCCGAAGCGGCGCGGGACGCGTATGGACCGGCAGAGATCACGTTGACCCGGTGGTTCCACCGGCGGCCCGCCTCATAGGCCAGAACCCGTATGTCTGACTCGAGAGCTGCTTTGGCCGAGGACATGCCGCCGCCATACCCGGGCACGACTCGCTCCGAAGCCATATAGGTCAAGGCCAGGAACGCGCCGCCCGGTTTGACCAGTGGTCCCAGGCGTTGCACCATCGAGGTGAACGAGTATGCGCTGGCACCGATCGCTGCGAGGTACCCCTTGCGGCTGGTCTCGATCAGAGGATTTTTGACCTCGGGTCCGTTGGCCAGGCTGTGAACTACGATGTCGAGCGGTTGCTCGCCAAAATCGCTCTTCAACCTGTCTGCCACCCCGGCGATGCTCACATCGCCATGGTCGCGATAGCGCCGGCTCTGCCGCACTTCTTCGGGGATTTCGTCGTATGCGTCATAATCGGCGTCCATCGGGTAGATCGCATCGAAAGCCATTTTTTCGCCCGATGACAGGACCAGGGATTTGTCGAACTTGCCGCGTTCGAGCATGGTGGTGAAGATCTTCATGGCTGGCGGCCAGGTGCCGACACAGACCGATGCCCCGGCTTCGGCCAGTGATCTGGCTATGGCGAAGCCAAATCCACCGTCGTCGGCAACGCCGGCCACGAGTACGCGTTTTTCTCTGAGATCAATCGCTAGCACGTCGAGTACTCCTCAAATGGTCGAATGGGCGTGGTCTGCTGGCCAGGTACGCGCCCTCTCGGATCGCAGCCCGTGGGCGTATTGGCGTCAGACTGTGCCACCGGCCCGACCATACCCCACATACCCGACCGATACCTCAGAAGATGGGGACGATGTTTGGGCAATGCCGTCCGAATCCGGGCTGGCCCTTACTTGCCAGTGAGAACCGGGACGTCTTACTCTCCTTGGCCGGAGGTGGACGAAATGGCCGACAACAAGCTGGTAGGTGACTTTCGTGCCGATGCTCTTGTACTGAGCGGCTCGGAGCAACCCAACCTGGAACTGCACCGGCTGGTGAGCGAGCCGTTCAACAGCAAGTTTGGCGATTTCGAGTTGCATGCCCAAAAGATTGTGGTCGAGGGTGTGTGCGCGTCGATGGCGGCGGGCAAGAGAGCGATCTCAGCCTCGGCAGCGTCACTTTTCGGACTCGAGTTGACCCTGCTCGATCGCCGGGCCCCCGATTCGGGGCCATTTGCCCGCCTTTGTCTCGACAAGGTGGAGCTCCCTCGGGGATTTCAGTTCGCAGAGGACTCCGTGCTCAGAGTGCCGGAGATCGTAGCCAGCGACATCAGCGTGGCAACCGAAGACATTGTGCGTCTGCCCGAGGCAATCCGGGCCGGACTACCGGCGACTGCGGCCGGGGCGCAAAATCCCGACTCCAGTGCATCCGGCACCCGCGCCGGCAGTGGCACACCATTCGACTTCACCTTTCTCGATGCGATCGGCGGCCATCTCAATGTCGATCTCTTTCTCGACGTGACCATCCCCGTGCTCGGCGGGTGGTGCGAGACTCATGAGTTTCGCATTCCCATTCGCGGCGGCACATTCGATTTTGCGAGATTCGAGGGCGATATCAACTGGCTGACCCGCTCGGTGCTCGACATAGAAGTCAAGGACCGCAAGCTGATCCTGGAAAAAGACCTGCCGCTCATTCCATTCGACAACAAGGTTCTCCTCGCCTGGCCGCTCGACGCTGACGAACTCAACCTCGCCCGCCGCAATCGGACCAGGCTGCGAACTCTGCTCACATGGGAAATCCCACCGGGTCAGCCGGGCGACGATGGAAAGGGCTCTGCGATCGACCTGAACCAGATCGCCACGCGCAACATCGACATCGCCCTGGGCATGAAACCGAGCCAGATCGACCTGGGCGATTCGGGCCGGATCCGGCTCGGTCACGGAGATGAGCCAGCAGTCGAACAGCTCACCGTGCGCGGTGATCTCGAATACGCGACCGACAAAACACTGCCCGATACCACCCTGCGGGGCACCGCGCAAGCACTTCGGGCCGGTCTCGACGCCTTATCAACCGGAGCGAGCACTGTTTCGGCCCAACGCATCGACGTCGACACCATCGATTACGTGACCGTGAGCTTTACCGGATTCCTTCCCCATCGGCTCACCGGCTCGATCGACCGCATTGCGATCACCGACCTGCTGGTCGATACAGGCCGGGGTTAGCCGTCGGAAGGCGAGCGATCCGTCGCGGCAATCCGCCGGTGCGCGAAATCTGTGCAGGCGATCGCCGACCCGCTGCACGACAGCGGGATCGCAATCCGGTTCGCGTCGAGCTCGCGCGAGTGCACTGTCGCTCCGTGCAGATGCTATTCGATCCGTAGCGCTTGGCCCGGTCTCTGGTCGACCATCTCATCGAGCTCATCGAAAGACCAGCCATTGACCTGGCCGACGACTTGCTGGCCAAAAATAAAGCCTCAAAGCTGATCAAACAGGTCCTCCGCCGCGATCCACTGCGCGACAAGCTCAGGTTGGGACTTTCAAGTCCTTGCTCGGCTAGTTGCAGGGCCTGTTCACTGCGACCTAGAATGCCATCCGGCCCGAAAATCTGCCCAATCGGACTGAGAATATCCAAAGTTTTACCGGTCAGGCGGGCACCTTCTTGAAAGGGGTATGGCACTTTGCCTCGACAGTGGCCGCAAAAGTCCTGGTACTGGTCAAAACATCCCTTTTGGGCTGCCTCAGTGAGTTTGCCCACAAACTGCTGGGATTCCATCTGCTCATCGTCATACTTGGTAAAAATCCATTTCCCGAACAACCTGTACCGCACACTGCCGAGAACATCATTAAGGGTTTTATCACCCTGTTGCCCGGCGTAAGTACCCATTACGGCCAACCAGCCCGCCGATGGCTGTGTTGCTCATCGGTCACGTAGGCCCACTATGCTCCCTCTTCGCGCCTTGCCCTCGACGCGCTGGACCGACCCTACTGGGCACCTACTTACGGGTCGTGATACTAAGCCTACAGTCGATTCTGAATCTGATATTGCAGGAATTGAATATCAGTATCGAGCGCATGTGGTGAGCTCGCCTTCGAATAAATCGGTTTAAAATAATATTCAGACGGAAAAGCCCATCAAAGATCCTGATAAGCTGATCGAGAAAGTCAGAGAGAATATCCGCCATGGCCTCGGGGAAATGGCGAGCCAAGATGTAGACAAACTGAAGAAGTAACAGGACAGAGGGGCCGGGACAGAGGGATGGCCTGCTCCCGCGTGATAGTCACGCATTGACGCAATAGCGTGCTGCTATGACGCTATAATTGCCAGCGAGCCATCGCTTACCCGATGGGCTTCAAACGACCGTAGCGTTATGCCAGATCGCAACTCGACAAGCTCGTAGCCCGTTCGAGAGTCATATCGATTCATTCCATTCCAAACTCTCGGTAGCCTCAAGCACAATAGCCGCATGCCTATTTTTTCAACGCACCCAATAGTGTAATTCGGATTACGAGTATAGGGCAGGGAGACGGTTTTACTCCTTCACAGTGTAAAGAGTCTCGAGGCAATTGAGAGCTTCCGAGAAAAATCAACAAGTAAAACCATCCCATTCACTCTCGCCCCTTTCCCTGGTTGTGCCTGTGTGATAACCGTGCACTGGGCAAGAATCTGGCGCTATAATGCCATAACGTTCCGCAAGCCATCAATTTGCCCGATGGACCAACAAGTTAAAAGCATCCTTATCAATCTATCGCTCAGCGCAATAGCCCGGCGTTATAACGCTATAACTTCCGGTAAGCCGCCGATCTGCCCGATGGGCTCAAAACGACAGTAGGGCCACCGCTGGCCACAATTCGACAAACTCGTAGCCCGTTCGAGAGACATATCGATTGATTCCATCCAAACTCTTGGTAGCCCCAAGCACAATAGCCGAATGCCCCACTTTCAATTCACCAAATGATGTCATTCAGGTTACCAGTATATCAGTATTAGGTAACATGTTTCCCTACATTGCTCCATATTTGCGCAGGGTTCATCCAAACGATATCGGCAGAACAAGATGTCCCTGCTTCAGGAAATCTGTGGCACAAACCGTTTTCACTCGGTTCCCTCCTACTTATAACGGTATGTATCGAACGTTTGTTCCCAGCTGGGTTGCCCGGCCTTTCGATGATTGTCTTGCCCTATCGGCCATCGCTCGCACCAGCCTTCACTCCTTCACGCTGTACTCTCGATGCTTTGCAACTCACTTACCGGGTTACCATTTGAATGGCAGCGATATCAGCTGTCGCCCATCATGGTTCGCGCTTGACAACTTCTATATCGTCCTTCAACATCAATTCGACATTCATTACGCTCAACTCATTCGAGATGTATACTTACCCTTGGGCCCTAATAGAAGCGGGGATTTTCACGGTCTGAGGTTGCAGAGGTTGGACCAATGAAAAAGTCCGTTTCCGAGGCTAGTCTCTCCCACTCTGATCTCGACGTTCCACCTCTTGTCTTTCTTCGCGGGGCTGCCTTTGGTATTTCGGCAATTACGATATGGGCTGGTTGGATGGTATTCACTCGCGTCGGCCTCAAAACAGAATTATCGCCCTACGACATCGCAGCGCTCCGTTTCGCCACTGCCGGGCTGCTTTTGCTGCCAATTCTCATCAAACGCGGATTGGCACTCGACCGTCTGGGCTGGTCGGGCTTCATCATTCTGGTGTCCGGCGCCGGAGCCCCTTATGCGCTGATCGCTTCGTCGGGGCTGCTGTTCGCGCCTGCCGGCCACGCTGGCGCCCTGATCCCCGGGACCATGCCGTTATTTGTCGCAATTCTGTCGATCATATTCCTACGCGAACGAATCGATTCACGGCGCCGGCTCGGGTTTTTTCTGATCTTCTGTGGAATTCTGATCATAGCGGGTATGGGCGTGATCCTGAGTACGGGTAATCAGTGGGTTGGTCACTTTTTGTTTTTGACCGCTGCGTGCATGTGGGCGGGTTTCACGATCTCGATGAAACGCGCGGCGCTGTCCGCTCTGCACGCCACTGCCATTGTGGCCGTGATCTCGATGTTCATCTACCTCCCGGTCTATCTCATATTCATCGGGCTAGACGGGATCGAGGCAGCATCCGCGTCCGATTCTCTGTTTCAGGCCTTCTATCAGGGGGTGCTCACCAGTGTCGTATCGCTGATTCTGTACAGTAAGGGTGTGACTATTCTGGGCGCATCCCAGGGTGCGGCGTTTGCCTCACTCGTCCCCGTAATGGCCACGATGCTCGCTATCCCATTTTTGGGTGAAATCCCAACAGAGCGCGATCTGATCGGTATCGCCGCGGTCACGGTTGGGGTATATCTCGCAACGGGCGCTCGTTTTCGAATCCGGGCTACAATCCGGGCTACATAGGTATGGGAAATGGAGGCGATAGCGGGGACGAAAGCGCGTCCCAACCGAAACCCGCCATGTCTATATCGAGGGTTTCCAGGCAAACGGAAACGATCGCGTTGGGGCTTTCGGCCATGACTCGGCGAACGGGCGGACCGACACATATGTGGCTGTATACTCAATATCTATATATTCTGAATAATATTATATATTAAATAATTCAATAATCGGGGAATACGGTATTGTTGTTCTTTGGCATGCTTCGTATGGAGTACAGAGAGTGAGTCCGTCATTCAAGAAAGCTACGATGCCCCGTCAAGCGGGAACGGCCTGACGGTTGTGGACCATTCAGCGGTGGACGAATTCAGCCTCGGCCCGGCATGCAAGGCCAGTACTTGTGCCAGGGGCGACTGTACGTGTGCACGGCTGCGTCCGCCATGGCAGCCAATTGCATCCTACAACCGTGCTTCTGTACGCAATTTACATTCGGCATTCTGTCATGGCCATCTGCCACCGGCGTGACTGACATGGGTGCCGACACAGATACTCAATTGCAGGCCAGGCCCTGATTATGTGCTGGTCAAAACCAATAGTATCAGTGATGCGGTATTACAATTTTTGTAATGAATTATCAATTTTTAGTTGCGATATGAACTAAATCGGTTACTCTATATTTGAGTTTGTTTTCGGTTAGTCCGAGGTAGCCGCAATTCTGGCTCTGTCAGCTGCGAGCGCGGGGTCTCCAAAACGTGGCTACGTCCGCGATAGGTGAACTACCCATGTATCCCAACTCATTCGAAGCTCCCGCTGTGCCGCACTCTGACGCTGTGCCTCACTCCGACGCTGTGCCTCACTCCGACGCGACCCGACCATCCGATTCGGAGCGGACCGGCATTTTGGAGGCGGTTGGGCGCACTCCACTCGTAAAACTCGAGAAAATCGCGCGCGATCATCAGATACAGGTGTACGCCAAGCTAGAGGGACTGAATCCGGGCGGGAGCGCCAAGGATCGGCCATCTCGGCTGATCATCGAACATGCCCTGGCCAGCGGCCGCATCGATCCCGACATTGGAGTTGTTGAGTCGAGCTCGGGTAACATGGGGATCGGCATGGCCCAGGCCTGCGCATATTACGGTGTCCCGTTTATCTGCGTCGTCGATGACACCATTACTGATCAAAATCGAGCACTCATCGGCGCCTACAACGCCCGGATCGAAATGGTCGAGTTTGCAAATAATTCGGCTGAAAGCCGGCTCGAACGCCGGCTTCGCCGGGTTCGGGAGCTGCTCGCAGCCCAGCCTGGGCTGTACTGGCCAAATCAGTATTCCTGCATTTTTAACCCCCACGCTCACCGCCAGACCATGCAAGAGATCTGGTCGGAGCTGCCGGCTGTCGATTACATTATTTGTGCGGTCGGTACGTGTGGAACTATCAAGGGAATTTCGGACTACATCACCACTCATAGCCTGGCGACCAAAGTCATTGCCGTGGACGCGGTGGGCAGTGTGATCTTCGGCGGCCAGCCACGCCCGCGCGCGGTCATTGGCCACGGCGCATCGATTCGGCCCGTTCTCGCCAGCCAGGTCGCCCCGTCGAGGATCGTGAAGATCTCCGATCTGGAAGCCGTTATCGGCTGCCGGATCTTGGCGGCACGAGAGGCGTTGCTCGGCGGTGGATCGTCCGGCGCGGTGATCTCGGCATTACTCGAAGTAGCGCCCGATTTGCCATCTGACAGTGTGTGTGTGGTGATCCTGCCCGATCGCGGCGAACGCTACTTGAATACTATCTACAGCGATAAATGGGTAGACGCGCGAATCGCTTCTATCTCGGTAGTGCGCTACCTCATGGGGGAGGCCCTGCGATGAATCACTCCGCCGTACGAATTCTCAGCAATCGCGACGTAAAGCAGGCGCTCGACGCCAGTGAGAGTGAACTGGTCGACATAATTGCACGGGCGTATCAGCGATACGAGGACGGCAGCGTTATCAATCCCACCTCAGCATTCATGCGCCTGCCGTCGCCGCCGCGATCTCGGATTATCGCGTTGCCCTCGTTCTCCGGTGGCGAAAGGCCATTGGCTGGGCTGAAGTGGGTATCGTCGTTTCCCGGCAATCTCGAGCGGGGATTACCGCGGGCCTCCGCAGTTATGATGATCAATTATGGGGTCACCGGGCGTGTGCGCACCATTTTGGATGGAACCGATATCAGCTCCCAGCGTACGGCGGCGAGCGCAGCCGTCGCGGCGCGCGCGTTGCTGTCCGGCCGCACACCGGAGGTCATGGGTGTGGTCGGATGCGGTCCAATCAACCGCGAGATCATCAACTATGTCAAACGCACGGTGGGCTCCATTAACCGCCTCTGTGTTCACGACCTGGATCCGGATCGAGGCGAGCGCTTCGCCGCGTCGTTTGCCGGAACCGACCTCGAAGCCGCCACAGTTTCACGGATCGACGACGTATTCGCGACTGCCGACCTGATCGCATTCGCGACCAACGCAATCGAGCCCTATGTGCCCGAGCGCATAGCACTCGAAAGGCGTCACGTCATACTGCACATCTCCTTGCGTGATCTTCAGCCCGGTCATGTCGTGGATGCGCGTAACTGTGTCGACGACGCCAATCACGCGTTCTCGTCGCAGACCTCGTTGCATCTCGCAGAGCAGGCCACGGGCCGACGCGACTTTCTGACCGCCACGATCGGCGCGCTGATCGCGGATCCGGGTCTAGCCGAGCGGAAGTTTGCCGGAGCTGCGGCAGTATTCAGTCCGTTTGGACTTGGCGTTCTCGATTTAGCCGTCGCCGAGGTCGTCGAGAACTACTGCATAGAGCGAAACATGGGAACGACCATTGACGATTTTTTTACCGTCTAACCGCAGTCGAATCGATTCGACCGGTAGGAACTCTCTCCGTACGCACCAGAGCTAGTCATGCCCAGTGAACAAATCGATTTCATCGTCCAGATGCTCGAGAATCAACCCATTTATACACTCGAAGAGGCGCCCGCGATCCGCGCCCGCATGGAGCGCGGCAGCGAACTATTCCCTCTGCCGGCCGGGATGACTCGAGAATCGGTCACCGTTGCCGGAGTGCCGGCCGAGTGGATAAAAACCTCCAGTGCGAGCGACCGGCGCGTCTTGCTCTATCTGCACGGCGGCGGCTATATTGCCGGCTCACCGACTTCACATCGCCACATCGTGGCGTGGCTGGCCGAGGCGGCAGCGGCAAACTGTCTGTCCGCGGCGTACCGGCTGGCACCCGAGCACCCGTTTCCAGCTGCCCTGGAAGACGCGCTCGCAGTGTATCGATGGCTGCGGTCCCAGGGGTTCAAAGCTGAAGAAATCGCCATCGCAGGCGATTCTTCGGGGGGAGGCTTGAGTCTGGCCACTCTCCTCACGCTCCGTGATGCCGGCGAGCCCATGCCGGCCGCCGCAGTTCTACTGTCGCCGTGGGTCGACATGGAGTTGGCCGGCGACACGATGGACAGCAAGGCACCAGTCGATCCGGTTGTTCAGCGCGCGATCTTGCAGAAAATGGCCGATTCATACCTGGCCGGCAGAGACCGTCGCACTCCAGCCGCATCGCCACTGTACAGCGATCTACATGGTCTTCCCCCGCTACTGATCCACGTCGGCACCAATGAGACGTTGCTCGACGATGCTCGCCGGCTGGCCGCGCGGGCTCGCGAGGCCGAGGTCGATGTCACGTTGGAAGAGTGGGATGGGATGATTCACGTATTTCAGAGCTTTTCTGGATTTCTTCCCGAGGGAAAGGAATCTATTCAGAAAATTGGCAATTTCCTGCACAGACAATGGCAACGCGAGAGGACGCGGTCAACGGGAAGCGAGACCGAGCCCCGCACATCAGGCAAACGAAATAACAACAATAAAACGACGAGACGTACCATGCAGAACACTCTCCAAAGACGAAGGGTAGCAGTCAAAGCTCCCCAAGAAGTGGTCTCCTACGGATCTCTGCCGGGACATCCGATGTTTCCACTGGTCATCAAGCCGAACAGTGAAGATTTCGATCTCCCGGCGTGGATCTCGGCCAACCGCGATGATCTGAACCGCAAACTGCTTCACCACGGCGGTCTCTTGTTCCAGGGGTTCAACGTGGATACGGTGGAGAAGTTCCAACACGTGGCCAAATCATTTGATCCGGTGCTCTTGCCGTACACGGAGCGTTCTTCGCCGCGCGACGCGTTGAGCCGGAAAGACAACACGTACACGGCCACGACCTATCCTCCGCGCGAGGATATCGCAATGCACAACGCCAACTCGTTTGCACACGAGTGGCCGATGCGGATCCGGTTCTGCTGCGTCAAGAAGTCGCGGGTCGGCGGCCGGACTCCGATCTGTGACACCCGCGAGGTACTGCGCCAGATCCCGAAAGACGTGCGCGAGGTCTTCCGTACGCGCAAGCTCAAATACCTGCGCAACTACCACCGCAATCTGGCGGTCTCGTGGCAGGATACCTTCAACACTGACAGCAAAGAAGAAGTGAATGCCTACTGCCGCGAAGCGGGTATTGAGTTCGAATGGGTCAGCGACGACCACTTGCGCACCAGGGCAGTCAGAGAGGCGATTTTTAACCATCCTTTGACCGGCGACGATGTGTGGTTCAACCAGGCTCACATCTTTCACATATCCGGGATGACTGCTGAGCAGCGCAAGGTTATCGAGTCGTCGTTTGCTCCCGAAGATTACCCCCGCGATTGTTACTTCGGGGACGGCGAGCCGATTCCCGATCAGCTCATGGACGAAGTGCGCAACGCGTTCGACCGCGCCACTGTGGGCTTCGACTGGGAGGAAGGCGACTGGATGATGCTAGACAACATGCTGGCATCCCACGCGCGGACGCCGTTCGAGGGCGAGCGACTCATCGCGGTGAACTTTTCGGAAACTTTCGTCTATGGCCCAACCTCGCTGTAGTCGCATTTTAGGACAACCATCATGAGTCAAGAGATAGAAGGTTATCCACTATCCCCCCAGCAGCGTCGGATGTGGTCACTGAACGAGATGCGCGCCTTCGAGCGCGCCCGTGCGGTCATCCATCTGAGCGGCAATCTCGACCGAAAGCGACTACAGGACGCGTGGGAGCTTGTCGTCGCACGCCACGAGATTCTGCGCACTCGCTTTGTGACGCTGCCCGGACTGTCGCCATTGCAGGTGATCGGCGACAGTTACCGTCCCGAACTGCCGTTTACAGATCTGTCTGATTTGACGCCGGACGCACAACGCGAGGCCATGGCCGGCACGGTGACCGATGGGCCACCAGCGGTGGACCGAGATCGGCCGCTCGAGCTCCACCTGTGGCAGCTCGAGCGCGACTCGTACGCCCTGACCGTCGAGCTATCGCCGCTATGCGCCGACGTCCGCAGTATGCGCAATCTGTTTGCCGATGAGTTGCGAGCGGCCTACGCCGGCTCGGTCGACTCCGGCGACGACCCGGTGCAATACGCCGATTACGCGGCTTTTCAGGAAGAATTGGTCGACTCCGAGCGCGAGTCTGGCGGCGGATACTGGCAATGGGGAAAGCTCGACTCCCTGCCCCGCGCCATGCTGCCATTTTTCACTGCCGATTCAAATGCCGAGACCGCGAAGAGAGCGATAAGGCCTATCGAGATCACCGCAGCGACAGCCGAGGGCCTGGCTCGTCAGGCACGTCGGTGTGAGGTCGAATCGAGCGATGTGCTGCTCGGATGCTGGCAGCTGCTGCTACAGCGCTGGACCGGGCTGGATCAGTTTGCCATCGGCGCGGTATTCGAGGGTCGGCAGCAGCCGGGAACGAATCGGGCGATCGGGCTGTTCGCGCGGGCCGTACCGCTTCTGTGGCGAGGGGACAGCAACAAACCTCTTCGCACCTGGCTGCGAGAAGTCGCCGCCACGGGGCGAGAGTGTTTTGACAATCACGAGACGTTTGTGGCTCCGCCGCAGCGCTCGGATACCATCGACGATCCTGCTGACTGGGTCATCGGTTTCGAGAACACGGAGTGGCCGAGTTCGTACGAGGTCGGTGGGGTCCGGTTATCGCTGACCGAACTGCATACACCTCTCGAGCGGTTTGCGGTGACTTTGCGGTGTTTCCACCGGGAAGGCGCAGTCCGGGCCGAGCTGCTTTACGATGGCGCTCGCATCGACGACGACGCGAGCGAGCGAATGGCGGCACAGTTTGCCACTGCGCTGGAAAACCTGGTCGAACTGGACCCGAGCAAGGCTGTGGACTTGGTGGATGTGGTGCCACAGTCGGAACGCGATCTGGTCGTCAAGGCGTTTAATGACACAGATGTCGAGTTTGCGCTCGACCGGTGTATTCACCACCATATCGAAGCGCAGACCGAGCGTACGCCCGACGCGGTCGCTGTGATCACCGACGACGGCAGCTGGACGTATCGCGAACTCGACCAGCGCAGCAATCAGTGGGCTCATATGCTCCGGCAGCGTGAAGTCGAGGGACCGATCGCCCTGATGATGAAGCCATCGCGTGAACTGGTCGCGGCGATCCTGGGCACGCTCAAGGCTGGGGCCTGCTACATGCCGCTCGACCCGACGCACCCGCGCGACCGCTTGCAGTCCATGCTCAAAACCGCTGGCGCCGCCATTGCCATCGCGGATTCCGAGTATGAATCGCAGCTATCGCAAGCCGATGTGCCTGCGCTGTTGTGGGAGCAGGAAGGCCACGTGCTGGACCAGGCGAGTCGGGAAAAACCAGCTGAGACGACCGATTCCACGGCGCTGGCCTATATCATGCACACGTCGGGATCCACCGGGCAGCCCAAGGGTGTGATGGTCGAGCATCGCGGTGTGTGTAACCACATGCTGTGGGCCAGCCGAGAGATTCCGCTGAGCACAGAAGATCGGGTCCTGCAGAAGGCTCCACTGGGCTTCGACGCATCTGCGTTCGAGTTGTTCTGGCCACTGTTCTCCGGCGCGGCAGCGGTGATTGCCAGGCAGGACGGTTATCGCGACACCGAGTATATGGGCCAGCTGATCCGCGATCACCGTGTCACTCACATCATCGGAGTGCCGCATCTGTTGCGCGCTCTGCTCGGCGATGGATTGCTCGCGGAGACAAATAGCCTGAAGTGTGCGGTCGCTGCCGGCGAGGTGCTCACTACCCAGTTGATGGAACAGTTCAAGGCGCAGTTGCCCGACGCGGAGCTGTACAATTTCTACGGACCTACTGAAGCATCAATCGATGTGACGTATTATCGCTGCCCGCGTTCGATCCCGCAAAGTGCGGTACCGATTGGAAGGCCATTTGGCAACAGTCAGGTCTATATTCTGGACTCACAGCGCAGGCCGGTCCCGATCGGCGTGGCCGGAGAGCTGTATTTGGGCGGCGTCGGCCTGGCCCGGGGCTATGTCAATCGTCCCGACGAGACAGCGGCGCGATTTGTGGCCAACCCGTTTGATGCCACTGGCGAGTCTCGCCTGTACCGCACCGGGGACGTCGGGCGATGGATGCCCGACGGGGTGATGGAATTCCTCGGCCGGGTCGACGATCAGGTCAAGATCCGAGGATATCGGATCGAACTCGAAGAGATCGAAAAAGCGCTCGATGAACACGAAGGAGTGCGCAAGTCCATCGTCGTCGTCCGCGGGGATGACTCGGTCAAACGGCTGGTGGCTTTTGTCATTCCGTCTCAGTATCGGCGAACCCTGGTCGAGGATATTCGGGAAGCCATGTATCAAAAGCTGCCCGATTACATGGTGCCGTCTAATTTTGTGGTCGTCGACGAATTCCCGCTCACTGCCAACGGCAAAATCGATACCAACCGTCTTTTCGAGTCCAACCAAAAAACCTCCACCTCGAGCGATGAGGTAGTAGAACCGCGGAGCCGGCTCGAACGAGTCCTGCTCGACGTATTCCGCGAAGTTCTGCAGAAGAACCAGATAGGAATCACCGAAAACTTCTTTGCCATGGGCGGAGACTCGTTGCTCATCATCAAAGCGTGCGGCGAGATCAAGCACAGGATTGGACAAGAAGTAGAAGTGAAGGCGTTCTTCGTCGCGCCGACAGTGGAACGATTGGCCGGTTTCCTACAAGAGGGCCAGCGTGCTTGACAATTTCCCGGCCGTTTCGATGCGTGCGCGGCGCGCAATGCCGAGCGACGCTGCCGCCATCGCTACCATCGCCCGAGCGCTCCAGTGGCCGGGCGATAAACCTCCAGCTTCGGGCGGATTTCTGATCAATATCAACAGCGAGCAAGAGTACCGGGAATTCATCCGCGAGGGATGCCCGATCGTGGTGGTCGAGGACAGTTTGCACGGTATGTGGGGATTCTTACTCGGGTTCGAAGCTTCCTACTATCACCAGTTGGCCCCCGACTGGGCGACGAACCTCGAATGGCGGGACGGAAGCCGGCAGCAACTGGGCGATTTCATACTGGTCGATCAGATCGCGGTGCTCCGGACGCGGGGTCGCAGCGGTGTCGGTGCGGCAATGCTCCGGGAACTGATGCGGATACGCCCCGATCGCCCGCTGATTGCGGAAGTTCTCCAGGCGCCCCACGAAAATCGCGCATCATTGCGGTTCTTCAAATCGCACGGATTTTACAAGGAAGCCTGGCGCGTGGCAGATTCGCTCGTCTGGTCGCTATTGTTCCGGCCGGTCGAGTAGAAAAAAGCTCAGAGCAAGAAGCTGAAGGCGCGCAGCACGTCGAAGTAATCATCGGTTTTCAGGCGGATCATATGGGAACCGGCCTGCGTGGCTCCGGGGTAGAACGACTTCGCGTAGGCCTGGATGTGGTCTCGGTAGACGACCTCGAGTTCAAAGCGGCGCGGCAGGTTGATACGGGCGGCGCTCGGATCCCCTGTAAGGGCCTCACGCACGCCGTCCCGGATGCCGGCCTCGGCCTCGGCCGGGTGCAGGCTGAACTGCGATGACCCCTCGCCCCATTTGGTCGCGAAAGCGCGCGTCGCCGGCTGGAAAGCAGCCACGTCGTTGCACAGGGTGCGATCGCCCGACACGAAGACGACCGGCACTCCCACCAGAGCCGCGGCCATGGCGTGGATGCGATACTCGGAGACCGCGCCGCCGTTGATGCGGATCTCCTGGACCGCCCCCGTGATCGTGTGGGCGAGCGGGTTGCCGCCGGAGCCGGCTCGCGAGTGATAGCCGATGAACACAGCAGCTGCGTAGGACTCGTCGAGCTCCTGCACCATCATGAACGGATGGCCGCTCCACCCACGAATCAGGCGGGTAGGGACGGGAAGCTCGGAGGCGATCAGGTTGCGCCCGGTCCCGTGCGCATCCTTGACCGTGACCGCGGTGGCGCCGGCCGCGATGGCGCCGTCACAGGCGGCCGCGGTCTCGCGCGTCATCTGATTGCGGAACTCGGCATAGTCGGGATGGTCTTTGCGACCCTCCTCGCGTGCTGTGATGCCGGTGACCCCTTCGATGTCGGCGCTGACATAGACCTTCATGGAGCGATTTTGGCCGCCCGGAGCGGTTCACTGCAAGATCTGCCAGTAGCCGTTATCGTTGCCGGCATGTGGCCCGACGCTGGTGTCGGCCGGCCCGGAGCAGGCGGCAAACTAAACTGTGATGCTGATGGCAAGAATGCCAGAGGTTGCGCGAGCAAGGCGATGGCAAACAACCCGGAGCTGCGCCGCCGCAGGCTGTGCTCACCCCTCGGCCGGCCGGTAATCGCACAGCTCGGCAGCGATCACCCGATCGTCGCCGCCGAGGTCGAGCCGGACATAGGTCGGGATGAATTCGACGTACTCGGCAAATTGCCTTTTTTCCAGTGTCTCGACAAAGCGCCGCAGAGCGGTGCGGGCCTGGGCAATGGGTTTGTCGAGGATGTCACGGGGAAAGCGCATCAGATCGGCCCAGGTTCCGCTGTTGAGATAAAGCCCGCCGGAAAGCTCGACTCGCTTGGCCAGATGGGTGTGGCCAAAGACGACCACCCTGAAACCGCGCCGAACCAGCTTTTGTGCTGCCTCTCGATAAGGGGCCTTGGTCTCGGTGCTGCGATCAAACGAGCGATCGTCCTGTACCGCCCGAATCGCCACGTACAGGGCGTCGATCCGCTGGCTGAGCGGCATCGACTGCCGGGCCAGAAGCAACTTGCCCACGGCGGCGACACGCCCCCCCATATCGACCGCAGCGCCTACCCCTGCCGTGATCGCACCGGCCAGAGAACGAGCCGATATGTCACCCGAAATATCGACCTCGAGGCCGGTCGTTAGCGGCTGATCGGCGAGCCGCTCCTGCTCCGGCACCGCGTCGAGAATCTGCCTGGCGAACGCGTCTGCTCCCTCGGTGCCGAGCTGTTCCGCGAGCAGTGTACGCAACCCGTCGTCGCTGTGATGAGGCTGAAATTCTGCGTGCTCGGCCGGAGAAAATCCCATATCATCATAGCCCATATCGCCGTGGCCGAGGTCGGTGGGCCTGCCGGTATGGCCGGTGGAGGTCGCCGAGATATCGCCAGCGAAACTGCTCTGGCTGCCTGGCAGAAGGTCGCGCCGTCTGGCTTCGACGGCGAGCCGGGCTGCATCCTTGCCGAGGTCGAGTCGAGACAGCACAGAATACGCGGCCGGGGCCAGGGCCAGAAGAATCGGCACAGCTGCACCATCCTCGGGCTTGAGCAGGTCAATAAAGGGAAATCTGGCCTTGAGATGATTCATGACCCCGGCAACCAGCTTGCTGCCGGCCGGCTGGCGAAAGCGGTGATCATCGTGCAGTTCTTCGCGCCGCGACTGACTGGATCGCACCCGCCTGAGCCCGTCGTGATCGATGACATTAAACGCGTCGTAGCGGTTGCCGTGCTCGATGATCGCGTCGCCGACCACGTAGGCCTGACCGTCGTAGAGAAATTCAAATCTGGTGCCGCTATCGACTCCGAGTGCAGTTTCGAGGCGCCGGCGCACCCGGGGGAAGCTGAGCTCGACGTCGTGATTGCCCAAGAGCACGATCAGACGGTGGCCGCGCGCCAGCAGATTGGCCAGTGCATCGAAGAACACTCGATCGCGGTCGATGATCTCGTCCATACGCGCGGCGGCCTGGTCCTCGTCGTCGATGAACGCTTTCCACCGCTCCGGTCCATTCCATTCCTCGGCGAGAAAATCGACAAAATCACCGTTGATGACCAGTTCGACCGCCGGTCCGGCGGTAGCCGACTTTTGGGCCAGAGAATCGACAAACCCGGCTAGCTCGGCAACGTGGGTACAGATCCGAAAGCCGCGGTCATTGCGATCCGGCCAGCTGTCGGACTTCGCGTTCACCCCGTCCGGGTAGCGGCCGCCCACGTGCAGGTCGGAGATGACGTAGATTTGACGGATGATGCTCGGCATGGTCAATACAGCGCTCCTCGGGGGATTTCGCCGTCGTGCAGGATGCGGCGCTGAGCGGCAGAAAAGGGTTGTTGGAAAAGATTGCCGTCCTGGCCCCGGGCGCGAAACAACTCGAAGATATAGCGCATGCGCTGGGCCGGGTCAGTCCAGTCGCCCGCGCCACTGCCAGACGCTCGCCGCGAGCCGAGGCCCAGATCGCTGAGCAGACCTTGCGCAGTCGCAGTGGCTTGTTCGAGCAAGCCCTTCCTGGCCTTTTCCTCATCGAGTGCGCCGTACTGGCGAAGGACCGAGCGCAACTCGACATTGCCGAGCCGTTGGAGAGCTGGCGGATAGAGCGATCGTCCCGGCACGGCCGGGACGTCGCTACCGAGTCTGAGTTCGCCATCGGGCAGCTTGAGCTTCATCATCTCGGCCGTGGCGAACTCGCGAAATACCCGGTCGAAATCGGCCGAAAGCGGTTTGAGCAGTCTGTCGAGCACAGTTCTGAGCGGACCGATCAATGCCCTGTCCGCAGTGATCTGGACCAGCGAGTCGCGGTTTTCGTTGTACAGAAGGTCGCTGCTGGCCGCGTTGAGTGACCCGGCAATGTAGGGCTGCAGCCGGGTCTGCTCGTGAAGACCGCCCTGGGCATTGGCCAGCAAGATCAGCTCGGCCTTGGCCTTGCGGTCCCGGGTGAACATTGCCCGGTAGTAGTTGTGCATCGAGTCCCGCAGCAGACTCTGGCCACCGCGCTGCGAGCCGGTCAACGTACCGGTGATCGAACTACCCTCCGGCCGATCGAATTGCCGGCCGAACGGATCTCCGCGGATCAGATCCGGCTCTGGCGGCCCCTCGGTCAGCTGGTCGAGAAATGACCGCAGCTTGCGGTCGTCCGGGTCGGTCTCGCCCTCGAATGCGCGAATGAATTTGGCGAAGATCGTACCGAGTTCGGCAAAGACGATCTTGTTGCCCAGGGTCAGATATGCGCTGACGGCGCCGATCACCCGGTCGCCCAGGCTGAGCAGCCGCTCCAGCGGATCCATCCCCAGACTGGGATGCACTCCGCGCAATTCGCTGCTCAGACGCTCGGCCCCCCGTTGCAGCACAGCCGAGTGCTGCAACGCCCGTTTAAATAGCTCGGGAACCTCGTCGTTGCGGATGAAGCGACCGACCGTTTTGGACGACCACGACGCCATGGTGACCCAGATAATGCTGTCCCGCCCGACCAATCGGGTCATTGCGTCCGACAGGTCGTGATATGCCTGGGTGATCAGAAGATTGCGCAGTACGGGCTGGTCGTCGAGAGCGACGATGCGTTCCGCTTGGTCGACCAGAGACTTCTCGGTGGCGCTCATTTGTTGACCTCACATCAGATGTGCGGCCGAGATGGTATCACCAGGCCAGCCGGCTACGGGCCGAAGCAGTAAAACCAGCCTGTTGCCGTGCCGATCCAGATATGGCCGTCGACCACGCAGGGAGACGATATGATGCGGCCATCGGTCCGGAAGCTCCACAGTTTTTTACCGCTTTTGGCATCGACGATGTACAGGTGGCCGTCCCGAGAGCCAAAAATGACCCGGTCGTCGACCACCGCGGGCGAACTCCACACCGCGGCACCGGTTTCGAATTGCCATATACCCCGGCCGGTTTTTGCCTCCACACAATGCATCTTGCGATCGGCACCGCCGATCCAGATCCGGTCGCCAGCCACGGCGGGTGTGGACCAATAACCGGCCGTGTTGTCGGTGTAGCGCCAGATCTCGCGGCCGTTTTCCCGGGCAAAGCAGTACAGATTCGGTGCATCTTCTTCGGCGGCAGCGTAGACGAACTCACCGCTCACCACCGGCGAGGCGTCGGTGTCACCGTGGGTGCGAGTTTTCCATTTGATGCTGCCATCTCGGACATTCAAGCAGAACAGATCGCCGTCGTAGGTGGCGCTGTAGAGTTCTCCGTCGGCAATGGCCGGTGAGGTCTCGGAGCCGTTGGAACCGCCCAGGGTACCCGGCCCGACGCCACCGAGAAATGTTTTCCACACCTCTTTGCCGGTCCTGGCATCGATACAACGCGCATGGCCATTCTCCCCGGCGATGTACAGCCGACCGCCGACCACGCACGGCGACGAATCGAGATCGCGGTACGTGTTGAGCGTCCACACCAGCTGGCCTGTGGCCGCGTCAATGCAGCGCAGGTGATCATCGACATTGCCGATATAGATCTTGTTGTCGTAGATGCACAGCGAGCTCTTGAACATCCGTCCGCCCTCGAAGGTCCACGCCACCTTGCCGGTCATGGCCTCGAACGCGTACACCTGGCGCCCCACCGAGCCGACGAACACATAATTGCCCAGCTTGGCCGCAGTGCCGGTCCATCCGGTACCCGACCAGGTTATGGTCTGGCCGCGCAGCTGGGTCTCGAAGTCGGCCATGCGATACTTCCACCGCAGACGTGGCTGTTTGGGAACGGGACCGGTCCCGTAAAATGTATGGGCCGGATTGCCGCGAAACATGAGCACCGTGTCGCTGGCAAAACTGCCGTCTCCGTATCGCCACGGGCCGAGTTCGAGCGGCTGCCGGGCGGCCACCGCGACCGGCTCGAGTTCGGTTTTATCCCGTCGCCCGGGTTGTTTGGGGCCCTGGGCCAGCGCGCCCGGGGACAGGGCAGCCGCGGCCGAAAATGCCGTGGCGCGCAAAAAATCTCGCCTTGAGCGATTCATGGTCCAATCCTGACCCCGCTTTGACTGCGATGGCAAGAATCTTTGTGACTGCACGATTTGTGGCAAGATAGGGCCGAGCCGCCCGGCATATCACGCCGAGCGAGCATGTTCCTACCATGCCTTCCCCGATACCAACACCGTGGCATTTGCGCAGATTGAAGGTGCCACAGGTATGGCGGTTGATGAAGAGACCGGGGCGGGGAATCACTGTGGCCGTGCTGGACAGCGGTGTTGCTGCAGTGAGACAGCTCGGCTCGTTTCGCTCGGTGGATCACCGCGGCAATGATGTGGAGCCCGGCGATGTGAGCCGGCAGAGTCACGGAACCAAATGCGCCTATCTGATCAGAGGGCTTTACCGGCGGATGCCAGGGGTTGCTCCCTATGCCGATTTGCTGAGCGTCCGCGTTACCACCGCCGACGGCTTGCCGCACCCCAAATACGTCGCGTCGGCGTTTCTGACTCTGGCCAGACTCCGAGTTCCCATTGCGTCGTGCAGTTTTTCCATGGGCAGCTATGGCGGCGAGCTGACTGCAGCGATCAACGAATATCTGCGCACCGACGGAATCATCGTGGCTGCAGCGGGATTGCGCGGGCACGATAACGAGTTTCCCAAACTGTGCCGCGGCGCTGTGATTGTCGGTGGGGTCAACGAGCGCAACCAGCCGCTTCGCAGCAACAATAGCGGCCCGTATATCGATGTGTCGGCACCGGCGAAACAGCTGTCGGCGGTCAACAAGGTCGGCCGTACAGTCCAGTTTGGCGGCACGTCTGGCGCGACTGCGCTGGTTGCTGGAGTTTGTGCCCTGGCTCTGGCTGAGGCCAGAAATACCGACCGGCTGGCGACTGTGGCACCTGCCCTGCCCCGTCTACTGCAAAAAACCGCCGACGATGTCGGCGCGCGCGGGCGCGATGCCCTCACCGGGTTTGGCGTCGTCAACGCGAGAAAACTGCTGAGCAGGATCAGGCAGCTTCCGTGACCCGGCAAAGCGAGGAGGAGAGTCATGAACGCACGTGTTTTTGCAATTGTGTCCCAGGTTGTGCTGCTTGTATCCGCTGCCGGCGCCGGAGCCCAAACACCACCGGCCGAGCCGGGCGCGCCACAGGCGCCGGTCTATCAGCGTCTCGACATACCCGATCCACTACCATCGGCCGATGCCCAGGCATTTGTCGAACTCGCCAATGACATACGCGATCTGTGCCAGCCGACCGGGCAAAAGCAGCTCCGGCAGGTTCCCGCTGCCGCGCAAAACAATACCGGTGGCGACGAGACCTGCACGGCCGAGGCGATTACCTGGGCCAATGCCCAGTCCTGTGCCAAAACGACCTCGCAACAGATTCGCCAGTACTGGGAGGTTTGCGCTCAGATTACCAGACCCGGTGTGCCCTCGTCCGAGATCCTGATGGTCTTTCAGAGGTACGCAGCACTGGATTCGGCACAGCGCCAGATGTGGATCGCACTCATGAAAGGAGTCGAGGCGGCCGATGATGGGGATGACTGGGCAGCGATCATCCCGCGCGGTCCACCGAGCGCGACCAGCGAGGAATCACCGCCCCAGGCTTTTGTCGGCGGATTTGGCAGCTTTCAGGACCGACTGATCAGTGGCCTGGCAGAATGGCTGGTGAGCCGGGCCAAACTGGAAGTCGAGAGTTGGATGCGCAGACAGCTCAAGAAGAGCTGTGGCAAAAAGATCGACGACGAGAAACCCAGTTTGGGCACTGTCGAGGACTATGTACCCGCTTTGTGCAGCGTACTGGGCAGCGAGACACTGAGCCTGCACGCCCTGGGCAAGACACTCAGAGCCGCTGCCCAGGAGGATCTCAGGCGATTGCCCGACTACGTGTTGTGGCGGTGGCAGGTAACAGATGCTGACCGAGCAGGCACCATGGTTGCACTGCGCGTTGTGTACGCCATCGGTATGGGGATCCGCCAGGGCCGAGATCCGGTCGATCTGCTCGCTGGCCTGGCCCGGTTGCCCGATGAGATATGCCGCCAATCGCCTTCCTGCAGCACAGTGTTGGGCAAGATTCGCGATCTCGGCCGCACCACAGCGGTCCTGCTGCCAGTGATTCGGGCCGCGGCAGCTGATGAAGCCAGCCGGCAGTCGATCCAGAAGAATGTCGTCTATTACGCAGTCAGCGGCATGGTGTTTTTGTACGAACAGCTCCCGCAACAGGTTACCGAGACGTGGAATCAGATTTCCAGTATTTTTGCCGTAACGCTGCAAATGGTAGATATGCTGAAAGCCATTCGCACTACCATTGACAACCCGTTAAACGATGCAAACGACCTTTTGTCCGGCCGTGGGGGAATCTCATTCGGTCGTGGTGGTTTTGTGCCGGTTCGCAATGCACTCGGCACCGGCGGACTCATCCCGGTTCAAAATGCCACTTCGGGTGACGAATCGTCACAGGCCATGGCCAATCTGCAGTTATCGCGCTGGACTCAGGTGCTGGCCATGGCGCAGGGTTTGGTCATGGCGAGTTTGGGTGATGCCGCCGACGGCACGCTGGCCCGCGCAGTATCGCGTACAGTCGAGCTGGTCCTTGCCGGCGATTATGCAGCGATGCTTCGCGAGGCGGAGCAACTGGTATCGTCGATCGCCAGGAATCAGAACGGGTCGAATAACGGATTGGATTCCAAAGTGATCCGGCTTTTGTCTCTCGGCGTCGAGCTTGCCGAGGCCACGTCGAGTGACGAGGTGAGCCGAATTTTGGAGGCTGCGGCAGCGCCGCCAGGTGGCTACGCCGACAAATACAAGCGCAGTGTTGCGTCGATTACCGGGTTTGTTGGGATCGGAGGGTTCGTCGATCGGGCGAGTGCCGGGAATGCTCAGGTCGACGACCTGATGGACAGCAGGTTGGCGCTTTATCCAGTGGGGATGGTCGGTTTGCAGAGAACCTGGGCAATCAAGGAATGGGTGCATGTGGGCGGCTATATATCGCTGGTCGATGTGGGTGCGCTGGTCCGACTGGCCGAAAGCGGCAATGAGACAACCGCTACTGTCGACGGAACCGAGGTCCTGGTGAGCGAGGGCGACAGCAACGAGATTGGCATCAGCCAGGTTTTTTCGCCCGGTCTGTTTGCGACAGTGGGACTTTTTGGGTCTCCGTTTACCCTGGGTCTTGGCGGCAGCATCACCCCTGAGCTGCACGCCATCGAACTGGACCCGACCGCGGACGGCGAAGCGACTCAGATCATCAAGGCGCGCGCGGTTCGCTTTGGTGTATTTGTTTCGGCCGACGTCACTGTGTGGAGCTTCTGAGCGGTCGGGATTGCGCAGACCGCTGTCGAGTGAACGATTACTCGCCACCGCGGTGCATTTTGTGGTGCGGCCCGCCGGACCTGGAACGGTTTTCGGCGGCGGTTTTGAATTCCTCGCGAGTCACGACGCCGTCGCCGTTCTGATCGGCCGTGCGGAAACGCTCCTGCATTTTGGTCACCCGGGCTTGCTGCCGTTGCCGCACAGCGCTGGTCATTTCGTCTTGTGACAGAGCACCATCGCGGTTCTGGTCGTGCCGCTGCAGCATCCGGTCAAAACGCCTTTCGGCCCGCTGCTTGCGCATCTCACGCTTGGCTGCCTGCCTTTCGGTAGGGTCGAGTTGACCGTTTCCGTTCTGATCGAAGCGCTTGAGAATCTCGTCCTTGCGCTGCCGACGCTCTGATCGCATAGCCTGTCTTTCGGCCGCATCGATCTGCCCGTCGCCATTTTGGTCGAAGCGCTTCATCATACGATGGCCCCGCTTGTGGCGAAGTTGATGCATGGCCTCGAGCTCGCTGGCGTCCAGCGCGCCGTCGCGGTTTTTGTCGAACTTGTCCAGCATTCGCTGGACTTTTTGCTGGACGGTCTGTTTCTGGTCGCCGGATCGACTGTCCGCGAGCGCCGATCCGACAGCAAATACAACAATGGTGCCTGCTATGGCAATGGTCTTTGCGATGTTCATGCCCTGTCGGACCCGGCCGGCGCGACATGGTTAAGAGCCGGTCCAAAAACTCTCCGCGTCGCCAGAGCGCCGATCCATCACCGCCAGCGGGCTTGCTCGTCGGTCAAATACACCCAGTATTCTCCACTCCTCGCGCACCCACTGGCGGCGCGCCTCACCGCTCTGGCTCGGTCC
>JAKSDA010000455.1 GCA_022360315.1 Pseudomonadota bacterium
CGCTCGCCTGGTGAGTCCGCACGAGCTCGATGTAGGGGAATGGTATACTTCGGTGCCAAGTTGAAAAGCTTACACCGTCCCTACGCCCGCTCGCCTGGTGAGTCCGCACGAGCTCGATGTAGGGGAATGGTATACTTCGGTGCCAAGTTGAAAAGCTTACACCGTCCCTACGCCCGGACGGGTCGGTCCTGCCTGCTCCTGGCTCCACTCTCGGTCGGGACGGGCTCGGTCCTGCCTGCTCCTGGCTCCACTCTCGATCGGGATGATCTCGGTGGTGGCTCGTGTTGACCCGAGTCGTTATCGGGACGGGCTCGGTCCTGCCTGCTCCTGGCTCCACTCTCGATCGGGATGGTCTCGGTGGTGACTTGTGTTGACCCGAGTCGCTGTCGGGACGGGCTCGGTCCTGTCCGAGCCTGGCTCCTCCTTCGTCGAGCACTACAACACTGTTCGCCTGCACAGGTCGGGACGGGCTCGGTCCTGTCCGAGCCTGGCTCCAGTCACACCAGGGACGGGCTCGGTCCTGCTCGCGCTTGGCTCCAGTCATTAATAGGGCGGGCGCGGCCGTGCCGACTATTTCGAATGCTAAAGCCAGTCGCGATGCAATGTGCGTTCTGCAAACGGTTCGGCGCAAAACGCGGTCGCCTGGCCCGGCCCGGTGTGACCTGCACCCTGCACCGAACGATTCAATAACGGTACGCAAGCCAGAAAACCCATCTCGTTGCCAGTGAGCCAAACCAGCACACGCCACCAAATACCCGCTGTGTCGGCGGGCAAAACGACCGCATCCGCAAACCAAGATCGATTCACTCAGTAGGCCGCCGCAGGCCATCTCGCTTATTTCAGGGCTAGCCTGGCGCTCCAGGCCATGGCCAGCTCGCGGCCGCGCTGTTCGGCGCTGCGAACAAAGACCTTCCGGTCGCAGTCTCCAGTCACCTGGATGTCTACCTCCACCACATTCCCTCCCAGTACAGGAAAACGGTCGTGCCATTCGACACATACCACGCCATCCCCGCTCCGGCACAGTTCGTCCAGACCGATTTCGTCGAGTTCAACAGCAGACTCGATTCGATACAGATCGGCGTGGTAAAGCGGAATACGGCCACCGCGATACTCGTTGACCAGGGTGAACGTCGGGCTGGTCACCCGGATCTCGGGCGGTACGTCGAGACCGCGTGCAATGCCGCGCACAAAAAGCGTCTTTCCAGCGCCCAGCTGGCCGACCAGACCAATGAGATCGCCTGGCTGCACACATGCAGCCAGTTCGAATCCCGCTTGTTCGGTCGCCTCGGGACTGTTCCACAAGTGGAGAAAACACTCGTCCATCGTGGGCAAGAACATATCACCGCTCGGGCGGAGTACGATTTGCCTTGAACTCATCGCGATCGATCGATCACTATCGAAAGACGAGCGTGGGGAATTGAGAGAAACGGAGAAGAAGTATCAGGTCCTGCGCAAAATCGGCGAGGGTGGTATGGCCGAGGTCTACATCGCCGATATGCTCTGTCAACCTGGCTACAAAAAGCGAGTCGCAGTCAAACGCGTCTTGCCCAAGCTCGCACAGAATCACCGCTTCATCCGCATGTTCCTGGATGAGGCGCGGCTTGGCCTGCTTCTCAATCACTCCAATATTGTTCACATGTTCGACGTCGGGCGTGCCAACGGCGCGTACTTCATCGTCATGGAGTACGTCAATGGGGTCAACCTCAAAGAAATATGCGAGTTCTACGGCGCGCAGCAAACACTCGTGCCAATCGAGGTGACTGTTGCCATCGCCATCGAGATCGCCCGCGGCCTCGATTACGCCCACCGCCTCACCGATCGCGATGGCAACCTGTTGCGTGTGGTCCACAACGACATCAACCCAGCTAACGTGCTGCTGTCGGAAAACGGCGAGATCAAGCTGGTCGACTTCGGGCTGTCCGAGGCCGCAGTCCACGTGGAGAAAACCGACCCCGACATCGTGCGCGGCAAGTTCGGTTATCTCTCGCCCGAGGCCGCGTGGGGTCACGGTACCGACTCCCGGGCCGACATCTACGCGGTGGGCGTCATTCTCTACGAGATGCTGACCGGGTACAAATTGTTTCGCGGCGATACCGATCTCGCCTCGATTCAGCTGGCCCGCGAAGCCCGGGTGCCGCCGCCCCGCCATTACAACTCGGACATCACGGGGTCACTCGAGCGCGTGCTCTACCACGCCCTGGCCAAACATCCCAACGACCGCTGTTCCACGGCCCGCCAGCTGGGCCACGAACTCAGCCAGATCATCTTCGAGCTCGGCCGGGCCGTCGATGCGTTCTCGGTCGGCGACATGGTCACGATGGTGCGCAATCACCGCCGGTCGGAGCGTTCGGAGCGCGCAGCTCTCATCGAAATGATGATCGAAGAAGAACTCATGGGTTTCGAGTCTCTGGACTACGACGAGCCCGAAATCACCGACTACGGCAGCGAAGCCCTGTGGTAGTCGCGATCGCTGGCTGTATCCAGAAAATGGGCCCGTTGGGCGGCCGCACGGCCGACCCGGCAAGCCAGCCCAAATCGCGCTAACGGAAGTTTTGACTGGCCCATACGTCGTTGTCGCCCCGGTAGAAAGCGCACGCGACTTTGCTGTACCGCGTGCTCGACATGTTGAGGTAGTGGCCGTGCTTGGAGAAGTCGTCCCCGGGGCCCTCGTCCCACATGGCCTGCAGGCAGTCCTTTACGACGGCTTCGATCGTCGGCCAAAAGGGACAGGTATTTTGCCCGGATTCTCCGCACATCCCGAAGTTGCCGTGCGGCCCACCGCCGCTGGCATCGAGACGCGCTTGCTCGTCGCCGCAGGCCTCGCCGTCGACCCAGCGCTCGAGTGGCGGCAGCCCCTCGGTGGCCCGGAACCCGTTGATCCGATCCATACATGCGACCCGAGCGGCGTCGATTTCGCCACCTCCACCCGGTGGGTTGTTGCCACCCGCCGCGGCATCGACGTCGCCGGACCGGGAACCGCCACCGCCGCACCCGCCTGCAATCGCCAGTGCCACGGCGATAAGGATATGATGGGTTGATTGCATCATGGCCCGCTGTATTCTCGTTCGCAGCGCCAGCGCACACACAGCGAGACTGGCACAGCCTCGCCGACATTTCTACCACCACCCGGCCGCCAAGTCTTCACACAAGGGATATCAAACCATGAGCAAAACATGGACCGTTTACTTATCCGGTGAAATCCATTCGGATTGGCGAGACCGAATTGCGACTGCAACCAAAGTCGCAGACCTGCCCGTCGTACTGACCGCCCCTGTCAACGACCACAAATCGTCGGACGATTGCGGTATCCGCATTGTGGGCGCCGAAGCCGACCCCTTTTGGCATGACCATAAGGGGAGCAAAGTAAACGCCATCCGCACGCGCACCTTGATCGGCGACGCCAATGTGGTGGTCCGGGGTCCGGGAAACAGAAACCCATTCGTTGTAGCCCAACCGTAGTTGGTCACAGGGCGACGACTGCCCACACGGGCAAATGATCGGAGAGTTGCTGGCACCGTTTCGGCGGGCAGCGTCCCGGATCCGAAAAATTATCCTTTAACAGTACTGTGTCATGGGACCGGAACTCAGGCCGCACAAAAAGTCAGATCAAATCGATCGGTTACGCGATTTCCTTTTCAAGGGCTTGGCTAGTGCGATCAGCCGTGATCCTCTACAGCCCATGGAAGAATTCGTTCTC
>JAKSDA010000177.1 GCA_022360315.1 Pseudomonadota bacterium
CCGCACCGGCACGGAAGCGAGTGCGGCAAAAGAAAGGAAAACGCAGATGAATCAATATCGCCTTGGCCGACCGCTCGGCTACGGAGGGAAGACCGTGGTATTCGAGGCGTGGCAGCTTCTCCCTGATGAAAGCGAAGAGCCGGTCGCTATAAAGCGACTTCTTCCTGAGTATCGTGGGGATGAATGGCTGACCCGTTTGTTGTGTTAAATACCGACGAATCGATGTAGATGAGACCCCGAATCAGACACTAGTCCAGGCATGTGGCGAGTCGGCCTATGGCTGCCCGATGCTTCCGACCGACTGCAGCGCGACTGACGCTACGCAATTCGCCTGGCCAATGAGGGGGTATGGGACAGCGCCAACCCGGACGTTGGAAGAGCAGGCCCAGCTGCACGCCAGCTGCGCTCAGCGGCTGGAAGAGCAGGCCCGACGGTACTTCGAACGGGTCCGGCATTACGTCGAACAGGCCGGGCAGCATGCCGAGCGGGCCAGGCAGCACGCCGACACGGCTCAGCAGTATGCCGATGAGGCCCCGCAGCAGGCCGAGAAAGCCCAGCTGCACGCCGATCAGGCTCAGCGTTTCGCCGACGAGGCTGTGGAGGAGGCTACGAGAGCCCAGCAGTGTCTTGAACTCTGATCAGATCTAGCCGCCACGTAAGTGGCGCAACTGATTGGCAGGCCCCCTTGCTGAGGTTTTCCTCGGTGAGGGAATTGCCGCATTTCTGGCCAGATAACCCGGGCTGGATTTAGGGCCCGCGGTCGCGCACGATCACGTTGGATCTTGTCCAACGTGATCGTGTGTAGATTAGAGAGTCTCGAGATATGCGATCAGATCGTTGAGCTCTTTGTCGGTCAGGTGAGAGACCACCCCGTGCTTATCGCCGCCGCCGCAGGTGGGGTTGGTGAAGCGCTCGCGCAGAGTCTTGGCACATCCGGTGTGGATGTAGGGACCACGGTTGGCAAGGCCGGTCAAGCTGGGAACCTGGAACTTGCCCCCGGTGCCGACGTCATACGACCGGTTGTCGGTGAATTTGGCTCCACTGTGGCAGGCCTGACACCCCACGGTGGGACTCTGGAAGACTTGCCTGCCCCGGTCGACCGCAGATTGATCATGCGGCGGCGATTGCGGAGGAGTCCGCAATGTATCGAGCCATGAACCCAAGGCGTCGACTTGAGCCTTGTCCGGTTGTCCGCCGCTCATGCGGCCGACAAAGACTTCGTTCATGAGTTTGCTGAGATCGTCCATGTCGCCGTCCCAGTGGAACGGCTCGGTGCCCAGTAGTCCGAACTGAAGCGACTGGGTCCGACGCGGGCCGATACACTCAAATTCCCATACCCGAGCGTCGTCAGCTCCGGTGGGGTGACACGAGGCACACGCGATGTTGCCGCCCGCATTGAGGTGAAATAAGTCGTAACCGGTGTCCCTGCGGCTCGTGGTGCTGAGGTCGAGTCGGCTGACATACCATTCCTCGCCCCGGGAGATACTCAGATAGGCCGGCTCTCTGGACTGGACGACCAAAACGTCGTCGGCAGTGGCCACGACCGCAACCGGCTGACCAAAGTCTCTTCTGAACCCGGAGTCATCGCCGAAGAAGCACTCGAACGGCCGATGCACCTGGTTGGTGTCCACCCGGAATAGAGGAGGCTGGACAATGCGCGAGCTGTCGCCGTTGCCCGAAGCCACGACAACGGACTGTTGTCCATTGGCGACCAGGGCAAAGTCGACCGGAAGCACCGCCATACTCATCGCCATGGCGGGCAGTTGCGACTGGCCGGGTTTCAGGGTGGTGATGGCTCCGTGGACCACGCCACCGCTACACCCATCGCCTCCGTAGCCGCCCGGTTGAATGATGGGAATTTTGCCCTTGCGGGCGCGCTGGTGAAGCATGACCACACCGCCGTCAGGCCCGGCCAACGTACGCCAGGCCACGCCAGGCTCGAATACGACCCGACGCTCCTCACCGGTCTCGGAGTCGAACTCAACGGTATCGAGAACAGGCGGCCTCATGCGCTCGACCAGGGTTCTTGCTTGCCGATCGAGAACAATGACCTCGGCAGTGCGAAACACAGTGACGTAGATGTGGTTGCTGTCGAGAACGACGTCGCGCAGGCCGGTCTCGAGCTCTTGACTCGAGACAACTTCGCCTGTGGCCGGCTTCATCGCGATCAGCTGTCCGCCATAGCAGGCTACGTGGACCAGATCGTTCTGCTCGTCGAAAGCGAGCCCGCGCGGTGCGGCACAAACGTCACGACGGCCGATGATTTCGCGGTTGGTCAAGTCGATGGTGGCAACCGCACCTCCCCGGCGTAACGCGACATGCGCCCGCTGCGCGTTATCGACGATCACGCGGCCGGGCTCGTCGCCTTGGTTCAATGCGATCGTCGCGACCAATTGGGTCTGCGGCGGCTCGGGCGGAAAGGTCCCATCGGGCTCGCCCAATAAGGCGAGATACACCTGATCTCGATCGGCGTCAGCAACAACCACCATGGAGTCGTCAGGAGTGAGGGCGAGCGTGCCACCGCTGAGCGGCGGCACCGGGTCGTCGGCCTTGACCGTAGGGCCGAAATCCAGAGGGCGGCTAATGCCGATATCCGGGAGATCGTCATGGGTTCTGCTCTCGCACGACTTGTCCTCTCCCTTGCCGTAGTAAAGGTTGCAGCTCACGGCGAGCATGGCCAGTGCTGCAACGAGTACAGACACATACCGCACTTCGCGGCTGTAGCCCTGGTTTCGCATCATTCGGTGTTCTCCTCTTTGACCTATCGCATCGAAACAAAACGAGCAGCCGACCCGTACCGCCGGTGCACTACAAGTGGCGCTTGATGTTACCGATTCGCGGTCTGCTGAGAAGTACAATCATCACATCCAGCCAGTGAGAAAACGGCAGGATGTGGACAGCGCGAATCAGGTCGGGTGGCGCGCGTGGTACGTAGTAGTGTCGAATACGTGACAGTCAGCGAGAGACCTCGACGTTTCGTTACTGGCTTCGCCGGGTCAGTACGGATAACCAGGCAAGGACCGTCTTTACCACGCCAACAGTCCAATTGGCTAGGGATGTTGTATATGAGCCGATTCCCACCCACACCGTGCGCGTACTCGCTACAAGATTTCTGCCCATATGACGCTTGGCTGAACCAATTGCCCGCCACGGCATCTGAGCAGCTGCATGGGTGTGTTGCGCCACGGTGACGAGCGACTGTACGGCAACGGAGTTCTCGAGCCGACCGCGTCCGAGTATTTCCTTGCCGACGTCGAGACCTCGTTCTGTTCCGCTATGAATACGAACCCGGCAAGCCAGAGCGCTTGACCGCCTATTTTAATGGTCTGGATGCCTCGCTCGACATCCATGTCGAGGATGGCTCGGGTAGAGTCGATTCGACTAACGAGGTCGGCTGCTCGACCGGGCACAGCCGGGACAGCAGCACGGTATGGATCGCAATCGCTATCCTCTTGCTATGGCGCCGGCGCCGCCGGGACGCTGCGCTGCCCTGACGACCGTATAGTCGGGGCCTGGCGCTCCGTTGGATCAGCGCAAGAACAGCAGGACATAGGCCGTGGCCAGGATCAGCTGGGCCACGGCAAAAGGCGCCGCTTTGGCAACAAACTTGCCAAAAGATAATGATAGCTTGTTTTTGTGAATGATGGCGACCGCCACCACCGTGGACGCTGAGCCGATGGGAGAGAAGTTGCCGCCCAGGTTGGTACCGAAGATGGTTGCCCACCAGTAACCCGGATCGGCCTTGGCCGTGTCGAGGATGTTGGCCATGATCGCGGCCAGAGGCACGTTGTCGGTCACCGAACTGGCGATGGCCCCGGCCCAGAGCAGCGACGCACCGCCGGCGAGGTCACCGAGTTCGAGCAGCTTGCCGATCCCCTCGCCGATGAGATGGAGCACCTGAGCGTGCTCCATCGTATTGATGACGACAAAGAGGTAGGCAAAAAAGGCCAGGAGATCCCAGTCCAGAGCTGAGTAGTTCTTATCGACCTCGTGCTTGTAGCGAATCATGGCGAGGATGCCAAAGCTCACGGCCACGTAGCCCATGCCCAGGTCTTTGATGTAGGGCATGACCGAAGTGGTGGCGATCAGTGCGATGAAAAGGACCAGCATTGCCCACGACAGCTTGAAGAAGCTCGGGCTCTCGATACCGTCGTTTTCGTCGAATGTGGCCACGAGTTCGGCTGCTGTGCGCCTGTCGTGCTCGCTCTCGAGCGGCTTGATCTTGAAGAACACCACCGCCAGAGCGATGGTGAGTGCCGTGGCCAAAACCGTGTACGGCGCCGCCACGATGAAAAAGGTGACAAAACTGATGCCGGCTTTGTTGCCCAATATGATGTTGGGCACTGAGCTGATCAACGTGAGCAGGCCGCCGATATTGGTCAGCAGGCCCAGCGTGAGCAGAAAGCCGAGCAAGAGGTCGCGGCGGTCGAGTTTGGACAGAGATACCGCTGTGAGCGATCCGACGATGATCATCGCAGTGACGTTGTTGAGCACGGCGGAAAACACCACGGTCAGAAGGGAATAGTAGAGGAGCAGCTTAAACGGGTCACCGCCGGATAATTTGGTCAACCGGATGGCGATCCAGCTGAAAATGCCCGAGCGTGAGACCACATCGATGAACAGACTCGAGCCCAGGATGATGGCTATTACTTCCCATTCGATGGCCGGGATATAGATCGGTAGATGGATGGCGTGGTCTTTGGCCCAGTCGGGAATGAT
Source organism: Pseudomonadota bacterium (assembly GCA_022360315.1). Classification (GTDB taxonomy): domain Bacteria; phylum Myxococcota_A; class Polyangia; order Haliangiales; family Haliangiaceae; genus JAKSDA01. Next base: position 4,720 of record JAKSDA010000177.1, read on the forward strand.
TCCGTCGACGAACGGCACCGCGACCTCGGCCTCGGGAAAGATGTGGAAAAGAGCGCCGGTGAGCAGGCAGATCACCGCAAAGAATCCGGTGATCATCGATTTTTTGGCGTGGATTTTTTCCTCGAGCGCCAGGGTCGCGACCATGGCGACCAGAAGCCCGAGAAACAGGTAGGTGATGTGAGGCTCGACGTGGTGATGCATGGCGCGATTTCCTCACAAAAGCAGCAGGGGTCGATCGTGTAGCTCTACCGAAATGGCGTAGGCCATTCCGTGCATGGCGAGCTGGCTTTCGTCTTTGGTATTGAGCACTATGAGATCGACATTGTGCTCCTCGACGATGCGCTGGTAGTCCGACAGGGCACGACCCATCGTGACGATTGGCACGACCTTCTCATCGATATGAGCGCTTTCGAGAGCTTCCGCGATGGAGCCTATATAATCGGCAGGTCGGCCGAGCAGTTTCTTTTTGATACGCTCGACGGTGGTCTCGGTATTGGCATCGGGGATCATGGCGATGATGTCCATGTACCGTTGAAACGTGGTGTCGTCCTCGACGTGGGCCAGGACCACGGTACCGTGCTCGGGGCACATGAACAGGCCCCAGTTGATCAGTCGTTCGTCTCCGATGATATGGTCGGTGGCGACCAGGACGGTTTCGAGTCTGGCCATGCGCTGTTCGAAGTTGCTGTGGCCGAGCGGCGGCAGGAGTAGGACTGGAAACTCGGTGACCTGGGTGACTGTGTCGATGAAGGAGCCCAGACTGTGCAGGAGATCCTTGTCACGGCCGAGCAAGTGGCGGTAACTGATGACGAGGTCTGGGCGTTCCTTGTCGAGGAGCGAGACCATCTCGCGGACCCGACCAAACTCGCCTTCGCACGTGGTGCGCCAGGCCAGCTTGTCGACCGCGAGAGATGCGGAGAGAAACCGCCGGGCCGTACTCTCGAGGGACTCGGCCTGGTCTGCCGGCAAATCGGTCAGCAGCACGACCGACTCCATGCGGGGAGAATCGAGGTGAAAGCGGGCCTTGACTGAGCTGCGAAAGAGTGATTCGAAATCGTCCAGCTTCATGGCGGCGGCTCCCCGAGCAGGATTCGCAGCGTATCTTGCTCGGCAATCGCTGCCGCCGCAATGCTGCCGCGGTCATTTATTTGTCGCGACGGAACACCTAACCTGGTCCGGTAATCCGGTACGGGCGAAGTATTTTCGAGTATTTCGACCGCCGAGAAAGCAGCTGTAATGGCCTGTAATGGCCTGTAATGGCCTGTAATGGACTTTCGGTGCAACATGCCTGCATACTGACGTCGTTGGGAAGCAGAGTGGAGCCGGGACCAATGGAGGAGGTGGTCTTGGCGAGGAGGAGGAGGAGGAGGACGAGGTCGTCGTCGTGGAGTGGAGGGGTTGGCAGGGGTGGAGTGGAGGGGTTGGCAGGGGTGGAGTGGAGG
>JAKSDA010000262.1 GCA_022360315.1 Pseudomonadota bacterium
CCACACCAACAGCCCAGCGGGTGAGTCGTGCGACAGCGGAGGTGTCGACACCGCGTCGTGTGACTATGATTGTACACCGGTGCGTTGCGGTGATCGGCACGCCAATCGAGCTGCCAGTGAAGACTGTGATACCGGCGGGGATGATACTGCGACCTGCGATGCGGATTGCACTCTGCCGGTGTGCGGCGACAATTATCCCAACCAGGCTGCCGGCGAGGCCTGCGATACCGGAGGCAATTCGGCGACCTGCGACAGTGACTGCAGCACACCGGTGTGCGGTGACAACCACACCAATACCTCGGCCGGTGAGGCGTGCGACGACGGCGGCGTAGATACAGCAGCGTGCGACTCCGACTGCTCACTGCCGATCTGCGGCGACGACCACATCAACGCAAACGCCGGCGAAACCTGTGAAGAGGGCGGTATCAATACAGCGACCTGTGACTCGGACTGCACGGCGCCACGATGTGGCGATAATCTGACCAATCCAGCTGCCAATGAATCCTGTGATACTGGCGGACAGGACACTGCAAACTGCGACTTCGACTGTACGACTCCGACCTGTGGCGACAATTACGCCAACCCGGCTGCAGGAGAGGCGTGTGACAGCGGCGGCGTGAATACTATTTCTTGCGACTTTGATTGTACCACCGTGCAATGTGGTGACAGCAATCCCAACGCAGCTGCAGGAGAAGTCTGTGATACCGGCGGTGACTCGCCTACCTGTGATTCCGACTGTACCGAGCCTCGCTGCGGCGACAGCCATCCCAACCTTGCTGCGGGCGAATTCTGCGATGCCGGTGGCGTCAACACGACCGACTGCGACGCCGATTGCACCGCGCCGCTATGCGGTGATGACATCATTAATGGCGCCGCTGGCGAGGATTGCGAGGAGAACGGTGTCAACACCGCGACATGTGACGCTGACTGTACGACTCCGGTCTGTGGTGATCGCTTTGTCAATTCGGTATTTGGTGAGTTCTGCGATGAGGGCGGCATTGACACAGCGAACTGCGACGAAGACTGCACGTCGGTGATTTGCGGCGACAATCACACCAATGCCGTCGCATCGGAGGCGTGCGACGATGGCGGCGTCGACACCCCGGCCTGCGACGAGGACTGCACTCCCGTGCAATGCGGTGACAACCACACCAACGGTGTGGCTGGCGAGGCATGTGATACCGGAGGCACCAACACGGCGACGTGCGATTCGGATTGCACAGCCCCGCGCTGTGGCGACAGCCTGGTCAACACGGTGTTTGGTGAGACCTGCGATGATGGTGGCGTGAACACGGCCAACTGCGATTTCGATTGCACGGCGGTGGCCTGCGGCGATAACACCATCAATGGCGCGGCCGGAGAGACCTGCGAGGAGGGTGGGGTCAATACAGCGACCTGTGATTTGGACTGTACCGCACCGCAGTGTGGCGATGCTCTGGAGAATCAGGCAGCGGGTGAGGACTGCGACGATGGCGGAGTGGATACAGCCAACTGCGACTTTGACTGCACGACTCCGACCTGCAGCGACAATCACGCCAACACAGCGGCAGGAGAGGCATGCGACAATGGCGGCGTCAATACCGCCAACTGCGATGCCGACTGCACCCCTGTCGAGTGCGGCGACAGCCACACCAACGACGTGGCCGGTGAGATCTGTGATACGGGCGGGGCCAACACGGCGACCTGCGATTCGGACTGCACGGCCCCGGAGTGTGGCGACAACCTGGTCAATACTGTGTTTGGTGAGGCGTGCGATGACGGTGGAGTGAATACAGCCGACTGCGATTCAGACTGCAGTCCGGTGGCCTGCGGCGATAACCTGATCAACAGCGCGGCCGGAGAGCAATGCGAAGAAGGCGGCGCCAATACCGCGACCTGCGATGCCGACTGCACCCTGCCCCTCTGTGGCGACAACTTCACCAACCCTGCGGTCGGCGAAGTTTGTGACGAAGGCGGCGTCAACACGGCCAGCTGCGACTCCGACTGCTCCACAGTGGAATGCGGCGATTATCACGCCAACGACGCGGCCGACGAAGACTGCGATGATGGGGGTGTCTACACAGCGGTCTGTGACAACGACTGCACAAGTGTCTTATGCGGTGACAGCAATCTGAATGAAGTGGCAGGTGAGTTTTGCGACGAAGGCCCTGTCGACACGCCGACCTGCGACTCTGATTGTTCGAAGGTGGAGTGTAGCGACAGTCACGTCAACGCTGCCGCCGGCGAAGAATGTGACGATGCAGGCGCCAACACCGCGACCTGCGACAACGACTGCACGTTTGCATTCTGCGGTGATGGTCACTCCAACCCCATTGCCCACGAGTTTTGCGATACCGGCGGTAACTCCGAGTCGTGCGATTACGACTGCACAGTGGCCGAGTGCGACGACGACGTAGTCAATCCGGTGTTTGAACAGTGTGAAGATGGCAATACCACCGATGGCGACGGTTGTAGCAGCGTTTGTGTCCTCGAACCCAGCAGTGATCCAGCCGAGCCCGGATGCGGCAATGGGGTTGTCGACAAATTCGAGGTCTGCGATGACGGCGATACGATAGATGGCAATGGCTGCAGCTCGGATTGCCAGAGTGAGACCTGTGGCAATGGCACGGTTGATACGGCCAATGGCGAGGACTGCGATCCCGGTGCGACGAATCTATTCAACAACAGCCAGTGCGATCCAGACTGCACATTTCCTGAGTGCAACGACGGGATCGTCAACACCGCAGCTGGCGAAGAATGCGACGACGGCCGCAACGGTGGCCAGTGCCGCAATACGTGTGAAATGCGCGACTGCGGCGACGGTGTTCGGCATGTTCTCGAGCAATGCGATGACGGCAATAACGCTCCCGGCGACGGCTGCAATCCCTTCTGCCGCGTCGAGAACATCTGCGGCAATGGAATTCTGGATGCGGGCGAGGACTGCGACGACTTCAATACCCGGCCCGGCGATGGCTGCAATGCCACCTGCCAGCTCGAATGACAGGGATTTTGCAGCGCCGCCTCTGATTCTCGCTGTATTGCTGCACTGACACCTACAAGATCGCGACCTGGACATATATAGTGGTCGGCATGGACGGATACCGAGAGAGGAACGAACAGGTCAGCATACGCGGGTCAATGCCGGGAGGTCGGAGCAAAGGAGTGAACCATGCCTTCCTGGCACGAGCGGCACTGGTCGCGGCCTGTCTGGCGACCGGTGGGTGCCAGGACTGGCTCGGTGTCGAGGGCGTGCTACCCGAGCGCGATGCCAATGGCCCGATGCCCGGAGTGTGCGGCAACGGCTTGATCGAGTCGGGCGAGGTTTGCGACGACGGCAACAACCTCTCTGGCGACGGCTGCCGGGCCGATTGTCTGTCCAACGAGATCTGCGGCAACGGCGTGGTCGATGTCGTGTCGGGTGAGCAATGTGACGACGGGATCGAGAGTGTCACCTGTAACATCGACTGTACCCTGGCGCAATGCGGTGACAACAAAGTCAACGCCACCGCGGGCGAAGAATGCGACGTGGGCGGCGGCAATACCGCGAACTGCGACCTTGACTGCACCTTGCCGGCCTGCGGCGATCAACTGACCAACCCGGCAGCCGGAGAAGAGTGCGACGCGGGCGGGGAGAGCATATCGTGCGACAGCGATTGCACCCTGGCTCGCTGTGGCGACGGCACGGTCAACCAAACTGCCGGCGAGGACTGCGACAGCAATGGAACCGACACGGCCAGCTGCGACTTCGACTGCTCCTCGGCCACCTGCGGCGATAACCACGTCAACAACGCGGCCGGTGAATTCTGCGATACCGGTGGCAACGACACAGCCAGCTGCGACTCGGATTGCTCGGCAGTGCAGTGCGGAGATAACCACGTCAATGTGGCTGCGGGCGAAACCTGCGACAGCGGCGGGATCGATGCCGAGAACTGCGACTTTGACTGCACTGCAGCGCAGTGCGGCGACAATCATGCCAATACTGCGGCCGGCGAAGCATGCGATAGTGGCGGAGTCGATACTGCGACCTGCGATTTTGACTGTACTGTGGCCGAATGCGGCGATAACCACGCCAACAGCGCGAGCAACGAACAGTGCGATACCGGTGACAATACGGCTGGCTGCGATGCCGATTGCACCCTGGCGCGCTGTGGCGATCGCTTTGTCAATCCCGCTGCGGGCGAGGCCTGTGATAGTGGCGGCGAGGACACAGCGGGTTGCGACTTCGACTGTTCCCTGCCCACCTGCGGCGACAATCACACCAATGCAGCCGCAGGCGAAGCCTGTGATACTGGCGGGGTTGATACCCCCGGTTGTGACTTCGACTGCTCGGCGGTCAGCTGCGGCGACAGCCACACCAACAGCCCAGCGGGTGAGTCGTGCGACAGCGGAGGTGTCGACACCGCGTCGTGTGACTATGATTGTACACCG
>JAKSDA010000367.1 GCA_022360315.1 Pseudomonadota bacterium
ACTCATCGAGCGAAATTTTCTCCGCGTACTTTACGAGTTTGGCAAATTGCTCTTCATCGAGAATAAACCGATCTTTATCCAGGAAGTTCGTTCTCAGCCATTTGGAAAAATGGCTGTCTGCGACGTCGCGTGCAGCAACATTTAATGGATCGTAGTCGCCCGTGACGATCTCGGCTGTCACGGCGATTTCCTGACAGCGTTGAAAGATCTGGTCAAGCGCCAAAATTTCTCCGCAAGTCGCGTGCCTAGCGGACACCTTGTCTGGTCCGCTAGGTGTCGTAGCTCGTTGATACGTGACGCTGGTACTACAAAAAAACCTACAGAGTAATCAGGCATCTAGCTTCCTTTGCGCATGCGATCGATGAATTGTCCCATGGACTCGAGACGTTCTCCGGGGATGATCTCAATAGCCCAGCCGAGCCGATTAACTGCCGACTCAATTCTGTCTCGGTCGATTTCTGCCAGCTTGGTGAAACCCCGCTCGGTGACCAGAAGGACCTTGCCGGCCACCTCCCGGTTTTCTGCTGCCTTGACGACCTCGTCGATCGTCTTACTATGCCCCTTTAATTGTTCGAAGAGCTTGTCTTGCTGGGATGGATTGCTCCAGGTCTCGACGCTCCAGTTTTTGGTCTCGCCAAAGAGCATCCGTCCTTTGTCGTCGGTAGCCATCAGATCGAGCGTCTTCTCGCCACGGGTCACCGCCATGGGCTCACGGCGCTTGAGATAGCGCCGGCTGAACGCCTCACTTTGGACATGTCGGGCTCCGGCCTCTTCTCCGAGAAAACCGAGTAGCTTGCTCGCCGCCGATGCGCGCGACGCCGAATCCAAGCTGTTGGCCGGCCCACAGGCCTCCGCCGAGTGCAGCATCCACCGAATCCCAGGGCCGCGGCACCAGCACCTCGCGGCCCTCTGCTCGGTCGAACATACGGCCGACCGCCTCGTCATAGCAATGGTCCACCTTGGAGCGTTGTAGCTCCGTTATTGCAAGGTCGTGGTCGGCTGTTACCAGGTCAGCTGTTGCCTCGGCTAGCCCCTCTTCGGGGTCGAGGGCCTCGATGCCTTTTGCCTGCAGAAGGTCGTTATCGTCCAATGACATTCTGATTGCCTTTGCTCTCCAAGCGCGAGATGCGGCGGAGTACGATGCAGCGATCGACGAGCGACGCCGCGATTTTGTCGGCATATTTGTGACCGGCTTTGTCGTCGTGGGTTCGGATCAAGACCCGGGTTTGATTGGGGATGCGTGCCGCGAGCTCGTCGGTCCAGCTACCGCTGAGAACACCGAGCACTGCAGGAGCCTGTGGGCCGGCGCGTTCGGCCCACAGGCTCCAGACCAGCCAATCAGGTACGCCTTCAGCGATGATTACGTTTCGTTCGGTCGTGCCCGAGCGGAGCAATTCCCATCCGTTGCGATCGGCCATGACAGCGCCTTGGATGTCAAACCCTCGCGGTGACAAACCCTTGGGCTTGGTCTCACCAAGCACAGCTCGAGCGTGCAGCGTGACGAGTTCCCCTGGGGATTCCAGAACCGGACGGTCGCTCGGTGACTACTATACGCGGCCACCTCACTGGATGCGGGACTGAACAGCAGGAGCAAGAGCTGTAATGCGATACACGGATATTCAAGAAGGGGTAAAGAGGGTGCAGGACCGGCACGCAACCGAACGAGCAATAACGGCTTACATCGCGGCTCTCGGACTGCTGGGATGCGCCCTGCTCGGTGGATGCGGAGACCGGTCGGACGGCCTTCCAGACGGATCAATCCGGCAACCCGACGCGGGGCCAGCCATACCGACCCCCGGGCCTCTAGACCCGGCGGACATCGCCCCGGCGCTCTCCCCGGTGGAGGAAACACCGTTCTTCGAGTCGGTTCGGTTTCTGTGGGAGCATGACCCACCACTGCAGATCGGCGTTGTTCCCGGCAGCCTGGAAGCGCATCGCCTGGCCGTTGTGCGCGGCCTGGTGACCGACACGGCGGGAAAGCCGCTCACTGGTGTGCGGATTGCTGTTCATGGCCAGCCGCAGCTAGGCCATACCTTCAGTCGCGATGACGGCGCGTTTGACCTGGCGGTCAACGGCGGGGGCACTCTGACGATCACCTACACCAGGGACGGCTACCTGCCGGTGCAGCGTCAGGTGTACGCTCCCTGGCGCGACTACGTTTCGGCCCCGGACGTGGCGTTGACAGCGCTGGATCCCGCGGTGACAGAAATCGCCATCGACCATGTCGAACTGCAAGTCGCGCGGGGCAGCATGCAATCCGATGCCGATGGCAATCGCCAGGCGACTCTTCTGATCCCGGCGCATACCACAGCCATGATGTACAGTGCCGATGGAGATACGCGGCCTCTGGCCGCTCTGGCTGTACGCGCCACCGAGTATACGGTGGGAGAACGCGGCTCAGCGGCCATGCCGGGCAGCTTGCCAGCGACGAGCGGCTATACCTACGCGGTCGAGTTGAGTGTTGATGAAGCGCTGCAGGCCGGGGCCAATAGGGTCGAATTCAGTCAGCCGTTGCCCTTTTTCGTGGACAACTACCTCGACTTTCCCACTGGTGAGATTGTCCCAGTGGGCTACTACGACCGCGAACGTGCTCAGTGGATCGCCGGGGACAATGGCCTCATTGTTGAGATTCTGGACATTGTCGAGGATGTGGATGACCAGAGTCAGCAGGTCGCGCTGGACATTGACGGCAGTGGCACGGCAGCGGATGACGCTGCACTCGAAGCCATGGGCATCACCGCCGCGGAGCTGCGCCAGCTGGCCGTTCTGTACGCACCGGGGCAGCGCCTGTGGCGGGTACCGCTGCACCATTTTACCCCCTGGGACTGCAACTGGCCCTACGGCCCGCCCGAGGACGCCATTGCACCGCCTGTCCTGGCCGGGGATCCGGATCTGGACAGCGGCGACGGCGACTGCGCGTCCGGCTGCGTGATCGAAGCGCAGCGCCAGGTGGTCGGCGAAAACATTCCCATTCTCGGGGCTCCATTCTCGCTGCACTATCGCAGCCACACGGCGCCCGGGTACCTGGTCGACAAGATTCTGGACATTCCCGTATCTGGCGAGCAGGTGCCGGACAGCCTGCAGCACATCGACCTGTCCATCTCGATTGCCGGTCGGCGGATCCGCAAGCGCTACCCACCAGTGCCCAA
>JAKSDA010000214.1 GCA_022360315.1 Pseudomonadota bacterium
GGCCCGCTTCTGGGCCCGGGTGGGCCTCGGCCTCAGCTTCCTCGAGGTCGGAGGCGTCGTGCGCAGCGCGCGCCATCTGGCCCGGCTGCAGACAGTCCTCGAGAGCCCCGAGCTGTCCCGGGTCCTGGCCCAGAGCCAGCGGCGCATGGGCGAGATCGCCAATGACCTGGGCATGAGCGAGGCCGAACTGGTGCGTCGCCTGCACACCCTGCGCGGCCGCGGCCGCGAACAGCTACTGGGCCGCATCCGCGAGGCCGCCGAGCCCGCGCGTAGCGGAGGGCGCAAGGGCCCTGGCAATCCACTGGCCTGGAAGGCCGCGGGATACCGGCTCTCGGATCTCGAGGCGGTGCGCCAGCGCTTGCTCGCCCGCGGCGACATCACCGCCGTGCTGGACACCCTGCGCGCCCATGGCGTGCCCGCGGATCGGGCCATGGTCGAGGCGGTCAAGCGCTACAACTTCGACAGCGCTGGCCTGGGTTTCTATTACGACAACTACGCGGCGTGGAACCGACTGGCCCGCGGCCAGGCCCAGATCCGGGACATCCAGTACTTTGTCCACGAGATGACTGAAGTGGGGGAGTTGCAACGGATGCAGCGCGAAACCGGCTTTGACTTCATGGGCAAGGGATTTGAGAAGATGACGGCGAAACGGAAGGATATGTGGAATGCGGACTTTGGCCGGGCCTACGGACGGGCACACAATCTGGCCCTGCAGGCGGAGTACGACTTCGTGGCCCGCGAGGTCGCCCGCCTCACCGGCAACCGAGTGCGCATCGGTCGCACCGTGGCCGCGGCGATCGATTCGACCCGCGATGAAGCAAGGCTGCACATGCGCGTGGACGGGGTCAAGCTAGTGAATCATTCGCAGTTTCCCCGTTGGCAGGCCCGGGGCCGCGAGATGGTCGAGCTGGGCCGGGGCGCCAGGGAGCGACTGGGGCTGCCCCACGAGAGTCCCCTTTACGTGGTCGTAGACGCCGTGCGGCGTTCTCGTCCCTGACCCTGGCGAGTGCAACTCATGCTGACAGAACAAGACTATAGGGAATTTGTCGAAGACCTGACCGATCCATGCCCGCACACCCGGGCGATTGCGCTGAACTCGATCGGCCGGAAGCCCACGGGGGACCCGCGCATGATCCCGCATCTCGAGCGCTGCCTGGACGACCGCGCGGTCACGGTGCTGTCGCTGCCATATCTCTTCGGCGAGCTTCGCTGGCACGCCGCCGAGGCCCTGGCGTTTGAGCTCGAGGCCATTGGCAAGCCCCGCACCATCGTGGTCGACGACTTGCCCGAGATGCTCAACACCGACGGGATCGCAGCTCTTGCACGTCAGCACCTGCCCGAACACGGCCGCTGGGCAGCCACAAAAGACCCGCTCCAGCGGCTCATCGCCGAATACGAGGCCCTGCGCGATATCGGCGCCATGCGCGTCTGTAAAGTCGTCTTCGAGCCCTACCCGGACATCGTGAGCATCATGGAACCCCGCGTAGCTTCGCGGTGACGCTTCCAAATGTTATGCATGGCAGTTACACCGCCGTGGCGCTCGCGCCCCTGACCAGGCAGTACCTGCCGGAAGATGGTCTCTGGAGCACCATTCGCGACCCTGTCGAGCGGCTCATCGTAGAATATGAAGCTCTGCGACCTGGAGCTGGTGTTTCAGACCCATGTTCCTAGCCGACCTGCTGAGCCGCACCGCGCGGTATGCGGAGGCGCTTGCCTACGCCGAGCGCGTTGTGCGCTGCGATGAGCAGCTATACGGGCAAGAACATTCGGAAACCGTCTACATGAAGAGTGTTGTTGCGAACCTGCGGCGTAGGGGTGTGGCGGGATAAAGGTCGGCTACGTGGCGCTCAGTTGTTGCACAAACAAGGTGATTCTGTGTAGAGCCGGTCCAAAACCTCGGACCGAGCCAGAGCGACGAGGCGCGCCGCCAGTGGTGAACGAGAAGTGGACAATACTGGGTGTATTTGACCGACGAGCAAGCCCGCTGGCGGTGATGGATCGGCGCTCTGGCGACGCGGAGAGTTTTTGGACCGGTTGCACCGCGGGCACGATCGGCTACTCTACTCGCAGAGACCGTCGATTCAACTGTCGGCCGACCGCGCTCTCCGCTGGCACGGCCAGATCCGTGGAACCTGTTTTGCCGCAGCACTAGCAGATCTCAGACCTCGCACGAATAACAACCCGCGCCCACATCGGCGCATTGGGGAAGCGTGCGCAGCGACTGAGGTCTGCTGGTGACGAATGCCCGCGCTTCGGCACTGGCTAACCCGGTTTATTCACCACAACACCCGTTGCGGTTGCATCTGCAGCCTCGCCACGGTGCCGTGATGAACGAAACGATGGCCGAGTTTCGCCGGTACGGTTCACCCCGAATCGGGATCTCGAAGGGTTAGCCCGTCGCGCCGAACTGCACGGGCACAACCGAGGTCCTCGCCTTTGCACACTCCCCGGTCTCCCATCACCCAGATCAACAGATCGCCAGATCGCTAGATCGCTGCGCCGCGCTTCCCCGGGAAGCAGATCGACTTTGACAGCGCAGCATGTAGAATCACAATCCGAGTCTCAGTGGCGGATCATTCCGCTTTATACTCCTCGCGTATGGCGGCATTGCCGCCGTTGTAACAGCCAGCAACCATTTGCCTCGAGCGATCGATTTCGGGTCAACGCCAATCAGCGCCGGCTCGACGTATGGCTCATCTATCGCTGTACCGCATGCGACAGTACGTGGAACCGCGAGATCGCAGCCCGGGTCACCCCCGGAGACATCGGTGCCGCGTGCCATGCGCGGTTTCAAGACAACGACCGCGATGAAGCCTGGCGCTGGGCGTTCGACCTGTCCAGTCTGACCGCACGCGGCATACGTGTTGCCGGCGAGGTCGCAGTCCGCGTCGAGCGCACTGGCAACGCTCTGCAATGTACTGAATGTCCGGGCCATTGCCATCGCGGCAGTCTCTGCCCGGCGGCGGATTCATGCCCCCGGCCAGGGCGCATTCGCCTGATTCTCCAATACCCCTGCAACGTGCGTCTGGACAAGCTGCTGGCCCGCGAGTTCGGCGCGTCCCGGTCTCACATCGCGCGCCTGATCGCCCGCGGCGACCTCCGTATCCTGGGCGGTCCACCCAGGCCATTGCGCAAACCGGTCCGCGACGGGCAGATCCTCGTGCTCGGAAAGGAGGCGTAAGCCTTTCAATCTCACCCGATAATGGTAGCGGCGTTGGCTACCCTGGGTGGTCGGCCATCCGATCGGCCGGCTCGCCGTTCACCAGGCTGTAGGTGCTCGCCGGTTGATTCGTCCCAATAGGTGCTCCTGTGCTCTCGACCACCGAACATTCGCCGCTGCCCCGACATTCGTCTACACACACCACCACCGCAGTGATGTTGTCGCTGCCCCCAGCGCAGTTGGCAAAATCGATCAGGCACTGGGCACAGACCTCGAACCGATTCTTGGTGACCAGCAAACCCAGTTCGGCCGGCTCGGACAGATAATCGCTGAGCCCATCGCTGCACAGGACGAATCGATCTCCCGAGCGCACCTCGAAGAGAAGTTCGTCGATTTCCACCAAATCGCGGCGCCCAATCGATCGAGTGAGCAGATGACCATAGCGCCTCTGGTTCTGCTTCAAGGTCTCCGCTCCACCAGTGACCGCTCCTATCGACACCAACTTCTGCGCAACCGTGTGGTCGGTGCTGAGCTGGGCCACTGCGCCATCGCGCAGACGGTAGAGCCGGCTGTCCCCGACATGCGCCATTGCCGCAACTTGCCTGCCCATGAGCAGCATGGTGAATGTACAGCCCATTCCGGCCAAATCCGAGAAAAGCTGCGTTGCGTCATAAACCGACCGGGACGCCGCGGCGACCGCAGCCACAGCGACCGAGGCCAGAGCACCCTCGTCTCCATTGCCGCGCCTGATCTCCTCGATGAACGCACGCCGGTCGTCGATATACTGCGCTGCGGCATCAATGGCCAGCTGAGAGGCCACATCCCCCGCTGCATGACCACCAAGGCCGTCGGCTACCATGTAGAGCCCAAACTCATTGTCGACCAACAAATGGTCTTCGTTGCGCTCGCGATGCCTGCCAATATCTGTCAGACCAATTCCTCTATACTTCATCACTCGACCTCCAAAGCCGGACACGTGGATGGCAATCGCCAGAGAGGGCGCACAACCGCGCGGGACGATCTGCACAAACTGTGCGGAAGCATTTGTGAATTGACGACCCTCCAACGAGCTGCCATTCCTGCTCCTCTCCTTTCAAACTATTATGCATCATACACCCAAACCTGTCTGCAGTTGATATGTACGTGCATTGTTAAGAATTGTATATCTCAAGACCTCTTGCGGCCGATCCGTCGTGCCGAAAACGCCGAGTCGATACGCGGCGCGATCGAACACGCGGCGCGGGCCAGTCTCGATCGACGGCGAGGTCCAGAGGCCGAGAAACATCCGCCGGCACCGGCCCAGTTTGTTGCTATGCTTTGGACTTGTGCACAGTTGCACCGCACTGATGAAGTCGGGATAACATGGCGCGCGACCATGACCGAACCGACGTTTCTGAACCGAGCCCCGAGCCGTCACTGGACGAGCTGAATCGCCTTGGCAATCACGTCGACTTCGACTTCGACGTCGACTTCGACTTCGAAGCGGCTGGTGGGGCACCGGACGACAGTGCCGCACAACCGGCCCGTGCAGCCACTCGAGCCGCTCTGCACAGCGGTGCGGTGGTTGCTCAGTACGAACTGATCCGCAAGCTCGGCCGGGGTGGCATGGCCGAGGTCTACCTGGCCCGCGACACCTGGCTCGGCCGGCGGGTGGCTATCAAGTTTCTGGCCCATGAGGGCGAATTGCTGGCTCAGCGCTTTCTCGCCGAGGCGCGGGCGACAGCGCAATGCAGACACGATAACATCGTGGACATCTACGATGTCGGAGAGGCCTTCGGTCATTCGTACATGGTGCTCGAGTATCTCGAGGGCATGACACTGCGCGCGTGGCTGAGCGAGCGTTGGCAGTCGGCCAGGACCGAACTGGATCATGCCGATTCCGCACCCGAAGCGACATCTCTGTCATCCGGTATGCCGGTATCGCCATTGCTCGCGATCGAGTTGATCGTGCCGGTTGTGCGCGCCCTCGAACACGCGCACGCACTGGGCATGGTACATCGGGATCTCAAGCCCGAGAACATCATGCTGACGGAAAACGGGTCGATCAAGGTGGTCGACTTCGGCATCGCCAAGGTGCTCGGCGAGCAGCCGCCATCGCGCGGGACCACGCCGGTTTCGCTCGACCGAGACTTCATGAGACTGTGGTCCGTGCGCGGGTACGAAACCGCGGCGGGCGATGTCCTGGGCACCATGCCGTATATGTCGCCCGAGCATTGGGGAGTCGATGAAATCGATGCTCGGAGCGACCTGTGGGCCGTGGGAATCATGCTGTGGGAGCTTTTGACCGGCCGGCATCCACTCGAGACGCCGCTCTCGACTCAGCTCCTGTCTGTGAAGGAACTGAACCAACCCATGCCATTGATGAGCCAGCAGCGACCCGACCTGGGGCCGATCGGCGCCATCATCGACCGCTGTCTGCACAAGCGAAAAGCCGATCGTGTGCCCTCGGCAACGGCTCTGCTCGCCGAGCTCGAGCCGCTCATGCCCGGCCGGGGGTTTCGTGTCATGGCCGATTCGGCCGAGCCCGAGAGCCCGTTTACCGGACTGGCTGCGTTTCAGGAGGCCGATGCGGCGCGTTTTTTTGGCCGCGACTGCGATATTGCCAGCATGGTGAACCACCTGCGCAACCACTGCATGGTCACGGTGGCGGGCGCGTCGGGTGCGGGCAAGTCATCGTTTGTGCGCGCGGGCGTCATTCCGGCCCTGAAACGCTCGGGCCAGAACTGGGATGCCTTCGTCCTGCGGCCTGGACGCCGGCCGCTGGCCGGGTTGGCCGGTGTGCTGGCTCAGGTGGCGCCAACCATCACAGCCAATGGTGCCGACAGCGCTGCCACTGCCGACGGCAGCACGTCCGATCCAGATGCTCGTGAAGCGGTCATCGGCACCCTGCGCACGCAGCCTGGCTACCTGGGCGCTGCACTGCGCGCTCGCTGCCACCAACGCCATACCCGCATTGTGCTCTTTGTCGACCAGTTCGAAGAACTGTACACATTGGGTACTGCGGCGCAGACCCGGGCTGCGTTCATCGCCTGTCTCGAAGGCGTGGCCGACGACGCCTCGTCTCCGTTGCGAGTGGTGCTGTCATTGCGATCGGACTTTCTGGACCGCCTGGCCGAGGACCGCGCGTTCACCGGAGAGCTGACCCGCGGAATGGTGCTCCTGCCCAGCCTGGGCCGGGCTCAATTGCGCCAGGCACTGATCCGGCCGGTCGAGGCAGCTGGCTATTCATTCGAGGCCGAGGACATGGTCGACACCATGCTCGACACGCTCGAGTCGACGCGTTCACCGCTGCCGCTCCTGCAGTTTACCGCGGCCAAGCTGTGGGACATGCGCGATCGCGAGAAAAACGTCGTCACCGTGCAGAGCTACCGAGAACTCGGCGGGATCGCGGGCGCTCTGGCCAGCCACGCAGATGCGGTGCTCACCGGATTGTCCGCTCGCGAGCAACCGCTGGCGCGGCTCGTGTTCACCAATCTGGTCACCGAAGAACGCACCCGCGCAATCGTCAGTGTCGACGAACTGCGCGCCATGTGCCCGGACAGTGCCGGTGACACCATCGCAAACGTGCTTCATCATCTGGCCGACGCCCGGCTGGTCATCATCGAGACCGACACCGGGAAAGGCGGCTCGACGGTGGAGCTGTCGCATGAGTCGCTCATCGATCGGTGGCCGAGACTCGGCCAGTGGCTGGATGAAGACCACGGAGCGGCGCAATTTCGGGCCCGCTTGCGCGCTGCAGCCAGGGAGTGGGACAGGCAGGGGCGCTCAGAAGACCTGTTGTGGCGCGGCCGGGCCGCCGACGATGCCAGGCGCTGCCTCGAGCACGAGGGCCGGACAGCTGGCCACCGCAACCGGGCTCCCGCCACATACGGGCGGAGGTTGTGGCGGGCAACGCGAGGCAGAGTTGTCGATCGGAAGTCCCGGCATGCGATGCAAGGCGACCTGGTCGAGGAGCGGAGCGGCCGGGCAATCGGCGATTCCATCGACTCCATCGATTCCGTGACCGGGTTGAGCGAACGCGATCAGCTCTATTTGCAGGCCGTGGCCGATCTGGCCACGCGGGCGCGCCAGCGCCGGCAGCGTATTGCGGCAGCCGGGATCGCGACTCTGATCGCTGTCGCAATCCTGGTTTCATGCCTGGCAGTACGGGCCAACCGGGAAGCGATGCGTGCAGAGGAGCAAGTCGCGGAGACCGCCAAACAGGCCGAACGGGCCCGCCGCGAGGCCGCACGGGCCCAGCGGCAAACCACGCGCGCGCGTGACGCGGTGCGCATTGTGAGCGCGCGCGAACTGCAAGACGATCCGACGTCGGCTCTGGCTCTTTTGCGCGAGGTCGAGAACGATCGAGTGCACGGCTGGATCGGCCAGGTGTCCCTGGCGGCGCAAAGCCCGATTGCGCGGGCAGTGCTGATCGGGCATGAGGGCATGATCGCGTCGGCCCGTTTCAGTCCCGATAGCAAACGAGTGCTGACCGCCTCGGCCGATCGGACCGCGCGACTGTGGCGTGCAGACGGCACCGGTGCAGCCGTGATCTTTGCCGGACACAGCAATCGCCTGCAATCGGCGATATTCAGCCCCGACGGTTCCCACATCGCCACAGCCTCGGACGACCACACCGTCCGGATCTGGCATATTGCCAGCACACTCGGTCGGACGCCCCGGCAAGCGATGCAAAGCGGAGTTCACATCGAGCGAAGGGCCAACCGCACTGTCGAGCCGGTGGTCCTGCGCGGGCATGCCGGGGCGATCGTTTCTCTTCACTACAGCCCCGACGGCGAGCGACTGGTCAGCGCGTCGGGAGACAAAACCGCGCGGGTTTGGCGCGCCGATGGCTCGGGGGAGGCGATCGTTCTATCCGGACATACCGCTGTGGTCCGCACTGCTGTGTTCAGTTCCGATGGCAAACGCGTGCTCACTGCCTCGGCAGATGGTACGGCGCGGATCTGGAACGCCGATGGCAGCGGCACGCCGATCGTGTTGACCGGACATCGCGGACCGCTGTGGGGGGCTGAGTTCAGCCCCGACGGCACTCGTGTGCTCACCGCCTCGGATGATGCGACTGCGCGGCTGTGGCGCAGCGATGGCACGGGCCGGCCTGTGGTTCTTGTCGGTCACTCCAAACGAGTCAACCGTGCCCTTTTCAGTCCCGACGGCAACTGGGTGCTCACCGCCTCGGACGACCACACCGCGCGGTTGTGGCGAGCCGACGGCACCGGGCAGCCGGTGATTCTGTCCGGTCACGAAGCACCGGTGTGGTGGGCTGTTTTCAGCCCAGATGGCAGACTCATGGCCACTGCCTCAATGGACAAAACCGTGCGGGTGTGGCGGCTCGGCGAGACCGGAGTTTCCGGCGGTTCGGTCGTGTTGAGCGGCCATACTGGTTCGGTGTGGCGATTGCACTTCAGCCCGGACGGCAGGTATTTGCTCAGCATTGCCTGGGACCGCACGGTGCGCGTATGGCCGGTCTATGACCTGGACAGCCACATCGCGCTCAACGGCCATGCGACCACGGTGTGGCGGGCCACTTTCAGCCCCGACGGCAAGTGGGTGGCCAGCGCCTCGTGGGACGGCACTGCGCGGCTGTGGAACGCGGACGGATCCGGTCAGGCGAGGGTACTGCGCGACCACAGCGATGCTGTCACCGGGGTCGAGTTCAGCCCCGACGGAACCCATCTGGCCACGATTTCGCGGGACGGTACGGCGCGGGTCTTCGATCTACAATCCGCCACATCGATCGAGCTTCGCGGTCATACGGCTGCGGTCAAGACGGTTGCGTTTCACCCCGACGGCGAGCTGCTCGCGACAGCGTCGGAGGACAAAACCGCGCGGATCTGGCGCATCGACGGCCGGGGCGAGCCGATCGTGTTATCCGGTCATTCCGAACAGGTGCACTGGGTCAGTTTCAGCCCCGACGGCGAGCACGTCGTCACCACCTCATCCGATCGAACAGCGCGGATCTGGCGCACGGACGGCAGTGGCGAAAGCGTGGTCCTGGCCGGACATTCGGACTGGACATGGGTGGCGGAGTTCAGCCCAGACAGCGAACGCGTGGCCACAGCATCGTCGGATAAAACAGTGCGGGTATGGCGCACCGACGGCCGGGGCGAGCCTGTCGTTCTCGCCGGACACACCGACACGGTCTGGTGGCTGGCATTTAGCCCCGACGGCACTCGGCTGGCAACCGCTTCGGCGGATAAAACTGCGCGGGTCTGGCCCGCTGATGGCACCGGCGAGCCGGTTGTCCTGCACGGTCATTCGGCGCGAACCTGGCACGTCGCATTCAGTCCAGATGGCCGCCGCGTGGTGACCGCGTCGGCCGACAAGACGGCCCGAGTGTGGAACGCCGACGGCAGCGGTGTTGCCATCGTACTGCAGGGACACACCGATCGAGTGTGGACCGCGAAATTCGATCGCGACGGCAGACGTGTGGTCACCGGGTCTGCCGACGGCACGGTCCGGATCTGGCCGGACGTGAGCGAGGTTCCGTCCATCGAGTCGCTGCGCGGGCGTTTGTGGCGAGATACCACCTATTGCATACCTGTCTCGTCGCGACAGGAGCTGCTCGGACAGGACGAACAGACCGCAACAGCCGACTACCAGCGCTGCAAATCCCGTGTAGCGCAAGCCATTCACAGCAAGCGGTAGTCCGGCTGCCGGCTGAACAAGCAAAACCGAACCGCATCGGCGGTGGAGCAAACCGGGCTTTCGGTTGCGAGACGCTCAATGAAGCCGCGCAGCTCGCTCGCTCAGGGGGTAGTACATACGTGCTTTTCCACGCTACACGGTATGCGCTTGACGAGCTGAATATACTTGTCTCGAATGTCGGGCGCGTAGCCACGGCCGTCAAAGTGCACCAGTTCACGCGCCCTGGTCGCCTGCCCCCAATGGTGCCCCGACTGTTCCCCCTGGTCACACGCATAGAGCTGCACATGGGGCAAGCTGGCGCCGGACAGGGCGTCTTGGAGGTCTTGCTCGCTGATAAAGCTAGTATCGCTCACGGTGAGTCCTTGCGGCTGGCCGTGCCCGATGAACACGAACCCGACGATTTGGTCGGCATGGCGACGCACGCTCTCCAACAGGTCACCTTTGTCGGGTTCGATGAATTCGACCACCGATTCTTTACCGCACCGCTGTTGCAGATGGGCCACGGCCTGTTGGTACGCGCCGCGCAAGAACCCGCCAGCGGCATTGGGCTGTGGCAGCACAACAAAGACCTGGTCGGCGTGCCTGGCAACGCAGCCGGTCTGGCACGCTGCAGAGCAGGTTTCTGACCCTGCCGCTGTGACGATCTCCGGTGGCACGCGCCGCGAAGTGGTTCGCGCAACGCCCGACGCAGAGACGCCCACACCGATGAGCTGCCCGGGGCTCGACGCCATGATCGGCCCAGCGCGACTGACATCGAGCGGTTCCTTACCGCAATACGGTGGGCAGTCATCGACCGGATCCTCGCGGCTCGGCGGCGACCCGCCCGCGCCAGCCGGGTCGCCGGAATGCTCCTGGATCTCCGTGTCAGAGGAGTCATCGAGGGCACGCAGTTGGGTTTGCAGCGGACACCCAATACTCAACAGGATGGGGAGAATCACCAGCGCGCCGGCACCGATGGTGAGCCAGCCGGCCGGAGCCTTGCCCAAACATTGTAGTTTCTCAGTAATTGACTGCAGTTTCACGGCAACCTCTCTTTTGTGGATTCGCTTGTGGGTATCCCGTACCAGTTGTCGACCATGGAGGAAATGCTCTCCAGGGCGGAAGAATCGCCACTAGGGCTCGCCGAGCCCGGTGCTTCTTCGAACCTGAGACGGGCGTTCGCATCGTGCGACTCACCAGAGAGGCGTGAGGCGAAACCTCCCATTGTGAGGAATCGCCGGTGAGGTACCCGACACGCCGTCTACACTCTTGAGGAGTATCTGCGTCTCGAGCGGCACAGCAACGTCAAGCACGAGCCACCTTCGCCCCGGGCCTCGGTGTCGACGTCTACGGTGCGTAGGCGCACAGGATCCGCGTAGCGCCGCGACCGCAAACATCTGCGGCGCTATCGCCGTCGAGGTCGGCAAACTGCACGGTCATGCCGTGGCGGTCGACGCCCCAGCCCAAGCCATTGGTATAGTCCTGGGGCAGAATGCGGCGGATGTGGTCGAAGCCGCTGCCGTTGGACAGGCCGCACACAATACCGGTCGAGCTGCGGCCACATACATCGGCGTAACCGTCGCCGTTGACGTCGGCGAGGCGAACCGAAGCGTAATACGCGCGCGCCGTATCCCATCCTCCGGTATCTGCGAAATCGCTGCGCAACGACCAGCGGCGCGGATCCTCGAATCCCGTGCCCGCAGCATTACCAGTGGCGCAGATGATCTTGCCGCTACCCCGACCGCATACGTCGGCTCGCCCGTCGCCGTTGATGTCGCCGAACTGAATGGTCATGCCGTACTTCTCGGCCGCCCAGCCGAGTGAGTCGGTGAACTCGTTGGCCAGAAAGCTGGTCGCTGCGCCGAAATTGCGCTGCTGGGTGTTGAGCGCGCAAACAATACCGTTGCTGCCGCGGCCGCACACGTCGGCATAGCCATCGCTGTTGACATCGACCAGCCGGAGGGAGCCGTAGTACTGAGCGCCGCTGCCAAATTCACTTGCGTTGGAAAACGCCGACGTCCAGGTACGCCCGTCCGCGACAAAGGCCGTGCCAGTGGCATTGGCCGTGGCACACCGAATGCCGGTGCTGTCGCGACCGCATACGTCGGCTCGGCCGTCTCTGGTAACATCGCCCAGCATGAGAGTCATGCCGTACCGCTCTTGGTTCCAGCCCAGGGAATCGCGAAACTCTGCCGTATAACGCGTGGCCGAACCGAAGCTGCCATTGCCCTGATTGAGGGCACAGTATACACCGTCGGGACGGCGTCCGCAGAGGTCGGCTTTGCCGTCCCGGTCGACGTCGGCAAATCGCACGCTGCCATAATAGTGCGAGTACAATCCGTACGTATTGCTGGCGTCGCTATTGGAAAAGACCGGCCCGCTCGTCCAGCCATCCACGATGTCAAAGCGAATGGTCCAATCCTGTTGCGGAACGATCTGTTTTTGACCGGGGCCGACATTCTGCGCCGCGCAGTTCCATACCTGAACTGGAGTTCCGTTGCTGGAACTGGCACCGCGCACATCGAGGCATTTTCCGTCCAAGCCTCGGATCTGGCCGTCGCTGGTCAAGGTCCATTTCTGATTGGGCACGTCCACGCAGTCCCATAGTTGAACCGCGGTGCCATTGTTGGTGTTGCCGCCGCGCAGGTCCACACACTTATTGGCACTGGCCAGCTTGATCGTACCGGCAACGATTGTCCACGTTTGTCGGGACACATCCGCGCAATCCCATATTTGCAGCGGCGTTCCGTTGCTCAGGTTGCCGCCGGAAACCTCCAGGCACTTGTCCTGCAGGCCGGCGATCCATCCGGTCGCCGAAGTGACCTGAGCACTGGAATACTGGCTGCCCAGCCACGACCCATTGCTGCCGGCGCCGTAGCTGAGGCAATTTCCTATTTTCGAGTCGTGGGCCGCGTAGGTGCAAAATGCGCTTTCCTTGTCGGCTCTCTGCTGTGCCGACAGGTTTTCCGCCTCCTGGTTGATATTGTAATCGCGGTGAACGACCAGCTGATGATCGGACTGATAGCCATGGTGAGCATTGAAGGCAAATTTTGCTGTGTGCACATGGTCGGAGTGATCGCTGCCGTAGAGCCAGCTGGCGTCCTGGATGTGGATTCGCGTCGGTGCGAATCCCTGTACCAGGGCAAGCAGCACGGCGGCGAGTTCGCTTTTGGTATATGTGACTCCGCTGCACGTCGACCAGGTACCGAGAACCGGAACTGTATACGTACCCGTGGTATCGTTCCACAGGTTTTGCAGGCTCCTGTAGCCGGGCCGATTGCAATCGATGGGATCGTTGGCGGGAGAAGCGAAGCCGGCTCCGCCGCCTCCGTCGGGCAAGCGCAAAAAGGCCACTGAGACCAGAGGATTGCCGGCGAGAGTGAAACGAGCGACCGGCTTTCCCATCACCTGGTCGGTATTTGCCGTCCAGCTGTCGGTCACGTTGGCCATCTCGGCATAGGCCGCGCGAATACCGGCCTCTCGGCCATCTTTCCAGTAGATGCTGGTATCGCCTGCGTCGCCCGCAGTCAGATACACCGTGCGCACGGTGTGGCCGGCACGGATGCTGTTCATGACGTCCGGGTTCATGAACAGAAGGTCGTCGTCCTGATGGGCAACGATGTAAAGATCGTGAAACTGACTACCGGATGGCAGAGTTTGGGCGCTGGCAGTCGTAGCCAATCCATGCAGTCCCAGTAGCAACGCGCTGCTGGCCAGCACCGCGGCCAGCGGCATGGGGCCGGGAGTTGCGGGGCAGGTGACTTTGTTTCTACTCGACGGAATTGTGTTCTGTGGTTTTTCTGGCATTGGGTTCTTCTGTTGGCTATTGGAACATCGATTATTCGAGGAAATTATGGGTCTGGCATCAGGCAAGACCCGCGCCAATGACTCCACGCCGGCTCTGCCGCCGAAGCGACCGAAGACACGAGGGAGGCGCGTGGACTGCATCTGTGGCATGCGCTTGGTGGCGAGTGGCAGCCAGAATGAGGTTGTGCGAGCGCAGATGCAACGACATAACGCCACCATACATTCTTCTCTTTTCCACGTGCATCTTACGGTTGCTTATAGTCTCTTAGTGAGTAGATTCTGTCATTCTCGGCAAAGATTTTGGGCTGCGCGCACACTTCCCCCTTTGCTGCGGGACACAAAATCCTTATGTCCAGAGCATGCCTATGCACTAGATATAATATGAATATCGATAATGCTCTACCAGCAACGGATATTGCTGGTAGAGCGGTATTCCCGGCTGAGCCAGGTGTGTGTGCGGGCCTAACGAGAGACCCATGA
>JAKSDA010000598.1 GCA_022360315.1 Pseudomonadota bacterium
CAATTTTCGTTGCCAAATCCTGGCTGCTTGCATTCGCTATCATGCCCCCTCAATCCCACCCTACGATCCCATCGTCAAACCCACCCCTGAACGGTTACCAGACGTAGCCACACCACCGGGAGCCAAACCAATGGTCTGTCTTGACGATCACGACGAACTCGGGCTTCTCCACCGCTACGGCGCCGGAGATGAGAGCCTCGACAATGCACACAAAGTTCGGGTCGTCCCGGCCCATGCGCTGCGTCCGGTCATCGACATCGGTACGGGAGCACCTCATCGTGACCTCCCTGTGCGCTCAGAGCGCGCTGCGCGACGAGCGAGCTCGCGCGCCCAGGTCGCTGCGTACTGGTTGGCAAAGTCCTCGATCTGTTTGGTGTTGGCCACGGAGGAGTAGAGGGCTGGTCTCCCGGGCAGTGGCGTCGGTAGAGTCATATACGGTATGTACAGCGTCGGTTGAAAGACCGCGCCTCTACCGTGAAATTTCCCGAACCCGCGCTTTTTGCGCCAGGCCGTGTGTTTCTTTGATCTCGGCACACTGCGGCTGCGCTGCCGCGCACCGATCGATTTCATGCTCGGCATACGTTGTCCTCCCAGATTCCACGTGCGCGCGAAGCGCACGGGTCATGTTCTCGCCAACCGCAGGCATTGCAGCTGCCTGCGCGTTGGCCCGACTATTCGACGCAAAGGGCGCCGCCGTGCTGGCGGACGCGTCGGCTGGAAATTTGTGAAAACGCTTGTGAGAACGCTACAAGGAACGCCACCACAACGGTGCTGAGAACGCTGCAGAGCGCTTTGCCAGGAATTCAGGCGCAGACATGCTGATCCGATCGGCTGTTGATCATTTCCTATTGCCAACGTGTGCAGACCGCGGCATAGCGAATATGCTCTCCGGGGGAAAGGCATGCGGAGATGGCATCGAAGCCATCTGACAAACACGACGATCTGCTATAAGAGCCCGTCGACCACGTACTCGGCTATCCGGACACCTGCTCGCTGTTTCGGCGTATCGGTCAGAACTCACCGATTCAGGGCGATCTGGCCAGGAGTGCTGGCTGCCATCGCCAGGCGCGTCCAGGAGCGCATCCGTTTGCTGAAATCTGAACTCAGGTGCTGTACGGATCCGCCGTCGCGGCTGCTGTTTGGCCTGACACGTCCTGAGCTGCCATCGCCGCCCACAGTTGGCGACCCTCGCCCACTCGGATCGCAGCGGGGCCCCGAGGCCATGCGGCGCGCAAACGATGCGGCCAACGACTGCTTGCTCGTGGCATATTGCTGATCGGGAGAAGGAATGCTCTGTGTCCCCCGGGCCTTCGATGGGGGGGCGCCACCGAATGTCGCCAGTCTTGATACGCCATTTCCCTCGGTGGACAAGGCTATCGAATGCACACTACCACCTACACGGGGCAAATATTGTCCGTGATTCCATGCACCGACGACTAATTTCTGTTCGCGGCGACGCATTCAAGTCGTGAACTGCTGTATATTTGCCGCCGGCTAATGGGAGCGCTATGGCTTCGGGGATGACGGATAGGGCAATTACCTGGGTTTTGTCGGGATCGGCTGGCATGCACGTGGCGGCTATCCAACCCTCGCTCGGCTCGATTGTCGAAATGAGCGCCATCGGCATATCCGCTCGGTTCGCCGCGAAGGAATCACGCTCATGACACACTACCTGTGGTTGGAGATCGAGGGAATCCAGCGATTCGTGTTCTCGTCGCCAAAGCTCAAGGTGTTACGTGGCGGCAGCGCTCTGCTCGACATCTTCAATCGCACCCGCATGGTGGAGGAGGCAAAAAAGCGCGACGGTGAGGTGGTGCTGGTGGGCGGTGGGCACTGTCTGATTCGCGGTCTTTCGTACACCACCGCCGAGGAGTTGGGTCTCGCTCTCCGCCGCGAGCTGTACCGCGACACCGACGGCCTGGTCGGCCTGGCATTTGGGATCGCTCCGGCAGACGGCACCTGGCCCACCATCCGGGACGCGTATCGCGCCGACCTGACCAGGCGGGCGCGGCAGGGAGCGCCTGCGCCCGCGCCGCTACCTCCGTTTGTAGCGCTGTGTTCATACTGCGGTCTGTCGCCGGCACGCGAGCTCTATCGCGAGCAGGGAGAACGCCGCCCCGCGTCGCTGTGCCACTCCTGTCGCCAGCGCTTGCGCGCAGAGCACGAGAGCAGTAGAGCTCACCGGGAGACGATCTGGGAGCGGCTTCGACGGCGCTTTCCAGCAGACGAGGTGCCCGACGGTGAGGCGTATTGTGCAATGTTGCCCCCGCGCGAGCTAGCGGAGCTGGTCGAGCTGGGCTCCGGCTCCAGGTATCTCGCCTACGTGTATTGCGATGGAAACGGTATGGGTAAAAAACTGCGCGAGGTTGAGTCGGCCGATGCGTACGGTAAGCTGTCTGGCATGGTCGACGACGCCCTGCATAGGGCGGTCGCCTCGGCGCTGTGGAAGCACTGCCGGCCGTGGCTGCCCCGGGGTCGGTTTGCCGCCGAGGTGCTGCTCCTGGGCGGCGATGACCTCATCGCCGTCATGCCCGCCGATCGAGGGGCCGACTTCACCTCGGAGGTACTCGACGTCTTTCACCGAGAGACCAAGCGCGAACTCCGACTGTCGGCGGGCGTGGTCTTTGCGCCGCTAGCGACTCCCATCGCGATCCTGCAGCAGGTCGCCGACGATCTGCTGCGCTCGGCCAAGCGCTACGCCTACCTCGACGAGGCACGACAGCGACTGCAGCGGAAAGATGTCTGCGCGGAGTCGAGCCCGCCGCCCGAGCGGCCGCCCGCGTGCGGCTACATCGACTTTCAAGAGCTCACGTCGACGGAGATCGAGGTGTGTGGGCGGCGCGCCCATGCCATCACGTGCCGGCCGTATCGCTGCGACGACTTTGCAGAGTTGGTCCGCCGTACCCGAGAGCTGCGCGCGTCCGGGGTTCCTCGAGGACGACTGCACGCCATGGCCGAAGCCTTGCGTGGTACCGAGCGACAAGCGCGCTCGATCACCAGGCTGGTGGTCGGGCGTGCGAACGAAGAGCGGGAGCGCTCGGCGCTGCTGGACATACTGAAACCCCTGGCCACGGCAAAGGAGCCTCGCGCTCAGAGCTATCCCAAGTATCCCGATGGCGGCGATGTACCCTATGACCTGTACTGGGACGAGCGCCAAGAGCACCTGTGGAGCGCCGTCCCCGACGCCCTGGAGCTCATCGATCACCTGTCGGTGCACCAGCAACCGGCCACACCCGCGGGGAGGGACGCATGAGCCGACGGCGTATCGACGTCATCTACGCGCTCGAGACGGCCGGGCCGCTCCATATCGGCACCGGCCACGGCGCTCGCGGGCTGAGCCGAGCGATTCTCCGCGATGGCCGCGGTTTGCCGTTCATACCGGGCTCGACGATCAAGGGCCGAGCCCGGTACGCGGCGACTCGAGTGTGCCGCTGGATGGGACTCGACGTGGTCACGGATGCGGTTGCCGACGTGAGTCGTGCGGGCGTGCGTACGCCCAACGGACCCGATGGCAAGCCCGACCTGCCCGCGCGCCTGTTTGGCTCAGCCTGGCGCCGCTGTACCCTCCGCTTCAGCAACGCTCTGTTGCGCGACGCCGACGTCAGTGAGAGTGAAGTGCGCACCAGTGTCGCCCGCTCGCGTCTCTTGGGCACGGCCAGCCACCAGCGGCTGTTTCAATCTGAGTTCGCTCCGCCTGGGCTGGTCTTTGCCGGCTCGGTTGCGGGCTATCTCGACTGCGACCTAGAGGTGCTAGGAGACAGCCCGGTCGAGCCTCTCGTGCTGTGGCTGGCGCTGCGCCTGATGGTCACCGACGGCATCGGCGGCAACAAGTCCGCCGGCTGCGGCACACTGACCCCAGGCTCGAGCCAGAGCATTCGCATGACCGTCGATGGGCAGCCCTTCGAGCCCAGTGGTGACGACTCCGTCGCCACTCTCCAGCTGCTCCGAGACCTGGAGCCGAGTACATGATTGCCCTCACGGTCACGGCCACGCTGCGCGCGCCCGTCCACCTCGGCGCCAAGAACACCGGTGCGTATTTCATGAACAGCCTGCGCTTCATCCCGGGCCGAAGCCTGCTCGGCGCTGCGGCCTGGGCGTGCCTCGACCGTGGCGATGACCCTGCCGAGCCGACCTTCCAACGCCGTTTCATCTCCGGGGACGTTTCCTGGGGTGATCTGTTGCCCGTGCCGCTCGAGTCGCACGGCGGTGGGCCCCTCGACGCCATGCCCATGCTCGCTCCCCGCACCGCCAAGACCTGCAAGTTGTTTGGCCTCGACCACGGTTGTGCCGACACGTTGCTGAGCGTCGGTGGCCATGGCGGCGAGTGCACTCGCGACGTCGGCAGCGGGCAGTGCGGAGCGGGGCTCAAGCGCATGGACGGGGTCGTCGCTGTGTCGGGGGCCAACGAGCTGCGCGCGGTTCGACGGCCCGCTCTTGGCTACCGAACTCACCTGGCGGTAGGGTTCGAGACAGGCTCGGCCCGACACGGATACCTGTACTCCCGCGAGGTCCTCCAGGAAGGACAGGTGTTCCGTGGACAGATCAAGTGCTGCAACGCCGACGCCGCCGACGAACTGCGCGCGGACCTGCAAGAACTCCCCCTCGCTGTCGGCCAGGGGCGCAGTCGAGGCTACGGACTACTCGAGATCGATGTCCAGCTCGATCCGGCCGCCCCACTCACTGTCGATGAGATCACGCGCTGCTCCGATTCGCTCGCCGAGCGGTACGAGGGTGCGCGATATGGTGACCAGGCGCGAAGCGGTGCGCGCTATTTCACCCTCACCGCTGCCTCGGCCTGGTGCGTGCGCACACCCGACGGAGGGTACCATCGCGCGCTGTCTTCGGCTCGACTGGCCCAGCTACTCGATGTCGATCCGTCTACGATCGACGTCGTTGCCGGCGACATGCGCGCCGAGACTCGCTCGGGCTGGGACGGCGCCGCCGGGCTGCCGATCGAGGTCCGCCACTTCATCGTCGCCGGCTCGACCCTGCTGTGCCGCACTACCGGTCTCGCCGACCAGGACCTGGTGACGCGCCTTGGTGAAATTCTCTCGCGCGGGATCGGCGACCATCGTCTGGAGGGACTGGGGCGGGTCGTCGTCAATCACCCGCTGCACGTCGCCCATAGGGAGGACTACAGTGACCACTGATCTCACCACCGCTCATCGTATTCGAATGCAGCGGCGCGTCGATCGCCGGCTCGACGCGCTCTACGCCGAGGCCTCGGCGCTGGGAAAGACCATGGGTAAGGTGTTTGCACAGAGGAATCGCTCGCAGCTGCGCAACCTCGCGGCCGTAGTTGCAAGTGCGACCCGAACCTCGACGCTCAAGAACCACGTCAAGAACCAGACCGGCAAAAATCGCGGGCGGCGGTCCGAGCCGACATGGACGGCCGAAAATCCATCAATTGGCCAGCAGGCCCTTACCCTCCTGGACAAGCTCGGTGGGCAGGCGCGCGACATCGTCGCAGAGACAGCCGCCGAGCCGACCGTCGAGATGACAGAAGACAGCCGCCGCGAGCTCGCTCGCACGGTGGAACTCGACCTACAGCGCGGCGTGGTTCACACCCTGGTATGCGCCGCTGAGTATAGCCACGTGGAGATCGATGAATGACGCTCGGGGTGCTCGAAGACCACGACCTGTACGAGCTGGCTGGCGAGGTCGTCACCGCACAGGGCAGCGGGGTTACAAACGCACAGATCAACGGTCTGCTCGCGGTCATTCGCGCGTCCGAGTCGTACGCGAGCCTGCGCAAGATGACTCAGCATCAGCGCGAGAAGGCCCGCAAGGACGGCGATCGCGGAGCCGAGCGAGCTGCGTTTTACGATCGTCTGTTCAAGGCTCTCACGCAGGTAGAGGCCCACGCCCACGCCTACGTGGGCACGAGATATCCCGACCTCGAAAACAAAAAGCAGCGCAAAGCGCACAAGGACCTGTGGTCCGGTCGCTTCGCTTTGATCCTGATGACTCATGTCGCCGCCGAGCATCAATACAGGAGTGACAAGTAATGCCCAAGCTTCGCACCTGGTTCTCAGGGGTCCTCGAGACCCAAACTGCACTCCACGTGGGCACCGGGACCGTGACCAGCACGGTGACCGACGCTCCCATATTGCGCGGAGCCGACGGTCTGCCGCTGATACCTGGCAGCAGCGTCAAGGGGGCTCTGCGCTCGGCGTCCGAGCGCCTGTTGCGCGCTCTGGGCCATCGCGCCTGCCTGGTCTTTGGCGACCAACCACCGGCCGACGACACCCTGCGCTGCCTCACCACCGACAAGGCCGGGCGCGACCTGTTCTTCAAGCTCAAGGGCAGCGATCCGCTCGACGAAGCTGAGCTGAATGAGGCCAACCGGCACTTCAATCCGCCACCGTCCTGGGGACAGGACTGGTGGCGCGATTTCGGCCAACACGAAGCGTGGCAGAAACACCTCCTCGAAGACCGAAACGCGCTGTGCCGCGCCTGCCTCACCTGGGGCTCTCCATTCATGGCCGGGCGTGCCCGAGTACCCGACCTCCGACTTCGCGGCGACGGTGCCTGGGCACAAGCCACCGAGATCCGCGACGGGGTCGGCCTGGATCGCGATACTGGCACGGCGGCAGACCGGATCAAGTTCGATCTCGAGGCACTGCCCGCGGGGGCGCGATTCGACTTCGACCTCATCGCCGAGCCCGAGGCAGATCGCGCGGTGGTGGCCCTGGCGGTAGGCGAACTCCTGCACGGCAACGTCCCCCTCGGCGGGCGAACCACTGGCGGCCTGGGCCAGGTCGCGCTGACCGGCTTTGCGATCCACGAGGTCGATCTCGCCGACCCGGCCGCGCTGGTCGCCTATCTCACCCATGGACAGCGGACGTCCTTTGCCGGGCAAGAGGCGGAGAATCGGCTGGAGACCATCCTGGCCACGCTCCTGGAGGATGCCCATGCTGCGTAAGCTGGTCAACCACGCCGAGGTTGTCGTGGTCCTCGAGCCCGCCGAGCCGCTCCTCATCGCCTCTGGGATCCCCAACGCCAGCGGCATCGATCTCCCCTTTGTCCTGACCTACCGCGGCGCTGGCGACCGGGGCGAGCCGTACCTCCCCGGCAGCTCGCTCAAGGGCGTGCTGCGCAGCCACAGCGAGCGGATATCGCGAACTCTGGCGCCTGATGCCCGCGTGTGCGATCCCCACTTTCACAAGACGGACCAGCAAACCCACGAGCGCATCGCCTTCTGTGGCGATTGGCTGAGCAAGCCCCGCAGCGGTGAGCCGTTCGACTCCGCGACCGTGTACCGCCGCAGCTGTCCGATCTGCCGGACGTTTGGATCGACCGCCTGCCGCGGGCGGCTGGCCATCGGCGATGCCCACCTCGGCGACAGCAATGCCTGTCCCCTCGAGCGCCGCGATGGGGTCGGCATCGATCGTTTCAGCGGCGGTGCCAGCCGGAGAGCCAAGTTCGAGATGCAAGTCCTCACTCGCGGGACTCTCCAGACCCGCATCCGCCTCGAAAATTTCGAAGACTGGCAGCTCGGTCTACTGGCTCTATTGTGTCGAGACCTCGAGGACGAGCAAGTCTCTATCGGACACGCGACCACCCGCGGCCTGGGCCGCTTGCGCGGCACGCTGAGTCGTTTCGACGTCAGCTACATCGTCCCGCCCAGCCGGCAGCTCGATCACACCCGTGTACACGGCGTGGGCTCTCTACTCGGCGACTCCTCGGAGCGCGGGCCCTACGGCTACCGGGATGACGACGGCTTTGCCCTCGACGGCGCGCCGCCCACGCTGAACACTCGGGGCATTCGCCGCGTAATCTCCCTGGCCGACGATCCCCGAGTGCTGCGCGGATTTCTCGACAGCGCCGTCGCCCACTGGGCACGACGGATGGACGAGTGGAGGGTCTCGTGAGCGACCCCGGCCATCGTGGCGAGCTATCTACCTGGGAAGGAGCGGTCAGCGCCGCGGACATCGACGCGCTGGCCGCAGAGGTAGCCGGTGGCATGTTCATCGGCCAGCGCCCCGGCGACTTCTCCCTGGGTCGCTCCCTCGAAGAAGGCGCCACGGCGTGGCCGTCCGGCCGCTGCTTCAACCCAGACGTCGAGCTGCGCTGGTGGCCCGCGCACCAGCTTGGCGCCCGCAACTTGCTGGTTCTGAATAAGCTCCCAGGCGGTGCCGACCTGCCCGGCGAGCTGACTTACCGCCCGCGCCAGCTCGCCGCCCCTCGGTCGCAGGTCCGCTATCTGTGCATCGGCGAGTACGACAACACCAGAAGCCCGGCTGGCTCGCCGCTGTGGTGGGAGACTCGCTACGGGCGCGCCTTCGCTTACCTCGACTCACCGCCGCCCGCGTCTGACCTGCCCGGCGGCCGGGTTTATCTGTGCGCCTTCACTTATGAGTTCATTGACGGTCACACCCAGCATCGACTGTTGCGCTTTGAGCATGCCGGCAGCGAGGACTCGAGCCCATGAACCCCTACGACTTCGTCCCACTCGGTCGACCATCGCCGCGCAAGCAGCCGCCCGGACACGACCGCCTCGCCCGCACAGGCGGAGTCATTCGCGCCCGGCTAAAAACTCTGGGCCCATTTCTGATCGCCGAGCAAGACTACGCGGTCGGCCAGGGCGCCATCCGCCCGGTCAAGCAGGGCGCCATCATTCCGGGCAGCTCATTGAAAGGGATGCTCCGCGCCGTGGCCGAGATGGTCGCAGGAGGCTGCATCAGCGCCTCGAGTAGCCTCTATTCTCATGGGCGCTACCAATATCGCCACGCCAAAGAGCCGACGGGATTTGCTCCGTGCGACGACATCGACGAGCTGTGCATCACCTGCCGCATGTTTGGCGCACTGCCTCAAGGCAGTGCCTGGAAGGGCCTGGTCGCGCCGGGCGAGGGTCGCCTGTGCGAGCCCGATCGCGCGTCCATTGTCGGCCCCTATCACATCATCGTCGGCCAACCAAAGCCAGACCACCACGCGTTCTACGTCGAGCGCACGAACAACTCCACCGACAAGACAATCCGCGGCCGCAAGGCGTACTATCATCATCCCGACCAGATCACCGAGTCTACCCCGGCCCGGAAGGCGTCGTTTGGAGCCAGACAGACCATCCAGGTCCGGGCGGTCGACCGGGGCCATGTCTACCAGCTCAGTGTGCACCACCAGGGCCTGGATGAGGCAGAATACGCCCTGCTGCTGTACGCAATGTTTCTCGAGCCCGGCCTCGCGCACAAGCTCGGCTGGGGCAAGCCACACGGACTCGGCTCGGTGGCCATTGAGCCCCTCTCGGTAGAGCAAACCGACCTCCTGGCCCGCTACCGCGGCAGCGCTCGGGCCACAGAGCGCTGCGAGGGAGCCGCGGCGGCAGAGTACATCGCACAGCTCACCCAGGGCATGCGCGACGACCACAGCGAGCGCATGGCTGCACTGCGCCGATTGCTCGCTTTCCCCGGGGCCCAGAGCGAGCGCTGGAGCTATCCGTCCAATCGCTGGTTCCAGGACAACCCGGCGGCGTCGCTGGAGGAGTTCAACGATCGGCATGGTTGACTCGATCCTATGCGTTAACGTCCGAGGTATCTGTGCCCGACACTCACATACCACCCCGTCCAGTGAGCGACAACGAGTACCACGCGTTCGTCAGCTACGCCAAAGACTGTGAGCAGTGGGCACAGCTGTTCATTGAAAATTTGGAGGAACTAGGGCTAGCCATCTATCATCGCGGAGCGTGTGGTCGAGCTGAGACACTGGGTCAAGCACACGAGGGACCAGAGACCCTCACCAAAGAGGCAATGGCTCGCAGCCGTGTGTGCCTGCTGATCGTCTCACCAGCAAGTCCTTGTTGCATACAGATGCAACGAGAGCTCAAACACAGCAGGCGCTATCATATACACACTACGATTCCAATATTTATATCAGAATATGACTGTCCCGACCCTAGCATCGCAAACAGAAAAGGCATTCATTTGGCTCAGTACGATGTGACTACAGGGGAGGGGTATGCCAACAAAGTTACAGAAATCGTTCGCATGCTTGGGGTGGACGCCGGTCCGTCCAAAATCGCCAAACTAGCTTGCCCGGCGCCTTGGGTTCCAAGTGTCAAGTCCGAGTATTGGAATAAGGCACTTGATATTATGGGTTTTGTGTACACACTTGCCGAGGTTTGGGACAAGTATCTACAAGGAAATGACAAGGATCTCCAGTACCATCGCTTAGAGGCGCAAACGTACCTCTACAATCGCAATGCGCACAAGTCGCTTCGTGATCTATGTCGTGAATTAAGCGATTTTCATGCTCACCTAACGTCGACGCAGAAGCTCGTCAGGAAAGTAAGGCCTGCAGCAACTCAGTGGTATGACGACGCATACCGAGACATTCAAGAAGCAGAAGCAACAGAGACGCGCGAACAGGCCGACGAGGCACACAGGGCGGCGGAGGGGCCAGAACATGCCGAATGAGGTGCTGTCGACTTTCTGATCATTACTGCTCTCGAAGAGGAGCGCGTGGCTGTCCTTTCGAATCTTCCCGACCATCAGAAGCTGGACCGCGAACGAGGGGATACGCAGACTTATTACATAGCCTCAGTGAAGACGAGGCGCCGGGATGGCGCGACGTACCGAGTTGTTGTCACCTCACTCTCTGGCACGACGACGACCAGCAATGTCGTCAAAGCCGATGCTGTTGTCCGCCGCTGGAACCCTGAGCATGTACTCCTGGTCGGCATCGCTGGAGGGATCGAGGGGGAAGTCGCACTGGGCGATGTCATCGTGGCATCGAAAGCTATCAGCTCGGAGCAGCGATGGGCCGAATTTCCAGCGGATGAATACCTACTGAACGCCGCCGAAAATCTTCCGCACGAGTGGGAAGACCTCATCGGCCAAAAGCCCCCCGAAGAGCGGGCCCCGCGACGTCATTGTGGGATCGTCGCATTTGGCGGGGATATCACCGCATCAAAGGTAATGCGCCGGATCGCCGGATCGCCGGAAGGCGAACCAAAACTTGTCGGGGTGGAGCGAGCCGGCGTGGCTGCTGCACTTTACAACGACAATTATGGGCAGCGACTCTTGATGATCCGGGGCGTCTCCTACTTCACCGATTGCGAGAACGACGCAGAGATCAAGAGCGCGTGGCGTTCCTATGCCTGCGATGTCGCAGCGGCGTACTTGGTGGGCCTGCTGCGCAGTGGCCCGGTACCCGGGCAACAGTACATTGCGGATGCTCCTTTTCCCCGCACCAAAGCGACGGCTGAGCCGGTCGCGAGCCGTCGTGAGCCCTGTGCCGTTCCGGCACACCATATCAGCAACTCTCTTGACCGCACAGCTCAAAGATTCTCACCCATGAACATACTCAGCGCATTTCTCTCCCATAGCTCGACCGACAAGTCCCTTGTTGAAGCAGTGGCCAAGCAACTCGCGTGGCGCGGTATTCGCCCGTGGCTCGACAGCCAGGAGCTGCCAGCTGGGATCGACCTGAACAGCTGGCTGAGCGGCGCCGTAAAGGCTCAGCGCGTGCTGGTTCTCTTCATGTCGCAAGCGGCCATGGCGTCGTCCTGGGTGCGGGGCGAGCTCGATGTCGCTATCGAGCTCGAGCGCGATGGCCGCAAAGAGAGCATCATTCCGGTATTTCTGGACGACTATGAGTCGTTAGTGCGCACGCACGATATCCTGTGCAAGCGGTGGATGAACCCGGAGCAAACCCAAGTTACTCGCCTGGGAATCAAGGGGCACTCCCGGCAGCCCCACGAGCTCGCTGAGCGCATAGCCGACGCAATCTACTGTTTGGCCAAGGTCCGGAGCGCTGCCGAGGTCGCCGTGATTGTCGACCAGCGTGGCTCGGGTTCCAAGCGAGGTGACCCAGCACTGCCCAACAGACTGGAGGCGCTCGATGCCCCCGCGTTGCTCTTCCGTCCCGAACTCGGCGAGCGTACGCAGGGCAGTGTGGTCGATTCGCACAGCTGGCACGACTGTGCCCGGGCCATGACTTGGGCTCTACAGTACGCGCTTGAGCTGAGCGGCGTGCACCGTCAGCACGTTCATTGGTTTGGACAGTGCCAGATGGCCCTGGCGGCCCTGTTCGGCTGGGTGGTCGACCGCAGCAGCGGCAAGCGGCTCACCCTGTACGATCGCAACAACGTAGTGAACCTCAACCTCGAGCAGCAATTGCAGCCGCTACAGAGGGGGAACTCATACGCCCCCGAGGACGGCGCGCGCACCGGAGCTGCCGCGATCATCCTCGCAACACCTGACGACGGCCGACGAAGAGCAGCAGAGAAGGACGCACAAGATCGCGGGCTGCTAGTGGCGCAGGTCCCCGCGCCGACCAACGTCGTGAGCGGCGATCAGGTCGTCGAGATGGCCCGTGACGTGACCGCGACGTTCAATGACCTGAAGGATAAGTACGGCGTCACCAAATTGTATATGTATAACCTGAGCGCAGCCTACGCTCTGGCTGGCATCTCGTCGTATCTGCTGCACGTCGTGGACAGCTTGACCGTGCTTGAGTTGCCATCGAGCGATGGCATCTACGAGCAGTATTCAATGCCAACAAGGTCCTGAACAATCGTCGTTGGCGGCCCCTGGCCAGGGTAGCGGACTCGCCGCGCGATCATCGCCAACGCCTGTGCCGGGTACACCAGGCCAGTGCTGTTGAGGGTCCACGGATGCCCAGTTCCGCTACGCCGCCGTGGACGCGGAGATCCTCCTCGGCCTCTACGCGCGGCTGTCATCAGAGGAACGCCACCCCAGCAGATGGCGCACAGCGCCAAGCAGGGCGGCTTTTTCGCCTGCGTCGAACATCTTTTCGAGTTCGGCGCAAACCTCGTCGATGCCGCGATTGTGGGGGACAGTGGACATGTCTCGCCGTCTTTAGATCATGAAACGGCGATCATGGCAGCCTCAAAGGGCCAGATTATTCGAGTTACTTTGTGGGGGTCCAGCGGGCGCGTCGTTTCGCATTGCCAAGTTCGAGCCCTTCCAGGAGCAGGCCCAGTTCGGCCGCTTCCATCTCGACCACTGCACGCTCCTGCCTAGTCGGCAATCGGAACGTCCCGCGCTCGAGTCGTTTAGCCCACAGACAGAACCCCGTGCGATCCTAGTACAGAGCCTTGACCAGCGTTTTTCTCCGATTGAAGAACATGAACAAGTGCCCTGAAAGCGGATCTTGCTCGATCATCTGTCGCGTCGCATTGCTCAGCCCATTAAACGATTTGCGCATATCCGTCGCTTGGGTGGCCACGAAGATGCGCACTGCTGGCGGTAGGCTCAACACGACGATTTCTCCATCACCGCCAGCACGCGTTCTAGTTGCTCAGCGTCGAACCCGGGCCATACCACC
>JAKSDA010000092.1 GCA_022360315.1 Pseudomonadota bacterium
AGCGCCACGCCGTTGAGCGCCACGCCGTTGAGCGCCACGCCGTTGAGCGCCACGCCGTTGAGCGCCACGCCGTTGAGCGCCACGCCGTTCAAGGCCACGCCGTTGAGCGCCACGCCGTTGAGCGCCACGCCGTTGAGCGCCACGCCGTTGAGCGCCACGCCGTTGAGCGCCACGCCGTTCGAGGCCACGCCGTTCAAGGCCACGCCGTTGAGCGCCACGCCGTTACTGCCGAGTCCGTTGACAATCAGGCCATTTCCCGTGCTGACCGCGTGACGGCTCGAATGAACGGTAGGAGGCGTGTCAGTCGACCTGCCCGAGGGCGAACAGGCGCCCATAAGCGCGATCAACAGCAATCCGACGCGGGCCACATACGTATTCGTTGTAATGTGTTTTTGTAATGCAATCATCGGTTCTCCGTACCGGACGCAGCGATGATCGCGGCCGGCGCGAGGGTTCGCAGAGAGTAGGGATCAGAAAGAAAGCAACCAGAGAGACAGGCAATCAAAAAAGAGGAGGAGTCAGGCAGGAGGAGGGGTCAGGCAGGAGGAGGGGTCAGGCAGGAGAGTCGAGTACGCAATGCCAGCCGTCGCTGGCGATACTCACCGCCGGTTTCATGGGAATCGGTGGCCCACGCTGGGAATCGGTGGCCCACGCTGGGAATCGGCGGCCCGCGCCAATCCTTTACAGGCCGGTGCGGGCTTTCTCGTCTCGAAGAGATGGCTCGGCCCAAACCCGATAATGCTGCCTTTTTGTGGACACGGTAGGCTCACCGGTTTATCACCAGCAGGATGGTCCCCTCGCCGGTTGCATGTGCCCGGAATCCGCATCGCTGGATCCCGTGTCTGATGCCGGATGTGCCGCTCTCGGCGGGAGATGGTTCAGGTTTTCTTGCCGTTCTTTCTGGCCCGTTTTTTGGTGCGTTTCTTTTTGTCGAGCTGTGCTTCCAGCGCATCGAGACGCTGCTGCAGTTCGACATTGCGGCGGTGCAGTTTATCGACATCGTCGCGCAGCGCAGCGATGGCCTCGCCCTGGGCACGTTCTTCCTGAATGTCGCGGATGATCTCGCGAGCGCGGCGGCGCAGGCGGCCGTCGAGCGACCGCTCGACCAGCCGGTCGAGGGCGGCGAGCGCGGCGGGATCTGCCATCTTGCCCACAGCCTCGAGAGCGGCGTATTGCACGCGAAAATCCCGGTCAAAAAGCAAGCGTTCGGCCACATCACGCACATCGCGAGCATCGCGATCACGCCGGCCACGAGTCAGCTCGGCCAGCGCCTTGATGGCGGCACTGCGACCCTGTGATACCTGGCCATATGCCGTGGCATCGCACAAAAAACCAATGGCACTGTCGTCGCGCGCCTCGGCCAACCCCTGGTATGCATACTGCCGTATCACATCGGCAAACGAATCCCGCCCGGCTGCCTCGCGCAGGAGCTCTGGCGCGCGCCGAGACCGAGTCTTGCCGAGTGATAGAGCCGCCTCGGCCTCGACAAAATAGCTGGGATCACCACGCTCGACCATATCGGCCAGCACATCTTGAACCGCCGCATCATCGCGGAACAAACCCAGCGCCCGAACCACCGCGCGCCGTGCCCTGGCGTGCTCGGTTTCTCGCACAGCGCGCAGCAAGCCGTCGCGAGCGCGATCGGTGCGCAGCTCGCCGAGCCCGCGGGCCGCCGCGGCACGCACCGCCCAGAACGGATCCTCACCCAGTGCCGCAATGAGACGCTCGGCCGCGCGATAACCGCCTCGCTTGGCCAGCTCATTGGCGGCGTGAATGCGATCGCAGGCCAGAGTGGCGCTTTTGAGTTCGGCCTCGATGAGATGAATGCCCTTGTCGGTTTTGATCTTGGCCAGAAGTGTCTTGCCCGGGTCGAATATGGCCTGAGACGGCTCCTCGTCGAGAACAAAGAAAAATGTCTGTTCCCGCTCGGTAACCTCGATAGGCAGGTCGCGATCGACGTCGCCGACCCGGAAGCGAACCTTTAGTGGCATTCGAAAGATCGGCGTATCGTGCTCGAGGGTCTGCGTCTGTACCACTGTGAAACGGGCCAGTTTTCGGTCTGCATCCCACGCGTAGGCAACCTCGAGTTCGGGATGACCGGCGCCCTCGGTGATCCACTGCTCGAAAAACCAGTCGAGCACGCGTCCGGTCGCCGACTCGATGGACCGGGCCAAGTCGCGAGTTTCCACCGATCCAGTGCGATGCTTGTTCAGATAGTGGGCGATCGATGCCCAAAACGCCTGGTCTCCGAGCAGCTGGCGGAGCATGTGCAGAACGCGGCCGCCTTTTTCGTACAGATGATGGTCGAAGATGTCGATCGGCTCGTCGTAGATCTTGGTCGCCACCTTGCGGCGATAACGGCTCGAGTCCTCGCTGAAGTATTTCTCGTCCCAAAACGCGAGTTCGACGTCGGCGGCATCGCGGCCCTCGGAGTGCTCGCGCCAAAGATATTCCGAATAGGTGGCAAATCCCTCGTTCAGCCAGCCCTCGCCCCAGTGGCGGCAGGTCAAGAGATCGCCAAACCACTGGTGGGCGAGTTCGTGGGAGACCAGTTTTTCGGCGTCGTAATCGAGCGCAGCGCGCTCGTCGAGCAGCACCGTGTCGGTGAGCGTGGTGGCAGTGGTGTTTTCCATGCCACCGAAGATGAAGTCGGCGACCGATACCTGGGCGTACTTTTCATACGGGTACGGCAGGCCAAAAAGATTCGAGAACAGCTCGAGCATCTCGGTGGTTTTGCCCACGGTTCGCCGCATCTCGTCTTCGCGGCCCACGGCTGCGTAATACGTGACCTCGACATCGCCCCAGTACTCGCGGATCTCGCTGAATTGGCCTGCTGCCAGGGTGATCAGATAACAGGAGTGCGGAGTGTCAAAGCGCCAGTGCATGGTGCGTCGTCCGCCCTCGGTGGTGTCCGAGATCAGAGCTCCGTTCGACAAGGCGAAAAATTCTCCGGGCACCGTCGCGATGACTTCGCTGGTGGCTTTCTCGTGCGGCGAGTCAAAACAGGGAAACCAATAGCGCGAATCCTCGTCCTGCCCCTGGGTCCATACTTGCACCGGCTTGTCTGGGTAGGCCTCGTCCGGGCCCACAAAGTACAGTCCGCGCCGCGGGCTGCCACTGTATTCTATGTCGATCGTTACCTGCCCGGTTGCCTGACTGGTGACCTGAAGGGCACTCGGTCGCGCGATCTGATCGGAGCTCTGGTCGAGGACAGCACCGCTCCCCTGTCCCGCGCTCGGGACAGCTCCAGCGGCCTCGACCGCGCTGCCACCGCCAAACGCCATTTCCAGGCCGGGCGCCGGTCCCACCGGCAGCTGGCCGGCGGCTCCGTGCAGATCGACGCGCAAAACCGCGCCGTCGTGACTGAAGGCCAGCTCGCTGCCGCGGCACGACACTCGATGAATATCCAGTTCGACCGCATTGAGAGTGATCCGGCTCAGATCACTCGACAGCGGTGCCAGAGTCAGCGAGCACGTGCCGCGGATCGTCCTGGCCTCGATGTCGATATCGATGGCAAGCCGGATATGTCGAACGTCGCAGACCCGGTCGGGCGCGTGGCGAACCGGTGTGCCTGGAAGTGCAAAATCGCGTCTCATCATAAACCCGTCACGATAGAAACATCAGGGATACCAATACCAGCATGAGGAGCAACTCATCAGGCCGCTGTCGTCCGCGTGGAGCGGCCTGTGCGCCGATCGAGGATTTCACCATGAGTGATGTGACCGTGACTATAGCTGGGCCACAGAGCCGGCGCGAGCGGGCTTCGAGTCAACTCGGACGATGAAAAGTGCTGCGGAAACTCCGGCCGATCGGGACATGGATCGGCCAGGGACTTTTCGAGGACCATGGATGTATATTGATCGAGCGTATTCTCCCGGGTGTTTGCATTGAGTATGACCTCGACACCGGCAGAGCGGGCATATCGTGCCAGACCGGGAATCCGACTGTGCTGTGGCGCATATGCATCCACTGCAATGCCGTTTTCGCTCACCGTCCACACCCCGCGATCAGTGACCATGACCGGGCTGTGATTGCCTGCGGTATGACCGGGGGTGCGGATCAGTGCCAGTCCAGAGCCGATCAGATAATCGCCGTCGA
The DNA here is from genome assembly GCA_022360315.1 of Pseudomonadota bacterium. GTDB lineage: Bacteria > Myxococcota_A > Polyangia > Haliangiales > Haliangiaceae > JAKSDA01. Next base: position 4,099 of record JAKSDA010000092.1, read on the forward strand.
GCGCGGCGATCTTGTCGCCGGATATCGATTTGATCCCATCGCGAACGTACCACGGCTGCTGTAGCGGATGCAGGTGCTCGAACGTGCGCAGCTCGTCGATTTGAGCCAGTAACACGGCATTGGGCAGATAGGCCGGGGTCGGCTCGCTGCGGCCTGGCTCCGGCTCCTCAGTGCCGAGTAGACCCCGCACATCCTGCACGTGCAGGTGATCGAACGTGATGTAATCGATGTCCTCAGGCGCGATTCCCCATGCTGCCAGGGCGTGTTCGACCCGTCCGTGTTGAGTCGACAAAAGCCGTTTGGCCACGAACTCGCCATAACGCTCGATCTGCCGGGCAAAAAACGGTGCTGCCAGAGCGCGTTCCGAGTCGGATGGATTGATCAGCACATTGATGAGGCGTCCGTCACGGCTGTGGCTTTGAACCAGGTGCATGCGGTTTCGCAGCATGACAAACGGTGCCGGTGACAGTGCCGCGCCTTCCAGACCAAATCTGGTCGGATAGGGAAACGTCACAAGATCATACGTGCGCACGCTTGCTGCCGGACCGCGGTCGCGAATACGGTCTTTGAGCTTGCCAGCTGCGTGTTGCACAGCATCGAGCCGGGCGCCCGGCGTGGACGCGGCTCGAGCTTCATTCAGCTCCGGTAGGCGCTCGAACTCTGATGGAGTGGTGATCATGGACCGACCATAGCACTACCATAGCGGGCCAGAGCCATCGCATTTGACCTCCCCCTGCTCGTGAGGTTAGCTCGAGTGTCGGGGCTAGCCCGGGCTAGTTTCCGTATGGATTGCCAGGGCGTTGCTCTCAGGCGGAACGCCACCGTCTGGAGCGTGCTAGCCCGGGCTAGTTTCCGTATGGATTGCCAGGGACCGAGGTGTCGCGCGGCGGGGGCTCTGAGGTTCTGTCCGGGACGGTCTGATCCTGACGCGGGGCACCGTATGGCGACGGCGAGGCATCTGGTGCCGGGGTGGCCGGAGCAGGGGGCCGGCTGAGCGGCAGCTGTCCGCCTCGACTGTCATGACCGGGATTCGCAACCGCGGGAGCTGACCGGGCACGCTGCCCGTTCCATTCGAATTGCCGGGCCCCATCCTCGGTCCACAGTCTGCCGGCAAAACTCACCCCGGTCGGATCGAAGACCACATAACCGCTGCCGACCAGATCGCGCGGTACGGCGGGATCGTGCCAGGTGAAATCGAGGACATTTCCGCGCAGATTGCCAGAAAAGAAACCGACGACTTCCCGACCGTCGCGCTGGTAGATCCAGACACCCATCACTCCGCCGGCCGGGCGAGTCGCATCGGGCTCGATCTTCACCGCGCCAAAACTGGAGCGCCACAGCCCCAGAGCATACGAGGGGTCCATGGGCTGGGAAGGGGGCAGCGCGGTTGGTGCGGTCATCGGAGGATTGGACCGGGATTGGTTTCCCGCTGTGGTGCACGCCGAGAGCAACCCGGCTGCCGCCACCCAGCAGGCCAAACTCATCGTTTTCATCTTCCACAGCATAGCACCGGGGGTTTGCAAATGGAGTGGCAAAAAGATAACGTGGCGGCGGTCAGAAATTGCTGCGATGGGCCTATAGCTCAGTTGGTTAGAGCGGCCGGCTCATAACCGGCTGGTCCCTGGTTCGAGTCCAGGTGGGCCCACTCTCTTGACAATCCGGCGACTACTTCTCCAAGGGATGCTGCTTTGAAAGCACAACTGCTCCTGTTACTCGAACTGCAAAACATCGATTCCAGCGTTCAAGAGCTACGTGCCAAAATCAACTCTCTTCCGGAGAAGCTAACTCCTGCCAAAAACGATCTGGCCAAGCTCGAGGCCATTCTGCAGGAGGAGAAGGATCGACTGGCCGAGACCGAGTCCTGGCGCAAGGAACTGGAATCCATCATCCAGACCGAGGAGGAGGCGATCAAGAAGGCCAAGGCCAAGGTACAGTCGGCCAAGAGCAGCAAGGATTACTCTGCAGCCAACCGCGAGCTGGAAAACAAACGCAAGAGCAAATCCGAGCGTGAGGACGATCTCCTCAAGATGATGGAAGCGATCGAGAAATCTCGCGCCGAGATGGAATCGCACGACAAGGATATCAAAGCGTTGCGCGAGCATTTGACTGCCGAGGAAGAGAGTATTCGGGCCGAGATCGCGGTACTCGAGCCCAAAGCCGAGAAGCGTGCCGCCGGGCGCGACGAAGTGCTCAACCAGATCCAGCCCGGTCTGCTCAAGCGCTACAACCACATCATGAAGAAACGCGCCTATGCTCTTGCTCCTGTGGTTGATGGCGTATGTAGGGGCTGTCACATGCAGGTCCCCCCTCAGCTCAACAACATCCTGGCCCGACTGGACAGCATCGAGACCTGCCCGCGCTGCTATCGGATGCTGTATCGCCAGGACATTCTCGAGGATGCCGGGGAATAGCCACCTCGCCGTGCGGTGTGTTACGCTATTTTCGGGTCTGCGGTGGAGGTAGTGGGGTGATCGCCGGTTCTCTTCGGGGAACGGGAGGAAAGTCCGAGCTTCACAGGGCAGAGTGCTGGTTAACGGCCAGTCGAGGTAACTCGCAGGAAAGTGCCACAGAAAGCAAACCGCCTGGCCTCGAGTCGGGTAAGGGTGAAAGGGTGCGGTAAGAGCGCACCGCGTCTCCGGCGACGGAGATGGCATGGTAAACCCCACTCGAAGCAAGACCAGACAGGGGTCGCGTGGCCCGCGCAATGATCCCGGGTTGGTCGCTCGAGCCCGTCAGCAATGGCGGGCCTAGAGGAATGATCACCGCCGGCTGCGGGCAACCAACGCCGGAACAGAACTCGGCTTATAAGCTGCCTTCAGCGCAGGCCCATCTCTCTGCATGTCGATCACCGGTCGTGTCGACCGGTTTTTTTGCCGCGCTACTCGCCGACCTTGCGACGCTTGTCCACCGCGCCCCCCCGGACCAGCCGGGCTCGAGCCAGGCGATTGTCTTCTGCGATGCGGCGGTTGTACTCGTCTACTTTGTCGCCGAGAAAGATGGCGTCGACAAACCAGCCGAGCATGAACAGTCCGCCGGTAACGAAGTAGATGAGGCCCCACAGAGGTTCGCGCAGATAGAAGCGGTGTGCGCCGAGCCAGCCGGCGACGAGCCAGAGCAGATAGGCCATGGGGCGCGACTTTTCCACCTGGGCAAGATTGGCGCTCTATCGCAGCCACGTCAAGCTGAGTCGGGCCGGGTCGCGGTTGGCCAGCGCGGCCGGCGTGGCCCGGAGCATAGCTGGAGTCAATCGTGACCATTCGAATCCTGATTACCGGGTCTGCTGGCCTGGTCGGGCGTGCGCTCGAGGCCCGCAACGCGGACGCTATCGGACTGGATCTGCGAGCCGCAGGACACGGATATCCCTGCGCCAAGGCCTGGGCATTTCTGCGGCGAACTCGAGCGTTAGCGCATGGACGCTTGCAGGATAACTCCGGCATGTTCGCGAGCGAAACCGAGGCGATCGACGTTTCTGTCGTGACGCCGTGTCATGGCGCCGTTATCGGTGCTCAACGTGTTGCCTACGTGCTGATGGGTAATGCTCGCCGGGCCCGCAGATCTCCGTAGACGTTGCGGCGCAGGTTGCCGCGGATGAGCATGAGCTCGCCAATCACCTTCCAGGCGTCGCGCACCGGGTTTATCCGCGAGCGCGGATCATCACGCCAGTGAACGCCGACCTCGGCAACGGCAAAGCGCATGCGCCGGGCCAAGGCCAGGATTTCGAGGTCGAACGCCCAGCCGTCGATGCGGGCCACGCCGAAGAGCGCAGTGGCCGCTTGCGCGGTAAACGCCTTGAAACCGCATTGGGTGTCGCGAATTCCGCCGACCAGGGCGCGCTGGACCACTCGATTGGACAGCCGACTCCACAGCCGGCGATAGATTGGCTGCTTGCGATCTGCGCTCGCCCCCTCGACATAACGCGATGCAATGGCGATATCGACTTCACCCTGGCGGATTCGCTCGATCAATATGGGCAGTTGGTGGACGGGAATCGAGCCATCGGCATCGCACATTAGCCGCACCTTGCCCGAGGCCGCGAGCATACCCGTGCGCACCGCATGCCCCTTGCCCCGGTTGGGCCAGTTGGCAATGCAGCGCAAGGCGGGCATGCGCTCGAACAGGCGGGTGACCAGGGCCATCGTACCGTCAGATGATCCATCGTCGACCACGATGATTTCGTAGCGGAGGCTGGATCGGGCGAGAAAGAAGTCGATCGCCACCAGAGTGGGCTTGATGCGGTGTTCCTCGTTGTACGCGGGAATGACGACACTGAGATCAAACTGCATAGAACTCTCCTTTTGCGAAAACCCAACGGGCTTGCGCCGGGTAACTCCACAGGGCAAAGACCGCGATCGACGCCATGGCCTTGGCGACCGGGTAGACCAGCCCAGTGCCTGTCACCAGCAGTTGCAAAAGCACAGCGACTGCAATGGCGTTGCTCACCGCAACGGCGGCGTACGCCGCAACCTGACGGGTATCGACCGGACCGCGGTCGTCGAATGCCCATACCTTGGTAATGACAAAGCCCAGCACGGCACCGAGTGCAGCCGCGATGAACGCAGCAACGGCAACCGGCAGGCTTGCCAGTTCGACCAGAGCGATCAGTACAGCAAAGTCGAATACCGACGCCGCAATGCCGCTCGCACCGGTCTTGGCCATTTGAATCACCTTGGTAAGCACGCCAGTCCACCAAAGCAGCCCTCGTGCCAAAAGTAATTTCAATCAGTTACGGTTCGCCGATCGATTGGTCGTGCCAAAAACTCACCAGGGTGTGCAGGTCTTTCACCATTTGTGTGCAGGTCTGTAACGCTGTGGGGTGGCTGTGGCGGGACTGGCAGCGACTGTGGCTTTGAAGCCCGGCACGCGCCCGGCAGCAGCTGTTATGGACCCGCATGACTCTCTTTGTGTTTCTGGGCCAACAGATCATCGTGATCGCGGGACAGTTCGGCGATGCGTTTGAACTCCACGTGATCATCTCGAGCGCGGACGAGGAGATAGCGATTGTCGGGCAACTTCAAATGACTGGTCCTGGCTCCGCGCGAGCCGCGACGGTTTTCCACGGAGTGCACCAGCACCGGCACTGGCCCATCCCTCGGCTCGTACAGTTCCGTCCGGGCCGAATCGGCAAATGTCACCGAGATCGTCCCGTCGCTGTTGCCGCATACGTCGCTCAGTCGACCGACGTGAATCCACGATCGCAGCACTGGATAGGCAGCGGCGAATTCGCCGGTCTCGCCCCGAAACAGAATACCCCGCGCCTGGGCGCGCAGTTGGGCGAGCCGACCCCGCTTCGAATCAGCCAGAGCGCGCAGGGGAAAAAATCCCCACAGACGATTGGCCAGTTGAAATACGATGAGATCATTTATCATCCCAAAAATCGCTGCATTGGCCACCAGAGTCGCCTCTGCTTCGAGCTCCAGCGAATCACCCTGCCACCAGGTTTTTCCCGGCGAATTCGACCGATACAGCCGCAGCTCACTGCCGCCAGTGAGCAAGACATGACCCGGTGGATACCGGGGATCGTCGGCAAGACTGTAGACAGCATCGATTCGATGGCCGCTCGATCCAGCCATGGCCATGCCGGGTAGATCAGTTTTCGGCCGATTTTTCGCCCGTTTCTCGTCCTTGCCGGTCCGACCGAGGCGAACAATGCGCGCCGGAGTATCTCGCGTCAAGACGAGCGGCTCCGTACAGGCCCCCCGCACCAAGAGCGGTCGGTCAGTAAAGCGAGTTCGGCTCATTCCCGTCGACGGGGTGACTTCTTGATCGTCGCGCCACAAAACCAGTTCGCCGGGGCAATGCTCGGCCGAGACTGTCGGGATCAGCCATACCTCCCAGCTTTCCCGCAGCCTGACCACCACTGCCAGCGATTCCATGTCCACTCTATCGGCGGTTTTCTGCCTGACCAGAGCCATCTCCTCGACAGAGAACTCGCCATTATTGCGGGTCCTCGGCGCCCGAATGATCCGATCGGGCGGAGGACAGGAAAGAGCAGCCGAATTCCATTGCTCGATCGGTATCGTGTCGTGACACTCCAGCGCACCCATGACGCGGGTGAGATCGACCCGGTCAATGCGGTCGGCCCGATTGGCGCAGTCAGCCGGGCGACCGGGCATTCGATGCTCGGCGTCTCGGACCAGCAACCACAGCGAATTTTGACTCAGCAGTATCTGTTTGACCTCGGCGTATTGCCGCCACACCGTATGGATGAGCCCATCGCCGGCGATGGCTCGTTCCAGCGCACGTTCTAGCATTTTTCGATCGACCGTGCCGTGCCAGTTTTGCGACCAAGCGGGATGAGCTGGCAATCGAACGGGTAAGTCCAGCGAAATAGACACGATATCTCGCCACGATCGAGCCGTGAGCTCCATCGACACCTGCTTAAACACGTCGAATGCCGGTTGGACGACTCCGCTCTCGTCCTCGCTGAGGATACCTGCAGGCCGTGCCAGCCTGTTCAGCGCATATCGCCGGGCCGCCGCCCCGTTCCAGCTATCCGGATGGCCAAAGAGCTCGGCAAATGTGCAAAGCCGGGCCAAAAACTCGCGAGCGCAATGAGCATCGCTGAGCTTGTCGACGACCTGCCCTTTGCCACATTCGCCGGAAAGGACGCGGCGGCCCATCAGTGCAGCAGCATTGAATATCAGGACATCCGCGATCGAGCCTGCTGTCACGTCATCCAATCTGGCTTTCCACTGCGCAATGAACGGCTCGACGGACGACGCGATACCGGACTGCAGCAATTGGCGGAGTTTGCTCTGCCCGTCTGAACGGCCGGCTTTCCGGTCGCTCGGTCGCTCTTCGCGGCGCGAATTCCGCGTTGCATTTGTCGCCACGAGGTTCGGACGTGGCTCGATCGTGGACAGCAGATCTTCGATCATGCCGGTGAATTCTCGCGCGGCGGCGCCAAATGCGCTCGACAGCGCGAATAGCGAATCGGTTGTAGCGGATTTCTCGACCGGTCGATTGCTATTTCGCGGCGAACCGCCAAAATTCGGTAGATAGCGTTTCACGGCCTGACTCCGATCGAAATGACTATGCGAGTGTAGGTCCCGGCATCTCGGCCAGATCTAGGCATATCGAGATGCCTGGACCGTGCCGCAGCTAACTAGGTCTTAATAAGTTTATAGAAATTGGCCTCTCCCGGCAGATCTGGCAGCTTGAAGTTGCCGGCGGCCGCAGTCCCGAAGACGCCACCAATTTGCCCGTAGAGATCAGGGTATTGACTCTGTGACATTTCATCACCGTTACAGAGCAAAAATCCGGCCGGAACATTGCTATTCTGTACCAGCGCATTTTCCCTCGCGATCTCCACGATACTACCGATTGGTAAGCTCTTACCCTGGTACAGATGATCCAGTGCCAGCTTGACAGTGGTGGCGTCCGGATCGGCTGCGGCGTTACTGTAGCTGGTAGTCGACGCCTCACTCAGATTAGCCCGGAAATAGAGCGGAGTGATCTCGGTGGACGGATCGTCGTCAAAGTAGGCAAATGCTCTCACCACCTGGGGTTCACTATCTCCCAATGTCCAGTTGCACTGATAGATTCCATTGATCAGTTCACCGTCGAGTGCGGTCACTGGATCTGTTTGGATGCTGGTGGTCAGCGTGCCGCTGCCAGGGTCGGCGACGAAACGCACGTTGGGCGCGGGCGTACCAGTCCACGTACCATCGCCAATGCGCACTTGCAGCGAATAATCG
>JAKSDA010000156.1 GCA_022360315.1 Pseudomonadota bacterium
AGTAGTTGCCGAAGCGTTCAGCAACGAATCCAAAGAGCGCTGGGCCACCGACTTGAAGATTCTTCTGCAGCGCCGCGACATCCTGTTGCCCCGCGACCGCGAGCTGGTCGGCCAGATCCACTCGATCAAACGCCGCGTCCTTCCCTCGGGCAAGATCAGCTTCGACGCCGAACGGTCCGCCCGCGGCGGCCACGCTGATCGCTTCTGGGCCATCGCCCTGGCTTGCCAGAAAGAGCGCGGGGCCAAGCCGCACAAGCGGACTGAGATCGGCGTGCGCGTCGTGGGGTAACCAGTTGTAATAAAAGAAAACTATGGCTTGACCTGACGCGCCATGGAATCGAAAAAACAGATACGATTCTAGTGAAAAGTGACATTTTTTATTATTTTTTATATTAATCGTACGAAATGGCACATGGTACAATTATTAGAAGAAAAAACGTTCTTCATTCTTTTTCTATGGAAACGAATTCAGTGAGGGCACAGGCCTACATTGACGAACAGGCGATCCACGGTCGCTACCACGTTCCCACGGACGACGTCATCGCCGCGGTCCGCGGCAACGTCCCAGCGGTGCGGGCCCAGCTTCGGCGGCTCAAGCAGCGAGGCGTGATTGCGGAACCGGTTCGGGGTTTTTTGGTCATTGTGCCCTATGAGTATCGGCAGCTCGGTTGCCTGCCCGCCGAGCAATTCGTGCCGCAGCTGATGGCCCGGCGGAACGAGCCCTACTACTTTGGCTTGCTCACGGCGGCCCAACACTATGGCGCCGCCCACCAGCGACCTCAAACCACGCAAGTCATCGTTCGCAAACACCGCGAAGCCATCGAGTGCGGGAAGGTCCGGGTTGAGTTTATTGCGCGCGGTGACCTGGAGAACATGCCAGTCGTTGACTCCAACACGCCGCGTGGGGTGGCCCGATTTTCGACGCCCGAAGTGACTGCACTGGAACTGGTCGGCTATCCGAAACACGCGGGCGGACTGAGCAACGCAGCGACCGTGTTATCCGAACTGGCCGAAGAGATCGATGGCGCAAAACTCATCGAGGCCGCCAAACGGTCTCCGATCAGCTGGTCGCAGCGGCTGGGCTACCTATGGGAACTTCTGGAGCAGTTCGCTCTTGCGGAACCACTCAAACCATTTGTCATCGAGCATGCGCGAAGCTATACGCCGCTGCGACGCGCCGCCGGAACCGCCGGCCACCGTGTCGCCCCCTGGAAAGTCATTGTAAACGTCGAAGTGGAACCGGACCTATGATTCCGAAAGACTTCATCACCGCCTGGCGAGTTCACGCCCCATGGGACGTCAATGCCCAGGTCGAGCAGGATCTCGTCATCAGTCGCGCACTCGTCGAGATATTCCGCGTGCCAGAGTTGGCCGATGGCCTCCTGTTCCGGGGAGGTACCGCTCTTTACAAGCTCTATTTCACGCCGGCCGCACGCTATTCGGAAGATATGGATCTCGTTCAGGCCCGACCGGAACCGATCGGCAACACGCTTGACTGTGCGCGGTCGGTACTCGATCCATGGCTCGGGACGCCCAAAAGGCAGCTCAAAGAAGGCCGAGTGAATCTTACGTATCGTTTCTATTCTGAGGATTCGCCCCCCCTCAAGCTCCGACTGAAAATCGAAATCAACACGCGTGAGCACTTCCATCACCTGGGCAAGGTCACCATGCCGTTTGCAGTAGAGAGCGAATGGTATCGAGGAAACGCCGCAATCCCCACGTTTGCGCTGGATGAGCTTTTGGGGACCAAACTCCGCGCGCTCTATCAACGCAAGAAGGGGCGTGACCTCTTTGATCTTTGGCACGCGCTTGCGTCGAGCCAGGCGCCAGCCACATCGTCCATCATCAGCTGCTTTCAGCGGTACATGGCCGAGGGCGGTCATTCCGTTAGCCGAGCTCAGTTTGAGGCCAACCTCGCGGCAAAACGAACGCTCCATGTCTTCCGCGAGGACATCGAGCCGTTACTACGGCCGGGCATTGACTGGGACTTCGACGCCGCTATGGACCTGGTGCAAAAGCGTATCGTCGCCGAGCTGCCTGGGGATCCTTGGAAAGGCGAGACCAACTCGCCATAAGACTGCTCTGTGCGGGATCTGGGCGCGACTTGTCCCCGTTTTCGGGGTGGCTGGCTTTACCTCTATAGAGGGCGAGGCGCGCGAGTTCTTCTTCCTATGTAACGAGCGGGCTTTCCTAACACGGCGCGTCTCGCCTCCGCCGTGAGGAGACCCATGAAGCGTATTGTGAACCTATTCGTCCTTCCCGCAGGGCGGGCCCCAGGGGCCCCAGGGGGACCGCCCGAGCCGGCGAAGGAATTCTCGGTCGAGGCGCCCACGCTGGACCAGCTGCGCGAGGTGACTCGCACTCGGCTGATCGCAGATGGGTATCGGGTGCGGTCGATTTCGTTCGGGCCACGCGGCCTTATCGCCTATGCCGAGGAACGACGATGAGTACGTCCCCTCTGTCGCAGCCGGACGATGCTCGCTTGCAAGGCATACTCAAGGCGATCGTCGTCGGGGCCCAAGCACAAGACGCAGCCAGTCGGCCGGGGGGCGAGGAATTGACCCAGGCGTTCTGCGCAGCGGGTGCGTTGGAGCCGCCCTATGATCCCGAAGCGCTGTGTTTGCTCCTGGAACACTCCAATTCGCTGCGGCAAAACGTCGATGCCTATGCCACCAACATCGACAGGTTCGGACATCGTTTTGAGCCGGCGATTGACTTTGAAGCCGAAGATGCCGACGAGCAGGTAGCCGACGCGATCGTTCTCGAATGCGCCGATGCGCGAGATCGCGGCGAGGGGTCCCAAGACGTACCGCGAAAGCCCTCTGGCGACGAGATCGCCGAGCGCAAACGCGACTGGCAAACTCAGGCTCGATGGGAGCGCGCTCGGCTGGAGTCGTTTTTCGACGGCTGCTGCTTTGATCAGTCCTTCGCCAGTCTGCGCCGGCAGACTCGACAGGACTTGGAAGTGACCGGCAATGCGTACTGGGAAGTCCTGCGCGACGGTCGCGGGCAGATCGCTCGGCTGGTCTATGTGCCGTCGTACACCATGCGGCTTCTGCCCATGGATTCCGAGCCGGTCGCAGTCAAGGACCGACGGCGCATCTCGCCGGTGAAATTCGAGACCGTCACGACGCGGCGACGATTGCGCCGCTACGTGCAAATCCAGGGAAGCGAGCGAGTGTATTTCAAGTCGTTTCGCGACCCCAGGGTAGTCTCCCGCAACACAGGCCAAGCGTATCCCGATCTAGAGGCCTTGCGGCGAGCCGATTCAAAGGACGGGCCTGCCACGGAGCTTTTGCACTTTGCCATTCATTCGCCGCGATCGCCCTATGGCGTGCCGCGCTGGATCGGAACCCTGCTGGCGGCCATGGGCTCGCGGCAGATGGAGGAGGTCAATTATCTGTACTTCGAGAATAAGAGTGTGCCGCCGCTGGCCCTGCTGGTTTCGGGGGGACGCTTATCCGAGGCATCGATTCCGCGGATCGAGCGATTTATCGAGGAAAATCTCAAGGGCAAAACCAACTTTCACAAGGTACTGATTCTCGAAGCGGAGACCGGGACCGGCGCCGCAGAGTCCGCGCGGACCAAAATCGAGCTTCGACCGCTCACCGATGCGCAGCAGCAGGATGCGCTGTTTCAGGTCTACGACGAGCGCAATATGGATAAGGTGGGCAGTGCGTTTCGCCTGCCCAAGCTGCTGCGCGGGGAGAGCAAAGACTTCAATCGAGCCACCGCGGTCAGTGCGCTTCGGTTTGCCGAAGATCAAGTCTTTCAGCCCGAGCGCGATGAATTCGATGTGCTGATCAATCGCCGATTACTGGCCGATCTCCACATTCGATTTTGGCGTTTTCGATCGCAAACCCCGGTGACGCGCGATCCCGAGCGGACGTCGCAGATGGTCGAGAAGCTGGTGCGCGTGGGCGTATTGACTCCTGAAGAAGGGCGCATTCTGGCTGGCGACATTTTCAATCGCGAGTTTCGCCGCATTGGGGACGACTGGACCAAGCGGCCCATCACGTTGACGCTTGCAGGGGTCCAAACCGGAGTAGCCGATTTGCGGGCCCAGACGGAAAAGAGCTCGCTGGTCGCGGATGCCCGGCGTTTGCTGAATCTGCGCGAGGAACTGGCGCAAGAAGAACAGCACTTGGCCGAACAGCGCCTTGCCTTGGCCCGCCGCTATGCAACGGATCCGGACCGCGAGCGAGTGGTTGTGCCAGCCGATGAGTTCGCGTCTTGGTTCGACGGAGACAGGTCCGATGCCCCCTGAGCGACATGACTCTTGGCTGCTCCGGGAGCGGTCGCTTTTCACTCAGGCTCGAACTTCGGCCGAGGACATTCTCGAACACTACCTGGGTGTGCGTGTTCACAAGGCATTCGAGCTGGGAAGCCGAAACGGCCTGGACCGAGCCGTTGCCGAACTGGCGTCTTTGCTTCGCGCCAAGGCATCCCAGTCCGATCATACCGCTGTGAAAGCAGCGATCGCGATCCTCGATGTGGACTGGGCCCAGACCCGCGCAGACCAGCGGCGTACGCTGATCGCACAAGCGATGCGCGCCGCCGGCCGCACCACGGCCCGGATCCCGCGAACCGTGCAGGTGGTGTTCGATGACGCCGCCCGCAAGGTCGTCGAAGCGACCCGAGAGGCCGCCCGTCGCGGCCAAGGCTTGGCCATTTCAGCCGATTTCAATGCGCTGGACCGGCGCATCGTGCACCATCTCGCGACCAGCCAGGCTTACGCTGTCCGCGACGAATACGGCCGCCGGCACCAAGCGTTGTCCGAACAGGCCCGCCGCCTGGTAGCCGAGAGCCTGGAGGCTGGACTGGGTCGAGCAGAGATGGCCCAGGACCTCGAGCGGGCCGCGCAGTCGATCCTCGCCGGCCGCAGTCGTTTCTACTGGGAAGTCGTCGCCGGCGCGTTTGTCTCCCAGGGCCGCTCGTTTGCGCAGCTTTCGGCCTATGCCGAGGCCCGGATCGATCGCTATGTCATTGAAGCGGTGCTCGACGAGCGCACCACCGAGGTGTGCCGGTTTCTGCATGGCAAGTCCTTTTCTGTGGACCAAGGTCTTTCGCTGTTCGAACGCATTGAGGCCGATCCCACCTCTGTCAAAGAGCACACCCCGTGGGTGCGGGAAGCATTCGATCCGACCACGGGCCGCAAGGCCCTGTATGTGCCACGCGGGGGCGAGCGGGTGGGCATTGCCCAAGTCGCGCAGTCAGCGCTGGGCACACGCGATCATCGCGGCGAATTTGCCCGCGGCCGGACCGAGCGGGAACTGGCGGATCTCGGCGTGAGCTTCCCGCCTTTCCACGGCTTGTGCCGCACTACCACGGTCGCAGCCGTCTCGTAAGCCGCTGCGAACCGCAGTTTCAAAATGTCCCCGTTTGCGCGGCAGGTGGCTTTGCCTTTTTGGGAGGTGAGTTTGTGTCTTGTAAATCCATGACCGGTCACAACATAGCACGGCAAACGATCGACAACCCAGTCGCGACACTCCGTGCGACTCGCCAGCGGGTCTCCACCCTGCATGGCCAAATCCGTACCCGCAGCGATACCCGCGTCATCGGCGAGCTAAGCCGCGAAGTACGTCAGCTCGGCGAACTTCTACCGGCACTCATCGCGGTCGGCGGCACCGGCAAGGCGGTGACCAAGGCCCAATTGTTTGTGTGGCCGCACGATCTAAACGCGGGACGCGACGATGCGGGTAGCTGGGGCCGCGACCCCGCGGAGGTCTCTCGTGGCTGACCGTGTAGAAGCCGCCCTGGCTCGAGCGCGTGCGGTGCTGGCGACCTTGCCAGACCCACTCGTAGCCAAAACGATCTGGAGCTCACCAGCGGGCAAAAAGCGGCTGTCCAAGCGACTGGCTGCGCTTTTGCCCAGCCACAAGACCTACGTCGAGCCGTTCGCGGGAAGCGCCGCGGTGCTGTTTGCCAAAGAGCCTGCCGAAGTCGAAGTGCTGAACGACGCGGATGAGGAGATCATTACAGCCTATCGCTTAATCAAACGACTCACCCCAGAGCAGCTGGTTCAACTCGGCAAGTTGTCGTGGACGGGTGACAGGGGGACCTTCCAGCGGCAGATAGACAAAACCCCCATCAATGACGTTGAGGCACTATACCGATTTTTGTACTTGACCCATTTCTCGTACGGGAAATTGCGTGGCAAGAGCTTTAGCCCATCCCTGCAAGGCGTGGCCGCAAAGATCATTCATCGCATCGAACAGTATGCGCCGCGTCTCAAACTCGTGAGGCTCTATGCAGGCGACTACGAGAAGGTCGTACGCAAATACGACTCTTCAACCACGGTGTTTTTTCTCGATCCTCCTTATTTCGGCTACGACGTCGAGGTCGGGGAGTCCCAGTTTGACGAACAGCGGTTCTTCGAGGTTCTGACCACCCTCAAGGGGAAGTTCCTTTTGACCTACGGTATCCGCGGCAAGTTGCCGGAGCTGCTCAAAGATTCCAATTTCTACATCAAGCGGATTCGCACCCCCCGCACCATTCGGTCCATGCGCGGCACCAGCACCTCGACCGTACTGACGCAACTGCTCGTCGCGAACTACCAATTTATCGATAAGAGTACCGATCCATCGAGTGACCCGTGGGTCCTGGAAGATTGGGAACCGATCGATCCCCCCTCGGTAGCCAAAGCCCAAGCCTTTGGCACGTTCGGTGGTTCCTATTACTACGCCAAACGCATCGTCGATCTGATTCCCGATCACCAAACCTACGTCGAGCCGTTTGCTGGTGCAGCCGCTGTGCTCTATGCCAAACAGCCGTCCAAGAAAGAAGTCCTCGCCGACCAGGACGCCGATGTGGTGTTTTTGCACCGCGCGATCCAAGCCATGACACCGGCACGGGTCGCTGCATTGCGAAGGCGATTTGAGTGGACCTGTACCGAGCAGAGTTTTGCCAACGCCCGCGCTATGAAGCCGCGCGACGAATTGGCTCGATTCTACCAACTCGTTTTCCTTCGCACGCACGGGCGCGACGGCCGCCTAGATGCAACGCATCCCGCGCAGAGCCGGCTCGGCAGTACGACGAATCCAGAAAAGTATCTACGGGCCGCACAGCGGCTGAGCAAGGTGACGATTCGCCAGCAAGACTATCGCAAGACGATCCAGCAGTTCGATGGCCCTGATACCTTCTTTTTTCTCGACCCGCCGTATCCCGGCCAGTGGTACGACCGACACGCTGTCATCGATATCGACGAGTTTGTCGATGCGCTGCGCTCGATTCGAGGACGGTTTATCGCCGTGCTCAACGACAGTCCGGACAACGCTGCCGCGTTTCAGTCCGTCGGTCGCGTGTTCCGACTCAAGGTTCGCGAAGCATCGGGTCACGGTGGCTCCAAGAAGGCATCGCGGCTGTTTTGCGCCAACTTCAAACTTGCGGTCGCCTTGTTTGCCAATCAGCCCGACTTTGCTCCCATGGCCAAGGGGGGCTCGATCCGCGGATGCATACAGCGCGGCCCAGGAGGTGGCCCCACCGGCTTTGCGCCCTTCTTCTTTCTTTGCAGCCAAGGGACTTCG
>JAKSDA010000113.1 GCA_022360315.1 Pseudomonadota bacterium
AACTGGAGGCGGACGGCATCGTCGCCGACATCCCGGTCACCCGTATCGGGCGCCTGGTCGACGGCGACGGCGTCCGGGTCGTCGACGGCGCGGGCGCCGAAATGACCTTCGAACGGACCGGACACCGGCACCTGTCGTAAAGGACCGGCTTTCCAAGACGCCGCATCCCCTGTAGAGCGGCATCATGTCCGCCCTCGCCGAAAGCGCGTCGCAGATCGACGATACCCGTGCCCGCCGCAATGCCGTGGTGCTCGCCGTGGCGCAGGCGTTCGGCGGCGCGCAGGCGACCATCGTGGTAGCCGCCGGCAGCCTTGCCGGCTACTACCTCCTCGGTGCCGACAAGTCTCTGGCAACGCTCCCCCCAACCTCGTTTCTGATCGGGACGGCCTGCGGCACGGTGCCGGCCGCGCTCCTGATGCGGCGTGTCGGTCGGCGCGCGGGGCTGATGGCCGGCATGTCCATCGGCGTCGCCGCGGGCCTGATCTCCATGCAGGGGATCATCCTGGGGCTGTTCTGGATGCTCTGCGCCGGCTCGTTGCTTGGCGGTTTCGCGGCGGCCTTCGCCCAGCAGTTCCGGTTCGCCGCCGCCGATACGGCAAGCGAGGAATTTCGCCCCAAGGCGATTGCCTGGGTCATGGCGGGCGGTGTCGCGGCCGGGGTGATCGGTCCGCAAACCGTCATTCATTTCAAGGACATCTTCGATCCGATCCCGTTCGCCGGCGCGTTTCTCGGACAGGCGGCCGTGATGGCCGCGGCCTTTCTCGTTCTGATCTTTCTGCGCATTCCACGCCTGCCGGTCGCACCGCGCCACATGCGCGGCCGCCCGATCCTGGAAATCATGCGCACGCCGCGCTTCATCGTCTCCGTTCTGTGCGCGGTGACCGCCTATGCGATCATGAGCTTCGTGATGACGGCGGCGCCCCTGGCCATGGTCGCCTGCGGTTTCGATACCGTCGATGCGGCATTCGGCATTCAATGGCACGTCATCGCCATGTTCGCGCCGAGCTTCTTTACCGGCAGCCTGATCAACCGGTTCGGCAAGGAGACGATCGTCGCGACCGGGCTGCTGCTGCTGCTCGGATGCGCGCTCGTGGCGTTGTCCGGGATCGATCTCGCCAATTTCTACATCGCCCTGATCCTCCTCGGTATCGGCTGGAATTTCGGCTTTATCGGCGCGACGGCGATGGTGACCGAAACCTACCGGCCGGAGGAGCGGGCCAAGGTGCAGGGCGCGAACGATTTCATCGTCTTCGGCATCGTCGCCTTCGCATCGCTCATGTCGGGTCAGGTGCTCGCCGCGGCGGGATGGGCGGCGATCAACGTGATCGTTCTTCCTTTCCTTGTCCTCTGCTTTGCCATGCTGACCTGGCTGGCGATCGATCGACGGCGCCGCAGCAGAGCCTGAACCCGCCAAATTCAGTGGTTTAACCCGTCTAAGACGTTCGGACGTGTTGCTTTGCGGAATCGTTTTTGGCAATGTCCGCCCACTTTCGGCGGGGGTCCTTCCGGATCGAACAACCGCATAACCGCATTCAAAAACAGGGAAACGGGTAAATGGCTATCTGGCTGATCATCGCCTGTGGCGTTCTTTCGGTCGTCTACGGAATCTGGGCCACCCAGTCCGTCA
>JAKSDA010000381.1 GCA_022360315.1 Pseudomonadota bacterium
GTCGATGCCATCGAGAGAGTCGAACAAATCTACGGCCAACCACCGCGCCAGGCCGCTTTTGATGCCGGATTTCGCTCAACAGCCAACCTGCACAAGATCAAAGACCTCGGCGTCGAGGATGTGGTGTTCAACAAAGGCGGCGGTCTCGAGATCGAGGATATGGCCAGGAGCCCCTGGGTCTACAGGCAGCTGACCAGATTCCGCGCTGGTATCGAGAGCACCGTTTCCTTCCTCAAACGCGCTCTCGGCTGGATCCGGTGTGCCTGGAGATACCTCTGCTCATTCAAATCCTATGTGTGGAGTTCGGCTGTGTCGGCCAATCTCCTCACCCTCGCAACGTAGAGTCTCGATCTCCACCGCGCTCTCGAGCTGCTCTGGCCCGGCTCCTCGCGGAGTCAATGCACCGGTCTGCCAACCGCCGTTCCGATTTCGGTCTCTGTCCTTCTGGATTACAAAAATCAGTGCCCTTGTAATCCCGATGCGCCAAGAACCACGTCGCAGCGCCAAGGGCATCCGTGCGCCAGAATACTGTTTTTAGCCGGCTCTCCCATGAACAAGGCATTTCGGGGCAGGCACTAGACTAGTACTCGGATCGGATGGATCCGTAGCTCTCGGCCTGCGCTTCATCTCGTTAGGCATCGCGCTTAACCAGTTAACAAAGGCCCACACTGTTATATGGAGCGAGCTCTCGACCATAGGCGGAATCCCCCATCGTTCCATTAGGACGAAAAGTGCCTTTCTAGCTCCAATTGGACAATTTTTCTGATTCTGACATGTGAGGCCAGATCGCTTGCACCTGGATCCTCGATCTGGCATGGTGGCAGTAGGTTTATGAGTTCACCATTGGAGTTAACATCCGAAGCCCGCGCTTTCCTTGAACCTCGCAACGCCACCCACCGACAATACGAGGCGCTACGGGCATTTTTTGTCGAGGGATTACCAGCGTCAGAAGCGGCTGCGAAGTTTGGCTATACCTATGGCAGCTTCCGGGTCCTGTGCCATGATTTCCGGAAGGATCTCGATCGCGAGTTCTTTCTGTCCAGCGGCCAGCGCGGACGAGAACCGAATCCGCAGCGGGTAGCCGAGACTGCCTCGGTGCGAGAGAAGGTCATTGCGCTACGTAAACAGAATCTCTCGGTCTACGACATAAGCAGGACATTGGCGGAGGAAGGACGGCGCCGGAGTTCGGTCGCCGTTTGGAAGATTCTTAATGAGGAGGGTTTTGCGCGGCTGCCCAGGCGCAGAGATGACGAGCGGCCGTCTTCTCCGCGCCCCGATGCTGCGACTGTTGCTGATGTGCGGCGACTTGACCTGACGGAGCTTTCGCACCAAGTTCGGCGGTCTGTTTCTCTTCGTGCCGTATCTGGAGAAGGTCGGGTTCGACGAACTCATGACAAAGGCTAAGCTGCCCGGTTCGAGCATGATCCCGGCCGGCTGTGCAATGCGCTCGCTCCTGGCGCTGAAGCTATTCGGTGGCGCTCGACATGGCCATTTGATGAGTCATGTGTTCGACCAGGGACTCGGCCTGTTTGCTGGCCTCAACGTGATCCCCAAAAGGGCGTTCCTCACCGAGTACAGCTGTCGGATCGATCCGCGCAGTTTCCCAAGCTGATGAACAGCTGGTTCGACGCCGCTTCGCAACTCGGACTCGAGCGCGGCGTGTCCTTTGACGTCGATTTCCACACGATTCCATGCCATGGCGACGATGCCCTGCTCGAAAAACACTACGTTTCCAAGCGTAGCCGCCGTCAGAAGGGCATGCTGGCATTCCTGGCCCAAGACGCCGATACACGCGTGTTCTGCTATGCCAACGCCAACATCAGACGCGATCAGCAAAGTGATGAAATCCTGCAATTCGTGGAGTTCTGGAA
>JAKSDA010000355.1 GCA_022360315.1 Pseudomonadota bacterium
CGGTCGGGGGAGGCGCTGCAGGCCATCCAAGAGGCCGCTGAGATTGGTCGCGAGCTGGCCAAGGGCAAACCGGCGCGGTCGCTGCCCGACCTGGCGATGAGCCTCAACAACCTGTCCTTGAGGTTGAGCGATGCGGGGCGGTCGGGGGAGGCGCTGCAGGCCATCCAAGAGGCGGTTGGGTATTATCGCCCACTCGCCGAACGTATACCCGCCCGTTTCGTACGCTATCTCGCCAGCTCGCTCGATAACTTGGCCAGGTGCCACCGCGACCTCGGTGACGGAGACTCGGCACAGGCTGCCCTATTCACTTGTGGACCAGGAAGAAAAACGCGCCACCGCCAAGGCCGTGGTTGAGCAGCTCCGTCGCTCGAAGGAACACTCCGCGAAGCCAGCACAGAGCACCCCCACTACCGACGAAGTGGCGGGCGCGGCCAACCTTGAGTCACCTTGTGGGCCCCTGGTTGACTTGTCGGTTGACTTTGGGTCCGAGGACCCCGCGACAGACAACCAAAAACCTAAATAATTCCGGGGAGGTGGCAGGCGGATTCGAACCGCCGAATGGAGGTTTTGCAGACCTCTGCCTTACCACTTGGCTATGCCACCAGGACGAAAACTTCGACCTTCCGGTCGTTTACCCCACTTTGACCGCGGTATCAACCGGGCTGGGCACAAAATGCAGAGCGCCGTCAGCAAGTACAAGGGCGACATGACAGACGGACGTTGTGGTAGCGTTGCCGCTCGGTCGAGCACTGGTTTAGCCGATTGAATAGGACCGCTGAGAGGGTGGTCGAAGGGGTGATTTGCTCGCTTTGAATGGAAGGCGCGTATGAAACAATACAGCTTTTTACTGGCCGCTGGTCTGACTCTTCTGGTCGCAACCGAGACCAGCGCGCAAAACCGTCCCAACGAAGTCGTCCCGATCCGCGTCAGACCGCGCATCGCTGTCGATGATTGGTACCCAAAACAAGGTAAGGTCGGCACGGAAATCACCATCGTCGGCAAGGGCTTCTCTCCCAATACTCGGGTCCTGGTCGGCGGCGCGCCAGCTCGAGTCACGCAGTCACGACCCGATACGCTGAAATTCAGGATGCCGCGACGATATCGGGATGGCTCGATCGCCCTCCGCGACCCCAGGAGTCGCCGCGATGTCGCAGTCGGAACCTTCACTGTCATCCAACCGACTCAGATCCAACGGTTCGCACCACAGTCGGGAATCCCGGGAACACGGGTCGAAATCATCGGCTCAGGCTTCCGCCAAGGCGACCAGGTCTTCATCGGTAGCACTCCGCTGCGCGTCCAGCGCATGACACCCCGCCGCATCGTCGCCATCATCCCGCCCAATGCCAGAACCGATTTTCTCATCGTGGCCAACAGCAGCGGAGAACAGTCACGATCCGCACGCCAGTTCACTGTCCTGGCACCAAATCCAGTGATCCTGGCCGTGGAGCCGGCCAGTGGCTTCCCCGGTACAGTCGTGCGCATCAGCGGACAAAACTTCGGCCCCCGAGCCCGGGTCTTCTACGGCAAACATCGGCAACTCCGCCCCGCCGGGCGCGGGCCCGGATGGATCGACGTGCGCATTCCACCCGATGCCCGGGTCAGTCGGTGGATCTTCGTCGAAAGCCGCAGCGGACGCGCTCGATCGCCGCAAAAGTTCGCCCTGACCCAACCGCCCGTCATCAGCCGCATCGCACCAACCTACGGCGGCGTCGGACAACGCGTGGATGTCTATGGCCGTAATTTCCTGCCCGGCGACCGGGTCAAGATCGCCGGCGTTTGGGCCGAAATTCTGCAACTGCGACCCAATCGGATCACCGTGCGCATTCCCGCCGGAGCCAGAAGCGGCCCCATCGCGGTGAGACGAGGCAAGCTGAAAGCCATCTCACCCGAGGCTTTCACTGTGCTCTATGCACCAGTCATCCACAACTTCTCACCCGCCGAAGGAGAACCCGGTACCAAAGTGACGATCTCCGGCGACTACTTCACCCCCGACGCACGGGTCAACTACGGAAGCTTCAACCTGCGCGTCCTCCAGCGGCAAGGAAATCACACGCTGGTGGTACGGGTCCCGCGCCAGGTCACCTCGCAACAGCCGTTCACCGTGCGAACACGCGCCGGCCAGACGGTATCGGCGAAACGCTTCCGCGCCTTCGTCTACCCGACCATCGCCGATATGCAGCCGCGCCAGGGATACCCCGGAACCCAGGTCACCCTGTTCGGCTCGCTGCTCAATCGCGTCGATGCGGTATTGCTGGACAATGTCCCGCTCACCGTGATCTCGCGCAAACCCAAACGCCTCGTGGCCAAAATTCCGCCGGGAGCCCAGGATGGGTGGATTACACTGAAATTCTACGGCAAAACCCGCAGATCCGAGCACCGCTTCCAGGTCCTGCGCGGCCCCGAAATCACCGGATTCTATCCCCAGTCAGCTCGACCGGGTATGGAGATCACCGTCGATGGACAGCGCTTCAACCCGGCGACCGAAATCTACCTGGGTCGCATGCCGCTTCCAGTAGTGCGCCGCAGCGGACGCCAGCTGGTGGTCAGATTGCCCGAAGATGCCCGGCCCGGCCAGTGGTATCTGTTCGCCCGACGCGGACCAGGGGAGTCGCGCTCGCCGCGCAAGTTTCGGGTCCTGCCAGCAGCCTATATTTCCGATTTCTCACCAGGGCGGATTGCCGCCGGCGATACGTTTGTCATCCGCGGCGGCCATTTCGATGGCAATACCCGCATCTACTGGGGTAACGAGGAATTCAAGATCATCTCGTCAGCCGGCAATGGACGGCGCCTCGAAGTCCGCGCCCCCCGGCACGTCTCGGGACGACGATATCTGTGGGTCTACGATGGCGGGGCGCGACATCGGTCGCCTGCCAAACTCGAGATCCGCCAAATCAGAGTCCGCGATCACCGCAAAAACCGCCGCGGCGACGACGATGACGATGACGATGATGGTTAATTTAAATACAAAGATGGCCCTGCGGGACTGGGTGAGACCTGAGACCTGACGCGCGACTTCTCTTCACTCCGTGAAATCGCGACCTTGGCACGTGTTGGCCCCGGCACATTTCCTGCTTCCAAGCGCGGTCGATGATCGACGTGGACAATGTGACCAAGCGCTATCACAGCCTCACCGCAGTCGACCGGGTGTCGTTTGTGGCTCGCGATTCCGAGGTGCTCGCCCTTCTGGGCCCGAACGGAGCCGGCAAGACCAGCCTGGTCCGCATGATCATGGGAATCACCATGCCCGACGATGGTCGGGTAAACACAGTGGTCGACGGCCGGCCAGCAGCGCGCTGCGAGCTGGGCTACCTGCCCGAGGAACGCGGATTGCACAAGGGAGTCCCGATAGCGCGTACTCTGGCGTTTCTCGGTCGGCTTCAGGGCATGAGCCGCACAGATGCCGCGCAAAGCAGCCAGGCCTGGCTCGATCGAATGGGCCTGGGCGACCGCGCCAAGGCCAAGATCGAGGAACTGTCGCGGGGCAATCAGCAAAAAGTACAATTCGTCGCGTCGATTCTGCACCGGCCGCGCGTCGCCGTGCTCGACGAGCCGTTCGCAGGTCTGGATCCGGTCAATCAGGAGCTATTCATCGAGTTGATCGGAGAACTCCGCGCTCAGGGCACGACCGTCCTTCTCAGCGCCCACCAGATGAGCCTGGTCGAAAAAGTGGCCGACCGCGTGGTGTTGCTCGGCCGTGGCCAGGTGGTCCTGAGCGGTACGCTGGCCGAGATTCAACGCCAACACGGCGCAGGCGACGTCTATACCATCGCGCTAACCCGCGAGATCGACTGTTCGGCACTCGAAAACCATCCCCACGTGCTCGCACTCGAGCACCCGAATGAACGCGAGATACGCGTGGTGGCGAGCTCGGGGCAGCCACTCGGCGACATCCTCGTCGGCATCGAGGTGTCGGCGATCGCGTCGGTGCGCCCCGATCGGGTGACCCTGCACGATGTCTACGTCGAAGCCGTGCGCCAGGCCGAAAAAGCAGCAGCATAAAACCAGGAGAACACATCGTGAGCTATCGCAAGCAGGTCTTGGACATCGCGTGCTGGGAGTTTTTGCATTTTTTTAAGCTGCGCGATCTGATCATTTCCATCGTGTTGGTGGGCGGTGTGTCCCTGGCCATCGCCGGATTTTCCTACTGGCAAGAGCGCTCGCGCCCGGTCATCGAGCTGGCCGTGATCTCGCCGATCGAACTCGCTCTGGACAGCGAGCACTTCGACGTCAAGGCGCACGGACCAACTCAGAAAGACCAGCTCGAAGCGGCGGTCGCGCGCGGCGAACTGGCTGGCTTGCTGGTGGTAACGCCACCCCGAGCGACTCTGCTCGCGCCCAGAGAACCGCTCTGGCTGGACGAGATCAGCGCAGCTGTGACCGCAGCTGTACAGAATTTCCAGCTGGACAGGCTGGGCATCGACCGCGCGCAACTCGAGGTCGCCATGGCCCCGGTCGCGATCGCGGTCGAACTGGTCGGCGGCCAGACCACCCACTCGGACGACAGCATCACCCTGTCCATGATCCTCACTGGGCTCATGCTGGTCATGCTCATAACTGGCATAGGCTATCTGTTCGTCGGCGTCACCGGCGAGAAACAACAGCGGGTCGCAGAACAGATTTTCAGCATCACTTCGGCACAAGCGCTGATCGATGGCAAAATTGTTGGCATCGCAGCGGTCTCGATGCTGAGTACACTCCAGCTCGGCGCCATCGGTCTGGTGGTCTACGAACTGGTCAAAGGCGGCGCTCTCGGTTGGGCTCTGAACCTTTTCAGCGCTGTCGACTTCGGTCAGCTCGTCGTGCTGGCCGCGTTTGCTGCGGTGGGTTTCGCATTCTGGTTCGTGGTCTGCGCGGCCCTCTTTGCAACTATCGACGATCCGCACAGCTCGGCGCGCAATAACGCGATCGCGCTGCCCATGCTCGCCCCGGCCGCAGTTTTTCTCGGCATGAGCAGCCCGGACAGCGTCATGATGCAGGTACTCAGCTGGCTGCCGATCACCTCGATGACCGTGATGCCAGCCCGCGTCGTCCTATCCGAGGTCGCGGTATGGCAGATCGTCCTTTCGCTCGCGGTGTCCATCGCGGCGATCGCCTTTGTCCGCCGCGCTGCCGGTCGGCTCTACGAGGCAGGCATGCTCATGTACGGCAAAGAACCCAGCCTCGCCGAAATGCTGCACTGGATGCGCAGCGGACACGCTGATCGCCGGGCATAGCGATCTCGTCCGCAACTCGATGCGTTGGAGACGCCGGAACCGTATCGAATAGCTGGCCACCCCGGCCACTCGGAACTCCTCCCTGCCGCAAACCTCATTTGCGGCTCTACATTGCGTCCCGGTCGCGATATCCTCGCCCCGCTCGATGGAAGGATCTCGCCAGCCTGGAAATCATCGGTTCACGGCATCCCGACGGCACCCCATGTGCGCGCAGCCGCGGCACTGGCCGCGTGGTTTCTGGAAGAAACGGGGGCTGTGGTGCAGGTAAAGGTCGTGAGCTATGATGCGCTGTTTGACACCATAAAACGCGATCGCGCGGCTGCCACCCCGACCTACGATGTGTTCCTCATTTTCTATACCGACCTCGCCCGCCTGGTCGAACGCGATGCGCTCATGGATTTGACCGAACTCATCGAGCGAGATGCTACGATCGAGCCCGAAGACTCTCTGCCCAGCCTCTACGATGCGTACAGTCTCTACCATGGCAAGCGATGGGCCTTGCCATTCGATGGCGACACCCATGTCCTATTCTACCGCAAGTCGATTCTGGCCAGACACAGACTGAGTCCGCCCGAGACCTGGGACGATTACGCCCATGTCGCTCGCACCATCACCGAGAAAGAACGCTCGAATGGAATTTACGGCGCGGCGATCATGGGTCATCCGGCGCCGGTTTTGATCGTCTCGAGCTTTATGACTCTCAACGCCGGGTTGGCCATTGCGGTGGCTTCCCGGACACGAGAACCCGCAGTGGCCCGCGCCTTCGCCGCGTTTGCTACCCGCCGCGATATCGCATTGCGGCTCAACCTTCTCAACGGTGGCTGCGACCCCACCCGCATCTCGGTCCCGACCTCGGATGAGTATAAGCGCTTTGCTCCCGACGTGAACGCCGCCAAAAAAGCTTCTCTCAAGCATACGGTCGCCTGGCCGAGGCTGCCCGAAACCCCACAACTGCTCGATGTGTTGAGCAAACAGCTGGTCAGCGCGCTCGAGGGCAGAGTTTCGGCGCAGCAAGCGTTGGTCGCCAGCCAGAGGCAGTGGCAGCAAATTCTGGCCCGGACCGGGCTCCAGGTCACAGATACCCCTCCACCACCCCGATGAGTTATGGACCTGTACTCTCTCATTGCACGCATGCGACTGCATCTCTGGCACAAACTCTCCCTCCTTTTCGCCGCTGTTCTGGTCGCCCTGACCGCAATATTGGTGTTGGCAGTGGCACGGCCCGTAGCCGGCGATTTGCGCAGCGCGATCGAAGGTGAGGGCAACGATATCCTGGCCCGACAGGCCGAAAACTACCTGATGTCGCTGGTCCGCGAACAAACCCGCAGGATCGACGCCGAGCTCCGCCACGCCTCTGCAACTGCGGGCTTTGCCGGCTTGTTACTTGGCGAGATGAGCGGCGCCTACGACCTCAACCCCGATTTTATGCAGAGCGATCTGTCGTTCTTGTACCACCATAGCGGAGGCCACGCGGTTTACGCCGTGGCCAAAAGCGGTGAGTTGTGGCGTCATCCGAGCTCTTCAGCAAGACCCGACTCGGCCGCCAAATTTGCCGCTACGCGCGCCGAGATCAGCCGTCTGCCGGCAGGGCTGCCCAGCGACAAGGGCGCAGTGCTGTGGGGACCGGTGTACCTCAACCCGTTTTCACCGCAGTACGACCTCGTCGTCGATGCGATCAGCCCGGTCTTTCGGAATGGACAACACTGGGGCCACGTCGGCGTCACCATTTCGGTCACCGACCTCATCGCCGAATTTCAACGCCGCGCGATCATTCCGGGCAGTTATACATTCATCGTCGATTCCTCGTCTCGTCTCATCGGTGCACCGCCACAAGGACGCGTGGAATTGGTCGCGCCCCAGGCGTTCCGGCCGCGCGGCCCGATCAATCTGTTGAACACCGGAAGTCGCGATCTCGACGCCGCTATCAAAGAGATGACCCTCGGCGCATCGGCAGTGCGCACTGTTTCGATCAAAGGCGATAAAAAGTATCTGGCCTTCCGGCCGCTGCATGCAATCGACTGGCGGCTGGGTCTCACCGTCCAGGTATCGATGGCCACTGCGATTTCAGCCCAGCTGATCGAAGCTGTCGATCTGGCCTCGTCTCGGGTTCTGCCCGGGGCTATCACCTCGATCGCCCTGCTCCTGGTGGCCACGCTGGCCTGCAGCATACTGCTCAGCCGTCGCCTAGTCGCACCGCTGCGCCAGATGACCGCGGTGAGTGAACGCATCGCCAAGGGACATTTCGACCAGCGGGTCGCAGTCACCTCAAACGATGAGATGGGCCGCCTGGGCCATCATTTCAACACCATGGCACAACGCATCAGCGAACTCATCGCCGACCTCAAACGACGCGCCGACGAGCTCCGAGAGGCCAATGATTCGCTCAAGCAACAGACTGAAATCCTCCAATCCGTGCTCTACAGTATGGGTGAGGGTGTGGTGGTAGCCGATGAGAAAGGCGATTTCATCCTGTGGAATGCAGAGGCAGAACGCCTGGTCGGCATCGGCGTCGAAGAGGGCGAGCACATCGCCATGGAAGAATGGGCGACCCACTTCGGCGCCTTTTTGCCCGATACCAGGACTCCGTTTCCAATGCAAGACCTGCCGATGGTGCAAGCGCTGCACGGCAAATCGGTCGATCAACTCGAGATGTTCATGCGCAATCCAAACATCCCCGAGGGCAACTGGCTGAGCGTCAATGCACGCCCCCTACCCGGTGGTGACGGCAAGCTGCGCGGCGCCGTGTCGGTGTTCCGCGACATCACTCAGACCAAACACTTCGTATCCGCTCTGGAACAAGCGCAGAGCGACCTCGAACGGCGCGTCGACGAGCGCACCGCCGAACTGCGCGAAGCCCAATGCCAACTGGTCGAAGCAGCGCATCAAGCGGGTCGAGCCGAGGTCGCGAACAGCGTGCTGCACAACGTGGGCAATGTTCTGAACAGTGTCAACGTATCCGCCACACTGGTCAGCAACCGCCTGCGCTCATCCCGGATCAGCAAGCTGCAACGGCTGGCCGAATTGGTGTACTCCCACGACTCCGACCTGGCCAGTTTCCTCGTCGAGGATGAGACGGGGCGCCAATTGCCGCACTACTTGAGCAAACTGGCCGAGCACCTCGAGAACGAACGCATCAAGGTGATCGAGGAACTCGACTCGATGAACCGCAATATCAACCATATTCGCCACATCGTGACCCTGCAGCAGGACTACGCCGGCCAGTCGAATATGGTCGAGAATGTGGCAGCCAGCGATGTCGTCGAAGATGCACTGCGCATCGAGTCGGCGTCACTGAAACGGCACAACATTCGCGTCACCCGCGCATTCACCAGCACGCCCGAGATTCGGATCGACAGACACAAACTGCTGCAGATTCTGGTCAACCTGATGAGCAACGCCAAGTACGCGCTGCTCGCCGCCGATCGCGAGGACAAGGAGATTCGCATTCACATCGACGATGTGCAATCGGACCTGGTCCGCATCGAGGTCTCGGACAATGGCATCGGCATCTCGAAAGAAAACCTGGAAAAACTGTTCCGGCACCGTTTCACGACCCGCAAGGACGGACATGGTATCGGTCTTCACGGCAGTGCAATTGCAGCCGAGGAGATAGGAGTTCGCCTCCGAGCGCACAGCGACGGACTGGACTGCGGCGCCACGTTTACTGTCGAGATCCCGATGCCAAAGCTAAACAAACCCCATGAAGTCGGATAGAAGGATCATCCGGGTCAAGCCCGGGCCAGCCTGATCTCAGGTCAGAAAAGCGGCATTCTCAGCACTGCCTTACCCAGGAAATCATACAGAATATCCGTCGTGGGGCTCATGATGGTTGCCGCCTGGCTGTCGCGGAAGTAGCGCTCGAGCCCCACACCGTTACTATAGGCCGCGCCTCCACACACACGCATTGCCATGCCGAGCACCTCTGTAGCGCATTCGCCGGCTGCTGCCTTGGTCTCCAGGATGCGCAGGGTGGCGTTTTCATGGCCGGAGAGCACAGCGTCGATGGCGTCCTTTTGCAGCATATCGGCCATGTCTATCTTGATCTGCATGCGCGCCACATACGCGCGGATGGTCGGCAGAGCCGACAGAGCTGCATCGGAATGGGTATATCGAACACCGGAAATATGATCGATCACCCGCGCCATGGCGCCTTTCATCAATCCGATGGAACAGTTCGCTGCCAGCACGTTAAAATAGGGCAGCACGATACCCATCATGATCGCAAAGCCCTCGCCATCGGCGCCGAGGCGATTGTCCATGGCAATCTTCACGTTGTCGGCCACGATGGGCGCCGAATCATTGCCCCGCAGGCCCAGTCCACGAAAGGAAGTCGGGATATTCAGTCCGTCGCAATCTGACGGCACCAGCCAAAGAGTGCTCAGCTCGTCACCGGCAAGGGGTTTGCTCGACCATACATAGGAGTCGGCATGGCTCGCCGAGGTGCTGAAGCTCTTATGAGCATTCAACTCCACCACCTTGTCGCGCTCGCGGGCGGTGCTCACCGGAGTCCAGAATTGACTGCGCGAGCCACACTCGGAGAACGCCAATGTACTGAGGTGTTTGCCCGCAGCAATCGCCTCGCGCACGCGCCGGGAGCCGTATTCATCGATAACCGCTGTGGCACAAAAATGCATCGCGGTGATCATGGCCGTGGACGGGCATTCTCGAGCCAGGCGCTGCACGACCGCGGCTGCAGCGGCAAGGTCGAGTCCCAGACCGCCACACTCCTTTGCTATCAACAGCCCGAGGATGCCACGCTCGGCCAGCTCGTCCATAGATTCGCGGGGAAACCGGGCCAGCTTGTCGACTTCCGCGGCATTCTTGGTCGTTATCTCACCGGCGATTCGATCGGTTATAGCCAGGACGTGCTCGACCGCATCGGGATTGCGCTCACGGGGCTCGGTCATGGGGGAGCTTCCTTTCCAACCCGTTCTCGCCAGGGAACCGGTTTCTCGATTGAATGTGGTGTCTCTGATGTCACCGCCTGGTCAGCAACGGCTTTGCCATCGAGCGATATATCGACTCCCCACGGTGGTTCTTTAGTCCCTGTCGCAGCTGACCATGTCAGACGCGAAATCCACTGTAGCACGTTGCCATGGAATATCCGACGCCTGCTCTGCCATCAGGCGCCCTTGAGGGCGAGAAAGACCGGCAAGACCATAATGAAACCCACGCAACCGGCTATGACTAGCGCAATATCGATCGGGCCAAATTCGACTTCCCAGTCCGGGGCATGGCGTTTGATCGCGGAGTAGAACGCTCCAGACAGGCCGAAGAGCACCCACGTGATCGTGTGATACGTGAGCGAGAGAAACAGCATCTGGATGCAGTACACTGCGGCCATGGCGATCAAGGCCAGCCCCCATGCTCGGGCGGGTCCGGCTCTGGCGTCGTGAGCAAAATCCCACATGGCCATGATCGGGACCTTGATCGAGAGGTAGAGAATTGCCACCCACAGACACATGCCGATGAGACCCAGCTCGGCCATAGCCAGGACGTAGGAGTTATGAGCAGTGAGATGATGATAATTCGTAAACATCTTGTGGCCGACGCCGAAGACCGGATCGGATTTGAACATCTGCAGTCCGGATCGCCACGCTTCATACCTGCCCCGGGTCGATTCGTCGGCTGCCGAGCCGCTGCGTCCGCCCATGGCCATCAGTGGCAGGGCGGCCAGAATGCCGATAAATATATATTTGATGCCAAACCGTTTGA
Organism: Pseudomonadota bacterium; assembly: GCA_022360315.1. Taxonomy (GTDB): domain Bacteria; phylum Myxococcota_A; class Polyangia; order Haliangiales; family Haliangiaceae; genus JAKSDA01. The sequence continues at coordinate 10,929 of JAKSDA010000355.1, forward strand.
CGAAATAAACCCCCAATGCAGCCATGAGAATGAGCATGCCGCCGCGCGACTGGGTATTGATGATGCACTGTGTGATCAAAACCAGCGCTGCGACGGCCAGTAGTGTGGCTCTGAGGCGTCGCTTGCGGGTGGCAAATGCAAAGATCAGCGGCAGTGTCGCCACCACGACCAGAGCCAGCTCGTTGGGATCCTGCAACTCGCCGCGATAGCGGACCCGGTCATTGAGCGCTGAGGTGCCGAACAAACCGATCCTCTGACACTCGTACTGTGCGCCCGGCTCGGCGTCCACGCCCAGGCATTGCACAACGGTCTCACAGGGACGTCCGTCTGGAATGCCAGTGCCAAGTTTGAAACCCTGGCGGATCATACAACCCTGCGCAGCCGTGCCCTGGTGTACCCCGACCACGGTGAGAAAGATCCCGATGAAGATCATGGTGCCGGCGATGAATCTGAAGGCGCGAAAGCTCTGCGCGGCATGAGCGATCACCACATAGGTCACGAATACGATCGTGAACTTGATGATCGTAGGCACCTTCTCCGGCCCGGGAACCTTGAGGATATCGACGATGATGACCCAGGCATAAAATGCAATGGCGATCCACAGGGTGCGCGAGCGTACCGGTTTGAGCAGGCGCAGCTTAAAATCGACGATCAGCCCGCCCACTGCCGCGGCAAAGAAGATGTAGAGCATCGGCGCTTTTTGCAGGAACGTGTAGTACTCCTGCGGTCGCAGGTACATGAAAATGAGCAGGCAACAAACGCCGGGGATCGCGAACATGGGGATGGGCTGGAACCGAGTTCCTCTACTCCGCCAGGAGCCCAGGCATCATAGCAAGGTAGTTGCCGTGCCGGAATCCCCGGTCTAGCGCGGCTTCCAGAGCCGCCCCTGCCCTTTGGGTCAAGTAGGTGCGGAGCCCACAAACCTCCTCGCCAGGCTCGCCAGGCGGCCCGGGGTTGAGCCAACTTGATAAATCTGTCGAGGCGACCTGGAGTTGAGCGCACCTGGCGATCTCCCTAGCCAGGCGATCCGAACCGGGACTCAGACAGAGCGAAGTGGCAGAGCGACCCGGTCAGCCCGGAGATCGGGCATCAGCCGTTCAGAGCCGTACTCGGACAGCCCGGGCGAATCCCATACTCAACTTTCGGTTAAAAATACTTTTCGGGCTGAGCGCCCGCCAGGCTATCGGCGGTGGATGCCGATGATGCGGGCCACCCCGCTGATCGGATGACGCGCGATGTGAACCTCGACTGGGAGCAGTCGCCGGTCGCCGCGCCAGGTATCGAGTCGGACAATGGTGTAGCCGTGGTTGTTCTCGGCCAGCGAAAAACCATCCACGCACGCTGTGTATGCATGCCCTTGCTCATTGCCGGTCGCCGCGGTTCCGATTCCAGGCCTCACATCAGCGCGCCAGCCGAGGCTCTTGCCGCTGAAATTGAAGCTGGTCGCGGCATAGCGGCCAGAGGTTCGATCGGCCAGGCCGTGGCGCAGAAGCAAATCGTCAAAACACAGCCGAACTCGCCCCTCCCTCTCGCCCAGCGCAAAGCCGTCGAGCGGATTGACCCGCCGAAACCAGTACTCACCGATGCGGCGCTGTCGCTGGACCAGAACCCGGGTGAGATGCTCTACTGCGCGCGCATGGTCGAATCTGCCCTGCTCGACAGCAACGCGGATATGAGCCGGGGTGAAACTCATGACGATCTTGGCCGCCCAATAGCCATCGTATTCGTCCATATGCCGGAACGGAGAATACGGCCAATGCGGCTTCCACGCTCCGGGGTCGAAGTGCTCCGCGTCCAGCGGCGATAGACCCGGCAGCCCGGGATCAGGGGTGCCCTCCCATGGTCGCTGCCACAACCCGAGTGTAAAGAGAGATAAGAAATCGTACATGAAATCGAAATTGTAGGCATGGCCGTCATAGATGCGCCCGTGCAGCGGCCCAAATGCTCCCAGCGATTTGCCAAAATCCAAAAGATAATGCATCACGTAGTGCCGACCCGGCCGCTCGGCATCCTCGACCCACATATCCAGCGTATTGCCCGATTTGACGTCGGTGTATTGCAGCCAGGAGAAAAATACATAGAGTCCGCGCAAAACCCGACGATCTTCGTGGCGGATGGTGTCGTTGACATCGTCCTCGCGCACACCCACTGGCGAGATGCCTCCCACCGGTACGCCGGGCAAATACTTGCTGGCCAGAACCCGAAACCGGCCGTCTGCTCGCCCGGGTACCCGGGTCAATACCTCGTCGACATCGCTCTCGGTGAGTGGCCGTTTGCCGATCGCATCCCGGATGGTGGATCTTTCGGTCACGGCCAATCGATCGCGGCCGAGGTAGATGACCGAGTTCTCGGGCACGTTGTAGCCACACGCCCACAAAATCCGCTGGACCACGACGTCCGTCGCAGTCTCGATGATCGGCTGCTTGAGATGATCGAACTTGAGTATATACCGCGTACCCGTGACATCTTCGGCCACGAAACCGATCGCGCTGCCGCCCCCCTTGCTCTTCAAAATCACCAGCGGCGCCGACAGATCGGGGCCGTCACCGCGATTGGGTCCGCGCGCAACCTCCCGGAGCGACAACTGGCGAAGGCCCATGCGGTTGGTAAACCAGGTCGAATCTGGCGCTTCACCGAGAGAGTTGATGTCCTTGGCCCGTCTCGGCTCTGATACGTTCAGGGCGTCTTCGAGCGGCCGCACAACCACCGCCTCGAACCGATCCCGGATGGCATAAAAACGATACTCACCGGGCTTTTTGGCCACGTCGCGCCGGTCGTTGACCCGCCACACTGGCGCCTGGTTCTTGTACCTCAATTGACCCACGACTCCCGGTTTGGCGCACGCCACTGCGGTGACGAAAAACACCAGGAGCGAAAACCAGGGCAGGTTGTGGTGGCGTCTCGCAAGGTCAGTCATTGTGTCCTCCCCGCGCGTTTTCGCGCCCCGAAGATCGGATCGAAGCTCAAGGAGAACTCGATGCCGCCGTCGATGGACGAGGCGACCAGAAGACGGGCAAGGAACGATTCCATCGTGCTGAACTGCATACCCGCACCAAAGCCGAGCCGGTTGTCGTCCAGGTTCAAGTCACCGAAGCGACGCCATACCCGACCCGCTTCAGCAAAGATATAGCCAGTAGCCCAGTGTTGAATCGGATAGTTGTACTCGGCAGTGAGCAGGCCAGCGTGGCGGTCGCGAAAACGATCGCGGGGATAACCGCGCAGCACATATGGCCCGCCCAGGGCAGGAAAATCGACAAACGGGATTCGATCCAGCCCGCCGACCACACCCTCGAAACGCGCCCGCAGGACCAGCACGCGGTCGCCCCGCCACAGATCGAAATAGCGCTGTGCCTCGGCTCCAAAGCGGACAAAGCGCGATGGATCGCCAGCCAGGCCGCGCTGATAACCGATCCAGGCGTCGATGCGGTGGCCGCGCGATGGCACCGGCTCGGGCAGGTGCGAATAGCTCACACGCCGGGTGTCACAGGCCAGCTCGACCTCCCCGTACAGACTGTCCAGACCCGGGTCATGACCGACCAGTAGCCCGGTGTCATATACTGTGTGGAGGCCGTCGTCGCCGCGCAGATCCGTCGATCGACCAAAGCTGCTGTGGCGAAATGCGCTGCTGGTCCGAACCGCAAGCAGTTCGCTCAGGCGCGCCTGCACGAGCAGCTCGACGCGTACATCTTCGCGGGCAAAGCGAGTGGCCACGGCTGTTTCGTCAAAAGGTGCAGCAACCGGCGTCAGATCCCGGTCAAACGTCACCAGATCGCTGTTGCCAATGCCAAAAAAGCGAGCCCGTCCACTGTCCTCGTAATCGACCACAGTACCGATGAGAATCCGATCGTCAAAAATACGCCCGCTGCTCAGCTTGGCCTCGAATACGCGCTCGGAGCGACCACCGTAGCCAGCCCGCGCGCGAATACTCTCGCCTTTGCCGAAAAACTCGGTCCACACAAAACGCGCACCGACGTTGTAGCCAAAGCCGGTCTCCAAAAAGGCAGAAGGATAGAGACCCAGCGTCTCGTCCTGGTTAAAAAAAACCTGCTTGAAGCGATCCTTGACGTCGTAGTGCTCGTAGGCCCACAGCGTGTAACGCGACACGGCAATGGGTACCTCGAGCGCCCAACGCGGCACAAATAGCATTGCGCGGGGGATTGCCAGCCACACGTGGCGACTGCGATCGCGTTCGATCAGAATACCGCTGGCCTCCTGGGGTAACGGCGCCCGGTCCAGATCCTCGTCGCTCTCCTGGTCCGGTATCCGAGCCGCCGGCTCGACATCTGTCTCCTCATGTGCTTTCACCGGCACTTCTGCCGGTCGGGGCTTGGTGGTCCGCACCTCGATCGGCTCGTTGGCCCCAGCAACACGCGCCATCCCGGCCAACCCCACAACCAGTCCCAGGCAATATAGCCACCTGCAGCTGGTTTTTTTGCATGCCATGGCAAACCTTGATGGCTGCCAAAAGCATGCCAGAGGTCAATCGGTCGCCCTGCGGCCGGCCGGACATGCGGGCACGACATGCGAAGCGGAGTTGTTGCGGAGCGGAGCAGCCGGGCAGCCGGCTATTCGATCGGAAACGGCCAAATCACGGCGCACAATCTGCGTGTCACAACCGGTTCACAGCACGGCCTGCGCAAATTTTGCCAGTCGTGGCTGCCCGGTTCAATTGCCGGAAACAGTGCTCAGGGCACCGTCGACTCGTTCGATCTCCTCTTGTAGCTGAGTGACCAGCTCGGCTGCCCGCGACATATCGCCGGTCGTTGCGATGGACTCGATACAGGCGCATAGGTCGCGCATTCCAACCGCGCCCAGCACAGCCGCACTACCCTTGAGATAGTGGGCCTCATAGCTCACCGCCTCGGCATCGTCCCGGGCCATGGCGTCGTTCAGCGAGGCGAGGTGCTCGGGCGTGCTGTGGCGAAACAGCTGGACCAGTTCGCCGACCACCTGAGCTCCATGGCTGTCGAGTAACACATCGAGCGCAGACTCGTCGATGATCGACCCGCAACATTCGGCGTCGGGCACAGAAGACCATCGGGCCAGGACCGTTCGCAACGCCTCCGAACGAACTGGCTTGGCCAGATAATCGTCCATTCCAACCGCGATACAGCGCTCGCGATCGCCGGGCATGGCATGCGCAGTCATCGCGATGATGGGAATTCGCCTGCCGGCCCCTTCGCATGCGCGAATCGCACGGGTGGCCTGAAAACCGTCCATAGTCGGCATCTGACAGTCCATGAGAACCACCGCATAGTCACCCCGCCGCCACATCGATATGGCCTCCTGGCCATTGCTGGCAAAATCGACGCCGTAGCCGAGCCTGTCCAGCATGGCCGATGTGACCTGCTGGTTAATCTCGTTGTCTTCGGCGACGAGGACGCGCACCTCGTGCGCAGGTGCAACCACCGGCGGCGAATCCGATCGAACGGCCAGCAGCGATTCAAAACCGGACGCCAACGAGAACATCGGCCCGATCGGATGAGTCGAGGACGCAGCACCGCCGGGACGAGACCTCCGCCGAGACCGCGCAGCAACTACCTCGAGAGTCGTGGTGAACCAGAACACGCTGCCCCGGCCAGGCTCGCTGTCGACCCCGATTTCACCACCCATGAATTCGGCCAGACGCTTGCAGATGGCCAGGCCGAGACCACTTCCACCATACTTGCGCGAGGTCGTACCATCGATCTGAGAAAACGAGCGAAAAAGACGCTCTTGGGCCTGCCGCGAGATACCGATCCCGGTATCGGTGACCGCGATCCGGGCTATCCCCTGAGTCTGATTGTCCGTCTCCCAGGTACAGGAGATGCTCACGCGTCCCGACTCGGTGAACTTGATCGCATTGCTCAGTAGATTGTTGAGGATCTGTCTGAGCCGCACCGGATCTCCTCGTACTGTGCGGGAGGAGACGTCGCTGGCGACTTGCATTTCGAAGTCCAACCCCCGGGCGGCAGCCTGGGGCTGAAAGAGCTCGTGCGAATCGCGGATGAGCTCGGCGAGGTTGAGTTCGAGCGACTCGAGTTCGAGTTTTCCCGCCTCGATCTTCGAGAAATCCAGAACGTCGTTGACAATGGCCAGAAGCAACTCCGCCGACTTTTGCACAGTTGCAACATAGGCCTTTTGCGTCGGATTCAGATGAGTGTCCCGGACCAACTCGGTCATGCCGATGATGCCGTTGAGCGGAGTTCGAATCTCATGACTCATGTTGGCCAGAAACTCGCTCTTGACGCGATGAGCCGCTTCGGCATGGAGTCGAGCTCGCTCCAACTCGGTGGCCCGACGCTCGAGAAGCTTCTCGCTTTTCTGCCCCTGCCAGTGCTCTCGATTCAACGTGCTGGCCTGTACCCACAGATAACCAAAGTATGCAGTCAGTATGACGAGAAGACCCACACTCTGCGATCCACCGACGTAGAGAAACGCCAAACAATGCCCGACTGCCATGAACGAGATGCACAGGCGAGCGAGCCACAACATCGGTGCGTAGGTGATGGCCACTGCACTGGCGACCCCGGACGAGATGAGCATGGCCAGCCCACCTGCCCAGTCAGTTCCATAAAGAGCTATGGCGATACAGGCCAGGGCAGTCCACAGCGACAGCGCAGCAACCGCGCTGATGGCAAACAAGATACGCCAACGCCGGGGATCGCGCTCATAGATGGTGTCGAACAGAAAAACCAGCGGCACGCGGCCGAACGACACGAGCAACGATGCCGCGCATACAGATGCAACCCACCATGTATGCTCCCTGCCATATGGCGAGGCAACCGCCAGTATGAGACAGGCGGCCGGATAGGTAACCAGTCCGGGAATCGACCGGCGCGCCGCAACAAAGCCCGCCTTCCGCCTTATGTCGAGCACATCACCCGCTCGCAGGGTTTCCTCCGATCCACCTGCAATCATTGCTGTAGTAATTTTATACTGATACGCAACAGGCCCTCACGAGTAAGAATTGCTTGTATGCCTGCGTTTTTTTCGGGGAAGCGATATCATTAGCCCGATGGTTCGACCTATCCACATCTCTCGTGTACTCGCGGAGGCGGAGCGTCCATCCCGATTTGACCTGTCACCTGCTGCAGCATAACCAGTGGATGCCCGCCCGGCCTGTCCAGACCTCTGAACAGCTGCCGCCATGGGTGCAAATTCGACATCGCGAACGCAAGAAAACTTCTTACACGAGAGCAGATGATATTCTGTTTGGGAGCGTACAATCGGTGTCTCATACCGAGTTGTCATTGCCGCGCCTCGGCAAAAAGACGAGTGCCAGATATGGTGTCGTCTCCCAAACTCATCACGCGCATCCGGGGACAGCCCCGAACAGTGCTCCTCTTCATGCCGGTCTGGCTCTCATTGAATTGTAGGGAGCGTTGCAACCAGGCTTCCGTAACAGAAAACTTTGGAAATTCGGTTGCGATCGGACTGGGAGCATCCCTCGATACTCGTTATCGGTTGCGCAACAATCGATAAGCCCACACCGAGTGATCCGTTCTTTACAGGATTCCTCTCAGGATGTATAAATACACCTACAGACTCTTTTTCGGTACGTTCGGGCGTATCGATTTACTTCGCCAGGTGCATTTTTCTTCACCTGCACCTCTAATCAGCCTCCCCCAAGGCCAATAAGAACTCACACGCTTAGATCGAACGATACCGCTGTAGCAAAACTACACGGGTGATGGTACCGGTAGTGTGACCAAGCTTGCCAGCAAAGATCTGTAACGACAGAGACAGTTCGATAATTATTCGTACAAACTCGATCCATCCCATTATAATATAAGGGGTGGCCCGCATTCGCGGGTTTCTATAGTCCCTTATCGGACACCATCCTCGCTCCTGGTGTCCGGCACCGCCCGTCAAGGCCTAAACCGAATCCATAGCTAGCTCCGATGGAAAGAAACGTACAGGAAGGATTATTCTCATGATTCGCGACAATAAAGAATCTTGGGGAATCGATCTGGGGAAAGAGATAGAACAGGAACTGGAGCGGGAAGAGGCGGAGGCCGAGACGAAAAACGTCCGCGCAGCGCTCCGCGCAAGTGGGCTGGCCCCGAACCAACAAGATATGAACTTTCCAGTCGGCTCGGGTGAGCACATGATCGCAGCCCTGGCAGCCGGTGGATCGGGTACAGCGGTTGGTTCTGTAACATCTCCGAGCCTGGCCCGCGCGGTGCACGACGAATCACTTCCACCCCTGTTCCCCCCTGGAAGTACCATTTGCCAGTATCAGATCATCTGCGAACTCGGTCGGGGCGGCATGAGCGCAGTCTATCTGGCACGCGATACCAAACTGGGCCGGCGTGTGGCGATCAAACTTTTGCTCAGCAACGATCGCCGCGTGGCCGAGCGATTCGTCGCAGAAGGGCGCGCCACCGCCCGCTGCGCCCATGAGAATATCGTGGTGGTCCACGAAGTCGACGAGCACGGCGGCAACCCGTTCATGGTGCTCGAGTACATCAAGGGGCAAACACTCCGCACGATCATCAACCAACAAAAGTTGGGTTCTCGCCGAGCGCTCGAGCTCATCGTACCAGTGGTACGAGCCCTCACACACGCCCACGAAATGGGCATCGTCCACCGTGATCTCAAGCCCGAAAATGTCATGATCACCGACTCGGGTACAGTCAAAGTGCTCGATTTCGGAATCGCCAAGCTTCTGGCGGGCGACGAATTCTCCGTGTCGTCGCCCGAGCTCAGAATTCCCGCCGGCGATGTGTCCATGACCATGACGGGTGCGTTTGTCGGAACGCTCCCCTATATGTCGCCCGAGCAGATGCGCAATGAAGAGGTCGATCACCGCACCGACATATGGGCGGTCGGGATCATGCTCTGCGAGATGGTAACCGGCCAGCACCCGCTGGCTCCGCTATCACGGTCCAAACTCGTCGATACAGCGGACTTGAGCGTGCCCATGCCCAGCATGAGCGGGTTGGTGCCGGGCAAGCTCGGCGCCATCATCGACCGCTCCCTCATCAAGCCCAAGGCCAGGCGCACGGGTACCGCCCGCGAGCTGTTGGCAGAGCTCGAATTGCTCCTGCCCAGCAGAACTCAGGATCTGAGTCTATCCGAGGACGAGAGTCCGTTTATCGGGCTCAAGGCGTTCGAAGAATCGGATTCCGATCGCTTTCTCGGTCGAGCCAGCGACGTCGCCAGCATGGTTACCAGGTTGCGCAACGAGCCACTGACAGCCATTGTCGCTCCCCCGGGCACCGGAAAGACCTCTCTGGTCCAGGCCGGCGTGATTCCGGCTCTCAAACGCGCCGATGAGGGATGGGAAGCGTTTGTCATCCGGCCAGGACGCCATCCCGTTGCAGCACTGGGCCATCTGATCGATCAGACCATGGGCCAGGCAGGAGGCACCAGGACCTCGGTCAATCGCATCGGCCCCCTACCCGATTACGACGAGCAGGTCCGACGCCTGCGCGAGGAGCCCGGATACCTGGGCACCCAGCTGCGGGTACTGGCGCAGAAAAATCTCGGCCGCATCGCACTCTTTGTCGACCAGTTTGAAGAACTCTATACCCTGGGCGCTGACCACAATGAAAGAGCGGCCTTTATCGCATGTCTGGAAGGTGCCGCCGACGACGCTACCTCGCCGATACGGGTTATTTTGGTCACGCGCTCGGACTTTCTCGACCGGGTCGCCAAAGATCGCCAGTTCACGACCGAGGTGACCAGCGGGTTGATGTTCATGCCCCACCTCAGCCGCGACTGCCTGCGCGAAGCACTGATACGACCGGTCGAAGCGGTCGGTTATCGCTTTGAAAACCCCCATCTGGTCGAAAGCATGCTCGACGCACTCGACGATGCGCCCAGCGCGCTGCCACAGCTGCAATTCGCAGCCACCAAAATGTGGGAGATGCGCGACAGCGAGCGCCAGTTGTTGACCCAGGACGGCTACGACGCCATCGGTGGAGTCACCGGTGCCCTGGCCAACCACGCCGACACGGTCCTGGCCACCCTCACGGCGCCCGAGCGCGAGCTCGCCAAGAGCATTTTCGAGCATCTGGTCACTCCCGAGCGCAGTGGAGCCATTACTTCCATGCACAACTTGCCCGGCGATCCAACCGAGGTCGAGCAGGTCATCGACCAGCTCGCTGCAGCCGGCCTTCTGATCGTCGAAGAGGGCAGAAAAGACCAGGGCAAAACAGTCGAACTCATTCACGAGTCGCTGGTCGACAGCTGGCCCACGCTGTCGTCGTGGGTCGAGAGTAACGCCCAGGATGATACGACACTGGCATTCCTGGCCCGGCTGCGCACAACGGCCACTGTGTGGGAACAGGAAGGGCGCAGCGAGGACAAGCTGTGGCGGGGTGAGGAGGTGTGGGAAGCCAGGTATTGGCACAAGCAATACCAGGGCCAGTTGGCCGTTCGCGACCAGCAGTATCTCGATGCGGTGTTCACTCTGGCCGATCGCAAAACTCACAGCAAAAAGTCCATCATGATCGGGGCGATCTCGGTTCTGGCGGTGCTTGTATTGCTGGCTGTTGTCGCCCTGGTGTGGGTAGGACATGCCGAGCGTGAGGCGAGCCGTGAGGCCGCTATCGCTGCCGAAAAAGCCGCCAAGCTGGCCGCCGAGGCCAGGGCCAAAGAGAAGGAAAAAGAGAGTTTACGCCAAAGCCTACACCAACAGCTGGAGGCCCGGGTCCAAGCCGAATACGAATCTCGCAAAGCCCGCCACGCCCGGGCCGCTGCAGAACGGATTCGCAAGGAGGCCGAATACAAGCTGCAACAGGCGCGCATGGCAACCATCGAACAACAAGAGACCCGGCGCAAGATCGAACGAGAGCTGCAAGCAGCTATCGAGGCCGAGAAAGAAGCTGAAGAAGAGATCGCTGCGCTCGCCGCAGCAAAAGAAAAAAAGGAGCGTGAGGAAAAGAAAAAGAAGAAGCTTCAGAAGCACGGCATCAAGAAGCCGAAACTGAAGTAGCTGGCCGCACTCATACTCGAATCGTGTTCGATCGCCCCGGCGTCCCGGCAAGAAACGCAGAGGCGCGGGTTCTCGGAGCGCGGAGCGGCCGGGCTATTCAATGGCACGATTGGTACGACTCGCCGCTTCAGTTCTGCTCGGGCTCTGTGGCAAAGTCTCTGTGCCACGAGCGCTGAGACGATTCGGTATGAATAACACAGATCCGATTAGATCAGAGCCGATCCCAAAACTCTCCCATCGCCAGGCCCGCGGTCGATCGCCGACCACGGGATTGCTCTGTGTGGTGCCTCCTCGCTCGCGCCTTGCCAGCGGCGCGCCTGGCGGCCCTGGCTCCTTGCGATTTTTGAGATCGGCCGCAATCCTTGTACTGACGATCGGCCTGGTCACGCTGCCGCTGACCGCACACGGGCAATCGGCCGACTCCGATCCTCAAAACTCCAATGACAATGCTGGCGAGTCGGAGAAAGGGCCACAAGTACAGCCACGTCCCTGGGAAGAAGGCGTCACTCCCGAGCGCAGAAAAAAGGCCGAAGCCCTGGTCGGCGAGGCTTACACGTTGACCGAACAGTTCCGCTTCGAACAAGCCGCCGCCAAATACCGGGAGGCCCTCGAGTCCTGGGCGCACCCGGCGATCCATTTCACGCTGGGCAAGATCTACATCAACCTGATCAAACCGCTCGAAGCCTACCGGAGTTTTCAAGAGGCCGTGCGCTGGGGAGAACAGCCGCTCGAGCAGGAGGACTATCAGGAGGCGCTAAAGTATGTGAAACGCCTGCAAGGTCAAATTTCCATACTGGAGATCGACTGTACAGTGCCAGACGCCGACGTTCTAGTCGACGGCGACCTCTGGTTCAAAGGACCCGGGCAGAAAAGCAAGGCAGTCGCTCCTGCGGCGTATGAAATCGAAGTCAAGAAAGAGGGCTACTACGTGGTCAAACAGTCCATTTCGCTGTTCCCGGGCAAAAAGGCTGTGATCACGCCGAATCTCATGAGTATCGAAGATGCCACGGTGGTCGAGCGGCGCTGGCAATCGTGGAAACCGTGGGCTGTGATCGGGGCCGGTCTGGCCGTGGGAATGGCCGGGGCGGCAATCGAGTGGCAAGCTGCCAGCCGCTACGATGATTTTGACCGCGACTGGACCGACACGTGCACCACCGATCCGGAAAATCCCGGCTGTTTGGTAGATGAGCAGCCCGAGCTCATCGACGATCTGAGCCGTGCTCGGCTGGAAAACCGGGTTGCCATCGGGGCCTTCGTCATCAGCGGAACCAGTGTGCTCATCGGCCTCGCCATGCTGGCCCTAAATCGACCGCAGTCTTCTCGCGATGAGTCGGCCGGAAAAGCGGACTTTACTGTCGAGCCTATCCTTTCGGAGGATTCGGCCGGAATCTCGACCGGATTTTCGTTTTAACGTGGAGAGGCCGATGAAGGCCATGGCGATTACAAAGATCGATCGAATATCCGGCCGCCCGGCCGCTCGACTCGGTGACAGGTCCACTGCGAATTCCCTGCCGGTAGGCCCGTTCGTCCTGGTACTAGGGTTGCTCTTCAGCATCGGCTGCCTGGACAGCGAAACCGAACTCTGCGAGGACGGCAAATTGCTCTGCCCGGCCGGATACGACTGCATTCGCATCGAGGGCGAATGGAAATGCATCGAGGAGGCGGTGTGTGGAGATGAAGAGGTAACCCGTATTCGGGGGGAAGTTTGCGACGACGGCAACTCGACCGACGGCGACGGATGCAGTGCCGACTGCCGCTCGAACGAATCCTGTGGCAACGGCATTGTCGACCTGGCCGCCGGTGAGATATGTGATGATGGAAATACCCAGAGCGGCGATGAGTGCAGCTCCGATTGCCGGTCGAAGGCTATGGCCGCAACCTCGCTTAGAGCCGGTCCAAAAGCCTCGGACCGAGCCAGAGCGACGAGGCGCGCCGCCAGTGGGTGCGCGAGGAGTGGAGAATACCGGGTTGTATTTGACCGACGAGCAAGCCCGCTGGCGGTGATGGATCGGCGCTCTGGCGACGCGGAGAGTTTTTGGACCGGCTCTCAGTCCTCGTCTATCAGCTGCCTGGCCATGACGGCCAGAAAATCCATGGCCAGGTCGAAATGGGCTTCCAGCACGGTCAGGAACGTCTCGACCTCACTGCGCATGCCGA
>JAKSDA010000529.1 GCA_022360315.1 Pseudomonadota bacterium
CACCAGGGCGCGCCCGCGCATCGCGCCTCCCGCGCCCGCCGTGTGCCGATCAGTCGTTGTGCCCCTGCATGTGCTCGTAGGCGTGCGAATAGACCTCGACGACATTGCCGAACGGATCGGCGCAATAGCACATCAGGAACTCCTTCTTGGGCGGCCGGTCCGGCCAGATCTGCGACAGTTGCCGGCCGCCCGTTTCCACGATGCGCCGGACCAGGCCTTCGATGTCCGGGTCGGTGACGCAGATATGGAAGTAGCCGGCGCGCCAGAACTCGACCATGTCCTTCCGTTCCTCAAGCGGCGGATCGACCGGTTCGAACAGCTCCAGACCGACGCCGTTGCCGGTGCTCATATGCGCGATCCGCAAATGCCTGAGGCGGCTGCCGAGTACGTCAAGAACTTGCGGGCCGGTCGCGATATCGGGCGTCAGGTCGAACGGCCCGGCGACCAGCCTAAAACCCATCACCTCCCCGTACCACTTGATCGCCGCGTCGATGTCGTTGACGACCGCGCCGATGTGATTGATTGCGACCGGTCTGACCATGTCCCGCCATCTCCTCAACTGTCTCGCCATTGGCGTCCGCCCGACCGGCCGCGATCAGCCGAAATCATGCGATCCGCCAGTCATGTACCGGTCCCCGCGCGGGTCCAGCCGCGCGCCGCATCGCCCAGACCCTGGCTGCCCGTATCGGTGACGATCACGGTGTCTTCCAGTTTGATGAAACCGCGTCGGGGATGGGCCATCGTCGTCTCGACGGAGGTCACCATGCCCGGCTTCAGCGGCCTGTCGGCATCCTCGGCGGGGTAGGGGACCGGCGCCCGGTCCGTCATCCGCGGGGCTTCATGGCTGACGAGGCCCATGCCGTGGGCGACAAAGTCGGTTATCGCCCGGTTCGGACTGGCCGCCAGCGCCCGTCGGCCGGCTTCGATGACCTCAAAGGCGCTGCTGTCGGGCCCGATCCGTGACCGGGCGGCCTGCTGGATGGCGTCGACCTCGGCCAGCAGATCTTCCAGCTCGGCATCCGGTTCGCCGAGAATGCCCATGCGGCAAAGATCACCGATATAGCCGCGGTAATTGCTGCCGGAATCGATCGAGATGATGTCGCCGTCCC
>JAKSDA010000282.1 GCA_022360315.1 Pseudomonadota bacterium
CATTATCGATATTCATATTATATCTAGTGCATAGGCATGCTCTGGACATAAGGATTTTGTGTCCCGCAGCAAAGGGGGAAGTGTGCGCGCAGCCCAAAATCTTTGCCGAGAATGACAGAATCTACTCGCTAAGAGACTAATTTCAACTGAGCTCGTTACAAGCCCCATCTCGGGTGAGCCATTCGGGTGACCAGCTTGCTACTTACTTCGTAGTGGCTCACGTCCCCGTTCCGGCTAGGTGCTTAGACCGGGACGACTCGTGCGCAACGTTCTGCCACCCGAGTCACCGCGGAAAACATGCCTCGTCGATAGTCATGGCCAACGGCTTGATTCGGCGTGTCGCGAGTCGTCCTGCGAACGCTCTCGAGCTTGCTACCGCTGTGCAAAGAGCTGAAAAGGAACGACTTTGCCCTGGGCCAGCCGGTTGTCAAACAAACCATCCTGCCCTGGCGAAGTGAATCTGATGGTCGTTTTGGATTCTTTGAGAACTGAAAAAATGTAGCGTGCGGTCGTTTTGGATTCTTCGAGAGCTGAAAATCTGGCTCGTGGTCGATTTCCGGTTCTTTGAGAACTGAAAATCTGGCTCGTGGTCGATTTCCGGTTCTTTGAGAACGTTGAGCGCCTGTATTTCATGCGGTCGGGTGGAGCCAGTGTGGCCGGCATGTTCATCGTGTTGTGTTTCACACGCGAAATACGAAAAAACCTCTTGCCGATGGCGCGAGCTGTACTACCTTCAACGAATTCTCGGGGAGCCGTGCGGCGCATGGTTTTGGTTTGGTCTTGCTCCGTGGTCACTGCGCAGCCAATGGTTACCCGTGTAACTCGATTACGGGGTGAGATGAGCGTCCAGACGACAGATCTGGCTCGAAAGGATGGATTATGAACGAGTTGACAAAAGGGATTGCAGGGGTCGAGCAAATCGACGGCATCGACGACATCGACCCACAAGCCGCGCGCCAGGCGTTTGCCGAGCTCAC
Source organism: Pseudomonadota bacterium (assembly GCA_022360315.1). Classification (GTDB taxonomy): domain Bacteria; phylum Myxococcota_A; class Polyangia; order Haliangiales; family Haliangiaceae; genus JAKSDA01. The sequence goes on from JAKSDA010000282.1 coordinate 978, forward strand.
GCCTTTGCTCGACGAGCTGGCCACGTATCGGAAGGCCAATCTCGACATCAATCGGGCTGCCATTGTTGCAGCCAGCGTTGGGCGGTTGGTCAAGCGGCCTGCGGTCCGGGCGCGATTTGCCGCGTTGCCAGCGGCAGAATTCGATATTGACCACGTCGATCGGCTGGAATCGGCTGCGCTGGCGACCTGGCATGCGTCGGTGAATCTGCGTACTGCCACGGTGCACAGCTCGGCTGCGCAAGTGCCGGAGGATGTGGCCGACGAGGTCACTGAGGTCAAGCAGCGCATGATGCGGGTTCTCACCTACTACCTGGCCGAAGACAGCGAGGTGGCCAGCGAGCTCAGCGATATTCGCGCGGGCACGGGGCATATCGACAGTGCGGTCGACCTGGTGCGACTGGCCAATCTATACGAGGCTCACAGCACAATTCTGGCCACTGACCGGCGGCATTATCGCGCCGACGACCAGGATCTGGCCCGGCGTCTATCGCTGGCCATCCATCGGGTGCTCGGCGATGGCCGCGACAGCAGCCGGGCCAGGTGGGCCGAATATCGCACGCGGGCATGGACATTGCTCATCAATACCTACGAAGAGGTCAGCTCGGCCGGACGCTGGTTGTTTCGCAACGATGACGGCGAGCGCCGCTTTCCGTCGCTCTACGGCATCGGCCGCCAGCGCCGGCGCACCGGCGAGCCAGACCCGGGCGGCGACAGCCCCGGCAACGATATCGATCCCGGGCCAGCCGAGGACGCGATTACGGACGCATAGCCCCGGATGATCGCAACCTCTTGTCGCGCCCTGTCCTCGACGTGCTGGCAGGACTGTGGCGCAGCTTCATAGGCGTCAATGCGTGATTCATTGTCCGCCGTACCGACACATAGAACGATCCATACGCCTTGCCAATGACCTGGCCATTGTGTTGTGCTCGCCAATATCGGCGAGGGCACAGCACTCCGGATTGATACGCAGACAGCAAAATGCTCCATGTGCGCGGTAGAATGAAGCCATGAGCGACCGTCCAGTTACACAGCGAGATCTCGACCGTGTCGAGGGCAAGCTCGACGAACGAATCGACCGTGTCGAGAGCAAGCTCGAAATCGTGGCCCAGCAGGTCGCCCGGCTGACCCGGGACATGGCTACCCGTGCCGACCTGGCAGCCCTGCGCGAGGAACTCACTCGGGATATGGCTACCCGTGCCGACCTGGCGGCCCTGCGAGAGGAACTTGCTCGGGTTACCCGTGCCGACCTGGCGGCCCTGCGCGAGGAACTGGGCCGGGATATCGCTCGACACATCGAAGCCGGATTCACAATGATGAGAGACCAGTTCGGGCTTCAGGACGACCGCGCCACGGCAATCGAGCACAATACCGCCAAACTCCGCGCTGACTTCACCATGCACACGAGAGACTTCGTGCTGCACAACAAGCCGTGATCGCCTCATTGGCACCGCCAGGCAGCCAGGTCGGTGCGACTCGACACCACGTCCGAAATAGCCGATCTGGAGAAATGGCGATGAGCATACGCGTCTATGTGTTTCTGAATCTGCTGATGTTGCATATCGCGTGCAGTACAACCAGCCCGACCACTCTTGTGGTTGAAAATCCATCGAGTCCTGACAAAGACAACACTGCTAACAAAGACAACACTGCGCTGTTCGATGAGATATGGGCAACGATGCAAAGCCAGCTCTACGACAGGGCTCGAGCCGACCGATGGCTGACTGCCGAGAACCGCGATGCGCTCCGGGCCAGAGCCGCTGCCGCGCCCGACCGTCTGACATTCGCACGCGACGTCATGAACCCATTCTTCGACGAACTCGGCGTATCCCATACCCGTCTATTCACGTCTGATGTGCTGGGTTTCTACATGCTCCGCTCGCTGTTCCACACCCGGGATATCCACTCGCCAACCGCGGTGCACATCGGAGTGCAGCTCACTGCCGACCACGTGATCCGGTCGGTTTTCGACGGCTATCCCGCCGACCTCGCGGGTTTGCGGCGAGGAGATCAGATCGTGGCCGTGGATGGCGCGCCATATGTATCGCTGAAGCAGTTGCGCCCGAAGCGACAGAGGCTGAGGATTCGGCGGGGTAGCGAGCTTCGATCGGTAGCGATAACGCCAGTAGAAGACAGCCCCCACGAGGCAATGCTTCGCGCCATGGAGAACAGTGCCGCGATCGAGCAACGGGGAGGACTGCGGGTGGGTTATGTACACCTGTGGACCGGAACCAGCCCGACGATCCTCGATAGCTTCACCCGTATCGTGACCGAGCAGTTCCGGGGCGTGGACGCGGTGATCCTCGACCTGCGGGGTGGTTTCGGCGGAGCATGGTACGATTACATCGATCCGTTTTACGCCGACCGGAGTGACTTCTTCGAGTTCAGCATCACCGATCGAGACGGGAAAACCGAGCAGTTCAAGGCCGAGCCGAAAACCAATCCAAACCCCTACCTCGGACCACTGGTGGTTCTGATCGATGAAGGTACGCGCTCTGGCAAGGAAGCACTCGCCCATCAATTCGGCAAAAAAAAGCGAGCCACGGTCATGGGGACCACGACCTGGGGTGCGTTTACCGCCGGCAAGGGCGTGTTCGCGGATCGAAACGATGTCGACTATATCCTGTACCTGGCTGTCTCCGAGTGGCGAGTAGACGGCCGCACGATGGAGGGTGTGGGAGTGGCACCCGAAATCGGCGTCCCCTATCCGCTCGACGGAACCATCGCAGAGGATCCACAGCGCGCCAGGGCCTTCGAACACGCTTTCGCCCTCGCTTCATCCAACAACACACGATGACAGTGGAAGGCTCCAACGTCATCGTAGCGCAGCCCGACCGCTTGGCGTTCGGGCGATCATTTTTGGGCAAAGCTCCCGGGCGGCCGGGCTCCCGGCTGGCTCGGCCGTTGGCCTCGCAACAGAAACACCTCGTTTGATCCACAACCAAGGTGTTTCTGTTTAACCCGTACTTGGACCGCCAGAGCCGGTCACTTGACGATTCGAAAGCAGCGGTGGGGCGGCCGCCGAGCGAAATCGGGCGGGCGAGTGCTGTCGCCGAGATCCTCGATGCTGTGCGCAGTCACGGCACCGACATCGAGCTGAAAGCCGCGCGCATTGGTCGCAAAATACAATACACCGCCCGGGCCCATCAATCGCAGCGCGCCGGCGATCAGCTGGGCGTGATCGCGTTTTGTATCGAGCACGGCGTTCATCTTCTTGCTGTTCGAAAAGGTCGGTGGATCGAGCAAGACCAGGTCGAACGGTGCCTCGTCCCGGTCGGGAAATCGGCTGCAGCGCAAAAGGTCGACGATATCGGCGCGAACAAATCGATGGGCCGGGCCGGATAGGCGGTTCATAGTCAGGTTGCGCCGGGCCCAGCTCAGGTAGCGCTGCGACAGGTCCACGCTCACGGTCGCGCGAGCACCGCCCGCCGCAGCGTATACAGTGAACGACCCGGTATAGCAGAAAAGATTGAGAAAGCGGCAGCCGCGCGCCTCGCTCCCGATGCGGGCGCGCAGATTGCGCTGGTCGAGAAAAAGGCCGGTATCGACGTAGTCGCGCAAGTTGACCAGAAAACGATGTCCGCCCTCGTCGACTGCGATGTACTGGTCGGTATGATCCAGTCGACCGTATTGCCAGGCGCCGCGCTGGCGGGCGCGTTGCTTGACGTGGATGTTTGTCTGCGGCACCGCGAGAGCACGAGCCGCAGCGTCTGCCATGGCCGCGAGCCATTCGGTCGCAGCTGCCCTGTCGCGATCGCTGTCCCGGCGATACGACGAGATGTGAAGGTGGTCCTGGTAGCGGTCGACCACCAGCGGGATCTCGGGAATATCTCGATCATAGAGGCGATAACAAGTGATCTGCTCGCGCCGGGCCCACTTGCGCAAATGGCGGGCGCGCTTGCGCAGGCGATTGGCAAACATCTCGGCCTCGCGGGCGCTGGCCGCGGGCTGGCCTGTGGACTCGCCTCTGTCGGGCATTCGGCTCAGTGGGCCTCCTCGGGCACTTCTGCGGCCACGTCGGATAGGCGGCCGGTCAGTGCCAGGGCTGAATAATACAGGGTAGCCAGGAGTCCCCAGCCCAGGCCGATCACCACACCGCCGTCCACGATTCCACGCCATGGCTGAGTCAGCTCGCGCACAGCGATGATCAGGATGATCACGCCGATCAAGATGATCCACGAGATGGCGAGGCGCCGGCGCGTGGCGTGAAAGAGTCCCATGCAGAAAAGCGGTGCCAGAATGACCAGAAGCGGTCGGGGATTTCTCGCCGCATACATGGCGCGGGCCGCAACCCGTGGCGACATATGCTTCTGAAAACCCCGGTATCCCTCGCTGTAGGCCATGAATGCCACCCACAGTACGTAGGCAGCAATATGCAGTCCGGATAGCGAGCCAGTCTGGATGGGCTCGACTGCGAGGGGAAAAAGTCCCCACACCGCGCGGACCAGGATGAATGAAAAACCGAACACACCCCACAATGCGATGGCCAAGTTGGGGTCGCGTTCAGATACGGTCTTGCCAGCCATCCCCCAGTCATCGCGCACCCGCCCGAGTTGAGCAAGCGTCGAGCAAGGGTCGGTGACAACGCAGCTCGCCAGGCCGGCCGTCGCGGCCGACCCCGATCCGGTCTCGCCCCGCTACACGCGATGCAAAGTACCGGAATGAATCACGATATCAATGAGTCACCGGAGCTATCGGCGGCTCGCCGACCAGGTCAACGATCGATCGCGCTGCCCACGTCTTCTTCCACGGCCGCGCCGGTTTTCACCGCAGCGCTCTCGGAGAGCTTGAACTCGACCCGGCGGTTGCTGGCCCGGCCGCGGCGAGTGGTGTTTTTGCGGATGGGCTGGCCCTCACCATACCCCCTGGCATCGAGGCGACGTTCGTCCACCCCGTGGCCGATCAGGAAGCGCACCACCGATTCGGCCCGCCGCTGCGATAGTCGAAGGTTGTATTTTTTGTCCCCGCGATTGTCAGTATGGCCCTGCACTTCGATATGCAGGATTTCCGGGTGATGGTTGAGCACCCTGGCAACATCGCGCAGCAATGCATAGGAGCTGCGGCGAATCACTGCCCGGTTGATGTAGAAGTGCACCGAGGTCAGGATCTTGAGTTCGCCATCGACAAGCTCGACCTGCTGGGGCGTATTGCAGCCGCGGAACTCTGGTTTGCCGGCCTGGTCGGGGCAGTTGTCACGGCGATCGGCGACGCCGTCGTCATCCTTGTCGGGTTCGGGACAACCGGAACGGGCCACCGGGCCCGCGTTCTCGGGGCATTGGTCCCGGTCGTCGCGGATACCGTCGCCATCGCTGTCGGGGCAGCCGTGAACCGCGGCCAGACCGGGCATGTCGGGGCATTGATCGAGGTGATCGATGACGCCGTCGCCATCGCTGTCGGCAATGGTGTTGTCATCGGGGCTGCACGGGCTCTGGTCGGTCGGAGCGGCGCTTTTCGCACTGGCAGCCGGACTCGGGGTGGGCTCGGCAAGCGGCTTGGGCCGGCCCGCCGCCGGCTGTGAGCGAGACAGCCGCACGGCCACAACAACGCGCCAGTCCGGGGTACCAAAACCCTCGATGATGCCCAGGCCGGCGCCCAGTGTGACCAGGAGCGGGCCGGGAATATCGGCAGTGGCACCGCCGAGAAGCTCCAGGTGACTCTGATTGCTATGGGACAGAGGCTCGGCTGCAGCAAGTGCGGCAGAAATCCCCGCACTCAGCTCTACTGGCAGGTCACCGCCCAGCCAGTTGTCGAAGAGATAGGCGCCGGCAAGATGGGTAAAAACCTCATCGTCGACGGCCAGGTCGCCCAGTTGTGAGCGCTGACGCGCGCGATAGGCGAGGTTGCCGGCGACCCGCCACGAGCCCAGTCGGCGCGAAATCGCCACTTCCGGGGCAAACTGGATGCCCGAGTCGCCCAGATAATGGGCGCTGCCGGCAGTGGGCAGGGTCAAGGAGGGAATCACTGCCAGGTCAACACCGTATTGGCTTGCGCGCAGCAATTGAACTTTGCCGAGCAGGCGCACGTCGATGAGGCCGGTATCGCTGAGCTGACCGGCCATGAAATCGGCCAGGCGTTCCTGCCTCTGAGAGAGCACAAACGACAGCTCGGCAGCGATTTGCATCCGATTCCACAGGGCCAGAGAACCGGATACAGTTCCCGACAGGCGATGACTGACCACCGCGCCCAGCCGTTCGCGGCCGCTGTCCATGACTCGGTACGCAACCAGAGGGTCGTTGGAGCCGACGATCCACAGGGTCCCGTCCCAGCTGAGATGGCCGGGCACGGCGGCCCATTCCGATTCGAGAATACCGTCCCGATCCATGGACAGGCGAAAGCGCTCGACCGGAAAGCTATCGTCCAGGGATTGCGCCGAAGCCAGGCCGGGCAAAAGAGCCGCAGCGATGGCCAGGGCGCAGACCAGCCGAGTGGTGGTGGAACGCTGTGCGCACCGGGCGAGCGGTGGCCGTCTTCGGCCGGCCAGGCCGAGCAGGCACACTGCGAGGAGGAGCAGCAGGCCCGATTGACTCGGTGCAGAACCGGTGGCCGAGCAGCCGCTGCCGGCAAAGCTGTACATGTCGTCGATGCCGTCGCCGTCGGCGTCGCTGGCGCACGCGTTGCCCGCGCCATCGCCGTCGCTGTCGCTCTGCTCGGGATTGCTGATCACCCGGCAGGTATCGCTGATGTCGAGAATTCCGTCGCCGTCGCTATCGGTATCGAGGAAGTCGGGGATACCGTCGCTGTCGCTGTCGGCCAGTCCGCCAGCAATACCGAGACCGGCCTCTTCGGAATCTGGTCTGGAATCGCCGTCTGAATCCACGTCGATATAGTCGGGTATTCCATCCAGGTCGGTATCGACAGGGCTGGTGTCACTGTCTGCATCGCCGGCCTCGATCGCGTCGCTGATGCCGTCACCGTCGGCGTCGTCGTCGCGGAAATCCGGCGTGCCGTCCTTATCGGTATCCACCGGTATCGGTTCCGGCCACGAGCTCCTGTGCGTCGCTGAGTCCATCACCATCGCTATCCGCCGGCCGGTTGCTATCGTCCTGTGGATTGGTCGGGTCGAGCTCATCCAGGCCAATGGCGCCATTGCCATCGGGATCCTCGGCGCCGTCGGGTACGCTGCCGCCATCGCTGTCTCTATTGAGCGGACTGGTCTGGCTGGTCGGATCGGCGTCGGGGACAAAGAAGCCGCGGTCGGTGTCGGTATCGCTGCCGGGCTGGGTGATGCCCATCTCGGTGCCATCGTGCAGACCGTCGTTATCCGAGTCGGCATCGAGCACATTGGGCAGACCATCGCGGTCGGTGTCCTGGTTCCAGTTGGGCTCGTTGCCGTCCAGGACCCCATCGTCGTCGCTATCTGCGTCGCCCAGGTCGCTGCCGGCAAGCAGTTCTTCGCTATCGCTGAGACCGTCGCCATCGCTGTCGACATCCGAGCATGCGTTGGCATCGGTGGGATTGACATCGTCGCTGTTGGCAATGCCGTCGCCGTCCACGTCATTGGTCGATGCCACTGTCAGCACGGTGGGGTCGTCGGCTGTGCCAGTGGCCGGATCATCGCTGACCAGGCCGCCGTAGCTATCGCTCGTGGCCAGCTGAGCCTGATTGCTGATGGTCGCGCCGGCCGGTAGAGGTGAATCCACCAGCATGCGAAAGCCGATGATCACCGTGCTGCCCGGGTCCAGATCGTCCAGATTTGCAGTCAGCACTCCAGCCGACACTGAAACCGACAGATGGGACGGACTGATCACCTCGCTGCCATTGATGAACGCTGCATTGACAGTGGAAATGGTGTCGGTGACGACCGCGCTCTTGGCCGAGCCGGTTCCCGAGTTGCGCACCGCAATGTTGAAGGTAATGGTCTCGCCCGGCTCCAGCGAAGCGCCGTTTTCGTCGGTGCCGGTCTTTTCCACAGTCAGGCGTGGCGCCGCCGGTGTGATGGTCAGAGCCGACGTGTCATCACCGGACTCGTCGGCTGCACCGCTGCCGTTGTTGTCCACAGTGTCGCTGGCCGGATCCAGTGCCTCGCCACCGGCACCGCTGGGCAAGGTGTGATAGGTCTCCAGCGTGGCTGTGGCAGTGATGGGATCGGGCGCAATGGCTGCTACAGTCGTGGCACGCAGAGGAAAGCCCAATGTCAATCCCGCCGCAAGGCATCCGTTGCGCGGAAATCTGGCGCTTGTCGGAGATGTCAACAACGTTGCCTCATCGCCCTCGTCGGTGCTGCCATCGAGGTCGTTGTCCAGACCGTCGCTATCCAGATCGTCAATGACCAGCTCGGCGGGGATCGCCGCCACTACCGCGGTGTCGCATACCGGCCCGCTGCCCAGACTGTTGTCCAGTCGGGTGGTCAGCAAAACCGATTGATTCTCTTCCGGGGTGCTGTCGTCGACCGTGAGCGAGACTTTGGCCTCGGGCAGAGCAAAGTTGACATCGACCGCGCTGGTGCCAAAGTCGGTGCCATTGACCGTGAGAGAGGCCGGGAATTGCGGGGTGGGTGGTCCCTCCATGCCAGCCTCAAACGTGGCCTGAGCAGTGACCCGAATGACAAACGAGTTATCGGTTTGTCCCGGCGAGGCATCGGCCGTCACATTGCCAAAGTTCCAGGTCAAGGCGTCGCCGGAGTTGCCGCTGGTCGGCCCGGCCGGCGGTGTAATGGAGCCGGCAAACGAGCCGGTGAGAAACTGAACGTCGGTGATCCTCAGCCCTGGCGGCGGATCGTCGACCACCACCACATTGTCGTTTTGCCCGTCGGGTAGGGTCACTGTGATGTCGTAAAAGGCTTCTTCGCCCATTGCGATGAGCGGATCGCTGGTCTCGGTGTGACTGGTCGATACCCGCGTTTTGACGATAGAGCCGGCAACCGTATCGACAGTGCTGGTAAGATTGGCAAAATAGTCGTTGAGGCTGTCCCCGTCGATACCGGTGCGTTCGAGCAGAGAAAATCCCGGACTGCCCGAAATACTGGTCCAGGTCATTTCGCCGCCGGCCGCCAGAGTCGAGGGAATGGTCACCGCATCGGCGACTTTGACGTCAAAGCTGAAGGTGCAGGTATCCCCCTGTGCCAGCGAGCCAAACCCCACACTCATGGACGTGGCGGTGACAGTCGGTGACAGAGCCGCGCCGCACCCGGGATCGCTGGTGAATGTACTCGGCTGGCCGATCAGCTGAGTGCCGCTGAGATCATAGCTCAGCTGCAGATCATGGGCGTCGGCACTGCTCCCGCCCGGGTGAGTGATCGTGGTCTGCACCGTGACAGTATCGCCGCCGTCCGGACTCGAGCCGGATAACACGCTGGTCGCCTGTAATTGCGGTTCGACGACCGTGATCGGCGAGCTGGACACTTGCTGCGAGTCCGCGGTCAAAAGAGCGCGAGGTTGCGCGCCTGCTCTCGCCTGTGCCACATTGGCCACTGCGGCGCGAACCTGAAAGCCGATCACTTCACTGTCCGCGTCCGGTGGATTGGACACATTGCCCAGTGTCCAGGTGATGACCTGGCGACCCGAGCCGTCAGTGGTGATGGCAGGAGTGCCCAGTACACAGGGTGTGAATGTCAAATCTCCGTCCGGGTCACATTGCACATTGCCCGGGTTGGCATAGTTTTCGTCTTGTACAAAGACCAGGCCAGCGTCGAGTCGCTCGCTGATGGTCAGATTGCTGATGGTTCCCTCGGGAATGGTCAGCGATGCATCGTAGAGAAACGATTCTCCGTCAAGGTCGCTGTCGGTGCCACCAGTACAGCTCTGCACAGCGCACGTGGCAACATTGCTTTGCACCTCCGCTGAGTCGAAGCACGCTGTGGCAAGGGCGACCAATAACAGGACAAGAAGCCCATTCAAGACACAACCGAACGCCTGTGTGCCGACTGTTAGACTAGTTCCCGTCCCTAAATGCCCGTTTTGCCTCGTAAAACGGGACCGGAGAACGATATGGGAGCCACGTTGGGCGCGGGTTGCTGACCGCGATGGCGACTTATATCAGCTCGCGAGTACGGTCTCGAGAATCAGAC
>JAKSDA010000621.1 GCA_022360315.1 Pseudomonadota bacterium
CAAAATTTCGCCGAATTTCTCCTCAAATGCTGAATTCTGCTGTTCTCGGCCAAATCACACTGCACAGAAAGGGCGCAAAATGGGCGGATTTTCGTGTAATATCAGCACATTAAGGATTCCGGGACGGGAACTAGCTATGAACAGGCTAGCGAGAACAGGATGTCGCATGCTTCCGACCTTACTCCTATTCGGAGGAAGTGCAATGGGACAGGGTGGCACCATTACGATCGCCGGCACAGCGGTCGAAATAAATGATGGTGAGCGGCCAGCGAATGGCGTTCCTGTCTACCTAACGGTGATAAACAATGGCACGTATCTCGATCATACTCGTACTTCCCGGACCGGTGTTTATCTCTTGGCCTATGAGACCGGTATCTCGTTCAGCGGGCCGGTGTATATCTATTGTGAGCCACCTTATCGATGTCGCGCAATAGTTGTCGAGACACTACACAAGGTCGGGAACCTATGGCGTAAGTCTCTGGACGAGTCGCTGATCGTCGCTCAAATGCCCCCGGCAGGTGCATCTCTGACGACAGAGCAAGTAGAATGGCATATTGCTGCCCTGTGGGAAACAGCAATTATCAAAAGAATTTCCGGCATAGCGCCGTCGCTTGGTAGTTTGCAAGAGGACAGTGCTTTGCTGTTGGGACAGAGTCCGAACATCGGCCCCGTAGAGGCTCACCGGCTTCTGCAAACGGCATGGAAAAATGTGGAGGATGGCGCGTTGGGACAACACGTTGACATACTGATGGGTGTAACCGAGTCGGTTTTGGAACTGTATATCGGAAAATTCGGCCCTTCGAATGATCTCACCCCCCTGACGTACGAAGGCTATTCAAGGGCAGTACCCAAGAAGGTCAAAGACAACGCCCGGCAATTATTCCTCAAGGCCAACGCACACTTTGACGCTGGTCGTTATCGTCTTGCTGAAGCACTTTATCAGCAAGCACTCGAGTATTGGGCTCATCCCTTGATGTGGTATAATCTGGCCGTCGTTCAGCTATTGTTGAAGCGGCATTCCCTAGCCTATAAGAGCCTGTCACAGGCACTACGCCATGGCTCTCAGCCATTTGGGGAAAAGAAGTATGCGGAGGCGCGTAGACTCCTGGCGTCTCTGAGCGGTATGGTAGCTGTTCTTGAGGTGAGCTGTTTTGAGCCCGGTGCTCGCGTCACGCTCGATGGGAAGGTCCTATTCCAAGGGCCAGGAACTTTCACTAGTGTTCTTACTGAGGGAACATACTTGCTTGTAGCCACGAAGGCAGGGTTCTCGTCTACTTTCAAGCAAGTTGTGCTCAATCCTGGTGAGCGCGCAAGAGTAACTCTCACTTTCCAGTCCGAACATCTAGCGTTTGCGCCATTGAAGGTATCAGCCGTTGCTATCACGGATGGAGCGGTTGCTATCACGGGTGGAGCGGGAATTATCGCAGGTGGCCTCATTCATTGGCGCTCTAACCGCAAATATAGCTCCGCGATCGCATATGGTCTATACAGCGTGGGGGCGGCGGGACTTACTATCGGTCTAGTGCAACTGTGGAGGTCTCGAGCGAATAGGCAGCGTGCGCGACAACGCACCGCTATCTCGCCAATGGTTGCGCCCGGCACGACCGGTGTCTGGGTAAGAGTTCAGTTCTGACTCGTGTTTCGCTCTTCTACCCAGCCAATTTGGGCGGAATCGTGTCATCGGGAGTAAGCGCCCGATGAACCAAGGATGGCGGGCCGACAATATGGGCATGCACGCTGGTCCGAATGAGCAAAAAACAGAAGAATCGCTGGACAAAAGACTATGCACGGCAAGTGCTCGAGCAGATAGAGCGCAGTGGCA
>JAKSDA010000471.1 GCA_022360315.1 Pseudomonadota bacterium
CAACGGCATCCAGCTCAACGGCATCCAGCTCAACGGCATCCAGCTCAACGGCATCCAGCTCAATGGAATGAGGTTGGGTGGTATAAGACTGGATGGGATCGATCTGCGCAAGATCACCCTATTCGGCCAGAAACCGGCCGACGGATCGATCCGAGAGGCGGTCGAGAAGTCCTTTCGCTATCTGATCGGGTGTGCTCTGCCCAAAAAAAATGATGCTGACGAAAACCAGGCTTATGCCGAGATCACGGACTTCGGTGGCCAGATAATGCGAATTCGCGGAGAAAAGGCCATCGACCCGCAATGGCGGGACTGGGTCCCCAACCTGAGGAAGGCCGGCAAGATGGGCGTATGCGTACTCGAGTTGGGCAGAAAAAATGGCGACCGTGTCAGTCACACACCGGTCAACGTCGACAATTTTAAGCTGGTATTGCGCTACATGGTCGAGTGCGCGCTCAAAGATAGCTCCAGCGTCACTGTCTTTGACGAGAAAAACGCGCCCTGGACGTTGCACGGTGCATTGGGTCTGGCTCCAGAATGGGAGACGTCTCCATTGAGCGAGGCCGGTCAGAAGCGCGTCTCGGCCTGCCTCGGCGCGCGCGCCAACCCGTTGCGAAAAACCGTATCGCTGTCGCTCCGCTCACCTGGTAGCGAGATTCCCATCGCCATCACACCCGTCGAACGCGTGCACTACAATCACCACGAAGGTGCCTTTTGGGGCGACCTCTTCGCCGACGAGCCGGTCCTTCACACTTGTACAGTAGACGGCAGCGGTATCTCTGGCCGGGTATGCACCCAATCCGAGGTCTGTGGTTTCACAGAACACGGCCACTGCGTGACGAGTTGCGAGGAGTATGGGCGCGACGGATATCGCGATTGTTCGGGTCAGCGCGAAGTGATCAATACGTTTTTGCGCCGGACGACCCGCGCGGCCTTCGGCAAGCGACACGCTTGTCAGGTTCAGCCCGACAACTCTCTGTGGTGCTGGGGTGACAACCGATCCGGCCAGCTCGGTCGGGAAACCGAGCGCAACCGGTCTCTGGCTCCGGTTGCTGTGGAAAAACTGGGCCCTGCAGTCGCTCACGTCGATGCCGGACCAGACCACACCTGCGCGCGGCGGATCGACGGCACGGTTTGGTGCTGGGGGCAAAACGACAATGGTGAGCTGGGCGTTGACTCCACCGAGAGCCGGGTTGTCGGGCCCGAAAAACTCACCGCGATCGGCGACAACGTCACTGCGCTCTCGGTCGGCAATACCACCTGTGCAGTGACCACGGATGGCTCGCTCATGTGTTGGGGCGCCAATCAGCATGGCCAGCTCGGAATCGGACACCCATCACCGCACCAGCTCGAACCGGCATCGATCAATGATCTGTCCAACGTCATCAAAGTGCAAAGCGGCAAGACAACCTGTGCGCTGACCGAAAACGGACAACTCTGGTGTTGGGGGCACGGCCTGGCCACCGGAGATGGACTACGCCACGACATATACCGACCCAAACTTGTCGAAGCTCTGCAGCGCACAGTCGAGGACCCTGACCCCACAGTCAAAGACCCGAAACGCGACCATGAGCAAGTGGTGGATTTTTGCGTCGCCAATCGACACGCCTGTGCCGTGCGGGCCGACGGTACAGTATGGTGCTGGGGGCACGGCGCCCATGGTGAACTGGGCAACGGAGAGCACGGCGAAAACCGCCGCTCTCTGGTTCCAGTCCGTGTTGAGTTGCTTTCCTCCGAGCCTGCTCGCCCGGTCACTCTGTCGTGCGGAAACCATCACACCTGCGTTGCTCTCGACGATGGAACAGCGCAGTGCTGGGGATCGAATGTGCATGGCCAGCTCGGCATTGGGGCGCAAAGCGGTATTCATTCCGACCCTGCGCCGGTGACCCGGCTCGGCGATGTCATCAATTTGACTGCTGGCCGGCGTGCTGCCTGCGCCGAAAAAAGCGATGGAACGACCTGGTGCTGGGGATTTCAACGCCGCTACGGCCTGCTCGGCGACGGCACCCGCGAAACTCGACCAGGCCCTGTGCAGCGCATATATCAATCCTGCGGCGACGGAATGTGCAGTGCCGAATCGGCTGAAAATGCCACAAACTGCCCGACCGATTGCGAAGAGGCGACAGAAAACAGCGAGGATGGAGCCAACGGCACCGGTCAAGCCTATTCAGACAGCGATCATGGCACCTGTGATGCCAGCGAGCATGATAGTATTCCCGGCTCGCCTCATTGATCTCGGTTCGGTTTGCGTCCGTGCACATTGACCGCCCATTTGATGTAATTATCGCGTCTGGATCCAGTATCCGAGAAGCCCAAGAGCTGCGCTGGTAGCATACATAGCTATCGGAATCCATTCCTTGCTGTTATCCATCCCATCTATAGACAGGTTTATGTCTAGAACTCCACCTGCGGCAAACACCACCCCCCCGCCAATCAGTAACGGTATTCCCCAAGCCACCGATGAACCTGGATGCTGCACGCGAAACGCGACGTACTCATCGGATCGCAGGGTCTGCGAGACAACATTTCGCTGTTCATCGTAGTGGTACGTCGCGTCTGGCCGGCTGCTCTCGAGCTGTCGAGCCTCTGCGCGCACATCGACGTTGTCTTTGAAGCTATATTCAACGTAGAGATAACCGGCTATCGCATCGTGCACTATCGAGATTCGGCACCTTCCCCAAAGCATGACCATTGCCTTCTTCGTTGTCTTCAGCTCAATGCGCACGCCCTCCAATTTGGAAGCGTCGAGTGCAAAACCCAGCAGCGTCCCGTGCTGCTGCACAAAATCGACTAGTTCACGTTTCGACAGATTGGTCGCAAGTCGCTGGCTGCTCGCCGTCTCGTTGATATTGGACATCGGACAAGGCACACCTCCGAGCGTCCCTGTTGCCGCATCATATTGCCGGCCGAGGAAGTGTCTGGGATCGGCAGCCGGTGCTGAAGCCACGATGTACCCGCGCAGTTCGACAGCGGGCAGCCCATCCTTGATCAAGTTTTTCGGTCCAGCGCAACACGGCAATACAGTGAGCAATAGACACGCATCAATTAGGATGAGAGTTCGGATATGCATCCTGTATAGTTCCTCCAAAAGATTCGTCGACGCGCTCACATACAAACCATATTGACGCAAGCCTGGCTGCGTTTGCAGTCCAGAGCACTCGAACATCCGACCTCGCAAATACCCATACTGCCGGGACAATAAGATCCGGGGCCGCAACAGTTCGCTCGTCTTGTCTGCAAATTCTCGCATAGTGAATAGCCCCAAC
Source organism: Pseudomonadota bacterium (assembly GCA_022360315.1). Classification (GTDB taxonomy): domain Bacteria; phylum Myxococcota_A; class Polyangia; order Haliangiales; family Haliangiaceae; genus JAKSDA01. The sequence continues at coordinate 3,264 of JAKSDA010000471.1, forward strand.
CACCACACGCGACCGAGGTATCCATGCACTGCAACAGACTGTCATCGCAATAGTATGTGATGGGGCAATTGGAATGCGTTGAGCAGCCGACTTTACATGACCGTTCGTCACAGTAAGAACCAAACTCACAGCACACTCCGTCGCACATTTCGTTGTCGCAATGATCGGGGATGTCGGAGGCGGGGACACAGTCACGAGAATCGCAAACATATCCCTCCTTACAATTTTCGTTGGTCATGCAGCCCCGTAAGCATCCTTCGAAGAAATCACTACAATGGAACCCATGGCCACAGCACTTGCCATAACAGCTCTGCTCGCCAGGGTCGGCGCAGTCTACGTCTTCCACATCTTCCTTCTCTTCCACGAACAGAGCGCATCCTGAGAGGATGCAGACTGCCAAGGCAGATGCCCCTCCCGCTAGATAAAGAGCTCGATTTGTAGTCAAATTTACCTCCTCCCGGGGGTGCGGGCGCAGCGAAACCCGTCGTATTGCGATTTCATTTCCACGGGGGCTGGCATGCGTGACGCCGATCGAAGGAGATCGGCGGCATCGCCAAAGGAGCCTCCACGCTTGACTCTTGTGTTCGTTCCAATCTCTGGACCGGTAGGATTCAACTGCATACCGCTGGAATAGTCACCATACGAATCCCACACAAACTCCCATACGTTGCCATGCATATCGTAGAGCTGCCATGCATTCGATCGCTTGGCGGCTACGGGGTGCACTGTCCAACTGGAATTGCCGTCATACCACCCACTGAAGTTCAGAGCCTGCGGGTTGTCGCCAAAGGCATAAGATGTCGTCGTTTCCGCACGTGCGGCGTACTCCCATTCCGCTTCCGTTGGGAGGCGATATCCATCGCACGCTCGATCCCATGTTACGGTTTCGCCACGTACCAGGTAACATGGCGAAAGACCCTCACCAGTGGACAAGCGGTTAAGGTACTTCAGGGTATCGCTCCAGCTCACATTCTGGACAGGCAGAGCGCCGCGGCAGCCGTACCGGCATTCGCTCGGATTATTGCCCATCACGGCTGCCCAATGTCCCTGAGTAATTTCGGTTTGGCATAGATAGAAGGAGCTCACCTCCACTTGGTGGCGAGGATGCTCATCTATGTCGGAGCTTTGCTCCCCCTTGGAGGCCCCCATTGCGAACACGCCGCCCTGTAGGAAAACGAGTGCTGGTCTCGTTGCGGTCGATGGAAACCCCGTGAGTGTGTTGGCGGCAGCCGACTGCATCGCGTCACTTTTAGCAGAAACTTCCATCAGAACATCATCCGGCGGGCTGTGGTCCGGTATCGTCGAGGAACTGCTGGAAGCGGTTGACCTCCGTGCAATAGAGCTCGAGTGCGGGGAGGCACGGAACGTCTTTGAGCGTGCCTGACCGTTGCGCGGATGCGCGTCTGGTCGGATATCTCCCCGGATCTGCAGATGCGGTTGCCATACCTCATTCGCAGTGCCGTCAATCGGTGCTGTTGATACATCTGTTTGGTGACCTGCGTCTGCGCCGAAGATGGGGCCAGAATGAGTCACTTTCTTCCGCGGGCCAGAAGGCTGCGACCCAGCAAGTCCTGTGTCCTGCTGCATGATGATTGATGGAGGCGGTTCATATAGCCAGGCGTATGCGGCACATATCATCAGTAGCGTGATCCCTGCGGCACCCAGCAAGATGGTCAGTCGCCAACAACGCACCTGAGTCGTCAAGAAGTGTACATCAGCTGGCTGGATTCCATGACGTGTTAGCAGGACAATGTTTCGCCCACCCTGTAAACAGTCGACCTGTAAATCATTGCGCGCGACCGTAAATGCTGTCTGTATGCTCTTCCCGCATGAGAGTGTCCCGTAAAAACGTTCTGCAAAGATTGCCGCGGTATGATCGTTTATCTGTGACGAAACGCCAATCACACAGTCAATGTGCTTGATGAGCGCCGTGGCCTGCTGCTCACTGTGGCATGCGCTCAGCACAACACAGCGGATTCGACCTTGCAACGTAGAGAACAGCTTCGCCAGGGCCGCCACAGGGACAGGCTTGGCATTGCCGGTCGAGTCTTCGAAAACGAGCTCACCTGAATCAGAACTAGCCCCATGGCTGCTGATGTGCACAATATGTGGAGCATGCTCCGCCAAGTGGAGCGACAGATCGGAAGTGCGCACGGCCGGCTCATAGATGAGCTCGAAACGATCGCGGTGGCTTCCTCGACGAAGCCGCTCTTTGATGCGACGAACCTCTGCGTCTACACGGAGATGGACGCAATCGGTGGGGCTTACGCCCAAAAAGAGGATCTTAATGCGGCTAGATCGGGTCACAGTCCTCGGTGGTACGATAGAGCCTACTCAACCTTAGAGCCGGTCCAAAAACCTCGGACCGAGCCAGAGCGACGAGGCGCGCCGCCAGTGGGTGCGCGAGGAGTGGAGAATACTGGCTGTATTTGACCGACGAGCAAGCCCGCTGGCGGTGATGGATCGGCGCTCTGGCGACGC
>JAKSDA010000617.1 GCA_022360315.1 Pseudomonadota bacterium
CAGCTGGTCGAAGATCAGCCAATGCGCCTCGACGTCGAAGCGGTCGCTGCGCAGGGCCTTCTTGTAGCTGGCAAGAGCTGTTCGGTGGTCGCCCAGCGCGGTCGACGCGCGCCCGAGCGCGTGCCAGATCCGGCCCTCGCCCGGGCGTTTTTTGGCCAGTTTTTTGAGAAGTACAATGGCTTTTTTGGCCTGGTTACGGCGGACCTGAATACCGGCGAGAGCCAGGCTGGCCTCGACGTGGCCGCGGTCGAGCTTGAGCACCTTGCGATATTCGCCGGCCGCCGCTTTAGGGTCGTTTTCGCGCAGCAAAAAGTACTGCGCGGTGTATAAATGGCGCTCGATGGCGCGCTCTTTGCGCGACTTTTTGGGTTTTTTGCGTCCGACCCGGCGGCGCTCTGCCGGGTTGGCCTCGGCGCCGGGCACATCGAAGAGCAAAACCGGCCAGGATCCGCCCGGGATCAGATCCGGTGCGGCGCATACCACCACGGCCACGATCAACATCACGGTCAGACGAGTTGCAAACACTGTAGACACCTTTCGTTGTGCAATCGATGCTGCAGGGGTCATCTGGCCAGGGGGGACCACGCCCCGGCCGGTATGAATCCGGCCCAGTAGTAGGGATGACCATACTCGCTGGTTTCGAGCATTCTGAGCTGGGCCAGGCGAAGTGCTTCGGTGCGTCCCCGACCGGCCACGAGCCGCCGGTAGTAGCTGGTCATGAGATCGCGAGTGGCCTGGTCGTCCACTTGCCACAGACTCATCACCAAACTCTCCGCACCGGCAATGGTGAGGGCGCGGCGCAAGCCGTACACGCCGTCGCCCTGGCTCGCGGTTCCCACGCCGGTTTCGCACGCCGACAACACCACCAGTTGCGTGCCCCATAGATCGAGCCCGGACGCCTCGAGGGCGGTGAGTATCCCGTCCTCGCTGCCGCTGGCCAGGTGATTGGCCCCGGCCAGGACCAGTCCCGAGCGCAACAGGGGATTTTCCGTGCCCGAGCCAGGCGCCTTGCCGCCAAACGCGGCGATCGACGCGTTCGGCCCGGCGTGCGATACGGATTTTTGGTCTTGGTGCTCCGGCTCGGGAGCCAGAAAAAAGCCGTGTGTGGCCAGGTGCAAGATACGCGGCGCGCGCACGTTCTTGAGCGCCTCTTCAGTGGCCCTGTCGCCAGCCAATAGCAGCGCTCCGGCAAACTGCGCGACAATCGCTCGCGCTTCTCGAGCAGTGCCGGGAAGGCGCTTCCAGCGGCTAGACCGCAGATCGCGGGACCGCCGGCCGCGCGCGCGATCCGCGCCGGGTACGTGGCTGGCGATTGCGATTTTGTCGCTGTCGTTGTCCTTGCCTTTGTCACGGTCGGGGACCTTGCCGCCATCGCGACCCGACCCGGCCGGGATCGGGGCATCGAATTGCGGATCGGCGATGATCACCGTGCCCTGTTTGGGTTCGGCGTTGATCTGCTGGCGCAAGAGATCGCGGCCCGAGGTCAGGTAGGTAAATCGGTAGCGCCGGATCAGATGGCGGCCAGTATCGTCGACCAGGGCGGCAAAGGGGACCAGATTGAGTGCGTCGTCGGGTGCGACCAGGATGTGTTTGGCCGAGGTCAAGGCCGGCTGCAATGGCTTGATCACCGCGGTGTAAAGCTCGCCCGCCCAGGTTTCGACATCGTCGCTGTCGGGCCAGGCCAGCTGTTTGCGCAGTTCGGCCACAGCCCGGTCAATGGGTTTTTTTGGCCCCAGGTCGAACCAGCGGGGAGAGCCGCTTCTCGACAGTACATAAGCGCCGTAGCGCATGCCTTCGAGGTCGAGGTAGTACCGGGCCTGGGGTTTGAACGGATAGTAGGCCACGATCTCGACCAGTGCTGCGTCGGCCGGAATGCTTTTTTGCACGCGGGCCAGTTTGATGGGCTGGAATCGGGCGCGAAACAGCGAGCTTCGCCTGCGCACTTGGCGCTCCAGGGCGCGGGTCTGGTTGTCGAGGCGAGCCAGCTCTTTGGCGTAGTCGCCGCTCTCGGTGGCGCTGGGCCCGGCCAGAACCAGCTTGGCGACCTGGGCCCTGGTGGCGGCCAGTCGGTCGAGCAGCTGGCGGTCTTTTTTGCTCAACTTGCTGCGCAGCGTGGCGACGCTGCTCGCCGCCGCGTCGAGCAGGCGTCCCTTGCGGACCAGTACCGTGGTCAAGGCCAGTTTGGCGGCTTGCACGCTGCGCGGCAAATACCTGGCGTGCAGTGCGATCGCCACGTGCATCTGGTAGGCGCGCTGGGACAGATAGATCCGGTTGTCGCTCTCGGTGCCCGAGGTCAGGATGCGGGCGATGTGCTGTGCCTCGGTCCGGTACGCGCGCCGCAATTCGCCCAGTGCCCGCTTGCCCTTGCCCTGAATCATGTCGAGGATGCCCATGTGCTCGCGGAAAAAGCGGATGGTCGGGTGGCCCTCGCCCATCAACGTGCGCGATTGGGCGAGGACTCGTCTGGACTGCCGGTAGGCCGCTCGATAGTCGCCCATCTCGCGGTACACTTGGGTGAGCTGCACGCCGGGCGAGATGGTGGCCCAGCCGCTGCCGTCCTTGTCGTCGGATTGGTAGAAGCGCGACAGCACCTCGATCGCTTTCTTGTAGCGCTTTTGCTCGCGCAGGACCTCGGACAGCTGATAGGCAAACGCCGACGCGCCCACGCTGCCCTTGCCCCATTTCTTTTCGTCCATGGCCAGCAAACGCTGGTAGAGCACTTGGGCTTTGCGCCACTGTTTGCGCCGGGAATACAGATTGGCCAGATCTTGCATGGCCCCGCGCAACTCGAAATGGGAGCCGCCGCGCTCCTTGCTGGCCAAAACGGCGCGCAGATTGTCCTCGATCTGGTCGAGCAACTGGCTGGCGCGCTCGTCCTGGCCCCATTGCTGATACATCTGCGCCGCCCACAATACTGTCGATGATATCTGGCTCATTCCCCTCTCGCCCATGCTCGCCCGGTAACCGGCCAGGGCGCGCTCGACCGCCTCTACGGCTTTTTCGATATTGCCCTGGGTGCCGTAGAGATGGGCCAGTTGCATCCAGATACCGGCGATCAACGAGTCGCTGTGGGAGTCGTTTTTGCCCTTCTTTTGCGACAGTTTTCGCTGCACGTCGAGAAAGAGCGCCTCGGCGGCCGAATATCGGTGGCTGGCCTGCAGGAATGCGGCGTAGCGCTGGCGTGCCGTATTGTGCATATTGCTGTCTTTGCCCCAGGCCTTCTCATAGCCGACCAGCACGTTCTGGTACACTGCGTCGGCTCGGGCAAAATCCTGCTTGGCCCAGTACACCGCGGCCAGCATGTCGCGGGCAAACAGCGTTTCCATGTGATGTGGGCCCTTTTTGGCCTCGAGTCGTCGAACCGCCTCCTCGGTGAGCCCGATGGCCTGGACATAGTCGCCGATGGTCCAGTACAGACGCCCGACATCTTGCAGGGCGCGAAGCGTGTCGTCGTGGTCCTTGCCCTTGTGTTTCTCGTGATGGGAGAGAAGTTTTTTGGCCACGCGCAGGGCGGGGTAGAATTTGCTCTTCTGCTGGTACTCGAGCAGCTTGGCCCGCAGGCGGCCGATGTCGTCCCCGGCCCGGGCCTGCTCGATCGCCGCCGGGGACAGGGCCAGGCCCGGCCCGAGGCAAAAAAAACCGATGACCAGGGCTCGTGCGGCCCGCGATATGCACCCTCCTGACCTCATGGAAGGTGCATCATACGGAGTTGGCAGCGGTCAATCCAGGGCGATCCGACCTTCTGCCCGCGATTGATCCACAACCGTGGTGTTTCTGTTACTGCACGCTGCGCTCTCTATCATAGTGGACCGGCCCCACGCACGTGGTCCAATCTCAAATGGTCACTCGCTGCTGTCCTGTTCTTCGGGGTCGGGATGCGGCTGCAGGGCGATGTCGAGGGATACCATCTCGTCGCCCGGGTTGAGTTCGACGGTCAAGCTGCCGCGCTGGCCGGTCCGTTCGGCTTCGATCACCATTGTGCCGGTGGCGACGTCGCGCAGGCGAAAACGGCCGTTCTCGTCGGTCTTGGTGGTGAGAGCGCCGATTCTGACCACTGCGCCTCGAACCCGCTCGCCAAATTGATTGCGCACAACTCCGGCCACGATGGCGCCGCGGGCCAGCGACAGGGCGAGGTCGCGAACGGTTATCTGGCCCGGTTGTCGACCCGCCGCAACCTCGACCGTTTGGCGTCGGGTGACATAACCGGGGGCACGGGTCGTGATCGTCCATTTGCCGGGCCGCAAAGGGCCCAGGGTGACACTGCCGTCAGACCGAGCCGCAGTCTCGGCAGTGGTCTTGTCCGGGCCGATGGCCGCGATCCGGGCACCTGCAATCGGATTGCCGGTATGACCATCGCGGGCCCAGCCCGCAATACCGCCACCAAACTGCACAGTCACGCGAATCTGTTCATCCGTCTTGCCCTCGGCCGCCGACTCGGGAAAATCGGCGTGGCGAATCGACAGCCGGTAGCGGCCGGGCGGGATTGCGGCGATTTCAAATCGGCCGTGCTCGTCAGTGCGGCCCTTTCGCCCCTCGACGCCGCGACCGCCACTCACGATCCGGACATCCGCCTGGCGAACCGGAAAGCCGACCGGGTCGACAATCCGCCCGACGAGCCCGGCATCGGCAACCGGAAGTACAAAATTCTCGGTGCGCTCGGTCAGGTGCTCGGGCAGCTTACCCGGCTTGACCGTGCGGTGGATGTCGCCGTGGCGCACTGCCGTTACCTGCAAATTGACCGGATGGGCGATGGGACCGAGGCGATATCGTCCGTCGAGCCCGGTGACGGCCTGAATTCTGCTAGCAGCGTCTGGATGGGGCGAAATCGGCCCGAAAACGCCGGCCGCGACACCCGCACGGGCCTGGCTCGAAACTGGCCTGCTGGCAGCCGGGCCCGGTTCAACTCGGTCGGCAATCACCGCTGCACCAACCACTACCTCGCCGCGCGTGTTGGTGACCTGACCGGTCAGAATGATGCCCCGAAAGACCGTGACAGTCACATTGTCGATGGTCTGGTCCGGTCGAATGGCAAGCCTTTGACTCCAGGCATCGGCGTACTCTACGTGGGTGACCAGGATGCGGTAGCGGCCGGATCGAAGTCCGGGCACGCGAAAGCGGCCGTCGTCATCGGTAATAAATACGGGTGCCAGGTCGGGCTGAATCGGGATCGGATCGCTTTCGGCGGGTCCGATCGGCGAGCCACTCGATGCCACGGCGGCCTGCTCGAGCGATTGCGCAATACGCAGCGCAGCTGCGCCAGTCGGCGGAGGATAGGGAATCGGCCCCAAAAGCACGCCCAGCTCGCCGCGCGGAAGGAAGCGCTGTGATGGCGCCAGCCCGGCCGGAGGTTCCGGCGAAGGATGCGCAGCGGAGCTCTCGGCGAGCGGAGCAGCCGGATGCCCGGCGGCCAAGGGCAGCACCGCCTGCGGGGGCGGGATGTGCTCGGTACCGCCCTGTGCGCGCTGCATGTCGCGGGCAAGACTGGCCTGGCTGACGATCCGTCCATGGCCCTGGCTGTCCGTGCCGCGCGCCGAGACGATGGCACCAGCAACCGGCACGCCGCTAGAATCCACCACCCGACCGCTGATGATACCACCGCGGGACAGCGCGATCCGTGGAATGAACGGCCCGCCCGCTGCAAATTCGATGGCCTCGACAGAGATGTAGCCAGGCGCAAATGCCTCGAGGCTCCACCGACCATCGAGCACTCCCGCAATGCGAAATTCGCCGTCGCTGCCGCTCTGACCATGCCGCGTCGGCTCGTCAGTGGTCGTGGCGCTGAGCGCGATCGCCGCGGCAATTCCACGTCCGGTCTTGCGCTCGACAACCCTGCCGGTCACAACCGCCGCTGGCTCGAGCGCCAACCTGATCGCGCCAAATGGACCCGAACCGAGTCGCGATACTCGCACGGCCCTGGCCGCACGAGCCCCGGCTGCTGCCCAGACCCGAAACATCCCCTCCTGCAACCCATCGAACTCGAATCGGCCGAGCTCATCGCTGGCTACCGAGAGCGGCATGGCGAGGCTTTCTCCGCTGATCGTCACCGCAATGCCCGCGGCCGGTGCACCCGATTCGGTGACGACGTTGCCGCGCACACTCACTTTTCGGGCCACGATCAGTCGAATGCCGTCTGCCGGGACGTCGAAAAAACGCACCTCGGACGTGAATAGACCCGCACCCTCGACCCGCAAGCGATACCTGCCAGCATCCAGCCCGACAAGCTCGAATGTGCCGTCTTGACCCGATGTGGCCGATATCGTCGCAGTGGTCACAAAGCCGGTGTCCCCGCCCGATCCGGCATCCGGGCCGGGCGCGCGATGGGCTCGGCCCGCTGAAGCCAGGCCCTCGACCCCCGGACCCAGCTCGAACTCCGCCGTGATCTCTGCTCTCTGCACCGGATTGCCCGCCGCGTCGAACACCGCTCCGCGAAGCCCATACGGCCCCACGCCGAGGTTTTCGCGCGATTGACCGCCGATCCGAGGTCGCGCTTCCGGCCCCCCGCCACTGTGCATGCCGGCGTCCTGCGCAGTGGCAATGCCGGTCGTGCGACTGTGCTCGCGGGCGTGCCAGTAGGCTGCGCCCGTAAGCGAAATCACGCTCAGTGCAACCACAGTGCTGGCAATGGCGGCTCGGGGTTTCATCAGAGGTCTTTACGGCGATAGGCTGGTCCGGTAATGATATCAGGAGGTCGACGGTTACCGACCGATGCTTTGTTCCAGATGGAGCGCTGTCTGGATTGTTCGAGTGCTCCCTGCACCGGAGATCGCATGTGAGTGAAAGTCTCCAGCTGTTCGAAAACAGTCGTGAAGCCAATATCGAGTCGACGATTGCCATGGTCGAGGACGTGCTCATCGAGCTCGGTCATTTTGTCAACGACTGTCGCGAACAGCCGCCGTCCGAGGGAATACGCTCATGGCGGGTGGTCAAGGGCTCGGCCATGGTCCGCATCTCTCTGGTGGCGCGGCAGGACGATGTGCGATTGCGGGTCGTCTCGGTGGTCATGACGGTCAATCCGATGGTCGACCAGAGCAAGCTGTTTCGCCGTCTCTTGACGATCAATGCCAATGAAATCTACGGCGCTGCATTTGCTCTGCGCGGTTCGCGGGTCCTCCTGGTCTCGGAGCGTAGTACGATGGATCTCGACCGAGGCGAGGTGCTCGACCTGATCACTCGGGTCAAGCACTATGCAGACCATTACGACGACGCACTGGTCGCCGAATTCGGCGGAGTGCGCGGCACTGCGACGTGAGGTACCACAAGTGTGAGTCAGAGATCGCGGCCGCGCGGGCCCTCGTCGAGATGAAACCCGGTCAGCACGTTGGGGCATATGGTGAGTTCGTCGAGTTCGTCCGCGACCTGGCCATCTGCGCCAATGAGCTCGACGCTGGTGAGCTTGGCGAACTGAACCTGGCCCGAACCTGGCAGACAAGCGGCCAGATACCCGATGATACGCGCCCCGGTGTCATACTCGATGGTGACTCGGTGACTGACGAGTTCGTGCAGCTTGGAGTAGTCAGGCATAGCGGGCGATCTATACCATGAGGCGATGAGCCCTGGGGAGTGCTGTCGTGCGACATAGCCACAGAAGCGGAAGGAGCGGATCCGGCGATGCCACGGCGATCGCCCTGGTCAGACACGGCCAGGCCGAAAACAACGTGGATGGCATGATCGGCGGCCATACTGATTGCGCGCTGACCGATGAGGGGATGCGCCAGGCCGAAGCCGCGGCCAAAAGGCTGGCTGATGAGTTTCAGCCCACCGCGATCGTGTCCAGCGATCTGCGCCGGGCACACCAGACCGCCGAAGTGATCGGCCGCGTGACCGGTACCGACATCGCGCTCGATGCGCGCCTGCGCGAACGCACTCTGGGCCAGATGGATGGCCTGTCGTTCGACCGGGCTGCCGAGCTTTTTCCCGAGCATTGGGCCCAGCTGCAAACGCGTGACACCAACGCCCGCCCGCCCGGTGGCGAGTCGCTCGATCAGGTGTTCGACCGGGTATCGTCGGGCATCGACGCAATCCCCGCCCAGCATCCGGGAGGCCGTGTCGTGGTGGTGTCACACGGGCTGGCGATCTTTCACGCATTTGCCCATATCTGTGGACTGGGCAGTCCGGCCCAGGGGCTCAAGGTCTTTTTCATCGTGGCCAATGCCTCGATCTCTCGGTTCACATACCATCCCCAAGAATACCACCCCGGTCCGTATCCGGCTCCAGGCGGGTACTGGATCCTCGACCAGGTCAACGACCGCAGCCACCTGCACGGACTTACTGAATGACCGTATCGAGGACCAACGCCAGGTCTTTTTGCGGAATTTTGGCCCTCACCTGGCCTTTCACATCACCGTGCTGTTTGGTGATGGCGTCGTGGTCTTGATCTGTCCATGCGACGATCACGACATCGCCCGAAAAATCCGTGCCGCGGATCATGGCGTTCTCTTCGGTGACCTGAAACCACAGCGGCCAGCTGGACAACACCAGCCGCTTGACGGCCAGCGGTGAACCGATCGGCTGGCCAGTCTTGCTGTCGGCCCGCTTGACACTGAGAAAGATCACTGTGCCCGGGCGGATGCGATCGCGAGTGTCACTGTTTGGCTTGATCGTGCCAGACAGGGACTTGTTGGGATCGATGGTCCGATTGGGGTCGGGTGCCTCGAGCCCCAGGGTGGTCACGTCCACGCCACCTGCCGCCTGGCCGCTCGAGCCCGGCATCGCCATGCCGGCGTGCGGATCACCGGCCATCCCCATACCGGCGTGCGGGTTGCCAGACATATTCATGCCGGCGTGGGGATCGTTCATGCCGGCATGGGGATTGTTCATGCCGGCATGGGGATTGTTCATGCCGGCATGGGGGTTGTTCATGCCGGCGTGGGGATTGTTCGGGTCGTTACCCGGCGACGCACCGACCGGAGCCTGCCAATCGCTGGCCGGCGGAAGTCCCTTCTTGCTCTCGCTCTTGCTACACGCGCCGCTGGCAAGGGCCATGAGAGCGATCGCGCCGATCGAATAGCCGGCCAATCCGGACGGTTTGATCAAAGGCCGATGAGAATTCCTCATGCCATTGAATGTAATGGCAAGATGGCCGGGCGACAAATCCGACTGGCAATTCGAGAGATTCACCCGGGCCGTGTGATACAGGCGAGATGAGATTGCATCATTCCGCAGCCTTGGTGACGGTCGAGCCCCCGACAGTCAACAGAGCGGCGAGGTCGCGATCGTTGAAGCGAAGCATGGCGCCCAGGAAGTAATCGCGCCCATAACGGAACTCTTCGAACTGGACCGGCTCGTCGAACTCGCCGGTGTCGATGACCAATGTCTCGGGATCGTTGAGCGCCTCGTCAATTCCACCGAGAACATAGAGGTTCTTGAATACCTCGTAGGCCGCAGACACTTTGAGGCGCGGCAACTGGTCGAATGACATGTCGAATACGTCGGTGTTGACACGCAGGGTCCGGCCCAGCCACGTGGTCTCGATGTCCACCCCCACGCCGCCGGTCGATTCTTTGATGCCGAAGCGGAACGTGGCCCAGTTGATGCGCTTGGCGATCTGAAATGTGAAGCGGAGCTTATCCTCGATGAGCACTTTGCGGACGTACTGGGTTCGGTCCACAGTGGGATCGTACTCGAGGGTGACTTCTGGATAGCCACCCCGCGGCCCGCGCTCGAACTCGATATAGTAGAACTTGTCCGGCCGGGTGGCCAGCTCCACCGTGACGTAACTGCGCGACAATCGCGAAAATACATTGAACTCGGTGCGCAGCCCAACATAGGTCTGCAGGCCGAAGAGACCGCCCAGAAAATCTTTGGCGTCTTCAGTGATTTCTTCGACGTTGTCGGCGATGGTCGGATCGTTGACCAGACGGCCCAGGGTCCCTTCATTCTCATCGATCTTCTTGGCAATGGACGACGAGGAGACCAGCACTTCATCGACCAGATCGAGTTTTTCGCGCACCTTGGTGCCGGTATCCTCGACCTCTTTCTGCACACTGGCGATGAGCTCGCGGGCCTCTTGCGAGGCTTTTTCGATGTTGTCGAGGATCTTGTCGACCTTCTCGTCCGATCCCCTGGTGACCTTGCGGACATCGGCCGTGATGAGCTCGATTCGCTCCAGGCTGCGATCGGCCCGGGCTAGAATTCTCGACACAGTCTCGGCCTCACTCTGAACCAGATCGTCGACCCGGTCCATGATCGATTGCAGAGGTCCGTTGACAATGCGGCGGAGATCGTCGGCCAGATCGCGGACAGACAAAAGCACATTGTCCACGTTGGGCATGGTCTCCTCGATGCGCCGCATCAGCTCATCCGGCGAGGTCGCTTCGACCACCCGCTCGATGGTATCTCCATCCTCGAGACGGGTGTTCTGAACCTGTTGTCCGCCAGAATTGATCGACTGGGGCATGCCGGGATCGATCTCGAGATAATAGGCGCCCAGGAGCGACGACGATTTTTTGAGTACCACGGCATTGGACCAGACCACGACGTCATCGCGGACCAGAAAGGTCAGCTTGGCGTAGCGGCCGTCGATCGCCAGGACCGAGATCTCGCCGACCGGCAGTCCGGCGATCATGACCGCCGAGCCCACCGGCAACCCCGATGCGTCGCGGAATTTGGCCGAGAGTGTGTAGTTTTTCGAGCCGCTCGCCGTGGTACCGATACCGCTCCACACCACATACCCGCCACCTACCAGGAGCATGGCCAAGAGACCGACTTTGACACCGTGAGACAGCCAGTTCACGTTTGCTTCCTCTGCGAAAAAGCGCCGGTCACACCCGAGGTCGTGATAAACCGGTGCACGTAATCGATGCCGCTTTCGCGCACCATGTCGACCGTACCGGAAATCAACAGCCGCGTGTCGTGTAACATGGAAATACGGTCGGCAATGCGGAATACCGAGGCCATGTCGTGGGAGATCACTACCGAGGTGACGTGAAACCGTTCGCTCGTGGACAAGATCATGTCGTCGACATTTTTGGTCGCCAGGGGGTCCAGGCCGGTCGTGGGTTCGTCGTAGATGAGGATCTCGGGCTCGAGGACCAGCGCTCGGGCCAGGCCGACTCGCTTGCGCATACCGCCGGACAGTTCGCCGGGATATTTGTCCTGAGTCCCGTCGAGGCCCAGCGCTGACAATCGGTCGCGCACGATTTCTTTGATCTCGGCCTTGTTCTTCTTGGTGTGCTCGCGCAGCGGAAAGGCACAGTTGTCCTCGACAGTCAGCGAATCGAAGAGCGCAGCGAACTGAAAAACCATGCCGAATTTGCGGCGAAAGGCGGAAAGCTCCTTGGTGTCGAGATCGAAGACATTCGTGCCGTCGACCCACACTTCACCGGTATCGGGGCGGAGCAGCGAGATGAAGTGTTTGACCAATACCGATTTGCCAACCCCCGACGCTCCGATCACCACGTTGACCTTGCTGCGCTCGATATCGAGATCGATACCGGTGAGCACTCGGTTCTGGCCAAAGCTCTTGGTCAGTCCGCGTACCCGGATGTGCCATCGGGGATGCCGCGCGGTCAGCGATTTTTCGTCGCTCGAGGTGTCCCCGGGATCGGACGGCGTCCGATCAGCAGGGGGCGAATCCACGGGTTTCGGAGACTCGACCGATTGCGCCGAAACACCTGTTGCTCGGTCGCTCTGGCCGCTGTCAGCAAGGTTGCTCATGCCGGTGGTTCACGCCTACTCCTGGGGCAGGACTTCGAGCAGAATCTGAGCCAAAAAGTAGTCCAAAATCAACACCGACACCGATCCAATCACCACCGCACGGGTGGTTCCTATGCCTACACCACGACCTCCGCCGGTGGCATGAAACCCCTGATAACAGCCGATGAGGACCACGACAAAGCCGAAAACACCGCTTTTGATCAGTCCTTCGACCACGTCCATGTGATCGACAATATCCTTGAAGTTGGCCACAAACTGGCCGTGATCCACACCCATATTGATGACTGCGACCAGATAGGCGCCAGCCATTCCGACGATGAAGAAGGTCAGGCACAGGATGGGCGCCACGATAAGGCCGGCGACGAGCCGGGGCAGTATCAAGAACTGGATCGGGTTCACCGCCATCGACTCGAGCGCGTCGATCTGTTCGGAGATACGCATGGTGCCGATCTCGGTGGCGATACCGGCGCCTGCCCGTCCGGCCAGCATGAGAGCGGTAAAGACCGGAGCCAGTTCCATGGCCAGGACTTTGCCCGTGGTTCCGCCGGCAAACTCTTCCAGGCCGAATTGCCGAAACGCAGTGACCGACTGCAGGGACATCACCGCGCCGGCAAACGCTCCCACCAGGATGATGATCGGCAGAGATCCATAGCCGATGTACTCGGTGGCATCGATGTAGTTGGCCGGTCGAAGCGGCCGGCGAGGTAGCCAGGACAGGGCGCGCAGGCTCAGGAGCACGTGGTTGCCCAGTGCTTCGAAGAAGTTGCGGGCCGGCCACAGGGTATCCTGTACCCCGATGGCCACTGCGCGGAATACACCTGGTGATGGAACCGACTCGCGCTCCTTCGGTGATTCGCTGGTTGGTGGCTCTGCCATGGTTGGCCTCTGAGGATCAGCGGATCACGCGTGTGATCCCTTCAAAACGGAGTTTTGATCGAATGCCCAGGCAACGAATGCGATCACATTCATCAATGCCCGACCAGAGCACAGGCCTGGCCGGGAATCAATACCCCGACCTCTTCCATGACACATTGCCAGCGTCCTTTCAGGTGGCCCGGATACTACACACGGTCACATTGGAGCGGATCCGAGGTGACGGCCGGTTCGGCCGTTTGGCCTCGCAAAGAACGCCTTATTTGATCCTCAACGAATGTGGTTGTGTTCAGTCCCCCGCGCGATCGGTCGTTGGCATTGACGGTACACCCGTCGGGACATTGCCCTCACCAGTGCCGTCGAAATGCTGATTGGTTGTCGCGGGTCCGAGGAGGCATATGCACGGGCTGGCAGCAGTTGGCCGGCCGAAGCGTGCGCGCGGCCGGCCAATCGAGCGGCCGATCAGGCAGCGCGTCGTTTGTTGGTGCGTTCGATGAGCTGTGTCGTCACCACCATGGCCCGTCCGCGCGGGATGATGAGGCCTTCTCGGGCCAGTTGATTAAAGGCTCGCGAAATGGTCTCGCGGCACGAGCCGATCATGTTGGCCAGCTCCTGCTGGGTAGGTCGGCGGCGGACCAGAACTCCTTCTGGCGTTTCGGTGCCCTCTTCTCTGGCCAGGCTGACCAGCTGGCGGACCAGGCGTTCGTTGACGTCGCACAGGGCCAGTTGCGCTATGCTGTCGTCGGCCCGGCGTAACCTGCGTGCCATCTCACCGAGCAAATTGAGCGCTGTGCGAGGATGATTGGCCAGGTGGCCCAGCAGATCGTCACGGGACAGAACCAGCATGGTCGTGGGCTCGCTGGCAATACAATTGGCCGAACGCGCCTCGCCGTCAAATAGTGCCATCTCGCCGAATGCATCGCCGGGACGGAGGATCGATAGAGTCACTTCTCGCCCGTTCTCGCCGAATATGACGACTTTTATTCGACCATTCATGATGACAAACATCGAATCGCCGGGCTCGTCTTGCGAGACAACGGTATGATGAGCAGCAACGCGGCGGACTGTCACGCGTTGAGTGAGATCTTCGATTGCGGTGATCGGCAGGGCAGCAAAGAGAGGTGCTCGGGCGATCGTGGCCCGAACCCGCGCCAGATCCTCGGTTCGAGGCGCACTGCCAGTGCGAGAATACGGGGTGGAAGTGCGAGCGATGGTGAGGTTCATGATGTCTCCTTGGTATGTGCGGAGTTGCACTTGAGTTCTAAGCAACGTTGGTGCCATTTTGGACGAATCGAGTCGGCAATGAGATTTCAGTTAGTTACAATGATGCATGTATGGTCGGGGCTGTAAACCTTCATTCACAGGCGTTCGATAAGTGGGACTTTGCTGTCGTAGTGGTCACAGTTTTCCTGCCTGATCGTCCATGGTAGCTTCTCTCGGGCATCACCTACGCCCATGTTCGCGGAGCAATCTGATGTCTAAACCACTCATGGAGATCAGTGTAAACGGTGAGACACATCGCGTTACCCACGGTATGACAGTGGCTGACCTGCTCGGCCACCTGGGATTGGGCGACCGCCGTGTGGCTGTGGAGAGGAATCGAGCGGTCGTCCCTCGTGCCGAACATCGAGGAACGCTGCTCGCCGACGGCGATCGCCTCGAAATTGTGACCTTTGTCGGTGGAGGTTGACCGGGGTAGGAGCTTTCTTCAGGGCGTTACCACGGCTCCCGCTTTTCATTTGGAGATAAACACCATGCAAGATACCTGGAAGCTGGGCGACCGGACGCTCACTTCACGCATCATCGTCGGTACCGGCAAGTACTCGTCCACCGACGAGATGGCTGCGGCTCTGGCCGCCTCGGGCACCGAGATCGTCACAGTGGCGTTGCGTCGAGTCGAACTCGATCGCTCCAAGCCGTCCTTGCTCGACGCCATCGATCCCGGCTACATCCTCCTGCCCAACACAGCGGGCTGCTACAGCGCGGATGAAGCGATTCGCACGCTACATCTGGCTCGCGAACTGGGCATGGATCAATTCGTCAAGCTGGAGGTCATCGGGGACAAAAAAACCCTCTTTCCCGACAATGCAGCCACGGTTGAAGCGGCCAGACGCCTGGTCAAAGAGGGCTTTCGCGTGCTGCCGTATTGCAGCGACGATCTGATTACTTGCAAGAGATTGGTCGATGCCGGCTGTCTGGCGGTCATGCCTCTGGCTGCGCCGATCGGTTCGGGCCTGGGAATTCGCAATCCACACAATATCCGGCTCATCGTCGAGGCCATGGACGAGATGGGTATACCGGTCATCGTCGATGCCGGTGTGGGAACTGCATCGGATGCGGCGGTCGCCATGGAACTGGGCTGCACGGCGGTCTTGATGAATACCGGCATCGCAGCCGCCAGACAACCCGTACTCATGGCCGAGGCCATGCGCGAGGCGATCTCTGCCGGGCGCAAGGCATTCCTGTCCGGCCGCATGCAAGCGCGCGCGTTTGCCAATGCCTCGTCGCCGCACAGCGGATTGATCGAGTGAGCAATGCGAGATATGGGTGTATCCAGTCGTCGCAGTGGGGACGCCCCAAGGTGACAGCCTGGTGCTCGCAGGAGCGGCCGCGTCTCTACATCATCAGTGACGGCCGGACCGATCGAATGGCCGGCCACACGGCCGCTTTGCTCGGCAAAAACTCCGCTTCGCAATCCTTGCCGCAACGTCCGGGTCGGAGCGAAAGGCGCCGGCCGAGCGAACCGAGCGATGTGGCCGGCCTCATCGACATTGTCACGGCCGTGGTCACAGCTGTGCCGCCGGGCGCGGCCATGGTTCAGCTGCGAGAAAAAGACCTGCCAGCGCGCGATATGGTCGCGCTGGCCCGGCGCCTTCACGCAGTGACCCGGCCGCGGCGCTGCCCGCTTCTGATCAACGACCGCCTCGATGTGGCCATGGCGGCCGGCGTCGACGGGGTTCACCTGCCCGGCAACGGGCTCGATGTGATGACTGCGCGCGAGCTCGCTGGCCCCGACGCTCTGATCGGCGTCTCGACCCACGGGGCGGAAGAAGCGCGTGCCCGGGCAAGCGCCGGGGCCGACGTGATCGTATGTGGTCCGATCTGGGCGACCCCATCCAAGGCGTCCCATGGTAGCCCACTGGGGACCGATGTCCTGGCCCGGGCCGCCACTGCGATCGCCCATACCGACGCGGCCCTCTATGCGATTGGCGGTGTCGATAGCCCCGAGCGGGCGCGCACAGCTGTGTCCCGGGGCGCCCGCGGAATCGCCGCGATCCGCGCATTGTTCGGCGCGCCCGACCCCGGTCGAGCTGCCATCGACCTGTACAGAGCGATTTCCGAGCACCTCCCGCCTCATGTCTCACCTGGCCCGGCCCCATAAACGACCTGTGACTCTTGCTTTCCCGATACGGCTCGGGTACGTTGCCGGCTCTCCAAGCCGATGTAGCTCAGTCGGTAGAGCAACGGTTTCGTAAACCGTAGGTCACCGGTTCGAGTCCGGTCATCGGCTCTTTTCTGATCTTTGCTAATCCGCATATCCCGCTCAGGCTGCTGCACCGCGGGTAACGGCGGCTCGATCAACGCATTCACTGGGGAGCCCTGCGATCATATCGTATCCCGCTGTGGCGGGTCAGGCTGTGCGATGTGCCATTTGTGCCGTACCGTCTGCTTCGTACCGGTGGCCACGGATCTGGCTGCTCGCCCGGCATTGCCGGCAGCCGGCGAGCCTCGCCGAGGATCTGGCCGACCCTCATCGCCACTTGGCGGCAAGTCCGGCAACGCGGCAAAGCGCAGTTCATGCCGAGCCAGGCAACCGGTGGCCGGTTATTCGATAGAATGCTCTCGCCACATTGGGCGAGATCGTGTGCGGTCCTCCTACCAGTTGAGGTAACTCATAGCAATATCAAATAGATACTTCAATAATGGCTGTGCTCAACTGGATAATTACCCCATTACAAAATAGTATATTTGCCATAACAGACCAGGTCGCAATCCATGCGACACCTGTCTGCCGGGATGACCGCTTTGTGCCATATGCTACCTTCTCAAGTTGGGACATGAACTCCCGATCTGGAGATTGGGTTGTGGCTCTTTTGGAATATGTATTCTTTGCGCCTTTCTTCGTTCTTTTTCCTGTTCCAGGCATCATAATGAAACCACACAGACAAGGCATCACCGTTCCCACTGGCAGGAGGAATCCGCACGACGAGCCAGGATAAGAAAAACGACTACAAGGAGTATTGAATGACGAAAGACGCGCAGCTGATCTGGCGCGACTACTTGGTCATCGGGGCAGGTCCGGCAGGTCTCCAATTAGGATATTTCTTTGAGAAGAGTGATTCGGATTATCTAATACTCGAAGCTGCCGACGAGGTCGGATCGTTTTTCCGCCTGTACCCGCGTGGCCGGCAGCTGATCTCGTTCAACAAGGTCTCATCGATCTACGAGGATCCGGAGATTCAACTGCGTTGGGACTGGAATTCACTGCTCAGCGACTACGAATTCCCGTTCAGAGAGTTCAGTCGCCGCCTTTATCCCTTGGCGGGTGAGTTGCGCGAGTATCTGGCGGCATTTGCATCCCACTACAGGATAAACATACAATTTGATACCCGGATAACCCGTATCGCCAGGCGATCGAGCGGCGAGTTTCGTCTTTGCGATGGGCTCGGGCGGCAGTACGGGTGTCGCACATTGATCGTGGCCACGGGGATCGGCAAGCCATTCATTCCTCAGATCGAGGGAATCGAGCAGGTCACCGAGGGCTATGAGAATGTGGCGACCGAGCCGGACGATTTTCTCGGTCAGCGTGTATTGATTATCGGCAAGGGCAACTCGGCATTCGAGATTGCCGACAACATGCTCGGCACTGCGGCCCTGGTTCATCTGGCCAGTCCCACTCCCATCCGGATGGCGTGGAAGACGCGTCACCCGGGCAACGTCCGAGCCGACCACGCGCGTATTCTCGACACGTATCAGCTCAAGCTACTCAACGGCGCACTCGATTGCCAGATTCGCCGTATCGAGCGCGATGACGAGCAATTCCTGGTCACCGTGCAGTATTCCCATGCCGACGACGAGGTCGAGCAACTGGTCTACGATCGAGTGATTCGCTGTACGGGTTTTTGTTTTGACAATTCGATATTCGATCGGTCGTGCCGTCCCGAACTGGTCATCGAGGACAAGCTGCCGCGGATGACGCCGCGTTGGGAGTCGAGCAATGTGGAGGGGATGTATTTTGCCGGCACGCTCATGCAGTCGCGTGATTTCAAGAAATCATCGTCGGCATTCATAGACGGATATCGCTACAACATACGCACGTTGCACAACTTTCTGCGCGAGCGCAACGACGGGATTGCCCTGCCGTGCAGCGAGGTCGCCGCGACCGGGGGCGCGCTGACCGAACATGTGCTCGGGCGGATTTGCCGGACATCGGGTTTGTGGGCCCAGTTTGGCCATCTCTGCGATCTGATCGTGGTCGACGAAGCCGGACAGCTGGCCCGCTACTACGAGGAACTGCCGGTCGATTACGTCCACCAGAGCGAATTTGGCGACCAGCCTCACTACTACATGGTCACGTTTGAATGGGGCACCTGGCACGGCGACCCGTTCAACATTCCGCGCCATCCCAGCCACGAAACTGCGTATACCAATGCATTTCTGCATCCGATCATCCGGCGCTATCAGGGGCAGCGCGTGGTTCACGAACACCACGTCCTGGAAGATCTGTTCGGAATGTACAGCGCTCGCGGCGAGAGCGGCGCGATCCGACGCCGGTCGGGACGCACGATGGAAGAGTACCATCAGGCCGAGCACCACGACCCGCTCTACCGCTTCTTCGACGCCCAGCTGGCCGGGGCGAGTGAACGGAAAATGGCCATATCCTAGCCGGTGGCGTCAAAACCAGATGACGCCGGGTATTTTCGCTCCACCGAGGTGAACGATACTCGTGCGCACGCCGACGAGGCGATCAACTACATTGCCAGTTCGAACAGCTCGGGGCACTCGTCTTTGATGGTGCTGCACTCGCTGAACGTGGCTGGATTTGGCAATTTTGTGACCTCGGTAGTGCACGAGACATTCGCTGCAAGGGTTGCCAGGGCCTCGTTGAATGCGATCTGACACACTTTCCAGTCATCGGTGGTGAGATTGGCCGCGCATGCGGGCAATCCGCTGAGGATGGCCTGGTTGGCCGTACATGTCAGG
Organism: Pseudomonadota bacterium; assembly: GCA_022360315.1. Classification (GTDB taxonomy): domain Bacteria; phylum Myxococcota_A; class Polyangia; order Haliangiales; family Haliangiaceae; genus JAKSDA01. Next base: position 18,733 of record JAKSDA010000617.1, read on the forward strand.
AGGTCCTTTACGCCCTGGGTGGGATTCTTCACGCATTCCTGAGCAGTGGCCTCGCAGTCCAAGTTAGGATCGAGCTTGCTGGCGAGAATACTGGCGCTGTAGCAGGACCCCTTGGCCATATCGTCGAGGTCGACCTGGTCGAGGGCAAACTGGCAGAGACTGTTGGCCTGCTCCACGGTCATCTCGGTGAGCTTGATATCGCCCGCTACACCTCCATCGTCAGCGCCACTACATGCGGCCATGATCGACGCTGCCCCCAGTAGAACGACAAGAGATAGCTTGATCGAGCTGGTTTTGTGTAACCTGTCTATCGTGTTCTTCATTTTTTAAGCTTTCTTTTTAGGCTGTCTCGGTAATTTTTAGTTTTTCTTAGGTAAATGATAATCAGTGTAGACTGACTCATCCGCATTCACAGAAGATGCAGAAGTCGATTCGGCAGCACTCTAATCGAACCTCGATCCATATCCAATGATTTATTGCCACAGACTGGCAAAATCAAAGAACAGAAAAAATCAAAGAACAGAAATACACGTGGGCGCGCCTACACCGAAATGGCCGCGCCAGCAATGACGAGCCGAGGGCGACGCGGTCGGGCAGCGCACGATAGCAGTATCACCGCCTATCGGCGGTGTATACACCATCTTCTATCGCGTCTGTCGAGTTGACCGAGCGGATTGCCGGCTCGCCGCTCTGGTGTCTGCCCTCGGCCGGCCGGGCCACCACGCTGCCGCAGCCAGTACCAGTACACCGCACACCCACAGCAACCAATGCCAGGACAGGCCAGGGGGCCGGAAGCGCCACTCGATGACATGGCTGCCGGCGTCGACACCGACCGCTCGCAACAGATAATTGGCTGTGATCGCCGTGGCTGGTTTTCCGTCCACAGTCACCTGCCAGCCTGGGTAGCTCACCTCGTTGATAACCACGATGCCCGGGCCCGGTGCGGCGATTTCTGCGCTGATTCGATCAGTCCCTTCGGCGAGGATCGCACCCGGTACAGGAGGAGGCGGATCGCCTGTCACGCCCTCGAGTGGGCCGATATGCTCCTTGCTCAGTGTGTCGGCCGCGTCGGGCTCGAGCACGACACGGCGAGCCCGACCGATCGGCGGGCCATTTTGTGCCCGCACCATGTGGTCGAGTACCTGGTTGGTGTCGGCGATCTGCACTGCGCCGTACCAGGCAATTCTCGGGGCCGGAAATCGGAGCTCGACGATCTGGCGGTCGAGTCGGCGAAAATGACCAGGTGCCAGCGCCTCCGGGGTGCGAGAGAGATGGTAGATCCGGTCGGCTCGGCCCGGGTAGCGGCGATGGCGGCCAAGCAGCAGGTAGCGCACATTGAATGCGGCCAGGATGTGGGGCGAGTGCCGGGCAACCCGCAAGACGTCGCGATAACGCACAAACTCCAGCGGATCGCCGGCCGGACCGCCGTCGCGAAAATTGCGCACGCCCAGCCGTGTGCCCGCGCGCTGTTCGAGCAAGTACTCGTCGTAAATTCGATAGTCGGTTCCAGCCCCGTCGAGGCCGCGCAGCCGGGCGCGGTCCAGCTCGGGATCGGGGCGCGGCTCCATGATCGGACCCCGGTGATGAACAAACCGCTGCGGGTCGGCGACCGCGAAGAGCGGCATCAGAGAGACCAGGAGCAGGGCAGCGCGACGTCGATGGAGCGCAGCGCTCACCACCCATCCCGCGGCCAAAAGGGCCATGACCAGCGAGGTCACGGGCGCTGCGACATGGGGCGGTTTTGCGGCCGGCAGGGCAACCAGCCACACCACCAGTAAAACCGCCAGCACGGTTGCCAGCGAGATGGCGATGACAGTCCACCGCTGCCGGGACCATTGTCGGGTGAGGTCGATCAGGGCGGCGGCTCCGTGGCCGGCCAGAACCGCCATGACCACGGCAAATGCACAGCGATAACGGCTGGCAATGCGAAACAGACCAAATCCGGGCAGATATTCGACCAGCCAGCCGAGCACCGGTGTGGCCGGTCCAAACGACAAGATCAGAAAGAACACCGCAAGGCAGGCAAAGAATATCGGTGCTCCGCGATCGCGAAGCGGGCGCACCAACACCGCACATTGCGCGAGCAAGAGGACCAGAATGCCGCAGTACATGGACGGGCCGCCGCTCGATGGCGACAACATGCCGAAGAGAGTCGCCTCGACCGGCAGCGGCACACTCAGCGCATAGGCCAGTCCACGCTGCCCTCGCGGCGAATAGCTGCTCAGCTCGAGACCCGGTGCGACCGCGATCCACAGCATCGCCACGGTCACGATGGCGGCCAGCAATATAGCGAAAAACACCCGTGTCATTGCTATCGCCACCGCGGCCACATGCGGTGGCCCGGGCTCACGGCGGTCTCGGATTGCCCGCGCGATGCGGGTGGCGAGGCGGAAGGCGCCGTAGCACGTGGCCAGGATCAGCGTGTAGAAGAATCCCGGCGGCGATCCGACACTGCCGGCCATGTACAGGGTGGCGGCCAGACCGGCACTGCGCCGCCAGGTTGGGCGGGCCAGCACGCGGTCGATGGCCAGCCAGATGAGCGGCGTCCACGCCATTGGAAAGAGCAGGTTGGACGCTTTGTGGATCAGCCAGGGGGACGATGCGATCCACGCCATGCCACCGACCACGGCCGCGGCACGGGGCAGGTTTCGAGAGCGCAGAAAGAGGTGCATGGCAGCACCGGCAATGACGTGATGGAGCAGCATGAGCAGCTGGATCAGCCACCACGAAATTCCGCCCAGCATCGCCCCGGCTGCGGCAAATAGCCAGTGCACCGGCGAATACATCGCCGACTGCGGATCGGCGTGGAATGGATAGCCGCCGCGTCCATACGGATTCCACAGTGGCCATTCTCCGCGTCCGAGCTGGTCGGAGAAAAACGATAGACACGGCCAGTAGCTCTCGATGGTGTCCCAGCCAAAGCCCTGCTGCCCCGGCCAGATCGCGCGGTACAAGAAAGCGACGGCAAGGGCGTATAGAATCGGCGCCCAGTACCATTCAGCCCGGCCGTGCAGATGAGCGCCGAGTCGCTCGGCAGTGCGGGATATCCTCGGCATGACCGTGGCGGGTAAAGGGCGATGCAACCCGGGCTGCAAAGACACAGTCCCAAGCGGGGCGGACCATACCACTGTCCTTGACCGGGCAAAATACAGCGAGGCACAAGTCCGGCATAGAAGCCAGGGTGTCCATTTCAGAGTAGGCTGTATACACTACTGTGCTCTCTGCGGAGGATATTTGTGAAGCAACTGTGGAGCCGACTCCTCAAAGCGGGCACCGTCCCGGATGCATCGCCCGACGACGTAGAGCGAGTCGCCGTTACCAATGTGACCCTCCTGATTACGGCTATTTCCGGCCTGGTAGCTGCTCCCCTCTTGGCCATGGCCGAGGAAACCATCTTGATTTTTAATGCATTGGGGGTTTTTGGTGGCTGCACTACCGGGTACTTCCTGGTCCGATACGGCTATCGCTGCCTCGGCGCGGCGTGGGCGCTCTTTGTCATCAACGCGATGATCGTGCTCGCCATCCAGAGCGCCGGGGCCGGCGTCATCGAGTTTACCCACCTGTCGCCGATCAGCCTGCCATTTCTCTTTTTTGGACCGAAGGACTCGCGCTTCTTGTACGGCTGCCTGATCATGGCCGTGTGCGGGGTCATCCTCGGCATGATCCCGTGGTCGTCCGAGCCCTGGCTGACCCTCGGCGAGTCGCAAAAAACCATTGTGCGCAATGTATTGATCCTGATCATTAGTTTTTTTGTGACCGGGGTACTGGTTTATTCGTTTACTGCCCGGGGTCGCACGCTGGACAGCCTCAACAAGGCGCTCCTGGCCGCAGAGGCGGCAAACCAGGCCAAAAGCGAGTTTCTGGCCAATATGAGCCATGAATTGCGCACTCCGCTCAACGCCATTCTCGGCTACGCCCAGATCCTCGAACGCGAACCGACCCTGGCAGCAAAACACCGGGCTGCCAGTACGACCATCTACGAGAGTGGCGAACACCTTCTGCAGCTGATCAACGATGTCCTCGACATCGCCAAGATGCGGGCCCACAAGCACAGCCTGGTTGCCAATGACTTTCGCTTTCGCAGATTTCTGGACAGCATCGTATCGATGTTCGCCCTGCGGGCGCGGCAGAAACAACTCTCGTTTGTGTTTGAGGACGGCTCGAATCTACCCGCGGCCATCCGCGCCGACGAAAAGCGCCTCCGGCAGATTTTGCTCAACCTGCTCGGCAATGCCATCAAGTTCACCGATCACGGCAGCGTCACATTCACCGTGGAAGACTGTGACGGCAGGCTGCGCTTTCAGGTCGAAGACACCGGAATCGGCATCCCGGAAGAGCAACTCGCGACCATCTTTCGGCCGTTCGAGCAGATCGAGAGCAAGACCGTGTCGCGCGAGGGTACCGGGCTCGGGCTGTCCATCAGTAGTCAGCTGGTGGCGATGATGGGCAGTGAGCTCCACGTCAAGAGCGAACTCGGCAAAGGGACCAGATTTTGGTTCGAAATTGTGCCGGAGATCGTATCTACCTGGCAAGAACCCGAGCTGCCGACCATGGCCATCGAAGGCTACAAAGGAGAGCGCAAAAAAGTGCTGGTTGTCGACGATAAGTCGCAAAATCGCCATCTGATCGTCACAATTCTCGAACCGCTCGGGTTCGATGTTGTGCAGGCAGAAGACGGCCACGAGGCGATCGAGCGTGCCAGGCAGGACAGGCCCGACCTGATTCTCATGGATCTGGTCATGCCAAGACTCGACGGCTTTGAAGCGACCCGCCGTATTCGCAGAGTCGAGGCACTCGCGTCGACGCCGATCATCGCGGCCTCGGCCAGTATTCTCGACAATCACCAGACTCGTAGCATCGACGCCGGGTGTAACGATTTCATCGGCAAACCCATCAAAATCGAGGTTTTGTTGGATCTCTTGGCCGAGCATCTCGATCTGCAATGGCGCCATCGAACCGTGGACAAGCGGCAAGCTGCTGCGCCGGCAACTGTCGAGCCGCGCCAATCAGTCGACACCTCGCGACTGTCCGTGGAAACGCTCGGCGTTATTCACGAAGCTGCGAGCATCGGGGATATTCAGCGGATACTGAACGCGCTCGAAGAGGCCGGCGTCAGCGAGGCCGATTTGTCCCAGCCGGGCCAATCTACCGAGCTGGAAAGCGAATTGCTGCGGCTGGCCAGGAGATTTCAAGGCAGGAAGATCAAACAACTGATCGAGCCGCTTCTAAGCAGGGAGTAACAATGCATCACAGCGAACTTCGAGGCAATACTGTGCTCGTTGTGGATGACAGACCTGAAAGCCTGAGCTTTCTATTCGACCTTTTGAGCTCATATGGCTTCAAAGTACTGGCCGCATCCGACGGCGAAGAAGCATTGGAGCAGGTAACCAACGTCCATCCCGATCTCATCCTGCTCGACGTGATCATGCCGGGAATCGACGGCTTCGAGACCTGTCGCCGTCTCAAGGCCAATGCCGATACCAAAGATATTCCCGTGATCTTCATGACTGCTTTGACGAGCCCCAATGAAAAACTCGTCGGCTTCGACGTCGGCGGCGTCGATTACGTGACCAAACCGATCAATCAAGAGGAGCTCATGGCCCGGGTCAGTGCCCAGGTATCGATGCGGCAGCTCCACAACAAGCTCAAGGAACGCAATGAGGAATTGAGCGAGTTTTCCCGCATGGTTGCCCACGATCTGAGAGATCCGCTGACATCCGTTTTGGGCTTTGCCGAGCTGCTCCTCGCACGGTCACAGGAGAGCGACGATGAGGAGAGAAGTAGCCTGCAAAAGGTGGTTCGCTCGGCCCTTCGCATGCAAGAGACAATCGATGCGCTGCTCCTCCTGGCCAATGTTTCGCGGCAGGCCATCGAGCTCAAGCCAATCGATGCGGCAAAGGTGGTCACCAAAGTCCTCGATGAACTCGCTCCAGTTGTACATGACCAGGGTGGCACCATCTCACAACAAGACACGTGGCCCATGGCAATGGGTCACGAGCCATGGGTGGAGCAGGTCTGGCTGAACTATATAGCCAATGGATTGAAGTACGGTGGCGACCCGCCATTGCTCGAGCTCGGCGCTGACCCCGACGACAGAGGCATGGTGCGTTATTGGATCCGGGATAATGGCTCGGGCATCCCCGATTCGGCACAAAACAAGATATTTCAGCCCTTCGTCCGGCTCGATACCACCAGGGCAGAGGGACACGGCCTGGGGCTTTCGATCGTCAAGCGCATCGTACACCGGCTGGGTGGCGAGGTCGGCGTCCGCGTCCTCGATACCGGGAGCGAGTTCTTCTTCACCCTGCAGGCGATTAAATAAATGTGCATTTTTCGTGTTATCTAGGACACGAACAATTATAATGGTGTTGATCTCATACATTGGCGAGGTCTGAGAGGTTCTGACCTCGCATGTATCTGACCTCATGGAGCATCGAACTCACGTATACGGGCGCCGGTAGCAGGGCGTGCATTTTCTGGCCCGACGAGGAACACCATGACTAGAGCCAACGATCGGTCAATTCCAACTCCCGAGGAACTCGTCAAGCGAGCTCGCGAACTCGTGCCAAACCTCATCGAGCGGGCCGGGCGATGTGAGGACGAGCGTCGAGTGCCTGCTGAATCGGTAGAAGAGATGAAGGCAGCGGGCCTCTACAAGATCCTCCAGCCCAGGCGGTTTGGGGGGTACGAGATGGATCTAGGCGTCTACATCGACATCGCGTACGAGCTCGGTCGAGGTTGTTGTTCTACCGCGTGGGTATACGAAAACAACGCCTTTCACAATCTCCTGGTCTCGTACTTTTCCGAGCAGGCCCAGCGCGAGCTATGGGTCGAGCGCAGCGTGGATACGAGCGTTTCGACCGGGTGGGCACCTCGCGAGGGATTCGCGGTCAAAGTCGAAGGCGGATACGTCGTCAACGGCCAGTGGGGTGCGGCGAGTGGCGCATACAACTGTGCTGCTGACCTTCTTCAGGTACCGGTCGTGGATCCGGACCAGGGTGCATTTATCGAGATGCGCCTCTTTCTGTTGTTTCGCGATGCGGACGAGTACGAGATTCTGGACACCTGGCACGCATCTGGCCTCAAGGGCACCGGGAGTCACGACATCAAGGTCGCCGAGCAGTTCATTCCCGCCCATCGAACCATTGCCTGGAGTGACGTGAACCGTCAGCCGACCGAGAACGAGGTGTTTCTCCAGGGCGCCGGCGTGCACGACTCGGCGTGGTACTACGTGCCCGCTCTGGACTGGATGCACTGGACGATCACGCCAGCTCTGGCCGGGGCGGCGTGGACAGCGATCGAAGCGAGCGTCGAGCGGTATCAGACCCGCACCAATCTATTCCAGCAGCGGCTTGCCGATACCCAATCGGTGCAGCTCCGTCTGGCCGATGCCGCGGCTCGAGTTGAACACAGCATTTTGTCGGTCAAGAACGACGTCGCGGAATGCAGCAAATTCGCCAATGCGCGCCAGACGCCGCCCCGTCTTACTCGGGCCAGATGGCGGCGCAACTCGGCCTTCCAGGCGATCATGCTCAACGAAGCGATGAGCAGCCTGCGCTATCGGGATGGATTCAACGGCAACTTCCTCCATCAGACTCTGCAGCGCGCTCACCGCGACATTGCGGCGGGTGCCGCCCATGTCGGCACGGATTGGGATCTTATGGGCGGGACCTACGGCCGAACTCTGCTCGGCGTGGAAGATCCGAGCGATCCCCTGGCGGTGTAGTTCTCCACGCGATCCGGTGGCAACGAGCCAACGGGATCGTGTGCGGTCCCGGTCGGCTGGGCCGCTTGCCTCGCAACAGAAACGCCTTACTTGACCGGCGAGGAAGGCGTTTCTGCTTCGAGCTGGCGTGTCCGGCGACGTACGGTCGAGCGGTCGATATCGAGAATCTTGGCCGCTTGACTGTAGTTGCCATCGGCGTGAGCCATGACGCGAGCGATGTACCAGTCGTTCACAGTCTGCAGGGTGGCGTTGCACGAGGCGATGGCTGGCGGCAATGGCGAAGAATCGCGCTGGTCGCGATCGCGTCGCGCGGCGTAGTCTTTGAGGCCGGGCGGCAATCCGAGCAGCAGATTGCGCAGCGCGTTTTGCAACTCGCGCACATTGCCGGGCCACGAATAGCTGCGCGCCTGTGACGAGCGGAGCCAGGTTTCGAGCCGTTCGATCACGTCGATGCCCTGGCCGTATGAGGCGATGAAGCTCTTGCCGATCTCGAGAATATCCTCGGGGCGATCGCGCAGGGGTGGAATACGGATGATATTGCCGGCCAGGCGCTCGAACAGGTCGCGGCGGAACGAGCGTTTCTCGACCAGAGCTTCGAGATCTTTGTGGGTCGCGGCCACGTACCTCACGTCCACGGTTTCGGCCCGGTCCGAGCCGAGTGGGAACACTTCATTGCTCTCGATCACCCGGAGCAACTTGACCTGGGTGGTGGTCGGCAAGTCGCCGACTTCGTCGAGAAAGAAGCAGCCGTGGTCGGAACTGCGAAGGCGGCCAACCCGGGCCTCGGATGCACCGGTAAATGCGCCCTTGACATGGCCAAAGAGCTCGCTTTCAACCAGGGTCTCGGGCAGAGCGGCAGCATTGATCGCGGCAGTCGGCGCTGGACTGCCGTCCATGGGACCGGGCGTGGCGGCCTGGATGGCCTGGGCAAAGGACTCCTTGCCGGTCCCGGTCTCGCCCAGGATGAGGACATCGTGGTCTCGGATCACGCGCTCGAGATCGAGCGCGTGGCGCAGTGAATCGCCAAAGCACGCGGCCCAGGCCTCTCGCCGGGCTCGCTGAAGCAAGGCCGAGGAACCGCGAATTCCGGCCAGCTTGCGGTAGCAGCGGCCGGCCGCTGCCACGACGCGCAAATAATCGCCGCGCGAGCGGGGCAACCGCGCGGCTACAGCACGGGGCAAAATCGAGACCGGAAAGATCTGATCCGGGGTGGCGTGAGATTGGCAAGCCCGGTAATGACCGACCGAAAGGATGAGCAGCTTGGCCTGCTCGACCTGCCCTGCGCCGAGCAAATGACGCATTGCCGTGGCCACCCGCAACGAGAGCAAGGCCTCTTTGGCACGGCGACTCATCTCGGCAGCGATGTCGAAGGGATTGCCGAGAAAACCCTCGATGATGTGCACAACCTTGTCGAGCATGGCCATGGCGATGCCTCAATGCATTTGCAGCATCATACACCAGATGCTGGCAGGCACCGGTGCAAACTGCCACAACGCAAATTTGAGCCGATTAAACCCGTGATGGTATCCGTTTGGAAACACGAGAGATAAGTCGTTCCGTGGATCTGGTACGCCTTTCGCTATGGAGGTGTCTCGAAGGTCACAACAACAAGGAGGACAACATGTTGATCGTTTATCTGGTCGCGCTGGCCCTGGGCGGCACAGTCGTCGCCGCCTCGATTCTCTTTGGCGGTGATACCGAGAGCGATGTCGGCGTCGATGTCGATGTGGACGCAGATGTCGATACAGATCTGGTCGGAGACGGAGTCGGGGAACTCGAGGCGGACGCAGGCGCCGATGCCGACAGTGACACCGGCGTCTCCACAATGGACGGATTCCTGGCTTGGCTGCCAGTGACGTCACTTCGGTTTTGGACCTTCTTTTTGGCCTTCTTCGGGCTGACTGGAACGGTTCTCACGGCATTCGGCTTGCTGTCGAGTACAGCGGTCACCGCTGCTATTTCCGTCGGTATCGGTTATCTGGCCGGGACGGGCATGATAGCCGCGCTGCGCTACCTGAGCCGCAATCAGATCGGCAGCACGGTGTCGGAGCACGACTACGTGGGGGCCAATGGCACGGTCATGTTGCCGGTGGCCAGGGCCCAGCTGGGCACGATCCGCATCGAGATGAAAGGCCGCACGGTCGAACTCCTGGCCAGGACTGACGACGATCGCCCGCTCGACGCCGGTGATCCCGTCATGGTGTACAGCACCGCCAACGATCACGTTTTGGTAACTCGCGCCGGGTAGGCGTGTTTTGACAAGGAGGAATCATGCAAGTACTCATCAGTTCTTCAGCCGTCATTGCCTTTACCACTGGGTTGGCGATTTTGTTGCTCCTCGGCATCATGGTGCTGGCGAAAAATCTCTACGTATGCCGGCCCAACGAGATTTTGATTTTTTCCGGCCGCACTCATACCCTGCCCGACGGCCGCAAAGTTGGCTTTCGCGTGATCGCCGGCGGGCGCGGCTTTCGCGTCCCCTTTGTCGAGACAGTGAGGCGCATGGACATCTCGCTCATCTCGGTGCCCATGCGGGTTCGCGGTGCCTATTCGGAAGGGGGGATTCCGCTCAATGTCGAAGGCGTGGCCAATGTCAAGGTATCGTCGGATGTTCGTTTTGTCGGCAATGCGATCGAGCGTTTTCTCGGCCACGGATCCAACGAGATCGGCCGGGTAGCCAAGGAGACACTGGAAGGCCAGCTGCGCGGTGTCCTGGCCACACTGACCCCCGAGGAGGTCAACGAGGACCGGCTGAAATTTGCCGATATGCTCGGTGTCGAGGCCGAGGCCGATCTGCAGAAGCTGGGTTTACAGCTCGATACGCTGAAGATCCAGCACGTGTCGGACGACCGCGGCTGCCGCCATTTCAGCCGTAATCAGCAAGCTTATCTATATCTGTCCACCGAGCGAAGTCCTGGTTTTTTCGGGTACCCGGCGTTCCCTGGGACAGAGGTACGTGGGGTATCGACTGGTTCAGGGCGGTATGGGCATCCGCAAACCCGTAGTCGAGGCCGTCGATCGGCTCGATCTCACCAACATGATCATCGATATTCGGGTCACCGGGGCATATTCGAAGGGAGGCATTCCGCTCAATGTCGAAGGCGTGGCCAACGTCAAGATCGCCAGCACCGAACCGTCGATCGGCAACGCCATCGAGCGCTTTTTGGGCAAGCCGCGGTCTCATATCATGCAGGTGGCGCGCGAGACCCTGGAGGGCAATTTGCGCGGGGTTTTGTCCACCCTCACTCCCGAAGAAGTCAATCAAGATCGAGTCAAGTTTGCCCATAGTTTGCTGCAAGAGGCCGGGCAAGATCTCACCCGGCTAGGCCTCGAGCTCGACACGCTCAAGATACAAAATGTGTTTGACGACAAGGGCTACCTCGACTCGATCGGCCGCAAGCAGACCGCCGCGTTGCTCATGCGCTCGCACGTCGCCGAAGCGGTCAACAAAGCGCTGGCTGCCGAGCGCAACGCGAGCAACGTGGAGAACAAGGAGATCGCCCGGATCGACGCCGAAATCGCCATGGCCAGGGCCGACGCCGAACGCCGCACCATCGACGCGCAGACCCGCAAGCTGGCCATGATTGCGGAAGAGAAGTCGCAAGTGGCGGCGGCGGTGGTCAAGGCCCAGGCTGAGGTCGAGGTGCAGAACGCCCGGCTCGAGCAGGTCAGACTCGCCCTTTTGGCCGATCGCATCAAGCCCGCCGAAGCCAGGCGCCAGCAGATGATCGAAGTCGCCCGCGGCGGCGCGGCCCGCGCGGTCGAGGAGGGCAAGGCCACCGCCGCGGCGATTCGCCGCATCTCGGAGACGTGGAATCACGCTGGCGACGACGCGCGACAGATTCTGGTAGCGCAAAAACTCGGCAACCTGGTCGGTCATTTGATGAGCACGGTGGGCCATATGAACGTGGACAAGGTGACCGTCATCGATAAGAAACTGACCGAAAAAGGCTCCAACCTGGCGGTCGATGCCGCGCTCACTGCCGAGCAACTCAAGCACACGATGGGCCTCGATATTCCGGCCATGCTGAGCCGTCTCGGCGCCAGCATGGCCGGCAAGAGAACCGTTGCAAAACCCGCCGAGCAGGCCGGGCCCCGGGATGTAACGATCATCTCAGATGGACCCGCTGCGCTGCAGGGCCGGACAGAGGTGAGCCGAGCCGCCCCGACCGGCAACGAAAAGCGCGCGCGGCAGGGGTGATCATTCGATCATCGGTCGGGTCAGCCGGCCCGGTTGTGACGCCGCTGTTTTGCCATTGCTGTGCTCAGGCCGTAGCATGGAATGGTGATCTCTGTCCGCACTTCGGTCTCGACGCTTCTGGCGGTCGCATGTGGTCTGAGCCGGGCATACGCCGGTGGCCAAGCAGCTGGCGATCGGGTCTACGTGGCCGCGGGTAGCCATTACTCGTATGTTGCGGTCGAGGCGCCATTGCCCGCGCGACAGCTCGGTCCGATCGCATTGGCGGGATTGCGCTCGCTGCGCGATCCCGCGGTGATTGTCCCATCGGTGACCGGCCAGTTGCGCAATGACCAGCCCGGTTCCGGCGGCGGAGCCGAGCCGTCTCGATCGGCAATTCCACTGCAATGGCCGTCCCGCCCTCTGGTCGGACGCGCTGGCAACGCTCCGTTCGGGGCCATGGACAAGCAGGGCAGCTGCAGGTGCGAAACCGCGGTGGGCGATACCCGGCTGCATCGAGTTGCCGCGCTCTACGTCACCCGATCGTTTGCGATCGGCGATGAGATCGCGTCGCTGCGCATGCTGCGTCTGCGGGCGCGTTACCGCGATGGCCTGGTCGCATACATCAACGGCCGCGAGGTCGCCCGGCGCAACTTCGATCAAGCCAGAGGTCCCATGGACGTCGCGCGCCGGCCTCGCGGCCCGGAATGGGAGACATTCCACATTGCCGTGGTGCCCGGAATGCTCCACCGCGGTGACAACCTTCTCGCTGTCGAGGTGCATCCTTCGGGCAACCGCCTGGCCCCGCATCTCGATGTCGAGCTCACCTCGAGCCAACGGGGGCGCATCGTCCGCGGGCCGATGGTGCAGCGGGTGACGGCGAACTCTGCGGTCATGGTTTTCGAGACCGACTTGCCGGTCGCTGGCGCGGTCGAGTACGGACCGACCGCCGAACTCGGGCTGGTCGCTCGTTCGGCCGGGGGTGGATTGGCCATGCGCCACGTGGTCGAGCTGCACGGGCTGCCGGCCGGCCAGGCGGTGTATTATCGCGTTGTCACCGACGCCGGCACTCGCCGCCAAACGACCATCCGGCAGACCATCCGAGCGGCGCTCCAGCCAGTCATCGGGCCAGCCCCACAGCCGCCCCGCACGGGCCCGGTTCCGCACAACCCCGGTCCGGATCGCGCGGAGCGCACCGGGTTGCACGCTGCGCTGGACCGGGCAGGCCGCGGCCCCGAAACCACCGGTCCACCCGCTCTCCAGGGTCGTGTATTTCACACCGCGCCAGCGCCTGGAGATGTCATCCGCTTTGCAGTGTATGGCGACGTCCGGGGTGGCCATCGCACCCACGGCGCACTCGTTGCATCCATCGTCAACGAGGCACCGGACTTTGTCGTGGTCACCGGCGACCTGGTTTTGCGCGGTACCGACGAGGGCGACTGGCAGCGGTTTTTCGCGATCACAGGCCAACTTCTCGCCACAATTCCGTACTATCCTGTTGCTGGCAATCACGATATGGGCCGAAGTGGCGACCAGCGCCGCCGCATGAACGAGATCTTCGAGCTGTGGCCCGGGCCCGAAAATCGGCCAAGCTGGGGGCACTGGTATTCATTCGACGTCGGTGACGTGCATTTCGTGATGCTCGATTCAAACGCCTATCAATATCACGAGCAGCTCGTATGGCTCGAACAAGACCTCCGCGCTGCCCGCGAACGCGGCGTGCGGGCCATCTTTGCCGCGGTTCACCACGGTCCCTACTCGCGCGGCCTTCATCGCGGTCATCAGTATGCGGCCGAAACCTATGCGCCGGTTTTGGCGCGTTACGGAACCACTCTGACGTTTTCCGGGCACGATCACCTGTATCAGCGCGGTGAGGTGGACGGTTTTGCGTATATCGTCTCGGGCGGCGGCGGCGCACCGCTGTACAGCGTTCGCTGCGGGGTTGGGCGCAAGCGGCGCTGCAAGATCGATGACGGCATGCAATACGTGGCCAGCGAACATCACTACGTGATGATCACTGTGTACCCCGGGCATATGCAGGTCTGTCCAAAACGGGTCGACGGCGCACCGCTGGAGGAGTGCATCACCTATCGCCTGTCCGGCAACGGGCGACCGAGCCGCTGATCGAGCTGGCGGCAGGATTTGGCAATCGAACCATCGCAAACAGGCCAGCCCCCGGTAGTCTCGTTGCAGCTCACTCACGGCAATGTGAGCGCGACTCTGCGTCAGATGGCGATTCCCATGTTCTTTGGCATCGTCGCCATCATGGTGTTTCAGCTGACCGATACCTGGTTTGCCTCGCAGCTGGGCACCGACGAACTCGCGGCCATGAGCTTTACCTTTCCGGTCGTCGCGTTCATCGGCAGCCTGTCGAGCGGCCTCGGTGTCGGCGCCACCGTGGTTGTGTCCCGCGCCCTGGGCGCCAGCGAGCACACCGAGGTCCGCCACATGACCCGCGATGGGCTGCTCCTGGCGGTTTTGATCGTCGCTCTTTTCGCCACCCTCGGTCTCTTCACCATAGACCCGATCTTTCGCCGCATGGGCGCGGACCAGCGCATCTTACCGCTGGTCCGCGAGTACATGACCATCTGGTATCTGGGCATGGTGTGCCTGGTCGTACCGATGGTCGGCAACGCCATGATTCGGGCCACCGGTGATACCCGCACGCCGGCCGTGATCATGACCCTGGCCGCCGTCATCAACATCGCGCTCGATCCGCTCTTTATGTTCGGACTGGCCTTTGTTCCAGCCATGGGCCTCGAAGGAGCGGCGGTGGCCAGCGTGCTGTCCCGGGCGTTGACCCTGGCCTTGTCCCTGGCTGTATTGATCGGGAGAAAGCGCATGGTCTCGGCCTCGTTGCCGCGCGTGCGGGCGCTCCTCGGTCACTGGAAGTCGCTGTTGCATGTCGGTGGCCCGGCTGCAGCCAGCAGCGTGTTGATTCCGCTTTCGTCCGCACTGGTCACATCGCTCATCGCTCGTCACGGTCCTACCGCAGTGGCCGCCTACGGTGCTGGCACGCGAGTCCAGATGATGGCTATCATCGTGCCGCTGGCCCTGGCCTCGGCACTTACTCCATTCATCGGCCAGAATTGGGCCGCTGGCAACCATGCCCGCGTACGCATGGCACTGGATGTGAGTGAGCGGTTTGTCCTTTTGTGGGGCGTTTTTGCATGGACGGTGATCGCCGTTCTGGCCGGTCCCATTGCCGGGTTATTCTCCCAGCAGCCCGCAGTCGTCGACTCGATGAAATCGTTTCTGCGTCTCGCCCTTGTCGGCATAGCACCGATCGGCATCGTGCTCATTGCCACGTGGTCGTTTAATGGACTGCACCAGCCGCTTCGCTCGACAGCGCTGACCGTGATTCACATGTTTGGCGCGTTTGTTCCGCTGACCTATATAGGTGCTGAGCTCATGGGGCTGACCGGCGCGTTTCTCGGCATGTCCACGGCCAACCTACTCGGCGGCGGCCTGGCGTATCTGTGGCTCAGGCCAATCGGGCTCGTGGCCGATGGCGGGAGCGAGGACACGAGCTCCTCGTGATCAGCTGCCAAAGGTCAAGAGATCGCGAGTCCTTTGGTGCGCGGGATGGGTAAACAGGACCGAGGTCTCCCCGGCCTCGACAATACGGCCGTCGAGCAGAAATATAGCGTCATCCGACGTGGCTCGCGCCAGCTTGAGATTTCGGGTAACCAACACGATCGTGTGCTGGCCCCGGATCGCGGCCAGCTTGGCACGCATCCACTCGCATTCTCGTTCGCCGGCACCTGACTCGGGTTCGTCGATGAGAAGCAGTGACCCCGGAACACTGGCTGCCACAGTGAACCCGGCCAGCCGCCGCAATGGACCCGGCAGGGCCAGCAACGGCGTGTCGACGACTGACTCGAGTAGCTCGCTGGCCGAGCCGGATACCGATTGCCAGAACTCGTGCAACCAGCTCTTCAACCCCTGTCCGCTCTGACTCTGCAGCAATGCGGTCAGCGTGTGCTCGGAAACCTCGAGCGCCTGCGGAAGAATCCTTATGTCTCCATTAATACACTTTATGTCACCTGAGTGCCACATAGTTTCCGGGACTGGATATCTAGCAAAATCCCCTGCGCTCGCCCGAGAATCACCGAGCCCTTCTGATGGCGGCACTATCAACCCGCCGATGAGTCTGAGAAGCGTGCTCTTGCCACTCCCGCCCGGGCCGAGAACAACTGTCGTTCGATTACTCCGCATCGAGCAGCTGATCGAGTGAATCGCAACGCGCTCGCCGTATCCGACGCACACGTCTCGCAGTGCAACTGCAGTATCGGCCCTCATGACTCCGCGCACAGCGCAGCTACAGGTTTTCGGATTTGGCGATCATGCGCCCCTTGGCCAGGATCAGCCCCAAGTTGGCATCCGCTCGACATACTGCGACCATGACCACCGATTCTTCATTCTCCAGGCGAGAAAAAAAATGGATCAAGTTGCGCGACATCACCACAATCTGCCGAAAGTAGTGCTCGTCGCTGTGCTGGACTCCGCGAATCCGTTTGAATAAGCGCTCGATGGTGACGACATTGTCGCCCTCGAACATATCTCTGGTCGCAGCAGCCACCAGGTCGAGGACTTCCTGAGGATGGCTCTCGATTGTCTTCACGCTCAGCAGCATGCCGGTTTCCATGTCGACAACCCCGGCTGCGACACACTTGGGAATCTCTCTCATACTCCGACTGATGATGGTATCTGCACTCACTGTTCGCCTCCTATCGGGAGTGCCCGTAAACGGTCTGATTGCGCATTGAAATGTCAAAATGTGCTGCCTCTGCACACAGGTAGCACTCTTCCCTGCATGTCATGGCCTACAGCAGTCAGATGCAGCACAGGGTCATGGATCGGATCTGCAACAGAAGACTTATGGGGTGTCGATGTCGCAGGATGCTTTATCTCATATCAGAACCATGACATCGCCGTCTGAGAACCTGTTCTCATTACCAGGCGCACCACGGCCAAAATTACGAGTTGGCATCAAATCGGAGTGTCGGTGAATAATAGAGAAAAATCAAGTGATTGGGTATTGATTCTCGGTAAAATGAAGCTCTGAACAAATCAACTGCACAATTGTACTGTGAAAACACGCAAACCTTGCGGGTTTGGTAAATTTTGCACCGATCTGAGCCCCAGTCTTTTTGGTCGAAAGATGACCATCGAACTTGCTAAGATATAGCCAGGTTAACGACCAAAACGACTGGGCTTCACGTCGCATGAAGTAATATGTTCGAGCTACAACAGTTGTAGTGAGGAAGCGGCGAGAGCGATCTGGTGATGATTATTTATAGTGTTGGAGATTCGTAATCGGCAATCCAGATGCCAGGCTGACTAATAATGGTCTTTACAATTGCAATCGCAGTCAGTCGGGTATACTGGTTATTCACCCTGTCCTCTGTTGCAGACCAGAGGTAAGCTATTGGCGTGTATCGCGTTGGTTGCATGTTTAACCGGGGCGACGGCACGGCGGACATTACTGGGAATCGATGACCACGAGCCTTCCGATATCCACGGCGATCGTACTTACCGAGGCTCCTCGTGTCGAAGAGCGCATGGGCCGTATCTTGGCTCTGCTCGCTTCTGAGGGCATCTCGGTTGTTGTTACCGACCAGCTCGATGAGGCGAATAAACAGTTGTCTCGTTGCGAAGTTGGCGAAGTGCAATGTGTTCTACTGGATGCCGATACCATATCGGATTCAGATGGCATTGCGGCGTATTTGGATGACATTCGCAGTACAGCTGGGGACGCCGATTTAAAGCCGATTGTGGTTGCGTCCGCGCCATCGCAGGCGGTTGTGCTGGCTGCGTTTCGCGCCGGTGCGGGGGACGTGATCGATCTGACCTTGGAATCGGACGCTCATATTCTGGCAGTCCTGCAGCGGATCGCAGTCGATCGCCATCGGCGGGTGCAGAGGCGAAGACGTGTCCGCTGTTTGCGGACGATTCTCGAGGATCTGGTCAAAGATCTGATCCAGACCGAACGGCGCTCAATCGATCTCGAGCACCTGATCGCGGCGCGCGACAGTGTCGAGTTATTCGAAGTATTTCATCCCAACCGGCAGGCTTGTGTGCTCGTAGTGGATGACGAGCGCGATACTGCATCCATGCTGGTCGAGGTGCTTGCCGGGGTTGAGCTCGACACCCACGCCTGCTTTAGCGGGGAGGATGCAGTTGCGTTCACCAAGGACATGGCAAAGCGCGGCAGAGCCATCGATCTGGCCCTCACCGATATCTGTTTGCCGGGCATTACCGGCCTTGAAACCATCGAGCAGATGAGGCTGGTCAAGCCGGATCTCGCCGCCATTCTCATGAGCGGTTTGTCCGACAGTAAAACTGCCGATGAAACTGCCATGTGCGCGACCGAGCACGGTGTGGTCGACTACGTGGTCAAGCCATTTCGCGACACCCACGAGTTGGTCGAGCGGGTCAAGAAACACGCCATCGAGAGTATGAACTACGCACGGGGCCGCCATTATGTCGAGCAGATCAAGGAGCGGCACGGCAAGTCCCTCCTGCGCTACCGCAAAATCGCCGCCGATCTCGATCAGCTCTATCTCTAGCCTTCGGCCGACATTACCGACTCAGCTCTTGCCGTTTCGGGCCACTCGTCGCGCTGCGCTGAAGGCGAGTGGTGCTCGCAATTGTGCGCCCATCTTTCATGGCTCACCGTCCACGCTCAGTCCAGGAACTGCTCTGTAGGGACGATTTCTCTCGAACGCTGCAAGGCCGTCGAGCTACTCGACGACGAGCGATGCGTTCAGCGTGATAGGCATTGCGAGGTTAAATCGGTTGGGGGACAAGCGGATAACCGATTGATGGATGGCTTCGAACTGTTCGGGAGTGCCGTCGCCGCTGATCCGAACCGTGTAGTTGATGGTGTCGTAGCCGGGTTTTACCTGAGGGTCGATGTTCAGAAAGCCACGAAGATCTAGCTCTCCCTCGGTTTCGATTTCTAGCCTGGTGATAGTCACGCCTTCCATCGCTGCACCGGTCACATAGCCAACCAACATGCAGGCGTTGAGGGCGGACATCAGAACCTCCTGCGGGTTCGGCGCTGAGTTCTGGCCGAGGAGTTCCTCAGGTTCATCGGCGGCGATCACGAACTCTCGGGGGTGCTGCTCTCCGCCGAGAGTGAGCCGTGTGGCGCGAGACTCCGACCGGGTTTGACCGGCCCATGAGGTGAGAACGTTGAAGCTCAGCTTCCCCTTCTCAGGGTCGTCCGCGATGGCCTTGATGGTGCTTCTCAGGGCATCGACGTCGATTCCGTTGACGATGCCGGATACTCGATTCGTACTAGTTGCTTGTGACATGGAACTATCTCCTTTTCGTTGATTGCTGGCGACGCGGAGAGTTTTTGGATCTTAGTTGCGTCCGGCCATCACGCCGCCGTCGACATCCCATACGGCTCCAGTGACCCAGCCCGCATTATCCGAGAGAAGGTGGTCGACCGTTGCGGCGACGTCCTCGGCCTGACCGATGCGCCCGATCGGGTGAAAGTTATTGAATCCTTGGAGCTGCTCCTCGATCTGCGACGGCTCGATGAACGCCCCGTAGATCGGCGTAAGGACAACGGCCGGGGAGACGCCGTTCACACGGATGCCGTCGCCAGCAAGCTCCATCGCCAGGTGCTGCGTCAAGGAGTGCAAGCCCGCCTTGGCCATCGAGTAAGCCGATGAGGGGGTGGCCGCGATGGCCTGCTTCGCCCACATCGAACCGATGTTCACAATCGACCCGCCGCCATTGGTCTTCATGTTGCTCACCGCCGCTTGGGTGATGAAGAACATGGACCGGTTGAGGTCGTGGTACTTGTCGTAGTCTTCCTTGCTGTGCTCGATGAAGGGCAGGGGGCTGAAGTAGCCTGCGGCGTTTACGAGGTACTGAATGTGGTCGCCGGAGTCGCGAAGCGAGGCAGTGAACTGGTCAACGGCTGCTTCGTCGTACAAATCGACGCTAGAGGTCTCGACAGAACCCACAGCCGACAACTCCGACTTGGCCGCAGCGAGGCGACCTTCGTTGCGCGCGACCAGATGGACACGGACGCCCCTGTGAAGCAGCCGCTTGGCCGTTGCTTTGCCCATTCCGGTGGAACCGCCGATGATGAGTGCCTTCTTGTTGGGCTGTGACATGGTTTTTCTCCTTTGCTTGACTACCTAGGCATAGGTAGGTTTGACGGTGACGAAAAAATGCGCTCTTCGGGTTCAGAGACCATCTCTATGCGGCCTCTAGGGCGCCGAAGAACACGCGCTGTATGGTCTCCAGAAGCGGACGGTCGCTCCTCGAGCGAGACAGGATGAGCTCACCTTTGCTTGACTACCTAAGAACCCGCTCCTCGGGTTCGGAGACCATCTCTATGCGGCCTCTAGAGCGCTGAAGAACACGCGCTGTATGGTTGCCAGAAGTGGACGGCCGCTCCTGGAGCGGGACAGGATGAGCCCACCTTGCAAGCTCGACATGAGCGTTGCGGCTACGTCGGCGGGTTTCCCAGCAAAGCTGAACTCCCCTTGCTGGATCCCCGCGCTGATTCTCTCCGCAATCCACGTCTCACTGCGTTCGATGTATGCCGCGACGGCTTCTTGTAGCGGGGGGGACAGCGTCTCACGGTCGGAGGCAAGTGAGCCACACAAGCAAATCGCACCACACGACTCCGTGTCCCTGTAGAGCTTGATGAAGCTCTTGAGCTTCGCCTTGTTCGTGCTCCTGGTGCGGTCAATGCTCGCCAGCGTGCGGTCCAATTCCTCGACGTAGCGTTCCATCAGGGCCAAGCCCAGATCCGCCTTGGCCGCGAAGTGGTAGTGGATGCTTGCCGTGCGGATGCCAACTTTTTCGGCCAGATCCTTGTAGCTGAAGGCGTTGTAGCCGCGCTCCTGAATCAGCAGCTGCGCCGCGTTCAGAAGCCGGACTACTGTCTCGTTCGCCCTCATGGAAACACTGTAGCCTACCTATGCATAGGTAGTCAAGGTGTGGAAGGAGAGTTTTTTAGCAAGCCTCGTGGCGCCATCGACTATCTTGGAGCGATTGCTGGCTCGCTTTGGCCGAGCAGCGAGCCAATTCACCGATCCCATTCCGGAGCAATCTCACCGTATCCAGCCCGGCCTCACAGCACCACATAGGTGTACTGTATAGGTGTACTGTCCATTGTCCACACCGCCTTATTGCCGGGCACGCCCTTCTCCGATCAAAGCCGAAGCGAGGAGGTTCGAACAGAGTGTTGTCGAGGGCGATGTGCTCCATCGCCTGGTTCACCTGCTCCACTCCGCGCCGGCGACTCAGTAACTGCGCTTGCGATGGTCGCGCACCCGGATGGGTTTTTTGTTCTTCTTGCACGTCCAGCGGCCGTTGGGCTTTTGCACTGCGTGCCAGCCCGGGCCGCAGGTTGGTCGGGCGTGTTTGCGGGTTCGTTTTTCTTTGGCCACGACAATGCAACTCGTACTCGACACGGTAAAGCCGGCCAGGAGAAATACGGCGAGAAAGAGGATGAAATATCGCTGCATGGAGTTATCATCGACACGGCGCGAAAACCCTGTCAAGCAAGCCATGCCCGATATCGTTCGATATCGCGACTGCGACAGTGATTCGCGACACATGGGCTTTGCCACATCTCTCGAGCGATGTCACAGACCCATCTGTTTGGCGATGATGACTTTCATGATTTCGTTGGTGCCGGCGTAGATGCGCTGGACGCGGGCGTCCATGAACGCCCTGGTGACGGGATATTCCAGCATATAGCCGTAGCCGCCAAAGAACTGCAGGCAGGTATCGACGACCTCGCCGGCCATCTCGGTCTGCCACAGCTTGGCCATCGAGCACTCTCTGACCAGGTATTTGCCCGACACGTGCTCGGCGAGCAGTTTGTCGAGAAAGGCGCGGCCCACTTCCACCTTGGTGCCGCACTCGGCCAGCTTGAATCGGGTGTTTTGGAACTTGCTGATCGGTTTGCCAAACGCGGTGCGCTCCTTGACATACGCGATGGTGTCGGACAGGACTTTTTCGGCCGACGCCTGTGAGGCCACTGCCACGCACAGGCGCTCCTGTTGTAGATTGGTCATGAGATAGCGAAAGCCGGCGCCTTCTTCGCCCAGGAGGTTTTTGGCCGGGACCCGGCAATCGTGGAAGAAGAGCTCGGAGGTGTCTTGCGAGGCCATACCCATTTTGGCCAGTTTTTTGCCTTTATGGAAACCGGGCGTATCGGCCTCGACCACGAAGAGACTGATGCCGCGGTGGGCGTTTTTCGGGTCGCTATCGGTTTTGGCCGCAACGATGCACAGATCGCATAAGATGCCGTTGGAGATGAAGGTCTTGGCGCCGTTCAGGATGTAGCTATCGCCGTCGCGTTTCGCGGTGGTCTGGATTGCGGCCACGTCCGAGCCGGTACCCGGCTCGGTCATGGCCAGTGCGGTGATGAACTCGCCCGAGGCGCATCCGGGCAGCCAGCGTCGTTTCTGCTCCTCGGTGCCGAATCGGTGGATATAGGGCACCACGATGTCGGAATGTAGGGACAGGGCAAAGCCACTTTCGTAGGCGTAGGCGAGCTCCTCCATGACCACCACTGAGTGCAAAAAATCTCCCCCGGGCCCGCCGTGCGCTTCGTCGAGCCAGGGGCACAAGAATCCCCCCTGTCCGGCGCTGTGCCAGGCCTCGCGATCGACAATGCCACGCTCGGCCCAGCGCTCCTGATTGGGTGTGACCACGCGGTCGACGAACTGGCGGAACGATCTGCGGAACAGGTCGTGTTCTTCGGAAAAGAGTGTGCGATCCATTGGTATCTCCGAACCCTTGGTCGGGCACTGGGCACTGTAGCTCGGAACGCTCGGCGGATGTCAGCCGATGACCCGGTTGCGGCCTTCGTGCTTGGCGCGATACAGATTGGTGTCGGCGCGCTTGATGAACGCGAGCGCATCCAGATTCTCGCCGGTGAGTGTGGACACGCCGACCGAGACCGTCACGTTAAACGTATCGCCCTCGTACTGAAACGGCTCGCCGGCGACGATCTGGCGGATCTGCTCGGCGAAGTGCATGGCGCCCTCGTGATCGGTCTCGGGCAGGACGCAGGCAAATTCTTCGCCGCCGTACCGGGCCAGGAGCTCTTCTTTGCGAATGCGGCCCAAGAGCCGGCGCGACAGTTCTCGGAGAACATAATCGCCGGTCAGATGGCCGTGGGAATCGTTGATCTGCTTGAAGTGATCGATGTCGAACATGAGCAGGGACAACGGCCGGCTGTAACGCGAACAGCGGGCGATTTCGCGCTCCAGAAACTCGATGAAGTAGCGCTTGTTGTGGGCTCCGGTGAGCGCATCAATGATGGTCATCCGGTAGATCTCTTCGTAATACGAGGCCTCGATTCCCGTGCCGCTCAAGAATTTGAAGATGGCGGCGCCGATTTTCAGAAAGTCAGAGTCGCGAATGGGCGAACGCTGAACCGGCATGTCGTTGACATATGAACCATTGGTGGAATTGAGATCCTGGACCATCCACTGGTTGCCGTTGCGGTAGACCCGGGCGTGTTTGCGCGACACCGAGTCGCGATCGACGTGGATGTCACAATCAGAGCCACGACCGAGCACGATTTCGTCCTTGTCCAGGAGGAACCGTTTACCCATATCCGGCCCCGGTGGATAGATCAGCACCAGGCATGCATTACCGGAATCGGCCTTCGGTTTGACAGGCTGGACCTTAGTTATCCGTGTCTTCCACTCGCTCATTAGACCGACGACCGCGGACGCGCACACCGGCGGTGGCCCGGTTCTATTCTGAGTGCCAACCGACTGTCAATGTACGTTGCGGTATGATACGAAATCACTCGATGAAAGGCGATGGTTCGCCCTTCGAGTTTGCGGCTCTCGAGCCGGACCGTCAAACATTCCGGACGTCCGACGGTGAGACGGGCGATGATGTGGGCCGCCTGGTGTACGGGTCGGGACATCCGCTGGCCACCCCGGCCGGCGTGTTGTGTATTCACGGATTCACCGGCACGCCATTTGAAATGCGCTATCTCGGCAGCCGGCTGGCGCAGCGTGGGTACCGGGTGTTGGGTCCGGCTCTGGCCGGTCACGGTACGACTCCCGGGGACCTTGACCGGACCACCTGGCGGGACTGGTACGGCGGCGTGCAGGCTGCGTTCGACCGGCTCCGGGCCTGTCACGACCGGGTGTTTGTCGTCGGTCAGTCTCTCGGCGGGTTGCTGGCCCTGCACCTGGCGCGCGAGCGGGGCACTGAGATCGCTGCGCTGGCCTGTCTGGCCACTCCGCTGTGGCTGCCCGCTGTGGCGCGATGGGCAGTCCGGACCACTCGTCCCGGTTCTCTCATGGGTCGATGGGTGCGCAGCGTTCCCAAATTGAGCGGCTCTGATGTAGCCGATCGAGCCATGAAAAAGAGCAATCCAGCGTACCCGGTCATCCCGCTTCGCGCGCTCCACCAGCTGGTCGAGTTCATGGCTCTGGTCCGTACAGAATTGCCAGCGATATCAAACCCCTTGGCAATTTTACACGGGAGGCGAGACCACACGGTGCCATTCGGGTGCTCGACCGAGCTCGCGGCCCGGGTGGCCAGTCCGGATCCACTTCACCGAGCTCTTGACAGGAGCTATCACCTGATTGCCATTGATGTCGAACGATCCCTGGTGGCCCGGACTGTCGGCGATTTTTTCGATTCCCGGCGAATCGGGGTCAAAACCGGGGCTGATGCCCGCGCGAGTGGGTCGGATTTGTAGAAAGGGAACTGCCATGAACTACGTCATTGCGATCGATCAAGGGACCACGGGTACAACCGTGCTTGTTCTCGACGACAATCTGCGGATCGTCGCCCGTGCCACCGAGGAGTTTCGGCAGATCTATCCCAGGCCGGGCTGGGTCGAGCACGATCCAGGGGAGATCTGGGCTTCGGTGAAGAGCGCGCTTTCCGCGGCGCTGGGTTCGGGTGGGTTCGATGCGGCGGCAATTTCAGCCATCGGGATCACCAACCAGCGCGAGACCACTCTGTTGTGGGATCGAGACAGTCTGGAGCCGGTGTGCAACGCTATTGTGTGGCAGGATCGCCGGACCGCGGCTATGTGTTCTGCGCTGGTCGAGCAGGGAGTGGAGGCGATGGTACGCGAGCGGACCGGGCTGGTTCTCGACCCGTATTTTTCCGGTACCAAGTTGCGCTGGATGCTGGACAACGGGCATCGCGAGCGGGCCGGGCGGGGCGAGCTGTGTTTTGGCACGGTGGATTCGTATCTGGTTGCCCGACTCAGCGGTGGTTCGGCGCACATCACCGATGTCAGCAACGCCTCGCGGACCTTGCTTTTCGGGCTCGAGTCACTCGACTGGGAGGATGAGCTGCTCACCTTATTCGACGTGCCGCGCGAGGTATTGCCCGGGGTGAAGAGTTCTGCCGAAGTGTTTGGCGAGACCAGGGGTGTGCCTGGTTTGCGCGACGGAATACCCATTGCTGGGATCGCGGGCGACCAGCAGGCGGCCTTATTCGGTCAAGCCTGTTTCGAGCCAGGCGACGCCAAATGCACCTATGGCACCGGTGCGTTTATTCTCATGAACACGGGGAGTGAGCCGGTGGCGTCTCGATCGGGGTTGATAACCACAGTGGGTTGGAGGCTGGGGGCTGGTGCCGAGGCCGGCGAGGTGTGTTATGCCCTCGAGGGGTCGGCATTCATCGCGGGTGCGGTGGTGCAGTGGTTGCGCGACGGCCTGGAGTTTTTCGCCAGCGCGCCTGAGATCGAGGAGCTGGCCCGGTCGGTCGAGGATTCGGGAGGAGTCATTTTGGTCCCGGCGTTGACCGGTCTGGGGGCGCCGCACTGGCGGCCCGACGCGCGCGGTATCATCACGGGCATCACCCGGGGCACGACCCGCGGGCACATGGCGCGGGCAGCGCTCGAAGGCATTGCCCTGCAGAACTACGACATCTTGAAGGCCATGGAGAGAGATTCGGACAGGCAGCTCAAAGTGCTCAAGGTCGATGGTGGGGCATCGGCCAACGATCTGCTCATGCAATTTCAGTCTGACGTACTGGGCGTGGCCATTTCGCGCCCCGAGATTGTCGAGACCACTGCCCTGGGCGCGGCATTTCTGGCCGGTCTGGCCACTGGAGTGTGGCACAGCAAGGCCGAGATAACGAGCGCGTGGCGCGAGCAGCGCCGTTTCGAGCCCAACCCTGACCGCGCCGCCGTCGACGACCATCTGGCGCGCTGGGATGAGGCCGTGGGCAAGGCCTAGCAGCGATGTGGGGACTCCTCGGGCCGGCAGCGCAGGGGCGGAATCGATGAGCAACGATGCGGGCAAAGACAGGCTGGACACAGTACTGGTTGCCCGTGGTCTGGTCCACAGCCGGTCGCGTGCCCGGGCACTGATCCTGGCGGGCAAGGTCGAGGTCGCCGGCGAGGTAGTTACCAAGGCTGGATTTTCGGTTGCGAGCGACAGCGAGGTGCGCCTGCGCGAGGCTGATCATCCCTATGTATCGCGTGGAGGGCTCAAGTTGACCCGGGGGCTGGACGCATTTGGGGTTGATCCGGGCGGCGTGGTGGCCATCGACGTCGGTGCCTCGACCGGGGGGTTTACCGACGTCTTGCTGCGGCGAGGGGCTGCCCGGGTGTATGCGATCGACGTCGGCTACGGACAGCTGGCCTGGTCGTTGCGCAATGATCCGCGGGTTGTGGTACTGGAGCGCGAAAACATCCGCCATCTCGATCCGGCCCGGATTGCCGAGCCGTGTCATCTGGCCGTCATCGACGTTTCGTTTATATCGCTCACCCGGGTTGTGGGCAAGGTGGCCGAGCTCATGGGGCCGCCCGGTGGCAAGCCGATCATCGCCTTGGTCAAGCCGCAATTCGAGGCCGGAAAGGACCATGTGGGCAAGGGCGGCGTGGTCCGCGACGAGGCGATTCGGGCCGGCGTATTGGTTCGATTGCGCGATTTTTTTGCCAGTGCAGGCTTTGCGGTGGGCCAGCACGTCGAATCACCGATTCGCGGCCCGGCTGGCAATATCGAATATCTGCTCGAGCTCCGTACCCCGGGCGGTTAACCCATCGAATTGGCAAATCGTTGAGCTGTCCACCCAGCGATTCCGATTCCCGCCTACAGGGATCCGGGGGCCGCGCATACCGCCTCTTCGCGCTGGCATAGTAATCTACGACTTCGCGCTCCTACTAATGCAAACACTTGAACGGCCTGCCTTTTTCTCCTGCTCTTTTTTGAGTAGCCTATGTAAGTTCGCGATCGCGCGATGAGTTTGCCCCTCAATAGACTTCCTACTCCTTGCACCAGTGAGGGCTACTATTTCCTCCCAGGAGTAACCTTGCGCTCGAAGAGACAGGGCTTCGTAAACTTGTGGCTTCATCTCTCGAAGTACCCTCATAGCCTTAACAACATCGAGCTTGTCATCCCACGTTGTGCAGACAGTTGAATCATCCTGTACGACAGGTTCCGTCTGCGCATTTTTCAGGCATTTTATGCGGTTGTATTCTTTCCGAGTCAAATCTATCGCCACCCAACGCGCTGTATTCGCTACGTATGCGCTGAAATGAACACGACCTTTGTCGACGCTGGCGAGATATTTGCGCAAGGCGCGGTAGTTGTTTGCTTCTAATCGTTCTATGGTGGCTACCGCCACAGCTGAGAAATAGTCGGCTGGATTTTGCTTCAACGGGCTCTGCGGCAAATTGCGCATCCCGTAGATGACCTCAAAGACTTTTCCGCGTACCGTTCCTAATGCGAGAATGTCTCCTTTAACAGCTTTCTTCACAGACTCACTTGCAATCGCATCGCGGCTTTCTCGCTCCTGCTCAAGCTGTTGCTTGACATTGTAGGTTAACCAAGGTTTCCAAGGGTTCAACGTTCATCTCCCCGCCGGTTCTTCAAGCCTTATATCGATCTGAGATGGTCAAAATACCTCAGGAAAATGTCGAAATATCTCAGGAAAATTCAGTGTAATTTTACGATCATGGCTATGTTCTTTTTTCGAGGCATTTTCTACTCGGAGGACGACTTACTCGACGGACAGGGGGAGCGAAAAAAATGGAAAAAATGAGTAAATACCAACCGGGGCATTCCTGCAGTAAATCCAGAAATATCAATGATATATACGACTGCACTGACGCCGTCAGTGATATCACTGACCTTCTCGAGAGTGACCTCTGTGAAGAGGAACAGCAACGCTTGGCGGAACACATTGCACAATGCTCAATCTGCCACAGTGTGTTGACCGGTGCGTTAGGTGAAGCGAGACCCTGCACACCAGACATTCTCGAAATGATTCTCGCGTATGCGCGCCGCAAACCTGAGGGTAGTGCCAAGTTTATCGACATGACGACGCCCATGCATGACCGCAGCTTGATAGCACCATTCCGGCCGGTACCGTCGCTAGGAACAGTGGAGGACGGGTAAGCGGATATCGAGGGCTAGTGCGGGCCTTGGGCCCGCGACGGGCACTCCAATGAATGACTTCGAGCGGACGAGAAACTGCGTTCTTGACGCTATTTTTTTGTCGGATCCTGCGAGGTTGGTTTGGGGGTGAGGCATGGACGAAGATACTGCTTCGCTTCGAATAAACCTCTCTGATCCCCACAAATAGTTGGCTGTGGTCGCCAGTAAAGGACTTTAGTATGGAACCTAAAAAAGAAGAGCGAACCAAAACTCACATCATTTTGACTCATGAACAACGCAATGGACATTCAAAAGCAACTTTCCAGGTTCGAGGCTCTGACTCTGTGATGATAGCAGTCGCCATAGCAGTCCTTATGGTTGCGCTGGTTGCAATCTTGGCCGTTTAGTTTGTCGGAAAACAAGACCTTCGATATCGGCGTGCAATAGCCCGAGGTCCGAACATGACGAGTCCTCTGCGCAGTACCGCGATGCCCGCGGCACTCTCATCCAGAGGACGAGCCGCGAGAGCCCGATACGATGCGACTCGAAGGGATTGCTGAGCGGGTGCTGCCGGACCGCAGGGCGTCGGCAGAAATCGCGTAAGCGCGGCCATATCAGACGTCGCCCCCCTCGGCAAAACTACACCGCGGCGTCCGGCGGCGGTAGAGCGCTCGGTCTCAGCTGCCCTTGCAATAGCCAGCGCCCATCCTGTGTGCTCGGGTCGATTCTCGCCAACAATCGCGAGACCTGGCGGCTCGGGGATTGATACACTCGAACTCGTGGATTCACCCTGGGTACTGTGCCCGATCGATCGGCCGGGCGAATCGCAGCTCGAGCATTCACAACCAGACAGGGCGCACCAAGACAGGGCGCAGAAAGCGAGTTCGCGCGACCGATCCCACTCGATCGCGATCGCCCAACTCGAGGCACTGCTGGCCCGTTCGTGCCGGTTCGACCGCGCCGACCGGGTGTGCGAAGAAACCCTCTTCGATCCCGGGCTGCACGGTATTCCGCGCCCAGTGGCGGTCTGGTCAGGCGACCGGTTGGCCGGTATCGCCGCGAGCTCTGCATCGTGGCTGCGCATCGTGGCAGTGGATCCGCAGTTTCGCGGTCTTGGTGTCGGGTCGGCCCTGGTCGAGGACTGCGAGCGGGCGATCGCGCGCTCGGGCAGCTCGGTAGTGCGCTTGCTGGACGAACCGGGCAATTATCTGGCACCCGGAATCGACCAGCGCAACCGCGATACCATCGCCTGGCTCGAGCGGCGCGGCTATGTCCAGCGCGGCCACAACACCAATCTGCTCATCGACGTGCTCGACAATCCCCGGGTCACTCCGGCCATTGCCGATACTCTGGCCGATGCCTGCAAACGCCACAACTACCTGGTCCGGCGGGCCAACCAGACCGATGCCGCCGCACTCGACGCCATGATTCGAGCTGAATTTTCAGCTGGCTGGGCATTCGAGGTCGGCCGAGCATTGGGCCGGGCCCGATCTGGAGTGCATGTCGCGGTCCACCAGCCGAGCCGGCAGATCGCCGCATTTGCGGCCCACGATGGCAACAACCGGGGTCTGGGCTGGTTCGGACCGGCCGGCACGCTCCCCGACCACCGCGGCCGCGGGCTGGGCAGGGCGCTTCTGGTCGCGTGTCTACTCGATGTGGCAGCGGCCGGACATCCGGTCTGCGAGGTGGCGTGGATCGGGCCGCGCGAGTTTTACGACCGGGTTGCGGGGATTGCGGGACAGCGTCGCTTCGCTGTGATGCGAAAGGCCATTGCGTGACTCGTGCCATGCTGCTTTGCGCCGGCCATGGAACCCGGCTCGGCCCGCTCGGACAACAATTGCCCAAACCGATGTTGCCGGTATGCGATGTCGCCATCGTACGCTACGGCATCGCTCTTCTGTGCGGATACGGAATTCGCGACATCGTCATCAATCTGCACCACAAGGGCGAGTTCATCGAGCGCGAACTCGGCGACGGGTCGGCGCTCGGCGCGCGCATCCGCTATGTCCACGAGGACGTGATTATGGGGACGGGCGGTGGTATCAAGAATGCTCTGGAACTGCTCGATCCAGACCGTATGGACGAGCCGTTCGTGTCGCTGAACGGCAAGTTGATCTTCGATATCGATCTGTCCAGTCTGCTGCAGGCTCACCGCGCGGCAGCGGGTGCACTGGGCATGATGGTGGTGCGGCAGGTGCCCGATGCGTTGAGCTGGGGCGCAGTGGATGTTGCCCTGGACGGTGACGTTCCCCGGGTACGAGACATTTTGGGTCGCGGCGAGTACATGTTCTGTGGCGTGCACGTAACCCGCCCGTCGGTGGTCCGGCAGTTGCCCGACGGCGAGGCGTGCATGATCAGGCAGGGATATCTACCGTGGTTGCAGAGCGGCCATCGGGTGGCTGCCTTTGTGGCCAAAGAGCGGGCTTATTTTGCCGAGCACTCGACGCCAGCACGGTATCTGCAGAGCAATATCGACCTGCTCGGCGGCGCTGGTTTGAGCTACCCGCCCGGTCCGCTCACCGGTATACACGCGTCGGCCGACATCCATCCCTCGGCATCGATACGACCACCGGTGCGTATCGCAAGTCGGGCCACGGTGCAGCGCGACGCCGTGGTTGGCCCCGACGCGGTGGTCGGTCGGGACGCAGTGATCGAGGCCAACGCTCGAGTGCAAGGCACGGTGATCTGGCCCGGGACGCGCGCACACGGCGAGTTGTCGCAGTGCATCGTCACGCCGCACGGGGCCATCGAGGTCGATGCGACCGGGGCAGGCCCTGCGCTTGAGTGTCGAGGTCAGGCAGGAATTCTGTAGCGTGCCATCGTGTAGCCATTGCTCGTCCGACCATCGGATTCGGGCTCGGCACTCAGCACTCGGCCTCGGTCATCGGCCCTGGCGATTCTACGCCCGCACCGAGCGCAGAATCCTCCTGGCCCGGTGATAGACCTGATACAGGCCGAGCTTGGCCGCGTCGCGACTGGCAGAAGCACCGACTGGATGCGGGCTGAGGCCGAGGCTGCGCAGACGTGCGTTGAGCTGGTAAAGCCGCTCGCGATCGCGCGACGCGGCAGTGCGAAACGTGATCGAAAACGATACCGAGACCCCGTCGCCGTTTTTTACCCAATGTGGCACTGCCATGGGTACGTGCAGCGCCAGACCCGGAGTCAGCTCGAAGCGATCGCAGCGCCGAGCATATTCGTCGCGATACTCGAGATTGCGGTGGCTGTCAGAAGAAAAATAGTCCTCGAGGTCGAGCTCGCTGATGACAACTCGATCGGCCGGATCCCACACGCGCATCACCTTGCTGCCCCGGATCTGCAACAGAAAGTTCAATTCGGGATCCATGTGATAGGGCGTGACTGCACCGGGCGAAGAGACAAAAATAAACCCCTCGCGCTGATGCATATTGGGCTGGATCAATTCGGAAAGATCGCGGATCTCGTCGAGACACTGGTCGAGTAGAACCCGGTAGTCAGGATCGCTCTCGACCCGTTTGAGCACCAGCCACGAATCACAATGCTCGATCCGCTGCACGGTCTCCTCGGCCGAAAGTCCGTTTTGCGGCGTGAGATCCGGATCCTGATTTACCGGCAGGTCGCCAGCATTGTACTCGATCTGATCCGACGGCAATGTCTGCGCCAGCTCGACCAGGCGCTCGATCGCGAATAGCGGGTGGTCGGTCAGACGATGTCGGAGCGAGAAGGCGCGCCGGTCAAACTTGTTGTTAAACACCGATCGGTCGATATGCAGCAAAGGCTCGCTCATCATCTCCCTTTCCAATCGGTTAACCAGGACGGCAACCGAGATGGCAACCATGTCGTGAGCACACGCCGGGCCACCTTTGCCAGGGGCAACGCTGCCATTGCGAGGTCGCTGCGGCGACGGCCGGATGATATCAGCAGATTCTCCACGGTCCGGCGTTCAGTCCACAAATGGTCGATCATCGGATGGCCGCTCTCGGCACACGAATCCATCCAGCGAATGCTGTCGTCGGCGCACACTCGCTCGATGTTGTCGAGTTCGAGCAATACCCCTGGCGAATACCGGGCAAATTGCTCGTCAAATGCGATTTTGAATGCAAATGCACCGCCCTTGGCGAGCAGGTTGAGCTTGGCCGCGACCGGCCGGCCGTTGACCCGCAACGCTGTTGCCATGAGCCGACCGCGCCGATGAGCCTGGTCGGTCACCTGGCGCAGAAAGCGCAGATCGGCCGGTTTTTCGCGAAACGCAGTCCTGGCTTGCCCTTTCCATCCCGACGCCTCGAGGTCGACAAATACGTCGATCAGCGTGTCGGCAGATTGCTCGGCAGTGAGCTCGACGACATCGACAGGGCCGTGTTCGGCCAGGCGCCGGCGCTGGCGCCGGAACTCCTTGCGCCGTTTTCCGCTCAACGAAGCGCGCAAGTAGCTGTCGGCGTCGCGGTGCTGCGGTCGCAAAAAGGCCCGGGTCCAGCGCGCGCGCACCATGGTGAGCCACCCCCGCGCGCTCAACACGTCCAGGACGTGCTGATGCAGCGGGCCGTCGCCGGGAAACAGACGCAAGTCGAATAGACCGGCCGACTCGCGGTGCGCGGCAAACCAGTCGAAAAACCCGTCCAGGGTCGCTCGCTCGTAGCCTGTGCGGACCAGGGGTGCGCCCAAAAAGCAATAGTCGTCGAGCCATGGACGCAGGATCGTGACCGGCATGCGCAGCGTCGGGGCGACCCGCCGCAAGGGAAACAATCCGACCAGAAGCGGCCGGAGTTCTTTGCGGGGTGGCCCCTTGGGCTGGCAGTGCACAAACACGAACCGCAACTCGGCCGCGGCACCAAACGCCGAGAGCGCCGGCAATAACATCCACGGCTCGTAAAACACGTTGGGCTCGACCGCATGATCGGCCAGATCCTGCCAGTCGGCCACGCGATCGGCCATTTCACCGGGGTTCGATACTACGCTCACGTCGAGCTGTCGCGGCTCGAGCAGAGGCGATGGAGTGGCGGCCGAGGCGTGCAATAGAGCAATACAGTACGACGGGTCGGGCGACAATAGTAGCAAAAATGTGGCCCGTCGAGCCGGCTGGCCGCCCGGTCACCTCATCGAATCAGCGCAAAAACTGGCCATCCCGGCCGATCTCACCCGGTCCGTCAAGCACGTAGATCCCAGCAGAGTGGACCTTGCTCGCGCTGTCAAAGGTGATTTGATAACTCGCATTGTCGCACCGAGCACCGAGGCGGAAGGCCAATGATCGTGCCGATGAGTCAGAGCAAGACTCCTGCCACGCCCGAAGCACGTGAATCGCGGACATCTGGCCATAAATGACCTGTTGCATTGCAAAACGCGCGTTGCGTTTCACGACACCACCGACTGTCTGGTCAGTCAGTGGTGAACAGGGTATTGTCGCTCGGTTCAGTCAGAGGTGAACGTGCGCACGATTGATCATTGCTATCAAGATCCGTTAGATGCCATCTGGCTGGTGACAGCGCACCGTATTGGTCTGCGGGTCGAACGTTCGGGCCAGGTCTATGCGTCGACCGATGGCCGGGGACGTTTGCTTGTGGGCGAGGCTCGAACGCTGGACCCGGACGACAGTCTGGCTCAGATGGTTTTCCACGAGCTCTGTCATTCGCTGATCGAGGGGCCGGACGCGTTCGATCGACCGGACTGGGGACTGGACAATACCGGGCCACGGGATATCGCTCGAGAGCGGGCGTGCCTGCGTCTGCAGGCGACGCTTGCGGCCGAGTATGGTCTGCGGGGTTTTTTGGCTCCGACCACCGAGTTTCGCAGTTTTTACGATGAGCTCGCCTCCGACCCACTGCAGCCCCGGCGGGATTGGACAGTGGTACTGGCAATACTGGGCCTACGCCATGCCGACAAGCCGCCATGGGCACCGCATTTGCGCGAGGCGCTGCGGGCCACGGCCGAGATCGCGCGGACTGCGCGGCAACTGATCGGCCCCGACAGTGCGGTTGCAGACTCTCGACCCATGCTTTGGCGGCTCGTCGATCGGCTGCCCGAGCGCCATCGAGTGGGCTTTCCCGGCGCGGTTGAAGACGATGTCGAGCGCGCTTGCGGCAATTGTGCGTGGCGGTATCGAGGTGGGCCAGGCCGGCCAGTCGACCGTTGTCGCCAGGCCGACGGCGTTCGTGTCGAGGCCGACTGGCCGGGGTGCAATCGCTGGGAGGCCGAACTCGACTGCCGTGAATGTGCTGCTTGCTGCCGCGATGCCTATCACTCGGTCACCGTGTCGCGGCGCGATCCGATGCTTCGCAACCATCCCGACCTGGTGGTCGATCGCGGCTCTTATGTCGAGCTCAGGCGCATCGGCCACCCGCGGGGCAATCACTGTGCAGCGCTCGGCGGCGGTATCTACAGCACCGACCCCGGCGATGCTCGCCCGGCCGGCGACGATCCGGCCGGACAGGCGCCATGGCGACCGTATGGGTGCGCGATTTATGCCGATCGACCGCGTCCTTGCCGCGAATTCGAAACTGGCGGTCAGCACTGCCTGACCGCGCGACGCCGGGTTGGCTTGAGTCGATAGTGTCGTGCCAGCCGTCCGGCGAAGTCCCTGAAACTCCTCTTCGCTGCGCTAACGCGGGCTCTGCGCGGTGCCGCTCCGCACCGCCAACCAGCGCTCGATGGTCCGCACAGTTGGCTCGAAGGCGTCCTGATCAGACAGCGCCCTGTAGGCCAGTTCGGCCAGTTTCATGGCCCGTGCGCGATCGACGCTGACAATGACACGAGCCAGGGCGAAGCGCGCTATGGCCAGACGATGCGGGTTGCCGCCGTGATTGGCCAAGATCGCCACTGCTCGCTCCAGCTGCCCACCGGCCCGGGCCAGCTCGGACCGGCCCGCATAACAATCACCCAGTGCCGCATGGGTTCGGCCGACATATGGATGTCGATCGCCGATCTGCGTTTCATACGCATGTAACGCCTCGCCAAGATACTCGAGACCAGACCGGTATTGCCGCTGAGCACACAACGACCGGCCGAGGTGAAAAAGGGCCGCCGCGACAATGGGATGGTCCGCTCCGTAGGTCGCCCTGGCCATGGTGAGAGCCTGCTCGTGATGAGGCTGAGCTCGGTCGGCTCGGCCGCGATCGGTCAAGAGCTCGCCGCTGGCGTTGAGCGTGCGGGCCAGCGACGCCACATTGGGATTGTCAGCCGCCCGGTACCGGGTTAGCGCCTTCTGAAAATACCAACGCGCCTCCTCATCCCGGCCCAGTCGGGCCAACGAAATGCCCACGTCAGTCAACGCTCCCGCATGCTTGGTGATCATATCGGGCAGCGCTGCAAAAATTTGCAGGGCGTCCCGATGCACAGCCAGGGCCTCGGCATACTGGCCTCGCTGCACCAAGAGCTGCCCCCGGTTGCCCATACTAGCGCCGAGAAATCGGCTGTCCTTGCCGTACCCCCGCGACAGAATGGCGATACTCTCCTCCACGTGCAATTCGGCCCGCCGGTAGTCGCCCAGGTCGAAGCGGAGTGAAGCCACATCGGATAAGAGTACGCCGACTCGGGGGTGCTCCGACCCGTAGATCTGATTGGCCAGCTCCATGGCTCGTTGGTAATACTCGAGCGCCCGTCGGTACTGTCCCTGCTTTTGCAGGGCAGACCCGAGGTTGTTGACAGAGGACAGCGTGTTGGGATCGATGGCGCCATGATTGCGTTCCGCGATGGACAGGGCGCGCTCGAAGTGAACCTGGGCCTCGGCAAATCGCTCGGCATCGTAGGCCGCACGTCCCTGGGCGTTGGCCAGGGTGGCGCGATCCTGGTCGCGTCCCGACCGGCGAATGGCCGCCTCGGCTCGAAGCATGAGGTCAGCGCGCTTCGCGCTGTCAGCCACCCAGTACACCCGAAAACTCAATGCCTGGGACGCAATCTGGTCGTGCGCGCTGGCCTCGGCGGTAAAAATGGCACTGTCGAGCATCTCTGCCGCGCGCTCGTTCCAACCGTTCCTGGAGTAGAGCATTCCGGTCAGGAATTGTGCCTCGGCGAGAAGCGGCAGATAGTCGAGCCCCCGCGCCTCGGATAGGATGACCTCGGCGTCGGCCAGCGCATCCCGATACAGGCCCAGGTCGGATACCGCCTGAATTTTAGCTATTTGATTGCGCAGCGTTTCAATTCGAGTGCGGACCAATGCGCTGTCCGGCCTTTCGATACGCGATGACAAGACCTCGGCCCGGGAGCAATCGGATACCGGGGGCAGGGCGTACACAGCGCGGACCGCGTCGGGTATGGCCTCCTGTCCCGCCGGTGCGCCCAGGGTATCGACCAGGGCGCCGAACCGGGACAGCCTTCGCGTCAAACAGTTCATGCGCCGATCCAGGAGCTGGCCGGATTGCGCCCTGTCCACCCAGGTGGCCTCGCAGGCGTCTCTATAGGCGGCGACCCAGCCGCGGGCATATGCGGTCAACGACGAATCCACACGCTGCCACGAGGTCGCGGCATAACCGATATTGCTGGCCAAAAACGCCTCTCGAAGCGATTTTTTGACCTCGGGCCGCCATACTGCGTCCATCTTGTCGCGGCCGCGCTGGCACATCGCGTCGGCGGTCAGTCCGTCGTCGTACAGCCCGAGGCGACGGGGCATAAGGGCCATCGCGAGTGCCATTGCCACGATCAGCGCCCAGGTGATTCGCCTGCGCGACTGAGATACTCGCTTGACATCCAGTGCGGCCAGAAGTTCGCCCATGGACGGCCAGCGTTTATCCGGCTGTGCGGCCAATCCGCGAATGACGGCTCGGTGCACCCAGTGGGGCACCCGGCGCTTGCGCCGCTGCTTGACCAGTTGCAGACGCAGCTTGCACTCGGCCAGTGCCGACCAGTTTTTGGCCTTGAATGGCAGGGCACCGTAGAGAGCCTCGTAGAGGGCAACGCAGAAGCTGTACTGATCGCTCTGCGCGGTCGGCCGGCGGCCCAGTAGTTGCTCGGGAGCCATATACGCAGGTGTCCCCAAAAGAGTGCCGTCGACCGTGATGCGCTGGTCGAGCCGACTGGGCTGCGAGTCGAGCGATGACCGAACACTCGATACGTCGCTGTCGTCCCCGGTCGATCCCTCGCCGGCGCCGACCTCGAAGATTCGCCGTACGTCGGTCGTTGAGCCGCTTTCGACCTCGGCCGATCGCCCTGTTCCACGGTCGGTCGAGCCAACGATAGCGCTCTCGTGCAGTGACGTGGCAAGGCCGAAGTCGGCGACTCGAATGCGGCCATCCCGGCCCATGAGCACGTTGGACGGCTTAAAATCGCGGTGAATGATGTCGGCCCGGTGAGCGGCAGCCAGACCGCGGCCGGCCTGTACGAAGACGTCGAGCACTTCCTGCCAGCCGCGCCGCTGCTCACGTATCCATTGCTTGAGTGTAAACCCGTCGACCAATTCCATCGCAATGAAGAGAGCGCCCTCCACCACGCCGATGTCGAATACGGTAATGACATTGGGATGGTTGAGCTGGGCAATGGCGAGCGCTTCGCGATACAGACGCGCGCGCCGCTCGGTCGAGATCGCACCGACTTTATCCCTCTCCTTGCCCTTGCCCAGGCGCTGGCGCAGGCGCTTTACCGCCACATTGCGCTGCAACTCCGGGTCGTATGCTGCATATACAACGCTCATCCCACCCGCTCCGATGCGCTCACCCAACTGGTAACGACCCAGCTGGATCCCGGTCAATAGACCGCTTTCCTCGCCCACAGCCATGCCGAGCGACTCGCTGGCGATCTGCGTGGTGCGCGTGACCTCGTCGATCGTATCAAGAGGATGGCTGGATTCGTCCTCTAAACGGCCCATGAATGCCCTTCTCGATAGTAACTTGAATACGCTCTGTTCACGCTCGAGAAGTGATCGGCAGCGAGAAATCGCCACCACATTTGTGCTGACTCATTTTGGGACGATTGCATGATTTCATGTTTGTCATGTGCAAATAATGCGCTCTGTCCGACGCAACGCAGTGCATTACTTGACAGACTCGGTGATCGCCTGGACGCCGGCAGGGGATGGCAGGTGGCGTGGTTACCGAGACTGGCGGCCGGGCCGGCCGGTCATGCGATCGACGTGGGGCGAGTGAAATACGCTTCCATGCAATCACATGCGCGGCGGATCTCGTCACAGCATGCATGGACGAGTGCTTGCGCTGTGCAGTCGGGATGTGCGTGGTAGTAGGCCAGGGCAGACTGGCCATTGAAGTCGCAGGTGGCCAGCCGCAGGGTCAATGTTTCGGGTTCGTCACCAAACGCGGTTCCGGGCAGGGTTGCCACGCGGGCCGTGGTGAGAAGGTCGGCGGCCAGCTGATCGCTGGTGGTGACACCGCGCTCGGCGAGTGCCTCGCGAAACGGCGCAAAGTCGGGATACAGATAAAAGGCACCGTGGAGTGCTGGGTAGGCGACGCCGAACGAGCTCAAGCGGTCGCGCACATAGGCAGTGATCAGCTGATGAATTGCCGTGCACGACGCGATGTATTGCTCGAGTTCGCGGTGTCCGCTGCACGCGCTGACCGCGGCGTATTGCGCCGGTGCAGACACTGCGGACCAGATCTCGCTGGCGATACAGAGCAAGGCGTCGAACAATGCGGGTTGCGCTGTGGGCACCATGGCAAAGCCGATGCGATACCCACCCAGCGAGAGATGTTTGGACAGACCGGTGGTGATCACGGTGTTTTCGGGATAGAACGCGGCAATGCTGCGGTGATTGCCGCGAAAGTCGACCAGGCCGTAGATCTCGTCGGAGATGACCACGAGGCCGTGTGTACGGCAAACTGCGGCGATCTCCTCCAGTGCTGTGGTGTCCAGGCTCAGGCCAGTGGGATTGTTGGGATAGTTGAGAATCAGTTTGGTCGGATGTTTGCCCTCCCGCCTGGCAGCAGCGATGGTCCGGTCCAGCTGCTCGGCAGCGATGTGACGCGAGTCGGCAGTGGGTACCTTGATCACGCGGTCGTCGGTCATGATCACCTGGGGCGCGTAGCTAACCCACGACGGGACTGGCATGAGCAGATCGCCGGCGACAGCGAGCTGGACGGCGAAAATGAGCTCCTTGCTGCCCGACCCGACCATGCAGGTATAGCCGTCGGCAGCAAAGCCCAGCCGGGCCGAAAAATAATCCAGTGCTGCGCTGCGCAGAGGTGCCAGGCCGGCCGAGGGCAAGTACATGTTCTTGTCGGCGTGTTGGCCCAGGCTCCGCTGAATTGTCTCGTGCACCGGAAACGGAGATTGCCCGAAACCCAGGTGCAGGACGTCTTGACCCGCTTGCCTTGCCGCCACCACCTGTTGGTTGACGTCGAGGGTGGCAGACATCCGTACCGCGGCGATCGACCGACGCAGTGTGAGATGTGGGTTCATATACTGTCTCCGTTGTTTTTTGTATCAGCTCTGCGTCTCCTGGCCAGCACCTCGAGTCCTTTTTTCTCGGCCCGACGGGTGGCCGCGCGAAGCATGCGCGGGAGCACGCCGATCAGGCGCGCCGCCGAGCCCTGTAGTCGGGGCAGGACCACCTCGGCGCGCCTGGTTCTCGCTGCGCTGTAGATCGCGCGGGCCACTTGCTCGGGGCTGAGTGCCGGATCCGAGAAAGCGACGGCATTGGAGTCCTGGCCGATCTGTTTGCGCAGCATGCCGGTTTCGACGGCACCCGGGCAGATCAGGGTGAAGTCGATGGGATCGTCCTCGTGCTCGAGCGCGACTCCGTGATGAAACGCTCTCACTGCGTGCTTGGTCGCCGAATACACGGTTTGCCCTTTGAGCGGCACGAACGCGGCCAGACTGGCCACGTTGATCACGTGGCCGTGCTTTTGCGCGTTAAAACGCGGCACCACAGCGCTCACGCCATTGATGAGGCCGAGCAGGTTGACCGCGATCATGTGCTCGATCTGCTCGGGGGTCTGATCTCGCACCCAGCCGGTATGGAGCAGGCCGGCGTTGTTGACCAGAGTGTCGACCGCGCCGAACCTGGCCCACGCTTGGTCGAGGGCACTCGCCCAGCCCTTTACGCTGCGGACATCGAGCAAGACCGGTAGCGCGCGTCGGCCCAGCGCGCGACACCGCTCGGTCGCCGCGGTTTCGTCGATATCCGCCACCACCACGCGGTGCCCGTGGTCGATCACGAGCTCCGCCAACCTGGCGCCAATGCCGTTGCCGCCACCAGTGATGAAGAAAACCGAGTTCAGTTTCATGCGCCGATCCTTCGAATGCAACCCGAGCCATCCCAACCCGCTGGGATCGATGTTGACACGGGGCAAACGAAATTGAAACGGCGCGCGATTCAGACCCGACCGCGGCCTACCATCGGTGAAGGCCGATCACCCGCAAGCGGCCAGCCGGATTTCGAGCTAGATGGGCCTCGACCGGGCGCGCCGAGGCACCGTCGCGGCGGGGCACGATCTTGACGATGGTGTAGCTGTCGCGTTTCTTGCCCACCGGGTGGGCCGGGGCACAGATGCGGCCCGACGGGTCTGGCCGCGCGGTGATCTGCCCGGCCATGCGCTGGCCGTCGTAGTCGTAGGCGCTGATGCGATAACTCGGCTGCGGGGTTTGCGACAAACCGTAGTGCAGGGCCAGATCGGTAAAGCACAGGGCATCACCGTCGACCTCGAAGCGATCCAGCGGGGTGACCAGGCCGAACCAGTAGGCGACGATCTTGTCCCGCCGTCTGGCCAGGGTGCGGCACAGATAGTCGACAGCCCGCGGATCGGAGTACTCGCCGGCACTCACCGCAGCGCGGATGAGCTCGGCGGTGAAACGGGCGACGATCTTGGCTCCCCAAAAGCCATCGTAGCGATCGCGGCGGTGAAACGGAGTCCAGGGAAATTGCGGTCGCCATCTCGCCGGGTCGAAATGCTCGGCCTCGAAGCGCCCGACCCCGACCAGACCGGGTGACTCGATGCCTTCCCACGGACGACGCCACAGCCCGACCGAAAACAACGAGTACAGCGCGTACTCGAAATCGAACGCATAGGCGTAGCCGTCATTGTCGCGATTTTCGGCCACGCCGAGAGTGCCGAGCCCGTTGCCAAAGTCGATGAGGTAATGCACGACGTAGTGAATCGATGGATCTGCCGGATCCGCGGACCACATGTCGAGCATGTTGTCCGATTTGATATCGGTGTGCTCGAGCCAGGAAAAAATGACGTATTGCCCGCGCAACTCGCGTCGCTCCTCATGCGGGATGATGTCGTTGGCATCGTCTTTGCGCACCCCCTCCGGGGCAATGCCGCCGATCGGCACTCCGGGGAGCAGTTTGCTGGCCAGGGCGCGAAAGGTGCCGTCCGGGCCAGCTTCGACCCGGGACAGGGCCTCGTCCAGGTCACCCGGCAGCATCGGACGCTCGTTGCCAAATGTGTCGGCGACCGTGGCCCGGTCGGCCAGGATCAGTTGATCGCGGCTGACCGTGACCACCGTATCCTCGGGCACGTTGAATCCAGCTGCCCACAACAGGCGCTGGATCACCACGTTGGCACCGGTTTCGGTTTCTGGCAAATGCTTGCGATCGAATTTGAGAAGGTACTTTTCCCCCCGTGCATCGGTGATGCGAAAGCCGACCGTGACGCCGCCGATCTTGCTGCCCTGAATCAGCCACGGCCTCGACCGGTCGGGGCCGGCATCGGTATTGGGACCGCGCCTGACCTGCGCGGCGGTCAAATCGCGCACGCCAATGCGGTTGGTGAACCAGGTCGAGTCGGGCACCTCGTCGAGCGAGTTGACATTGGCGGCGTGACTGGGCAGCGGCAACTCCATGAGTCGGGTCATCCGCCGGAACGCAAAGCGGTCGAAAAAATACAAGATCCTCGGGAATCCGCGATTTGACGGTTTTGCAATGGCGCGGCGATCGTCGACTCGCCAGACCGGATCCCGGTTGGCAAAACGCAGGTCACTCACGCCGGATGTCGCGCAACCGGTCACGATAACCACAGAGAGCGCGAGCACTTCGAGGCGGGACCGCCTTGTTGTGATCGTATTGAACCTCATCGACTCATCTGTCGCGCAGCGCGTCCATGAGCCCGCGCATATCGTTGGGTGGCTCGGTTTCGAAACAGAGGTGTTGGCCGGTGATTGGATGCACGAAGGCCAAAAGCGTGGCGTGGAGAGCCTGGCGATGCAAATCGGCGCCGAGCGTTGCGACAATCCTGGCCCCGTGTCTGCTGCCGTAGAGCGGATCTCCGACCACCGGCGAGCCCTTTTCGGCGAAATGTACGCGGATCTGGTGGCTGCGGCCGGTCTCCAGCCGGCAGCGCACCAGCGCGACCCCGGCGTCATAGCGCTCGATCACGCGATAATGGGTCACTGCCTGCTTGCCGCGCGAAACTCGCGAGGAGAATTTTTTGCGGTTGGTGGGATGACGACCGTGCAGGGTCGAAAATGTGCCGCGATCCGAGCGCGGCGGCGGCGCCACCACGGCGATGTATTCGCGCCGGAGATCGTGGCGCTTGAACATCTCGACCAGTGCTCGGTGGGTGGCATCGTCTTT
Organism: Pseudomonadota bacterium; assembly: GCA_022360315.1. GTDB lineage: Bacteria > Myxococcota_A > Polyangia > Haliangiales > Haliangiaceae > JAKSDA01. Next base: position 61,425 of record JAKSDA010000617.1, read on the forward strand.
GCTGGCCACCATGACACCCGAGGTATCCTTGTCGAGACGGTGCACGATGCCCGGTCGAAGTTCGCCTCCAACCCCCGAGAGATCGTCGCAGTGGGCCAAAAGAGCATTGACCAGGGTCCGATCCGGGTGTCCAGGAGCCGGATGCACCACCAACCCGGCTGGCTTGTCGACCGCAATGAGGTACCGGTCTTCGTAGACCACCTCGATGGGAATGGTCTGAGCCACGGCTGTGGACTCGGCCGGTGGACGCACGATGACCCGAATCTCGTCATTCCGACGCAGCCTGTGGCCAGGCCTTGTCACTGGCTTGTCGCCGACCGCAACGTCGCCGCGTTCGATCATCCGCTTGATTTGCGATCGGGTCAGGTCGAGGTCGCAGTTGGCCAAAAAATGGTCGAGGCGGGGGCGCTTGGCCGCCCGGCTGGTCGACTCGGCCGCTTGCGGAGCCCCATGGCGCGCCGAACCGTCATTGCGGTTGAAGCGAAAACGCCGGACGATCGGATGGACGTCCGGATCGACATCGGTCCACTCGCTCCCCTCGGTCGGAACTCCGCTGCGCATTGCTCACCGTGTACGATGCGATCGCGGTACCGGGGGCGCGGCGAGTTTGCTCACCAGATCTTGGATTTGACGTGCCCCTTGGATTTGACGAGTACATCCACGATGGCGCGTTCGTAGATGTTCATGTCGTAAATCTCGGGGGTCACCCGGCTCTTGAACAATTCGCGGCCTTCTTCGATCTCATCGGCCATGACGTCGAATAGAGTGTCGTTGGCAATGCCATCCAAAATTTTGGCTTCATGATACAGGGTGAGGTCAGAAGCGATGGCACGAGCGAGCTGCCGGGCGCGTTTTGCATTGTCGATAAGAGAAGGCGGCATGGAATCATATCCTAATGTGCCTGTCCTGGATGGATCAAGTGTCGATCGTTCACCTGTGCCTGCTACTTTTCCGGAGTAGCTCCTCCGACCTCTTCCGGCGACCGAAATCTGCGCTCAGTGCAGGCTCTTCGATCTGGCGCAACACGGCGGCAAAACGCGGATCGCCGCGCAGTGGGTCGACCATGGGCTCGACCCGCAGAAACGGCATGATCCAGCCAGCTCGCCGGGCTGCGCTGCGCTCGAAGGCGACAATGGCTCGCTCGCGATCGCCCATGCCGAGATAGATCATCGCCAGGGTCGACGGTGCAACCGGCGCCCGTTCACTGTAACGCCTGGTGCGCTCGAGGTCCCATTGCCAGTACCTGGCCAGGGTATCGGCCGGATCGGCCGTACTGGCCTGGCCAGTGCGGACAGATTTCTCGTCCATTTCGCGTTGCGCCGCTCGCGCGGCAAGAGCGAGATCGCCCTTTAGCAGCTGGGAGAATAAAATGCAGCGGTGGGCCCAGTAATAACCGGGCTCCAGCTCGAGCGTTGTACGCGAATGCGCGATCGCCCGATCGTACTGACGGGCAAAATAGTAGTACCAGCCGATATCGGAGTTCACGCTGGGCGACAGCGGATCGAGGGTGCGGGCCCGTTGGACAGCGGCGATGGCCTGTTCGTGTTTGCCGACCACCGAATAGTACGCCGCTGATCCATGATGCGCCTCGGCGTAGCCCGGATCGAGTTCGATCGCCCGTTCAAACGAATGTCGCGCAGCCTCGACATCCCAGTCTCGATAAAAGTGGATCGATGCCATGGCCAGGTGTGCTTCGGCATTGGACTCGTCGATCGTCAGCGCAGCTCGAGCGGCACTGCGCGCGGCGCGGAAGCGTTCTTTGGCGGGGACAGGACTCTTGAGATGTGCGTGAGCCAGAGCGGCGTGGGCTGCGGCGAAGAAGGGATCGATGGCAAGTGCGCGCTGCAAATGCGCCACTGCACTGGCCGCGGCCTTTGGCTTGCCCTGACTCAAATGATAGCGTCCTTTCAAATACGCCTCGTAGGCCGCGGGATCGCCGGTAAGACGGCGCGGCGAACCGGGCAACAGTTCGATGGCCAGAGCGTGAGCAATGGTCTCGGCCAGCTCGCTTTGCACAGCGAGCAAATCGGCCGGGGTGCGGTCGTAGCTATCGGCCCACACCGAGGTTTTGTCGGCTGCTCGGATAAGCTCGGCAGTGACTCGCAAACGCCGGCCACTGCGCCGCACTGTGCCGTCGAGCAGGTAGGCGACGCCCAGTTCGCTGGCGATCGCAGCCAGGGGTTTGTCGGTGCCCTTGTAGCGCATGGATGAGGTGCGCGCGATGACGCCGAGACGATTGCGGTAGCGCCGGCTGAGCTGGGAGATGAGTTCGGCCGTCAAGGCGTCGCCCAGATAGTCCTTGCTGTCAGTCGCGCCGTCGAGGGCGACAAACGGAAGTACGACCAGACGGTCCTGCCCATACACCACCGGCGCTGCGTGCGGCTCGCGCTCGGACGTCGAAGCGGTTTGCAGGACGAATATCGCCAGCAAGACCAGCGCACTCGACGCCACCACCACGGGCCAGGTCCGGCGGGGCGTGAAGCGAGTCAACACTCTGTGAACCGGGCCTGCTGGAACCGTGCAGGTAGCCTGCCGAGATGGCAGACCGACCGGTTCCGCCCGATCGCCCCCGGCCAGTGATGGATCGGCCGGTTCGGCGGTTCGGCCGGTTATTCGAACAACAGGGCCGATAAAGCGATAGCCGCGGCGCGGCACAGTCTCGACAAAGCGCGGCGAACTGGCTCGATCGCCCAGGGCAGTGCGAATCGCCTTGATGCACGCGTTGATGCCCTGATCGAAATCCACGTGGGTGCCGGGCTGCCAGACCCGGCGCTGGATCTCGTTTCTGTCCACCACCTCTCCACACCGCGAGGCCAAAAGAGCCAGCACCTTGAGCGGCTGGGCCTGGAGCTTGACCAGCACCCCGCTCTTTCTGAGCTCGCCCGCGGCAAGGTCGAGTTCGTACGCGCCGAATCGCAGCAAAGCGGCCTCGCCTGGAGGTTCTTTCATCACTTCCTGCATGGCCTCACGCATCGCTCCCTGCACGGCCTGGCCACTTCGTGCATCGCCTCTGATGTATCACTTCATGTTTTGTCATAACACATTAGAAATAATAAATTTTTTGCTTCATGACCATTTCAGGTCCAGAACCTCTCTCTTCCTTTGTGAGCCAGCATGCCACCGGGTACGACCGAGAAAACACCCGGGATTCACCCGGCAGTCTTTCACAAGGAATCGTTCCATGTCTTCTAAACTCACATTTCTACACCTGACTGTCTGTTTCCTGACTGCGATTGGACTGATCATCGAAACAGCATCAGCGCAAGCCCAGTTTCTCGAGCCCGACGTGACCGTGCTGAACACGTTTGTTGCCGAGAACCCGGGGGATTCGTTCGGCTGGGTTGGCGAGGTTGTCGGCGACCTGGACCGCGATCGAAGGCCGGATTATGTCATTGGTGCGCCGTCGTTTGGCCAGGACGGATCGCAGCGTGGTCGGGCCTATGTCTATTCCGGTGCCACTGGGCAGCTTCTGTACACTCATACCGGTGAGCCGGGCGACCGTATCGGGTATGGCATTGCTGCGGCGGGTTATGTCGATCGCGACCGGGTGCCGGACTACGTGATCAGTGGGCCAGGTGTTGTCAATACAGCGCATCCGGGTCGGGTATTGATCGTGTCCGGGGCCGATCACAGCATTCTTCACGACGTTTCCGGCCAGCCGGGGTCTCTATTTGGTTACGACGTCAATTTTGCCGGCGATGTCAATCGCGATCGCCACAGTGATGTCATTGTCGGTGCTCTGTTCGGCGGCCCTGGGGCCTCGGGTCGAGTTTCTATCATCTCGGGTCGGGACGGTTCGGTGTTGTGGAGTCGCGACGGATCGGCTCCGGGTGTTCGATTTGGCAGTGGAGTATCGGCGGTTGGCGATCTCGACGGCGACCGAGTGCCCGAGCAAGTGGTCGGTGCATTTGCCGACGGCGATGCGGGAACCGGTCTGGCTCATGTCCTGGCCGGAGACACCGGCGAGATCATCTTCACGCTGGTGCCCGAACAGACTGCGGGCACCTTCGGCTGGTTTTTTGCCCATGCAGCGGGTGACGTCGATCGCGATCGGGTGCCCGATATTTATGTCGGCGACTTTGGCGACAGCGCGCTCGGTCCGTGGAGCGGACGGGCTTATGTATTTAGCGGCGCCACTGGCCAGGTGATCTGGACCTTCGAGGCCGAGAACTCCGGCGACGGCCTCGGCATGGGCCGCGGCGCTGGCGATGTCGACCGCGATCGCTGCGACGATATTCTGCTCGGTGCCTATACCAACAGCGATGGCGCCGCATCGGCGGGCAAGGCATATGTGGTTTCGGGTCGCGATGCCAGCGTTCTGCGCACGTTTACCGGCACCACTGCCGGAGCCCTGCTGGGTTTCGACGTGGTCACGCTCGGTGACGTCAATCGCGACCGCCATACCGATTACCTGATCACGGGCAGCGATGTGGCCCATGTGGTGGCCGGAGTGGATCTGCGCAGTCATCCGCGGGTCGGCAAACGGTGCAAACGCGGTCACGAACCGCGCGCCTGGCCAATCGAGCCATGAGCGGGGTTGCACCGTGCCCGGATCAGTCAAATATGCGCGACATTCACCGGTGCCCTACCCACGATCACGTTGGACAGGTTGCAATGGGATTCACCAGTATCCCGATGGTATGGCCGCCATGACGCGACCTACACAGGGGCCAAAACCGATTTTGTAATCGGCGCCAAGGGCCGCGCCGTGCAGGCCGATCAGGTCTCCGTCTTGCAAAAAGCTGCGGGTCTCGCCTGTATCGAGCGTTATCGGCTCTTTCCCGCCCCAGCTGATCTCCAGGAGACTGCCGCGGTTTGCTTTTTCTGGCCCTGAAATGGTGCCCGACCCCAAGAGGTCTCCTGTGCGCATCGGACAGCCCGCACTCGTGTGATGGGCAAGCTGCTGGGCGAAAGAATAATACATCTCGTTGTAATTTGTCCGACAGATTGTCGTTGCTCTGTCGGCGCCTTCGGGCTGCAACCATACAGTGAGCGCGATGTCATAAAGCAACGGCTTCGGCTCATTCAGATAGGGCAATAGCTCCTTCTCGCGTGGGGGGGTCGAGGTGCGGAACGGTTCCAGTGCCTCTTTTGTGACGATCCATGGGCTGATGGTCGTGGCGGTTGCCTTGGCCTGGAACGGGCCGAGCGGCTGATATTCCCACGCTTGAATATCGCGTGCCGACCAGTCGTTCAGCAAGACATAACCGAAAATGTTATCGTCGGCTTGCGCGACCGAAATCAGGCCGGTTGAGGGAGTCCCGACAATCGCTCCCATCTCAAGCTCGATATCAAACCGTTGCGAGGGGCCAAAGCGCGGCACATCGTCGTGTGGGCCTTTTAATTGGCCCGAAGGTCGGATGATATCTGTACCGGAGGCAACCACCGAGGACGTCCGCCCGTTATAGCCGATCGGGATATGCAACCAATTTGGCGGCAACGCATTGTCCGGGCCGCGGAACATCGTGCCCACATTGGTCGCGTGATGCCGGCCGGCATAGAAATCGGTATATTCGGCGACCGTGAACGGCAGGTGCAATGTGACCTGATCAAGTGGGACGAGGGCGGCCGCGATGTGCGCCTGATCTGCACTGCCTTCGGACAGGAGGTCGATCAGGCTTTGGCGCAGTTTCGCCCACACTGTAGGGCCTGCCGCCATAACCGGGTTCCACGCTGCCGATTGCAGCAATGGCTCGCCCAGATCAATGACGCCATCCAGCTCTAGCTGGGTGACATTTAGCACGAAATCACCAAGGGCAGTGCCGCAGCATTTGTCGCTATCGCCGGAGGAAAAGACTCCATATGGCAAGTTGTTCAGAGGAAATTCCGTTTCAGTGTTATTGGCCGAGGCCACCCAGGAGGCCATACGCTTGGTCATGTTCAAATCCTTGCCAAAAGCAAAATTTGCCGCTGCAGTTGCGCTACTTCTACGGTAGGGAGTCTGGCTGTTTTTCAGGCCTGGCGGCGTCAAAGGCGGGCAGGGCCAGGCAGTTTTCTTCGATTTCGGTCAGGCGGTGGAATTCGGTCAGGTCCAAATTCCAGCGATGCGCGTTATACAGCTGGGGGACCAGGCAGATATCCGCCAAGCTGACTGTATCGCCAAAGCTATAAGCGCCGCACCGATCGATGAGGGATTGGTAGGCGCGCAACCCTTCGCGCATCCAGTGGTTCATCCAGTCGCGGCATTGATCGGCATCAAACCCGTGGGACTTCAACCGGCCGACAATGCGCAGGTTGTTGATCGGGTGGATGTCGCAAGCGATCACCATCGCAGCAGCCCGAACGTTCGCCGCCATCATCGGGTCATCGGGCAGGAACGCGGGGGCCGGTATAACCTGGTCCAGGTAGGATAAGATCGCCATGCTTTGCGTCAGGATCTGGCCCTCGCCCAGCTCCAGGGCCGGCACACCCATGATCGGGTTGATCGCCGCGAACCCCGCCTCGCGTTGCTCGCCGTTGACCAGATTGATCGGCTGGATCGCGTAATCCATGGCCTTCAGGTTCAGGCCAATCCGCACCCGATAGGATGTGGACGACCTCCAATAGGAGTAGAGTTTCATGATGGCGATTTCGTCCCGTCAAAATACTTCGCCAGATCGCGCCAGCAATCGACATAGCTATCTTGCAATGGCGCCTTGGTTGCTGCGAAATCCGTCAGATGTTGTGGAAAGCGCGTTTCGAACATGAACGACATGGTATTGGCCAGAAAGGTCGGCTCCATCGGCTCGTTCGACCCCTGCTCAAAGGCGTTTTTGTCCGGCCCGTGCGGCAGCATCATATTGTGCAGCGACAGGCCTCCGGGTACGAAGCCTTCGGGTTTCGCATCATAGATGCCGTGAATATTGCCCATGAGTTCCGACATGATGTTCTTGTGATACCAGGGTGGGCGGAAGGTGTTTTCGGCCACCATCCAGCGGTCACGGAAGAGCACAAAGTCGATATTGGCCGTGCCTTCAACGGCAGAAGGCGCCGTCAGGACGGTAAAGATCGACGGATCGGGATGGTCAAATAAGATCGCGCCGACCGGGCTGAATGTGCGCAGATCATATTTGCATGGCGCGTAATTGCCGTGCCAGGCGACCACGTCCAAGGGGGAATGGTCGATTTCGGTTTGATGGAACTGCCCGCACCATTTGATTGTGACGGTGGATTTCACCTCGCGATCCTCAAAGGCCGCGACAGGCGTTTTGAAATCGCGCGCATTGGCCAGACAGTTTGCGCCAATCGGGCCGCGATTTGGCAGGACAAATTTCCGCCCGTAATTCTCGCAGACAAATCCGCGGACTGGTCCTTCGAGCACAGCGACGCGATAGACCAGCCCGCGCGGCAGGATGGCGATCTCCTGCGGCTGCAAATCAATGATGCCTAGCTCGGTATAGAACCGCAAACGGCCCTCTTGCGGGACGACCAGGAGTTCACTGTCGGCGGAGTAAAAATAATCATCTTCCATGGAGACTGTGGCGAGGTACACATGCGCTGCCATGCCTTCCTGGGTGTTTACGTCGCCGGCAGTTGTCATCGTGCGCATACCTGTGACAAAGGTCAGCTCCTCGCCTGAATGCGGTACCGGATCCCAGCGGTATTGGCCAAGTGAGGTGACGCCCGGGATCACATTTGGCGCAGATTTCCAGTCGGGCATGTCGATCGTTGTAAACCGACCCACGTGTTTGACCGAGGGGCGGATACGGTAGCACCAGGTCCGCTCATTCTGACCGCGCGGTGCGGTAAATGGCGTGCCGGACAATTGCTCGGCATAAAGACCATAGCGGCATTTCTGTGGGCTGTTGCGTCCCTGCGGCAGCGCGCCGGGCAGGGCTTCGGTTTCAAAGTTGTTTCCGAAGCAGGCCATGTAGCCCTTGTGTGGTCCGTCCAGCGAGGGAGCTATGGACATGCGATTTTCAACGATCGTGTCTTTCATATCTAAAACTGCTTCTCCCTGGATTGCATTGAGCCGTGGTTTCGATGGCTGCACCGTTACAATGCCAACGTCAGGGAACAGCCGTTTTTGCCGCGCGAGCAACACGTCATGACTCGATCGGCGCGCTGCCGCTCAGCACTGGTGAGAACCCTGTCGCGGTGGTCTATTTCGCCATCCAGGACGGCGGCTTCACAGGTGCCGCACAGTCCCTCCAAGCAATCGCTCGGCACATCGACGCCGGCGCTGCGGATGACATCCAACAGGGTTCGATTTGACGGCACATGGAGCACAAGCCCACTGTCCGACAAAACCACATCGAAGGCTGTCTCATTTTCAGCATCGAGACCCGGAGCCCGGGTGTGAAAGTGCTCAAAACGGAACGAGCCTTGCGGGAGATGAGCGGTCAATCTGGATAGTGCTTCGATCATCCGATCCGGACCACAGGCGTAAATCTGACCGTTATGTGGCAAGTCGGCGACAATTGCAGGCAGATCCGCCCTACGCCCCTCCTGTGACGAATAGACCGTTAATTGTGTTGCATGATCCTTCTCCAGCCGATCGAGTAAGGCCATGGCGCTGCGGGAACGGCCGGCAAAATGCAGCTCGTAGGTCTTGTTTTGGGACTTGAGATGATCCGCCATGCCAATGATCGGCGTAATGCCAATTCCACCAGCTATCAACACATAATGGGACGCTTGTTCATCAAACCTAAAATGGTTGCGCGGGCCGCGCATCCGCAGTTCCATTCCCGGCTGTGCAACCCTGTGGATGTGTTGCGATCCACCGCGCCCAAACTCTTGGCGCAGGACAGCTAGTTGGTAGGTTCTGTCCTCGGGCGAGCCACAAAGCGAGTATTTTCGATCGTATTCACCAATGCAAATTTCCACATGGGCACCGGGACTCCACCCAGGCAGAGTGCGTCCATTGGCGTCTTCCAGCTCCAACCCGATGATTTTGTCGGCCAACGGAGTGACCCTGCGGAGTCTGACTCTGCGCGCGATGTCGTTTCGAAGGGGGGCGCCCACAGCGAAGGAACGACTCCGATCGACCAGGCCGGGGTCGACGCGCTCGGGATTTTTTTCAGGGTTCCACTCCACCCAAAGATGGTCTGGTCCGCGAAAGGACGTGTTCGGCAGATAGGTAAATTCTTGATCAGGCACCAGATGCAGGTGCGGCAGTCGTCGCGAAAACTCGGCGAGGAAAACCCGCATCTCCATGCGAGCGATATTTTTCCCCATGCATTGATGAGAGCCGTAACCAAAGGTCAAATGATCGACTGCGTTGTCGCGATAGATGTCAAAGGAATCCGCGTCCTCGAAGTGTCGTTCGTCGTGATTACCAGACGCTGTAACAATGAGCAGCTTGGCGCCCTTTGGGATCGCCACCCCGCCAATCGCGCAATCAGCGGTCGCTTCGCGCCGCCAGGCAACGATTGAGCCCGAATAGCGCAAGCACTCTTCGACGGCGTTGGGAATGAGCGACGGATCAGCGCAGATATCCTGCCAGGCGCTTCGGTGAGTGAGGAGCAACTTGAAGGCATTGGCCGAGGCATGGGCTGTGGTTTCATGCGCCGCCACAATAATCGCCATCATCATCGAATGGAGGTAGCTGTCGGTGACCACATTCGGCATCTCAGCATTGCGACGGATCGCATAGTGCATCCAGCCGTCTCCGTTCGGTTCATTGCGCATCTTGGCGAGAACCTGTCCGGCAAACTGCCAGAATTGTCCAACCGAGTGGGCTACTTGAATTTGTTCCTCTGCGGTCGGGTGGCCCCAGGTGTTCACGGTATGGGCGATCGAGAACTTGCGGAGCGTTGCCATATCGTCTTCCGGAATGCCCAGAAAATGTAGCGCCACGGTCAGCGGCACTTCCCACAGCATTGCTTCCACCAAATCGGCGCGACCGTCATCGATGATCGCATCCATGCGCTTTCGCACGAGTGTGCGCACCATGTCTTGTTTCGGCGCAAGGTTTTCTGGAATGAAGTGTTCACTGAGAGCGCGCCGGCGCTCCATGTGCGCCGGTTCATCCTCGTTCACCAAGGTACGATCCATGCCGTAGTTGTAGGAAGCGAGAACACGTCGTGCTTGTTCAGAAACAGGTGTGATTTTCTCCAGCGCATTGCGTGGCGAGAACAGGATGTTGTCGCGAAAAATATCTTTCACATCGTCGTATCGGCTTACGATCCAATATCCAAGTTTAGGGCTGTAAAAGACTGGTTCTCGGTCTCGAGACCAGCGCAGAGCATCAGCTGGATCGAGTTGGTATTGATCACCAAAGACATCAAATTCAGCGCTAGCCCTTGACATCGGACAGCCACTGGTCGCGCCAGAATGGCCTGCCGGACAAGCCTCTATCGCATGTGAATCAGAGGAGTTGCGCAATGTCCCGTTCTCCCGATGTACCTTGATCGCACAATCCGTATTGTTTATTGCACAATAAGTATCGCATATAGTACATACATGTCATCGTGCCATTATTTATCGAATCGTCGGTGCGCATCAGTAGTTTACAGTGGACTTTTCAGCGGTGCGGCGGGCACCCGGTGCCGGCCACAGGCGGCGCTTTCCACTGTGGCCGCGAAACGTACCGGAAATTGCAATTTAGCCGTACAGCGACACAGGTCTCCTCTGTATCGTCGGAGACACAAGAACCGAGGAGAATGAAATGCAACGTTTTGCCCAGGACAAGACAGGGCTCGGCGTATGGACCGGGTGATCCTGCATCGCGCTGTTCGGGCTTTTGACTGGATGTTACTATCGTCTACCTTTGGTCGGGGGGTTCGGCCCACTTCCCTTCTCCAGTTCTGGTCCCTTCGAGCAGGTTCGAGCAGTACCTTTGGTCGGGGATTGCAATGTTTGGTTGGGGATCGGAAAGGACAAAGCGCGTCCGGACAGAAGTTGCTCGTTTATTGCCGCTCGCGTGTCTAGCCTCCGTTGCCTACGTACAGCGACACTGGTCTCCTCTCTATCGTCGGAGACACAAGAACCAAGGAGAATGAAGTGCAACGTTTTGCCTACAACAAGACAGGGCTCGGCGCATGGACCGGGTTGTCCTGCATCGCGCTTTTCGGGCTTTCGATCGGATGTCACGCAGATGATGAGGCCAGGGTGGAAGACGGCCTGGCCTCGGCCAAGACGCAGAGTTTCAGCGCCCCGCTGGTTCGGGGCGGGATTATCGGCTGGGTGTGGGACGATGCCGATGCCGATGGCAAGCGCGGCGCCGGCGAGCGCAGCCTCGATGGAGTCACGGTCTATCTCGACATCAATGATGACGGTGTGCGCGGCGCTGACGAACCATCGACGCAGAGTGACGCGGCCGGGCTCTACTTCTTCGCCGATCTGGCCGCTGGTGAGTATGCGGTGAGGCAAGAAGTCCCGTTCGGCTATCGCAATGTGACCGGCGGTGAAGGGTCGGCAATGCCCGAGCCAGCCGTGATATCCAATCAGCGGCCCAGTGTAGAGATCATCGGCGGCGATGAGACCGCGCTCAATGAGTATCCCTTCATGGTCTCGGTGGGCATTGTCATTGCTGAGCAGTTTTTTCACTTCTGCGGTGGCTCGTTCATTACCGAGCGCTGGGTTGTCACCGCGGCCCACTGTTCCGAGACGAGCCAGATCGAAAACCTCCGCGTCCTGGCCGGCACCAACAACGTTGACGACGGCAGCGGTCAGCTCCTCCGAGTCAAAGCCATCCACCTGCACCCAGGATGGGCATCATCTGTGCTCGAGGGGTACGATATGGCTCTGTGGGAGCTCGAGGCGCCGGTGGCCCTGCGCGACAGCGAACTCGAGTCGGTCACCATGCTGTCCGCGGACAACGCGGCGCTGGCAGATTCTGGTATCCTGGCGACCACGATCGGTTGGGGGGTGAGCGATCTCGGCAGTGCGCTCTTGCAAGACGTTCATCTGCCCATCTTCGACGATCAGATCTGCGAGGAGGTGTACAGCTACGCCAGCAACTTCGACACCCAGATCTGCGGCGGCGTGACCGAGGGCGGCATCGATGCCTGCCAGGGCGATAGCGGCGGCCCGCTCGTGGTACGCGATCCCGCGACCGATCGATGGATGCTCGCCGGAGTGACCAGCTGGGGCAACGGCTGTGCCTTGCCCGGCTTCCCGGGCGTTTGGGCCCGGGTTTCGGCGCTTTCGGAGTGGGCCGTGGCGACTGCGGTCGAGCCGTCGCGCGTGCACCGTCTGACCGTGCAGGACCGCCTTTTCCACTTCATTGAGTTTGGCAACCAGAGCACCCGATACCAGCCGAGCCGGGCCATCGAGCCGCGCTGGCAGCTCACCGACCTGAACGTCGTGGATGGCGATCAGCCCGACCAACGATCCGTCGAGTGGCGCATTCTCGACGAGGCCGACCCGGCTCGCGAGTTCATTTGCGAGTACGACGCCGACGGCCCGGGTTCGCAACAGCCGCAAGACCTGACCTGCACCTCCGGCCGCCATCGGCTCGCACTCGAACTCGACGAGGGGGTCTATATAAGCCAGCTGAGGGTCTCGCTGGACGATACTGAATTTCGGCGCAATAAGGCCGTGACCGTGGGCGCGCCGCCACGGGTCAGTATCGACGGCGAGCTGGTCGCCGGAGATGCGATCGATCCCGATTACCCGGGTTTGATCTACTACATCGACTACTTCGATATCGTGGATCTGACCCACGAAAAAGCCGTCGCCGTGCAGGTTACCTCGAACGACCTGAACCTTTTTGTCGGCCTGTACGACCGCGACCAGCGCGACGCCAACGGATTTGGTGGCCTGCTCCAGTTGTTCCCCGTCGGGCCCGACGGAGTCGCTGAGACCGCGTTCTTTCCCAACCCCGAGGTGAAGTACGTCGTCGGCGTATCGACGTTCTTCCAGGAGGAAGTCGGTGCGTACTCCGTGACAGTGGTCAATGATGGCACCCCGGTTCCGACCTCGTTCGATTCAGAGATGGCGCCGTTCAGTCGCCTGCGCAAGCTGCCCGAGCCGGGGCTTGTGATCCACAGCCCCGGCGTTCCATAGGATCCGCGATCACGCGGATTCGCGGTCAATGGAGCATCACATGGAGGAGCTATGAGTGAGGAGGAGCCATGAGTGAGGACTCATGATTGCTGCGAGTGCACCAGGGGCTGCCGAGGGTGTTGTCCATGTGGCGCCGCCCATCGTGGCTCCTCAGGAGCCCTCACGCTCGTTGACCGATTTTGTCGAGCGCAATGAAGCTGCTGGTTCGATATCATCCATGTCTGACTCGTCGTATTCGAACCATGGATAACCGAGTGCAGCAAACAGACGCGGATTGGCCGGGACGGCCGGCGGAGCGTCACCGGTCAACCCTTGCCACGCCGCAGCGGGAACGAAATGAACCGAGGCGAATACAAACGCGTCGGGTTCCCAATGGTCCGATCCACGTCGATCCGGATAGATCTTCTGGCTCACTCGGCCTCCCGCTCCGACGCCCAGACCAGAAACTCTGGCCGGCTTGGGCAGCGGCTCGTGCGGTAAGGTCATCGCAAAGCACTCCATTCGCCTTGACCCGTACACAGCCAGCGCAAGCTCTCCGCATTGCTCTCTTCCCGTCAGCTGGCCCTCCACAGTCGGGTTTTTTCCGCGCGGGACCGCCACGAACTGGCGAATCGTTCCGCGCTCGGTGCTGTATCCATCGAGCCACCGCTGTGGAGGGCATACCACGTAGTCCTGCATCGGCCGTGTGCCCATGGGATGCTGCCGCAGACTGGGCCGATGCCCGCCTTGCAACGATGTCGGATCCCAGCTCTTGCCGGAAATGACATTGATTCCTCCTGTGCCCACTTTGAGGGCACATGGACGACCGGGTGCCCCGTCCAGGGCCAACCAGAACGTCTCTCCGGGATGTAGCGGGATCATGAATGAATACTCTTGCCGCCACTGAGCAGGGACCTGTCCAGTCGCATCGGTACAGGCTCGGACGGGCAGGAGGCCCATTCCGGCTGGGAGAGGATAACGGTGCCCATCATCCGGAACCCGCAGAGTCCGGACGAAGCGAATATGCAGCGATGGCATACCATCGACCTCATGAAATACAAGCGCGGTCCCATCGCGAATGATGGCGCGCTTCGTGCTCATCGCTGTCTCAAATTTCTGCGCTGGCCTGGGTTCGTCGTATACGGGATTGCCGTTAAAGTGAACGCCATAGATGCCAAAGACCGGGCTCAATGTGGGTGGAAGGCTCGTCAGCTGATTGTCGCTTAGATCCAAGGTGGGGATCATGCCGAGAGTCATGGGTACACTGGTCAGGCGGTTGCCGCGCAGATTCAATGAACGGAGGTTTTTGAGCAGCCCTAGCTGCGATGGTACGCTGGTTAGCAGGTTGGCGCTGAGATTCAACACTGCCAGCTTGCTGCACCGTCTCAAGTCATGCGGTAGCATGGTAATCTGGTTCCTGCTCAGATCTAGCCGCTCCAGGTTGCTCAGTGCTGGGAATTCTTTTAAGCGATTCCGGCTGAGATCCAAATCTGGCAGATTGGACAACTTGGCGAGTTCGCGCGGTATGGCAGTAAGATGGTTGCCTTGCAAACGAAGCTGGGAGAGTGCGACGAGGTCGCCCAGTTCTGGCGGTAGGCTGCGCAGCGTATTTTCGCTCAGGTCCAGCTGGGTGAGTGCAGCGAGGCGGCCCAGTTCTGGCGGTAGGCTGCGCAGCGTATTTTTGCTCAGGTCCAGCTGGGTGAGTGTAGCGAGGCGGCCCAGTTCTGGCGGTAGGCTGCGCAGCGTATTTTCGCTCAGGTCCAGCTGGGAGAGTGCGACGAGGTCGCCCAGTTCTGGCGGTACACTGACCAGCTGATTGCGATTCGCAGCAAGGATCGTCAGACAACTCAGCTTGCCGAGAGTGTCCGGTAAACTCGTGAGTTGGTTCTCTCTGACATACAGTCGTATGAGCTTGCTCATGGCGCCGAGTTCGCGCGGCAATTCGGTCAGCTGATTTCGGTTCAACTGCAGCCAGGTGAGATTGCTCAGCATTCCGAGTTCTGCCGGCAGACTGGTGAGTTGATTTCCATTCAGACTGAGTTTCCAGAGGTTGTGCAGTCTCCCCAATTCCGACGGGATGCGAGTGAGTTGATTATGGCTCAGGTTCAGCTGTTCGAGATTGGGCAATGTTGCTAATTTGGGAGGAATCTCAGTGAGTCGGTTCTTGCTCAGAGAGAGGGATTTCAGCTTGCGACAACGGAACAGCTTACGCGGCACTCGGGTAAGCCCACGTCCTGTCAAGTTGATCGAGATAGCGTTGCGATCAATGGAAATCACGATCTACCGACCTTTTCTTTGTCTTTGCGCACCGGTCCAGAATGCCCTGCTGGGCTGGGGAGGGAGGGCCACCGAGCAGGGGTTTTGTGCTGTACGGCCGCTTGACAGCATTGAGTGTGTTCGCGACCTCTGTCATACTTGGCCGCTCGACAGCTTGTTTGCTCAGCATGGCATGCACCAGCTTGGCAAGCTGGTTGGGGATGAACTCGTCGATTTCTCGTAGTGGTGCAGGATCGGTCTCGAGGTGCAACCTCATCAAATCGCATAAATCAAGAGCTTGAAACGGCAGATGGCCCGCTAGCAGCTCATACAAAATGACGCCCAGGGCGTATACATCACACTTGTCCGTAACTGGTTCGCCGCACCATTGCTCGGGGGGCATATACGCAGGGGTTCCAGCAATGGTGCCGGCTGGAGCAACAGACATGCGAAGTTCGGCGGCATACCAAGCGATGCCGAAATCCAAGACCTTGATCCGTTCGCCGCTGGGCATCTCGCTGTCATTTATCACTATGACATTGTCGGGCTTCAGATCGCGATGAATAATGCCCTTGCTGTGGGCAGCGACCATGGCCGAGGCTATCTGCCGGGCAAATGTAAGCACCACGGGGCCCAGGCGTCCGCCGCACCACAAAAGCCGGCCGGATAGCGGTTGTCCCGACGAATACTCCATGATGATGTAGGGAGCGCCATTGGGTAATTGCCCCAGCCCGTGGATCGCGACAATTCCAGGATGCCTGATGATGTTGACCGCCCGGGCCTGGTCAAAGAAGCGAGCCACTCCGTCCGAATCGCCCGCGCGATCAAGATAGAGTACCTTGATCGCGACGCGCTGCCGTAGATCGTCGTGAAAGCCCTCATAGACCACACCCATGCTACCTCGACCGAGTTCTCGAATGACGCGATAGTCGCCGATTTTTGCACTCATGCTTTTTGCAGTCGGCCAGGGTGGTACAGGTCATCACTGTCGGTAGCAGCCATGGTCGTCCTTTGAATCTTGTAGAACGGGGCCTCCATCCTGCGATTGTGCGTGTCGTTCATACGGCCATCCCGGCTGTTCAATAGGTTGTTGAGAATAGGCGATCGAATCCGCTTTGTCCATTACACGTCATTACACGGCCGTGCGACTGAGTCGTCTGCCGCCTGGCGTTGTCCTTGTCAGAGGATACTTTGAAGAGAAGGAGCCAGTGTAACCCTACTTGATTAGGCCTGTATCGCACCAGAATGGCTGCGGTGGCCATCTGCTGCGTTGTTTCTGCGCTTCCGGTGCTCATTTGCTCCCTGGCCGGCTAGCCCGCCGTATCCCCGGCTGCCGGCTGGGAGTGGCAGCTCACGAATGGCGGGAAATCGCCTTCTTCCGCGGCAGCGGCAGGGCAATTTTTTGCCGCAGTAGGGCAAATTTTGGACCATGAGGAGGGCGTACGCTTCTGAACTTGGTGCCAATGTAGGCGAGCGCCGTCAAGTTGAGTCTCAGCGCAGGGGTTGCGGCAACCGCTGCAGTGGGCCAAAACCCCGCTGCAGGGTTGCGGCAATCGCTGCAGTGGGCCAACACCCGGCCGCAGGGGGGTGCGGCAACCGCTGCAGTGGGCCAACACCCGGCCGCAGGGGATGCGGCAACCGCTGTAGTGGACCAAAACCCCGCTGCAAGGGGTGCGGCAACCGCCGTTGTCACCAAGAACCTCACCGACATGGATTGCCACACCCATCCGGGTGACCCGAAATCCTCGCCCCAGGATTGCCGCAATTCCGACCCGACCGACCTCGCTTTACCCGAAGCCCGGTCGCACTCCGCTCGCGCGTCAACGCACCATACATTGATGGGCATGACACACCGATTCATTTTTTCGGTAACATTTTGATTGCGCCGACGATTTTTCAGTGGTAACGCTAACGCCACTGGATGAGATTGGGAGGCGAGAAATTGCTAACGCGCTGTATTGGAGTGTAGCAAACACCGCAGCGTATAACTCAGCATCGTGCTGGGTGTGCGGACCATGAGACTGTACGGTGTATCGGGGGGAATCGCTGGTCTGCCGTAACCGACTGTGCGTGACCCTGGCCGAATCTCTGATGATTGGTGAGTTCACTCGAGTCAGTGAGCAATACACCCGATACACTGACACTACCCACGATGACGTTGGAAACGCTCCAACGTCATCGTGCGCGACCCGACCGCTTCGCATTCGGGCTATCATTTTTGGGCAAAGCCCCCGGCCGGCTGGACTCCCGGCCGGCTCGGCCGTTGCCCTCGCAACAGAAACACCTCGTTTGATCCACAACCAATGTGTTTCAGTTTAATAGACGCAGGCAGGAGAGAGAAATAATGATTTTACGGCGGTTTATCTCGGTATTGCTGCTGTCGTCTGGACAGCGTTTTTTGATCTACAGCCGCATGCGCCCGCGGGCCGAAGCACTGAACCATGCGATTCTGGTGCAGCATATCGCGCGGGGCAGCCAACACGAGCGTGCTACTCGCAAGCTAGAAAACCAATGGTCGGCAAAAAATAAACGGAGCACGTATGTCGACGCAGTGGCCAAGATCGATCAGCTGGTCGACAACCTGCTCAGCGGTATCCGCGATATCATCAGTGGCCACCGCAAAGGACTGCCCGCCCATCATGATACGGTCAGGCAGGCAGACGCGTTTCTCACCGAGATCTTTCCCTTTGGGGTCTACGCTATCACCTCGCTGCCCTACGTCGATGAGGTAATGGCCGTGGAAGTCCTCGTCGACAAGATGCAGGGCGAACTGGCTCCCCTGGTCGAGCACTTTGGCTTGCAAAGCAAGCTCGCCCAGCTGGCCGAGTTGGTGGCCGAGTATCGCCGCCTGGTCGATCTCGGCCGGGAGGACGTGGAGTTCACTCAAGTGCGCAAGTCCCGCAACCGCGGTCAACAAATCCTGCGCGAAGTCGTGGCCATCGTGTTGGGCACCTATTTCGATTCGCAAGACGACGACCATGTGGCCGCGCGCGAGCACTTGCTCGAGCCACTCATCGAAGAGCTCGATGCCCAACACTCCAGATTGCGCGTGCAGCGGCGGACCAAGAATGGCGAGCCGGATGGCGACACCGAGATCGAAGCCGAGATCGAGCTGGATGACGACACCGAGATCGAGCCGGAGATCGAGCTGGATAGTCAGACCGAGATCGAGCCCGATGGTGACAGCGGCAGCGAGGCCGCGGCCTTGTCCGGTTCCGCGGGCGATAAACGCGCGGACAATGATACCGGGCCGCTCGGCCAGTAACACGCCGCCACCAGGTCGAAAAACCGGCTCAGGGAGCCGGGCAGTTGCTGTAATTCTTGCGGTAGCCGGCCGCATCGCTGGTGCTGCCTCCGTGCTCGATCGACATCGCTATATATTTGTTGAACATATCGCAGTCGTCGTGGCGAGCGCCGAAAAGTGCTGCACTGGTGTAGATATACGGCCACAAAATCCCCAACTTGGGCGCGGTTTTGCAGTGTTTTTCCATTTCGGCCACGGTGTAGGGCGCAGCTTTCATTCCCATGGTGCGGCTGCGATATCCAATGATGCCGCCCCATCCGACCCGAAGATCCATATCCTCACAGGTTTTGAGGCTTTTAAAATAGCGCGCGCGGGTTGCTATATTGTGGTTGTGTTCCAGGCCGAGCTCTTGTTTGATCCGCCGCTCGACCTGCTTGAAGTTCGACGAGGTCGGGTAACGATCGAGGATTTCTTGCAGCTTGCCGAGCGCTTGCTCGCGCTTGCCGCGCAAAAATAGCGCCTCGGCGTGGGTCTCCAGGATGTCGATGGCCCGCCCCTCCATGTACGGGTCCCGGGCGATCTGGCCGTGGGCCCTGCGCCAGTGCTTTTTCAGGATCTGATAGCCGATCTTGGCGAACCTCGGCTCCAGGTCGGACAGGGTTGGCCCGACTGTGTACTTCTTGCCCGCCGGGTCCCACACAGCGCCGAGCAACAAGTACTCGGCCAATCTGTACTCGGGATTTCTGCCCTCTTTGCCAAATGAGTCGTCGATGCCTGCTTCGCGCGCCCGGCGCTGTTCGGCGTCGGGCAATTCGAAGTCGGTGTCGAGATTGCTGCGACCGTCGGCATAGGTCTGGGTGAACGTCTTGGCGTATGCCCGGTGCTCCTTGATGAGCAATTCGAAATTGGCGTAATACGCTTTCATGAGCCGTCTGGCCCGCACTGTATGCCCGGTTTTGATCAGCCGATAACCTTTTTTGGACAGATGCTTGGCCATGGCGCGAACAATGAATCGGCCCCGCAAAACCCGATAGCCGAGATAGATCTTGGCACCTTCCTGATCGAGCTGGCCGATCCGATGGCGCTCGAGATAGGTTTCGGCCAGCTTGGCCAGGCGAACGCCGCGCTCGGCACGGATGTCGTCGCGGCGCTCCTTGGCCATTTTGAGCCGCTTGAGAAAAACATCGCGCTTGATCCGGGCCAGAGCAAACGCCGGTGCTCGCCGGATGATCTGCGCCATGGCCTTTTCCGCGTCCCTGTACAGGCCCCGGTCGGCCAGATCGATGCCCCGCGAATACTCGATCAATGTATCGAGGTCGGGCACCCGCGTGCGCGGCTGAAAACTCGGCACATGGCGTTTTTTCAGCCCGGCCACGAACTTTTCGACCAAACTCTGCTCGAGATCGAAAATCTCGGACTCGGGCCCGGTCACCTTGCTGGCCAGCATAACCCTGCCGGTTGCGATCTCGATCATGCGGACATCGATGCGCAGTTTGGGCTTGGCCGCGTTGATCGTGCCGGTGACCGCGTAGTGAGCACCCAGGCCCTTGCCCAGCCTGATCGCGGTTTTTTTGTCGAAATACGGGCTTTTTTGCAGCTTGATCTCGTCGATCAGTGCTTGCAGTTTGTCCCGCTCGACCACAGTGATTCCGTCGACCTCGGCCAGGTCGGTGATCATCATGTCGGCAAACCCCTTTTTGAGCACGTCGAGCTCTCTGTCGCCGGTGTTGTTGTCGAAATACAGCACGGCCACGACGCGGGTTTCGGTCGCGGCAGCCGACGGCAACTCGCCGAGCAGGGCGGCGGCGAACAGCGCTGCGGTGAGCGCACACGGCAGCGCGGCCGCAGGCGAACCAGCGGATCGGGTCGTAACACAGGGCGCAGTCATGGTCGGATTGTGCGCGAAAATCGCCGACAACGGAATGCTCGGTGCCCGGACCAGCGACAACCCAGCGCTTTGACTGCAGGTCCCGGGTCGGCTACCCACGATCCCGTTGAAAATGCTCCAACGTGATCGTGGTCGGCCCGACCGCTTTGCGCTCGGACTGTCATTTTTTGGGCAAAGCCCCCGGCCGGCCGGAGTCCCGGCCGGCTCGGCCGTTGCCCGCGCGACAAGATCACCTCGCTGGTTGGACAAACAAGGTGATTCTGTTTAGCTTTCTCGGATGCACCGATTCCCATCCATTGGTCTGGCCTGCGACCCCGGCTCGATCCTGCGCGTTGTGGTTTGTGCCCTGGTCCTGGTCGGGATGGCCTCGGGGCCGGCCCGGGCCAGCCAGGACGTCACAGTCGCGGTCTTGTACTTCGATTACAACGGAACCTCGGAAGACATGGCATTCTTGCGCAAGGGCCTGGCCCAAATGCTGGTCAGCGATCTGGTCGGCACGCCCGGTGTGACCGTTGTCGAGCGCATGAAGTTGGAGCAAGTTCTGGCCGAGCTCGACCTCAACCGCAGCAAGCGAATCGACCGCCGCTCTGCTCTGCGCGTCGGCAAATTGCTCGGCGCCCGTTATCTGGTTGCCGGCAGTTACACTGTTTACAAACAAACCATGATCCTGAGTTTGCGCGTGCTCGAAGTGGAAACTGGCAAGATCGTCATCGGAGGGCAGAACCACCGGGGCAAGTTCGACGAGTTCTGGCAGATGGAGCAAACAGTCGCAGCCCAGTTGCGCGCCATCATGAGCGAGCGACTGACCCGGCCCCGGGCCGCATCGCGCCGGCCCGGCAAGAGGAATGCTGGCACCGGCAAACCCGGGCAGAAAAAGCCGCGCAAAACACTACACGCCAAAACCGCTGCACGCTATGGCAAAGCTCTCGACGCCATGGACAAGGGCGATAAGAAAGCGGCCAAGTCCGAACTCGAAGCCATTGTCAAGGACCAGCCCGATTTCGAGCTGGCCTCGCTCGATCTGGCCAGCCTGGCCCGGTGATGGCGGCGCCCGGCTCATTCTCTGCAGCGGCTGGCGGCCTTTTTGTGGCCGAGTCTGGCGGCCATGCAGATGGCGCGATTTGCCTTGTCGGGCTCGCCCAGCTTGTTGTTGACCTGGCCGAGCAGCCAAAACGCCTCGGATGCGTGGGTGGGATCGAGTTTGGTGGCCCGCTCGAGGTCGCCCACAGCCCGCTCGTGATCCCTGGTCTTGAGAAATGCCAGGGCCCGGCTGATCAATGCCACGGCGTGGTCTGAATCGCGACTGATCACCGCGGAGAACGACTCGATTGCGTCGTTTACCCGATTGGTCTGGAGCTGGACCAGTCCCAGGTTGAGTCGAGCTGCAATGAACTCGGGGGCCAGGCTCAGCGCGTCGCGGAAATGAGTTTCGGCCTCGGCCGTACGACCGGCACGAAACAGAACTGTCCCGCGCAGACTGTGCGCTGCGGCGTAGGACGGGCACGATTCGATGGCTCGACTCGCCGCCTCGAGTGTCGAGGGAGCCGATGCGGGCGGCTCGACTCCGCCGTAGAGGCGAGCCTTGGCCAGCCAATACCAGTATTCGGCCGCATCGGACCTGTTGCCGGCCAGGGCCCCGACCGCCTGCTCATCGTCTCGACGCGCACCGCCGGGCTGGCCTCCGGCGAGCAGAGTGGCCGCGTCGAGCAGTCGAGACAAAAGCTGGACATCGTCGCTTCGGCAATCGCGCGGCGCACCCGGCTCATCGAACGATGCCACGAATTTGTCGAAACGCTGGCGCTGCGGCGGCTCGTGAGCGCTGGTCTCGACGTCGGCGTCGACCTCGGATCGCTGCACGGTTGGCGCATCATCCGAAATACTCCCGCTCGGTCGCATGGTCAGTGCATAGGTGACCAATCCGGCGATCACTGCCAATCCGACGCCCATGATGGCCAGCGAAAGGCGCCTCTTGCCCTCGATCTTGTCGATCGAGGCCGGGGTCGCCTGGGCCGTTGCCAGCCCATTGCCGGGCCCTCTACTCGATCGGTCGCGGTCGCGATTCCAATGCGACTGCGGACTCGAATTGAGCTCGATACTTGAATCAGCGGCAAATGGGGAGCGATCCGGGCTCGACGGTGCCTGGTCGGGGTGACCGATGCTCGACGGTAGCCGTGGTGAAGGGACAGGCGGGAACGCCGGCGACTGGCCGGAATACGCTGGCGAGCTGGGGCCTGACGGTATCGGCACGGCGCGCGGAGTCGATGAATCCACTCCTTTCCGGGCCCGGCCGCTGCCCGGAGCGGTTGCGGAATCGGCCGGGCTTGCGCTGGCCTGGGGTGGATCGGCGGGCGATCTCGCTGCGCCGCCGGGGTTGGTTTGGCGGCCGGCCGGATCGGAGGCACTGGCGGCTTCCTTGCCGGTGATATCCATGGTCGGTCCGCTCCACATACTCTCGTCGGCTCGCGACAGCGCGGTCGGTTTTTCCGGGGGTCGGCCCGAAACCAGGCTGGACACGGCAGCCAGCGACGATCGCGGGTCGATGCCGACCGATTCGAGCAATGCGCGGCGCACCGATTTCATGCTCTCGGGTCGATCGACCGGCTGCTTGGCCAGCATGGCCGCGACCAGCTGGGCCATCTGGTCTGGCACATTGGGAGTCAGCTCGCGCACCGGCGGCGGGTTTTGCGACATATGGCCAAACATGACCTCGGGCAGCGAAGGGCCTTCAAAAGGCAGCCGTCCGGTCAGCATCTGAAAGATGATCACGCCCAGCGCATAAATGTCGGCGCCTGCCGTGACTTTTTCCGCTCTGGCCTGCTCGGGTGACATATAGGCCGGGGTGCCGATCACCGCACCGGTTTTGGTCACCCCGATGCCGCCCACCTCGGGGCGCAGGCTGGCGATGCCAAAGTCGAGGATTTTGACGTAGTCGGGCGTTCCCATGCGCCGAATCAAGAACACATTATCCGGCTTGAGATCGCGGTGGACGACCCCGCTTTGGTGAGCTGATTCGATGGCGTCGGCGATCTGCGCGGCGATCAATGCGCAGCGGCGCGGCTCGATGCGTTTGGCCTGGCGAATGGCCTGGGTGAGAGTGCGGCCTTCGAGCAGTTCCATGACCATGTAGCTGTGTTCGTCCAGCCGCTCTGCTTCGCAGAGGTCGGTGACCTCGACGATGTTCTCGTGGCGGATCTCGTTGACTACCCGCGCCTCGTCGAAGAACCGCTTGAGCATGGTGCGGTCGGACGCGATGGCCGGTTTGAGAGTCTTGATCGCCACCAGGCGGCCGAGTTTTTCGTGTACAGCCCGATACACTTCGCCCATGCCACCCGCGCCGAGTTTGCTCTCGATGCGGTATGGGCCCAGTTTCTTGCCGACGAGCGAGTCGCTATTCCAGTTGGCCATGAATGCAGCGGCGCATTGTACGCAAACCAGATCATCGAAGAACAGGGCCAGGCCGCCTATTCGAAATCGCAAGCCAGGCGCGATCCAGCTCGCGTTGTGCAAACGGCCCGGCGTGAACGCGATCGCCCGGGCTAGCGGCAATGCCGATCAGTTAAGCTCCAAGCGATCGGAATCGCTCCGGAAATCCGGTCGTAATTCTAATAAGTTGCAAATGCCTGTGTAAGAATCATGATCGGTTGATCTCCCGGAGGTCACCATGCACTTGAGCGAAGCACTGGACTGTGTTGCATCGTTCCCGACGCCAGAAAATTTCTCTCACTTTGCCAGAGACGTGGCGCCTGAGTGGATCGATGAAGCGCTGCATCTTAAGGGGACGGCGACTGTGCGGCGGCGCCGCCTTCCGATGGAGCAAGTGCCGTGGCTGGTGATTGGAATGGCCCTGTGTAGGGACCGACCGATCACGGAAGTAGTCGCCAAGCTAGATTTGGCACTGCCCAGCCCGTCGAGTCCAACGGTGGCACCGAGCGCAGTTGTGCAGGCTCGCGCTCGTCTGGGTGAGTCGCCAATGGGGCGTGTGCACGAGGCCGGGGACCGGGGCCGCGCCAGGCGCATTGGCGTCCCGCGGAGGTGCGCGCTTGCCGGCTGCGTGCGGGAACAATGGAACACTGAAGCTCAAGACAGTTCTTGAATGGATAGAGCCATGACCAACCGACCGAAACAAACTAGGGACATGGACCCCGCGTTATTCGATGCGGTAGCCAAAATTCTGTTTAGTCATGATCCGCTTGAGATTACGTTCGAGAGCAACCTTGACGAATACGAACCAGAAGTAGAGACGATTCTCCCAGGATTAGCAAGCTGCAAAACTACGCAAGAGGTCAGAGAAATTGTCCAC
>JAKSDA010000221.1 GCA_022360315.1 Pseudomonadota bacterium
CATTATCGATATTCATATTATATCTAGTGCATAGGCATGCTCTGGACATAAGGATTTTGTGTCCCGCAGCAAAGGGGGAAGTGTGCGCGCAGCCCAAAATCTTTGCCGAGAATGACAGAATCTACTCGCTAAGAGACTAATGGAACCGGGTTATGAATCTTAAATACCACGGTTGCAGTGGAATTCGATTTGAGTTGTTCATCCGTTAGTCCGGGTTTTAATACGCGATCGATAAACGTTGACTTCCCGGCGTCGTCAACCCCATCCACCAAGACGTTGTGGCAGATGAATTCTGCCGAAGCTTGGCTCCTCAGTTCGACATTCTGCTGTTTGAGTAGATTCCGCTCTCCAACCAGGGTTTTGATTTCTTTGTGTTGCCACAGCACCAGCATCAAAATGACTAAAAAAGCAACAATAATGGGTATTGCGATCAACATGCCATCTCTACCTTACCTGCAAGAGCCTCCTGATCTAACTTCCTCGATTTTTTGGCGCAAACCGGTTGCCAGCGAGGCGAGCGCTGGCGAGCCGTGGTCCACCATTTGGGCTAGGCCACAACACATTTCATCGTCGAGTTCGCACGATCGCTTGTACCAATGCAAAGACTCATCTTTATCTTTCTCTCCCAGGCGGCCGTTTTCGTACGATTTGCCGAGTTCGAAGCACGCTGCACCGAGGTTGAGACGGCACGATTTTCGAAGGAGTCGCAGCGCTTCTTTGGAATCTTTCCTGATCGGCCTTCCCCTGGTGTACAGATTGGCGAGGTCGTAGCACGCTTGGGGCAGGTTGTTGGTGCAAGCCTTGGTCAAGAGTTCAACCCTTTGCTTGGGCAAGATCGTGCGGTCGTTGCGCGCATATTGCAAGCAGGCTGTCAACTCGCCGCCGTCGCAGAGCTGGCCGAGTTCCTTGTGCGAACGACTGGGATTCTCCTGCGCATTAGCGAGCGCAACTACGGTACAGCTCTGCTTTTCGTCGAGGGAACAGGCCTGCTCATGCGCCTCACGCCTGGCGGTGTCTTCCGGGGCGTAGGATGCCAGCCGGTGACAGGACCGCGGATCACGCTCAGAACAGCGTTGCTGAAGAAAATCGGCGATACAAGTCTGGATGCCTGCATCGTCCTTGCCAGGGCAGGCTTTGTCAAAAAAGGTCTTCGTCAGTGGCTTATCGGTTGGAATCCGGCCAGTATAGTAAAGGAAGCCCATATGAATACATGCGATGGCTGAACTCTGGCTGCAGGAACGCTGGTAGTAGTCAGACGCCGTCAGGGCGTCCATAGGGGTGCCCTTGCCGAACTCGTGCATCCATCCAAGTCCGATGCATGCAGCCACGTCGTCAACCTGGTTGGCGCTACTGGGGTCGCAAGCCCGCTTGTAGTAGTCTAGCGCCTTGGAAAGATCGATCTCGATACCGCGGCCGTACTCATACGCCATACCCAGCCAACCACACGCTCGTTCCATCCCATTCTGGCACTTACTTTCGCATGTCTCGATGTCTCTGCAGACTGGCTGATCTATGTTTGGCACAGGTCCCGCATCGGCAACGGGGTGAGACACGGGTGTGGACGCGGATGCTGCCGACGACGCAAGCACGGAGGCGTCCACAACAGCAAGCGCTTCATCGTCACAGCTCTTTGCGGAGATAAGTACCACGCCGATGAGAAGAATCGACGAGCTCAAGCCGATGAGAGGCAATAATAGACGTGAAGACGAGGGGGTGGGTGATAGCTCGCCCGCGGCCGGGAGTAGCTGGGTCACTGGCCTTGTGTGTGGTCCCGTCGATTGGTTATGGACCTCTTTGCTCGGCGTGCTCACCGCTTTGGTTTGGCCTTGTGAGAGGCCCAGGGTCATGGCGTGGGGTGGAGCCCGGGGCACAGATCTGGTGGGCGTGATGTCGGCGGGCGGTACCCGACGCGTCGGCGTTGTACTGCTATCCTGCGCTTCCTCCGGTCGGGCGTCATGGTCTGGAAGAGCGATGTACCCGGTGTTGGGGAACTGCGTCGTTACGATGGCTGTTATACATTCCTGCGCGAGGTGCTGATGCCTGGAATGGCCGAGGAGTTCCAATAGTTGGTTATGAATGTCATCTGCACTGGGACGGCGGGATTTTTGCGGGTCCGCAAGCCGTCGCAGCAGCTTTTGAAACCGTTGCTCTTTTGTGGGAAGTTGCAAGGCGTGTTGCAGGAAGGCCAGAGTTCCCTGCTGGGAAAGGATTTTTCGCTGAAAAAATAAGTCCGTATACCGGTTTCCGTACAGGAGATATGCCAGAACTCTGCCCAGCGAAAAAATATCCGATTCTTTACACAGGGAGCCTTCCATAACTTCGGGGGCCATGTACCCTGCTTTGCCGACGGCGACCTGTGTGTGCTGCGTGTAGTGAACACCGGTCCGCGAAACTCCCAAGTCTACAATGGTTATTGTGCCATTGGTACTGGCGATTATGTTCTCGGGGGAGATGTCTCGATGAATAATACCCTTATTGTGCAAATATTTGACGGCGACTGTGGTCTGTGATGCGATCCATAGAACGATCTGGATCGCATGCGGGTTGCCACGGACATATGGAGCGATCTGCGCCAGCGTGGCCCCCTTGATCAGCTTCATCGCTATATAGAAGCTGTTCGATCGTTCGTCGTACCCATGATCCTCGACGCTGACGATATTGGGGTGATCGATCGTCTTTAACAGCCCTGCCTCTTGCTTGAACGCCCGGGTAAAATCTTCCCGGCTCGTAACGTTGTCGTGGAATAGCTTGAGTGCAACCGAATGATCACGGCGAGCTGCATGCCAAACTGTGGCCGCAGCGCCATCGCCGAGCCGCTTGACCAGGCGGTACTCGGCTATCTGCTCTCCCGGCTCAGGTTTCATCCGTCGAGTCTACCAAACGGAAATGAAAGTAATGAGTCACGCCGACAGTGTCGGGGGATTTTTGTCCGGCACTACAGCGTCATAGGCATTGCCCTCCCCGGAGGACAATGAACTCCACCTGTTGATGGTCCGTTTTCTGCCTGCCAGCGGAAGCACCACGACCTTTCCACAGCAAGCGGTTCCCAGCGATCCCACGGGTGACGAAGTATTCCCTCACGGTTGCGGCGCGCAACGCAGATAACTGCCGATTTTGTCGGCCACTGGCTTCGCTGCGGGTATGAACTTCGATGCGCAGATGAAGGTTGGAGCGGTGTTTGAGAACACGGACGACGTGGTCGAGCTCCGGGAACGACGCGTCCTTGAATTCAGCTTTGCGGGGCTCGAACTGGATCGAGCCCACCTTGACTGTCCGGCACGGTGGGCAGCTTCCCCCGGCCGTGACCCGGAATTCGATGCGTTGATTACTGCGCCGAGTGCCCTCGCTTTGCCCTTGTCTAACGCGCGGTTGGATCGAGCCATAGCCCACGGCTTGCATGCGGCTAGCCGCGACCCCCTGCTTTGCAAGATAGTCAGCCACGGCTCTGGCGCGTTGCCGGGATAGCTCCGTCGTGCCTTGGCTGCTGGTGTGTCCCTCGACGGTCAGGCGCACGCTGGGATGAGCTTGCAACACCCATGCTACGTCCCGCGTGAGGACTTCGAGCGAAGATTTCTCGATGTTCGCTGTGTTGGCGGTGAACTCGATTGCTCGCCCGAGCTCGATGCGATCGCATGGGGCCTTTTGGTTGACAGGGCATTCCCAGCGAAGCGCGATAGATTCAGCTTCGGGCTCGATGCTGTGGCCGATTGCCGCCAGTCGACCTCTATTGACACCGCTGGCCGTCAGCAGGCTCTTCACTGCAAAGGTACGCCGCTTGGCGAGTCCTCTGTCATCGCCAGGTGCGCCGACCTGGATGCTGATATGAGCGTCAGGATGATTGTTCTTCAGGACACGACCGAGTGCTGCAAGTGTGGCCCTGGAGCGAAGATCGACGGTGTCGCCGACAAAGGACAGAACTGGTGACACCTCAATATTGGCGCAGCGATTGACCGTAATGGATGGCTCGGGGCAGCCGTAATACGTCGATGGGCCCGGCTCACTGGGGCAATGGTCGAATTTTTGTGCATCTGGCGGAACCCAGCCCTCGGGTGCGTTCGCTGGCCGTGTGGGCGGGTCAGGCAGGCTGTCGCAATCGGGATCGTGCATTGGAGGATTCTCGGGGCATCCTTTGGGTATTCGCGTTGGAGTCACGACCGGTAGGGGGGATTGGATATCGTCACGCGGTTCGTCTGCGCGACGATGGGTGTAGCGAAGCCCTGCCAGGCCGCGCCAAACCGGCGTGCCGAACCCCGCACTAAGGGCCCTGCCGCCCCCGGCGAATGCGGTCCAGGCGGAGGAGATCTGATAGTTGGCGCCCAAAAGCAACTCGGAGTGGTTGTGATTGAGCACCGAGAGGATGTCAGCCGCGGCGGTGCTCAGGGCAAGCGTGAACCCGAGATCGAGCGGTTGTCCCAAAACGCTGATTCGATATCCACCGCCAGTGCGCGCGAAGATCTCGTCTCGGACTTCAAGCTCGAAAAGAGCCGTGACGTTCTCGCGCATTCGATAGCCGGCGTTGGCCCCGAGTCGTACAGGGCCCAAGCGCCGCGATACGGCCAACTCGGCCGCAGCTGTCGGAGATGTCTCGCCGAAGTAGGAATCGCGCCGCACAGTTGGAAGCGTGATTGCTGCCACAATCGCGAGGTCTACTCCCTGCAAAGCGGCGTTGAGGAGCTGCAGCTTGGGACGCACGCGAACACTGCCCAGTCCAAATGACGAATCCGGCTCCAGTTCATCTTGGCCGAGGTCGTACACCTGATTCGCGATCAAGGGAGCCTGCAAGCCGAGCTGAAAGCGTTTGCCGAGACCGAGCGCGGCTACCAGCTCACCGCCGACTCGCTGGCTCACAAACACACGGGTGCGCTCGCGCCCGTCACGCATCCGTTCGTCAACCACGAGCGGGTCGTCCGCAACACCGAACCAGAGTCCCAGCTCCCAGTTCAGGTGGCCGACGGCAGTGCCGGACTCGACGTTGAGTATCCCATCTCGGTCGCTGGACAGCTGGAACCTCTCGATTGAGTAGTTGCGCTCGTACTCGTCCTGCGCGTGCACGCGGCCCATAGTGCCCAGTTCGACGACTGCGAGGGTGACAGCGGCGACCCCCGAACAGCGGCGGCGGGTTCTCCGTAAGCGAAGAGACACACACAGAAACACGATCAACAGGAGACCCAGACCGAAGTCGGACAGGATCCTCGTGGTCGAACACCCGGTGACCCCACCCCTGCTGCGTCGGTCGCCCTCAAAGGCCTTGCATGTATTGGAGCACTGATCGAGATCAAACGTATTGCCGTCGTCGCACTCCTCGCCAGCCGCCTTATTGAGGATGCCGTCGGTGCATTTGGCCACGGTGCAATTCGCGTTGCAGGTTGTTGACTCCCCGCTATCGTCACATTGTTCACCGGCAGTCGCGTGGACCACACCGTTGCCGCAGCGCTCGATCACCGATACCTGGGTGGGATTTGCATTGCCCGTAACATCAGGATCATCGGTGAGAAGGCTGGTCAGGTACTTGCCACCGCTGATCGTCCCCTGCGCGGTGAGGACTGCAGACTCCGGCGGTTGGGGTAGCTCAATTTGACTATTGATGACCACGTCAAATGAAACGATCACGCGTTCGTCATCGTCAATACTGTCCAGCAAGACCTGTACGGTAGTATCACCGTCGGTATTACCCGTCTGAACCGCTCCCCTGTTCGCCTCAAGCTCTACAGACCCGACGTTCAGAGTGGTGTTCGCGTCGGGGATGGATCGAAACTCGAGTGCACTGCTGGGTCTAGCGAGACCATCATCGGGATTCTCGACCGTGACCTCGTATCGGATCGTGTCTCCGGGGTCAAAGAGGCCATCGCCGTTCGCGTCTTCGTGCAATGCGGCCGTCATCTTTGCGCTTACGTCCGCAATGGCTCGGACCGATTTCAGCTGTAGATCCAGGTTATTCTTCGCGATAATTTTGAGCTCGACAGCTCCGACGCTGCGGAAGTCCGCGGGTCCATCGGCACTCGTTTCCGCGCTGAACATGTCCATAGGCGCAACGAATGCAGTATCTTGCATCACATTGTCATTGCCCAAGGGGTTCGAGAACTTCGAGCTGTTTGTCCCATCCGTGTGTACCATGAGCGTGGATTCCTCCATGTCCGCCAATGCCCCCATGTTGCGTTTGACGATGAGTTCGATCGCGTTTGCGGTGCCTCCGGCAGTGAGATCCATTGAGCCGAGGCCCGTGGGATTGACGTCGGCAGTGTTGTCGTCACCGTCCCATACGACGGTGCAGCTGCCCGTGCCGCTGTCTTGTTCAAAAAACAGGTTGTTGGTCTCCGGAATGTCGCTAACTTCACATTCTGACCTACCGGGGGGGGTCTCTAGCTCGACCTTGATGTCTCTCTCTCCGCCCAGGATGTCGCCTCCCTCCGTGTCGATCGAAGTGGACTGAGAAGGAGCCGGGTCAGTAGCGCTTATCCGCTCCTGATGCGTGCTGAAATCGTCGATGAGCACCGGCCCAGCAAAGATCGGTGCCGCAGTGAGGATTCCGACCGTCAAGATGACGAATACTGAACCCTGCAAAGTAGCTCGCCCTACCATAGGCCGATTATATACCACCATCTACCGCCGCAACAGATACTTCGGCCGGTAGTGGGGTCCAGGTCCAAATTTTGGCAATAGCTTCTCTCCTGGTCTGCCGCGGCGCAGCTCGCGTGGCTCTTGGCGCAGCTCGCGTGGCTCTTATAGCTATGGACGGTCAACTGCAGATCGGCCCGAAATGCGCCCGCGGCGTCAACCGACAGCGACCGGGCCATCGACCACTCTGAGCAATCAACCCTCCAACCGGGCCGGCTACAGCGTGGAAAAATTCCAGCCCGGACAATCACCAGCTACCATTGCAGCCATGGCAGAGATCGCAATTGTCGGCGTCGGGGCCATTGGCGGGGTCATGGCCTCGGCGTTCTTGTCGCGGCCCGGCCATTGCCTCACTCTGTGCGCCCGGCAGGCGTTTAACCGCCTGATCGTGACCGCAGCGTGGCGCGGAGCACCGGCCATTCGCCAGCACCAGGTCCGCGTCTTTACCGATCCCGACGCCGACCTTGCCGGAGCCAGGCCAGTGCGCTGGGTGATTCTGGCGACCAAAGCGCATCAGACCGAGGGCGCAGCAGCATGGCTCGATCGGCTGTGCAGGCCTGAAACGACTGTCGCAGTGGTGCAAAACGGCGTCGAACACGTCGAGCGAGTTGCGCCGCTCATCGGTCAGGCCCGGGTACTGCCGGCAATTGTCGATTGTCCGGCCACCCGCACCGGGCCCGGGCACGTCACGTACGACCGACCGGCAACTCTCACCCTGCCCGATAGCCAGGACGGTCGGGCATTTTCTGCACTGCTCGAGGACGCCGGCATCGCCAGCCAGGTCGTTGCCGACTTTGTCACCGCCGCATGGCAAAAACTGTGCGTCAACACGATCAGTGGTTCGATTCCCGCGCTGTGCGACCAGCCGCGCGGCGTGTTCCGCCGCCCGGCCATTGCCGAACTGGCCAGACAGCTCATCGACGAATGCATCGCAGTCGGCCGGGCAGAAGGCGCCGAGCTCGATGATGCAATTGCCGAAACGGTCATCGAAAGCATGCAGACCGGGCCGCCCGATGCTCTGACCTCGATGCTGGTGGATCGCCGCGCGGGCAGACTGCTCGAAGCCGACGCGCGCAACGGCGCGGTCGCCCGAATCGGTGCCCGCCACGGCATTGCAACCCCTCTCAACCGCGCGGTTGCCACCATCCTGTGTGCGATCAATACCTGAGCCGCACCATCGGTCCGCCGAGCAACCGATCAGCGCATCAACTCCTCTGATCACAGAGCCACAACTGGCCCGCTGATCCATCGACCGACAGATCGCAGAGCCACAACTGGCCCGCCGATTCACCGAATCAATCGATCGCGGAGTCAGAGCCCGGCGCCGGGCAACGGCTCCCTTGAACACCGCCGCACGATTTGCGCGGCTATCGCACTCATCGCCGCGCCACAATCGAGGACCAGGTCTGAGACCAAGGGTCGGACGGTCGAGTTTTACGTGGGCGCGGCCGGTTTTTGTTGCTAAAATGTAACGCTAGCGAGTTGTTCATGACATGGGTAAGGTAGGCGCCATCCGGGTGATCGCAGCCAATTGGGGATTGAAGCCCTGTATCACAGCGGCATTGGTGGCCAACGAAGACCCGATCACAGCAGGTTCATGCGCGATATAGACGTTATTTCCACCACCGCAGTCACTACGGATACCGCCACCATCGAATCGTTTGCGCCGTCCCGGCATGCCGCGTCACCCGGGATCGCTCTGCGCTGGGTACGGACCCGGCCGGCTCCGGTACGCGTACTACTGGGCATCGAATGTGCCGTGTTATTCGGCGCTCTTCCCCTCGCCTACGCAACATGGGGCGTGGGCCGCGTGCCCCTCATGCCCGCGCTGTGGGCCGCCGCACTGTACTGCTCGATCGTCCTCTACCGCGATGCCGGATTCGATCGCAGCGAGTTGTCCCTGGCCCGACTGACCAGCATCCCCTGGACTCGCATGCTGGCCCTCTTCGCGATCAGCGCGGCCTGTCTGACCGCAGCAGTGGCCTGGTTCACCCCCGCAAACCTCTTCGACCTGCCCCGGCAAGAGACCGGTCTGTGGCTGGCCATCCTGATCACATATCCACTGCTCAGCGTCATCCCCCAGGAATTGGTCTGGCGGACGTTCTTCATGCACCGCTACCGAGACCTCTTGCCCTCGCCCAACCTGCGCATCGCTGCCAGCGCAGCGGCCTTCGGCTTTGGCCACATCGTCTTCTTGCACTGGATCCCCGTGGTTCTCACCGCGTTTGCCGGCGCCATCTTTGCGCGCACCTATTTGCGCGATCGCTCGCTGTGGAGCGTGAGCGCAGAACACGCGCTCTACGGCTGCCTGATGTTCACCATCGGACTGGGCGGGTATTTTTCGATCAGTCAAGTCGCCGGGACCCCGAGTTTGTTGCCCTAGCCTCCCGCGATCGGCAACTCAACGCGTTGATCCGAGCTGGTTTCTCCAATGCCAGTCGATATGGCAAACTTCGTGATCGATTTGCCAAATACCGTGATTTGCTCGACGCCGTCGAGTCACCGATATCGATGTTGTTCCGGCCAGCCCTTAACCCTAATCAAGTAGGGTTAACTGGCTAGGGCCAGAATATCTGTGGTACTGGCTTCCAGTCGTTGCGACAGGATGAGGGCCAGATTGTACAACAATCGACTGGCGACCAGCGGAATTTCGGTCATGGTCTTGTCCAGTGCAACCGGCGTAAACATCAAAACGTCGAGCCCGGTGAGCGCGGTCACCCATGCAGTGCGCGGACATCCGTGCAAGAACGATAGTTCTCCAGCGATGTCTCCAGGACCGAGAGTGGCCAGCGGATAGAGGCCGTTCTCGCCTTGTCCGGCCACCTCGGCTATTCCCTCCAAGATCACGAATAACGTCCGTTCCACGCCGCCAGGCCGGATCAACACATCGCCGCGGTGGCAGCGCATAATGGCCGAAACCCGCAAAAGGTCGCGCACATCGTCGTCCGATAAACCGTGCAAAAATGGACTCTGCGAGGCGAGCTCGACCAGCTGGTCGAGCGATCGCAGTACCCGGCCAGGTCGCGGCCAAGTACTGTCGTGAGACGCTTGCTCCGACAGGTATCTATTCCCACCGAAATCGGTGTTCTTGTGCGTTGACTGCTCACAATTCAGATCAGCGCGTCCGGATGGCCCGGACCGCGCCGACGTCGTTTCGCGTCGGTCGATATCGCGGTCCGCACCGTCCGAGGCGCCGCCTGTGCTGCTTTGGGCACGTGCGACTGCCTTCATACAAATAGAGCTACGGATACTTCGCACCAAAACTTGATACGCGTCAACCGTCTCCTTGCGAGATCAGGCCAGTATTCCGTCTACCAGGCAACTGTATTTGGCTCAAATACCTCGATCCAGAACCGCCACGTCACGGCAGTTGTCCAGTGATATCAGCCGATCGCGTGGGCCAGACGGTCTACTGCGTCTCGTTCACGCCGGGTTACGTCTCGCAGCCGGCGCTCCAAGTCAGCATAGAGATCATTTATGCTGGCATCATCGAGAGGAAATTCAGATTCTACTTGTTTCTCGATCTGGTCCAAGCGCTGATTGGCTGTGCCAATAATCTGCATCCAGCCGGAATCTCGCCGGCGCACTGCATCGTGCTTTTGTCGCAAAAGCGCACGGGTTTCGGCCAGAATCGACACTGTCTCGGGCAGCGCCGCTTCGGCCAGCTCGGTCCACGCATCTCCGAGTGAGCGATATTCGCCCGCCAGGTCGCCCAGTGTGGGCCGGTCGAGCAGCTGGGCAGCCCGATCGAGGAAGTCGGCGTACATGGGCCGGAAAGCACCTCCACCGGTACCTGCCATTTCGATCCAGAAATAGGTCTGACGCAGCCCAGTATAGAGGGGTATACCGGGGCGAAACGCCCTGGGCCAGCCTTTTTTGTCGCGCGGGTTGTTGACCAGATGGGCCCATTTGTCCAGGGCAGAGAGGCCAAAGTTACCGGCCGCACTGGCCACCAGGGCGCCGTCGCGCAGCGAGTTCACGCACGCGACAAGGCCGTTGTGCACCGCGGGGCAAAGGTCGTCGACCTGCTGTTTCGGGATGATCTCGATGACGCGGTTTTTGGCCTTGCGAAGCCGGGCGCGCGCCTCGACAAGCTCGCCCAGGGGCAGCGAGAACGGCCGGGCCGAATGGTCGATCACAGCCGCATTGTTGGCCTCCTGGTCGATGCGAGTGACCAGGACGACATGTGGCAAGGCGCCCTTCTGCGCCTCGTCGATCTGCCAGTACGACAAGCTGCCCATATCGGTCCAGACCAGAGCCGCGCGGCCGCCATCGGTTGCCCGGACCAGGTGTTTGCTTGCGGTTTTTTTGCTGCCGATCTCGTGTACGCGAATCTCCACTCCGAGCCTGCTGCACACCGCTGTCGCGAAGTCGGCGGTATAGGGATACTGATGGCCCACTCGGGTGCCGATATAGAGATGAGGTGGGTGTCCCTTGTATTCAAATACAAAATACGCCGCGCCCAGGCCGCCACCGATACCGAGCAGCATGGCCTCGGCAAAGGGCTCACCGGTGCCGGGATCGACCACACCGGCGGCCGCCAAAAAGCCGCTCAGGGCATAGGTCTCGCCGTGCTGGGCGACCGGCCTGGCAGGTTTCGATTTGGTGCGGCCAGCTGTCGGCGAGGTGGCCGAGCGGGCAAGGACATGGGCGCGCGCCGTGGTGTACCGTTCGCCGGTTTTGGTCATGCGGGTGCGGACGCGCCGCTTCAGATCTTTCGCGCGAGTCATTGTGTTTCTCTTCAATCATCGTCTCGACCACTGGCCCCGTCCACCGAATGATCTCGACTGATTGTAGGGCGAACAACAACTCACCATTCCCGAGGTCCGGCACCCCTTTGCCGCTCGCAAAACCCAGGACGGGTGGGTTGTGAGCGGTTTGGCGCGGGAATGTCGCCAGTACGTTCTATAGCAAACCTGCCCCGGGACAGGCAAGGGTCAATGCCGGCCGACGATTGCCCGAGTTTGCCGCGGTGCAGGTGACACCGAGCGCTCAGCCTCTCGGTGACGACGTGGTATATACGCTCTATGCAAGAGACACAGCGCCAAGCTCTGCAAGCGACCGATCCCGAGATCGCCGCGCTCATCGCCGACGAAGAGAGACGGCAGCGCGACAGCATACGGCTCATCGCGTCCGAGAACTACGCGTCGGCCGCAGTCATGGCCGCGACCGGGTCGGTGCTCACCAACAAATACTCCGAGGGGTATCCCGGCCGCCGCTATTACGAGGGTCAGCGCTACATCGACAAGATCGAGGAGCTGGCCATCAACCGGGCCACGGCGCTGTTTGGCGCCGACCATGCCAACGTCCAGCCGTACTCCGGGTCCCCGGCCAATCTGGCCGTGTATCTGGCGTTCTGCCAGCCTGGCGATACCATCATGGGAATGTCGCTGCCGGCGGGCGGTCACTTGACGCACGGCTGGGGAGTATCGATCACCGGCAAGTATTTTCGTGCTGTCCAGTATGGAGTACGCCGGGACACAGGGCTCATCGACTACGACGAGGTGCGCGATCTGGCCCGCAAAGAGCGTCCCAAACTGCTCTTTGCCGGCGGCACAGCGATCCCGCGCATCATCGATTTTCAGGCGTTCGCCGACATTGCCCGGGACGTCGACGCAGTCTTTGTCGCCGACATTGCCCATATTTCAGGATTGGTTGCGGCAGGAGTGCACCCTTCGCCAGTGCCCGTGGCCGACGTGGTCACCTCGACCACGCACAAGACGCTGCGCGGACCGCGGGGCGGCATGATCCTGTGCAAAGAGGGCCATAAAAGCGCGATCAACCGAGCGGTCTTTCCCGGCTTGCAAGGCGGGCCGCACGACCATCAGACTGCGGCCCTGGCCGTGGCCCTGGCCGAGGCCAGTCGCGACAGCTTCAAGGACTACGCGGCGCAAATCGTCAAAAACTCGCGCGCCCTAGCCCAGGCCATGATCGAACGCGGCTTCGAACTGGTCACCGGCGGCTCGGACAATCACCTGATCCTGTGCGACCTCACCAACAAGGGAGTACCTGGCAAAGTGCTGTCCAGGGCGCTGGATCAGGCCGGCATTGTGCTCAACTACAACAGTGTGCCGTTCGATCCGCGCAAGCCGTTCGACCCCTCTGGGGTCCGTCTGGGCACGGGTGCGGTGACCAGCCGCGGCATGCGCGAAGCCGAGATGAAGCAGATCGCCGAGTGGATCGATCAGGTGTCGCAAAAACCCGACGACGAGGATCGGATCACCCGGATCGCCGGTCAGGTAAAAGAACTGTGCGAGGCCCATCCAGCTCCGGGCATTCTGGTGTCATGATCGAGGTTGCACATCCACGGCCAGACGTCCCGGCGAACAATGCCAGGCGGCCGAGCGGCCGGCTTTTCGATCGGGCATTGTCGGGGCCTCGGTATCTGTCCTGTACGCTCGCCGTGGTTGTGGTTCTTGCACCACTGGTCGGGCCGGCCTGGGCGGGCGGCTCATCGCGCGGCAAGATCCAGGAGACGCGCGATCGTCTGGACTCCAATAATAGTGAGTCCAGCCGTGACAGCGACCATGACAGCTCCGACGACTACAGCGGCCACGACCATCACCACGGCGGAGCTGACGACGACGATGACAACAGTCTGATCGGCCGGGTACTCCTGTCGCCGTTCTGGCTGCCGGCAGCCTGGCTCGAGGATCATCCGAACCGTGCATTTCACCACCGCAGCTACCCCTACGAGGCCGGCCCCGGGTTGCATGTCGTCGCCCCATCCCAGCTCGGTAATGGCTCGAATTCTGGCTCCACGGCAAGTGGCATCGACGCTCTATTTCGCTTTCAGGCGTCCTACGAGCGCCACGACGATCATTTTGACGGCCGGCGTTTGCGGTGCAACGTGCGCACCAATCTGCGGGTTAATCTGGACGGCTCGCTCACTCGCTACGACGAGGCGTTGTCGGGCGGACGGATCGATCATCTGTGGCACTACAAGACGCTCCTCACCTATTCCATCGCAGTATCGCCGAGAGTGCATTTCTCGTCCGGTCTGGGTCTGCGCGGCGTGCGATTCGGCGATGGTGAGCATTTCCTGGGCGGAGTTTTTCGCTACAGCGCCGAATTCTTCCCTCGGCGACCGCTGCATTTCTGGCTTACCGGAGAGATTGGCGACGGCGAGGGCGGCGCCGCATTCGAGGGCGAGGTCGGCCTCGGTGTGCTGGTAAACCGTTTCGAAGCCTTTGTCGGCTACCGTCACTTCCGCATCGTGGGGGTCGATTTTGCCGGGCCCGAAGTGGGCGTCATCGCGTGGTTTTGAAGCGCTCACACATTCCAGCGCCGCCGCAAATCGGTCACGACCTGGCGGAGCTCGGCATCCTCGATACAGGCGGTCTCCTCTTCGATCTCTTTCAAGCGCTCGCCAGTGGCCGGTTCGGGTAGCGACCGCCAGCGCGGAAGATCCGGCCCGCGCTGGCGCTGGGTCGGCTGTGGTGTGACATCGCGGGGATAAAACCGACCGATTTTCATCTCGATGGCCGAGACCAGTGGCGGGTCGCCCATGCGCTCGTTGATCGTGGCGACAATCGTGTCGCGCATGAACGATAGATGATGCAACCACGACGAATCCCACACCCGCACGTGCAGAATTCCATCCTTCACATAGTCGGGCCGGGTCCGAGCAGCGAGCTGCCGTCCGACTATGCGACTCCACTCCAATCGCAGACGAATGCGCCGGATGGTCTCGGCGAGATTGTAGCCGTCCAGTACCCGTGATACCAGCTCGCTGGCCGGCTGCATTTCAGCGATTCGCTTCTTGCGCTCGCTCTGCTTCAACGGCGTTTCACTGTTGTGCAGCCATACCGGGCGGGTTCAAGACTGGCGCAGCCGCCGGATCAGCTCGCGCAATCGGCGCGAGCCGCCCCCGTCACGGTAGACAAATTTCAGGCCCGTGCCGCCAGTCGGGCCGTGATAGGCAACTTTGCCCGAGATCGCGATGGCGCTGACCGCACCGGGCGGCGTGATCTCCAGGATGACATCGGCGTCGAGCGGCAATGGCTCGGTGGTGGACAGCATGGCTCCCCCCACACTGATCTCGGTGAGTCGAGTACGGGAAAAGCTGGCATCGTCGGTCAGCCGATAGCGGACCTCGATATCGACCGGCAACCGGGTGTGCTTGCGCCGCGGTGACGGCCCCCGAGTACCGGCCAATGTCTCGAGCACGAATTTCCGCTTCGGCTCCTCCTCGGGCATGAATTCGACCACAGCGCCCGCACGTACGCGCAAACGCGGCAAGGCCGGCCGCCACGATCGCACCACGCCACGGATGAGTACTTTGTTGGGCAGCGCCGGGACGCTGAGCTCGATCACCACCGCCTGGCCGTCCTCGAGCGGCGTCGTGGTCGGACAAAACAGCCCACCCGACGTCAGGTCACGTTGGTAATGTTCGTCGAACTCTTCGTTCGTACGAAAGCGAACCTTCAGAATCTCCATGATTACAACCGATAAGCAGGGTAACACATCGAGATGGAAGACTCCGAGCTCGCGGCAACAATCTTGTGCCACAATGCAAAACAGGGGCGATCTCGGCCGAACCAACTCGATACAACGGCGGTCACTGTGACCAAAGTGCAGTCCGGTGGACCTAAAAGAGACCAAAATGTCAGCTCGCCCAGTGAGCCCCGAGCAGGCCCGACCGTTCCGGACCCAGTCCGGCGCCAGCGGGGATTTTTGAGATAAGCTGCCCGGGTGAAACAAGATGGTCACAAGCAGCTTATCACGGATACCCGGGACAAGCTGGCCGACCCGAAGGACACTCGGCAGCTCAAGGCATTGATCCGCCGCATCCAGGAGCTCACTGAGGATATCGGAAAAGTGCTCCACGCCAATACGAGCATTCTGTTCATGACCCAGCAAACCCTGGATGTGGCGATCAGCGCCCTGGGACCCAACTCGTTTGGCGACTTGACGTGCCCCACCACCGAAGAGGTCGACCGGATTCTCGCCGAGCCGTCCAAACAGGTCGTGCGCGCTCTGGGCAAGTTTCTCGATGTCCTGGACCAGGAGGACCGCAGAGAACTGCTCACCGAAACCGATCGCGAATCGCTGCGCACCTATCAGACCATCCTGTCCGACGTCAAACAGCACGTACCCATCCCCGAGTTCCGGGCCAGCACCCTGCGCACCGTGGCGTCCAGAATCCAGGGCATCGTCGACAGCGTGCCAGCCGGTCGCCGGCCGCGCGAGCTGGTTCGCAACCTGCTCCGCGCCGCGCGCGAGATCGAACGCTGCGCAGCCCTGGCCACCCTGCTTCAGACTCGCTCGGCCATTCTCCAGATGGACTACACGATCCGGTCGTTTCGCGAGTTTGTTACCACCGATGTGCGGCGAAGTGAGAAAACGACACGCCTGCGAGTAGCCGCTGTGATCGAAGAGGCTCACCGCCAGCTGGCCGAGTACGCCTATACCAGCAAGGTCGAGATCCGAACCCGCGACCAGGCCCGCGACGCCGAGGTGCTCGGGGTCGAGCGAGAAATTGTCCGCGCCTTTGCCAATCTCTTGCACAACGCGATCAAGTACAGCTGGCATCGCGACAATACCCAGCCACCGTGGGTAAGCGTGCGTACCTATCGAAGCGAGCAAACCATCTGCGTCGAGTTCGAAAACTGGGGCGTTCCGATCAGCAGCCGCGAATTGCGCGACCACCTGGTCTTCGAGCTCGGCTATCGCGGCAAATGGTCCAAAGACCGGGGCCGACTGGGCACGGGCATCGGCCTGACCGATGCCCGCGACATTGCCGAGCGACACCGGGGCGAGCTCACCATCACCAGCCGACCGGCCCGCTCGTGGGGACCGGACGACTCTGTGGACGACGAGTATTACCAGCAGCCGTTTCTCACCACGGTCACCGTGAGCCTGCCAGAAGCGGTATAACCGGCGGGCTTTGCGCGACAACTCCTGCGCCACCTGACAGAAACGCTTGATGAGACGAGGACCCATTGCTGGAACGAAGTAGGATTCTCTGGGTGGAGGACAGCGCTCTCTTCGAGCTGAACAATATCCTGGGCCCGATCTACGCATCGCATCGCTACGATCTGACCCTGGCCCCGGATGCCACCAGAGCCGCCGAGATTCTGCGCCATCGCCAGTTCGACGCCATTGTGGTGGACATCCGGCTGCCGCCCGGTCGCCACGAATACTGGCGCACGATCTTTCGAAAGCACCACTCGGATCGAACCAACGCCAAGCTCGGACTCGAGCTGCTTCACTGGCTGCTCGGCGACCCGACCCACCATCCGCTGCGCAACGGAGCGAACCCGCCCAGACGCCCCGAATGGCCGGTCACGCCACAGCATATCGGGGTATTTTCGGTGGAAAGCCGGCTCGAAATAGGCGACCAGCTCAAGAAGCTCGGGGTCAATCTGATGTATGAAAAACAACCCGGTCTGCCCGAGACCATCCTCATGGACATCGTCAACGAAGTCCTCGGCCAGGTCGAGTGAATCTCCGGGCCCGTGATCCAGCCACCTTTGGAGCTGCGCTTTGGAGCTACCCCTCGACGCCATTTCGACGATCTTCATCTTTTTGATCGGCCTGCCGGCCATTCTCTTGCAGACGCTGCCGGCCGAGGTTCGCAAGATCGTACTCCAGGAGCGCAAGCAAGAAGTTGTCGTGTTCACGGTGGGACCGATCGTGCTGGCCACGATTCTGGTCATCGTCGGAGTCTATACCAGCCGTCCCGGCGATGGTTCACAAGACGCGGTGTCCCGGGCCCAGGCCGAGCTGCTCTGGCTGGTCGTGATCGCCGTGCTCCTCTTGATCGCGGGCGGAGCAGCCCTCCTGTTTACCGAGCGCTGGCGCCGGATCAGCGTGATCGAGCGACTCTACCAGTCAGCTGCTCACGCCATCCCGGAACATGGACGTCCGGCCGAGCCGGTCTTGCGCAGCTTGATCGAACTCGGCGTGCAGAGCCCGGCCGGACGCGACAAGAGCCTGGTTCTCGGCGCCCTGATCCGCCTGACCTCGGCGACTCAGGAGCGCGACTCCTATGACGGTGCCCAGCTCGAGAGCGTGATCGACGGGCTGGAAGAGATCTTCACGGCCAGCCCGCATTACGGCAGTGCAGAAAATTTTGTCGACAGCGCCGATCTGCTGCTCGATCTGCTCCTCGCCAGTCAGAACCGACCACACAGCGATGATCTCAAAAAGGCGATCCAGGTGGCCAGCCTGCTCGGCCGGGCCTCGCTGCGCCACGAACAATCACATATCCAGGTCAAATTTCTCGACGCTCTGGCCTTTGCCGGTGACGGCGATAACATCGGTTATACCACCTGGGCCAGTCAGGCCATTTTCGAGATCGGCTCCGAGGCGCTCGAGCACAATTCCACTCTGGTCGCGATGTCCGCATTGTCCCGGATGGAAACTCTGGTCATGCGACACGGGCCGGTACGCGGCGGTCTAGCCCTGGATTTCGTCGGCTTGTTGGCCCATTTCTGGGCCAGAAAACAAACCGGTCGCGACTATGCCCGCCACTTTCTCGACCATGCTGGCGAGTTTTTTGAAGATCCCCTGGCCGAGGTCATCGCCAGTGCGCGCAGCGCGTGCATGCAGACCGCCCGTTTCAAGACCGGCGACTACCTGGCCATGATGCAGGCAGATATCGGATGAGGCCGAAGGTCCCGCCGGGCAGCCGGCTATTCGAGCAATCGGGCGGCGCCCCCGGCTCGGCGCTACACTGTGAGCATGTGGCCCTTTTCGCGACGACAAGCCCGGCGGCCCGGCTTGCCCCGCGCAGCGGTCGGTCTTTTGTCGATCGCCGCAGTGCTCTTGCCGGCGGGCGGAATCGCCTACCTCGGTGCGGTGTCCTACCGCGAGGACCGCGGTCTGGTCGCCGATACCCTGGCCGAGCAGCACCGGGCTGCCGTGACCGTGACCGCCTCGCTCGAAGCCGAACTGGGCCGCACGCTCGACCGGGTCGCATCGGTTCTCGGCACCGATCGGATCACTGCCAGGGCCCTGGCCGATCTGCGCCAAGAGCACCATCTGGCCGCGTTTCCCTTTCGCATCGCCGCGGCCGGTGTGCTGCTTTTCCCCGCCCCCGAGCCATTGCGCAGCCCGGCTTCGAGCGGCGGAGAATTTTTATCCCGGGCGCCGCAGACCTGCCCCGAACAGGCCTTCGACGCCTGTATCCGGGCCATCCGCGAAGCTCGCCGCCGGGCCCAGCGACTCGACGCCGCGCGGCGACGCGAACTCGGCTGGTGCAGCGGACAGCCCACACCGACCGCGACTCGGTGCCGGGCGAGCCCGAAAGATCGCGACATGGCCCGGCGCGCCTATGCTGCGCTGACCGAATTCGAGGACACCGGTCCGGCCGCGTTGCTCGGTCTGGCTCGCCTCGCCCTGGCCGCGGGCGAACTCGACAAGGCCACCGCTCACCTCGCCACACTGCGCGATCGGTTTGCTGGCCGGCACGACCAGGACGGGGTGTCCTATCAGCTGATCGCCGATCTCAGCTCGGCCGAGGCCGCCGGTGA
This sequence comes from Pseudomonadota bacterium, assembly GCA_022360315.1. Lineage (GTDB taxonomy): Bacteria > Myxococcota_A > Polyangia > Haliangiales > Haliangiaceae > JAKSDA01. Next base: position 19,095 of record JAKSDA010000221.1, read on the forward strand.
CCCCACCGCCTTGCTCGAGGTCTATCGCCGGGTAATCGAGCGGCACTATCAAGCGCCGAGTGCGGTGCTCGAGCGCATTGCCAGCCGATTGAACGATCAATTGAGTGAACCGAGCGGGCCGATCAGTCTGACGCCAGCCGAGACCAACCAGCTCGAGGCCCTGCGCGACCAGCTGCAGTTTGCCCGCCATCAGACCCGCTTTGCCGGTATTCTGGCCAGCGAGGTCGACGAGATCGCACACACCGCCGGACCGCTGACCCGCGGTCGACCCGCCCTCGCTCGACCGGAACGGACACTCATCTACCGCCGCCAGCCCGACCGGTCGATCGTCGGCATACTGGTGGATATGGCCATGCTCGAGACCGAAGCAGCCCGTGCCGATGTCGATCTGACCAGACTGGCCGCGGGTACTCGTGCCGTGATCGCACGGCACGGCGACTCGGAACTCGGCCGGTTGTCCGGGCCGGGAACGCGAGGCGGTCGCGAATCGCTGCGGGTTTTGATCAGCAGCGGATTCGGTCCGGTGCTGCCCCATCTCTCACTGTCTCTGGTCAACGACCGACGCATGCCCGATCCGCTCGATGAAATCGTCGAGTCGCGCGGGCGCAGACATCTGGCCATCACCGGCAGTCTGGTCGCACTTCTGCTCATCGGGATCATTGCGACCATTCGCAGCGCGACTCGAGAGCGCGAGCTGTCCCGTCTCAAAAGCGATTTTGTCTCCACGGTGTCACACGAGCTAAAGACGCCACTCACCTCGATTCGCATGTTCGGCGAGATGCTGCAGCGCGGAGTGGCCGGCACCGACCGCGAGCGCGAGAAGCGCTATCACGACATCATCGTCGAGGAGAGTCAACGGCTGGGCCTGCTCATCGCCAATCTGCTCGATTACTCGCAGATCGAGCGCGGCACCCGGCATTATTCTCGTCGGGCCGAAAATCCGGCGGTGCTGGCCCGCGACGCGGTGGTCACATTTCAACGCTTTCGCGACCAGCCGGCCGATATCCGACTGGTCATCGACGGCGTCGAGCGCGGCCACAGCGACGAGCGCGAAATCGCTGTCGGCCCCACCGACTTCGCCCGTGCCGATATTTTAGCCGATCGCGACGTGGTGGTGCAGTGTCTTCTCAACTTGCTCGGCAACGCCCTCAAGTACGGCAAACCGCCCATCGAGGTCCGGGTAGCGGCGGACCAGCGGGTCACTCTGTCGGTATCGGACTGCGGCCCGGGCATTGCCAAGGCAGAGCAGGAGCGGATTTTTCGCGAGTTCTACCGGGTCCCCGCGGTGTATTCCTCCGGTGTCGAGGGCACTGGTCTGGGCCTGGCGCTGGTCAAGCGCCATGTCGAGGCCCAGGGCGGCGATATCACAGTCAACAGCGAACCCGGCCGGGGGGCCACGTTTTCGATCAGTTTTCCCCGCGCTTGACGGACCTGGCGATGGGCAATGACACCATGGTCACCGTCATGCGGTCTTTTCGGGCAGGGCAGGCGGCGGACGGCGCTTGCGCCGGAACATACCGGTGAGGCGGGCCCACACCGTGCCAAATACCAGCTTGGTGGCCAGCGGGAACCACTCTCGCGTGAACCACGATCGCAGGATGTACGATCGGGTTGCCTTGATCGGATCGATGTCGGGATCGAGAGAACGCAATACACCGTCGACCAGGATGGTGGCACGCAAAAGCAGAAAATACTCGGTACGCAGACGAAGTCCGTGCTGGCGGGTCACCTCGAGCCCCTGCCGGATGAGCGCGGGATAGTTGGCCTCGGCCAGAGGCCGGCCCAAGAGCTGAGCCAAAAAATCGCCCATATCCTGCCGATAACGGGCCTTTTCGAGGTCGGCCGGCACGTGGACCATCTGCAACAGAGCCTCGGCTGCACCGTCGCCGTCGCACTCGCCGGCCGCCACCGAAAATGCGTGCAGCGTTCGCCGCATGGTCGGGTCGAGGGTGCCGATCGCTCCCATATCGAATAGGACCAGCTCGCCGTCGCTCCGCTGGACCACATTGCCGGCGTGAGGATCGGCGTGAAAAAGCTCGTTCCTGAGAAATTGCGTGGCAAAACAGGCCACCACCTGCCGGGCCAGACGCCGCCTGACCCCGTCTCCGTCGATCGCCGTGACTTTCACCGCCTCGACATACTCCACGGTCATGACCGACTCGGTGCTCAGCTCGGCATAGACCCGCGGCACGTACGCCGTGCCGCCAACCTCGGCCCTCATCCGATCCATGAATTCGGCCTCGCGAACAAAATCGAGCTCGGCCTTCAAACTGCGGCCAAATTCCTCGACAAAGCCAACCGGATCGTGACGCGCAATATCCGCACTGCGATTGGCCGCCATCTCGGCCACAGAGAGCAATAATTGCAGATCCGATTCGACAACCGCCTCGATACCCGGACGCCGCACTTTGACCACCACCTCGTCGCCCTCCTGGGTGCGCGCCCGATGCACCTGGCCGATCGAACCGGCAGCCAGTGGCTCGTCGTCAAAAAAGCTGTAAAGCTCGCCGATACGCTGCCCCAGCGAGCGCTGGATCTCTTTGCGCACAGCCCGGGTCGCCACCGGCCTGGCATTGTCCTGCAGCTGTTCGAGCTCCCGCACGATCGCCGGCGGCAACATGTCCTCGCGAGTCGATAAAATCTGGCCGAGCTTCACAAACGTCGGCCCCAGGTCATTGAGAGCAAGCGATAGCCGGCGGCCAAAACGCGCAGCACCACGCTCCTTGCCGGTGGGACGAGTAACCAGATTCCGATCCGCAAGGCCGAGCTGATCGACAACAGCCCACAGCCCGTGGCGCATCAATGTCTGCACGATGACACCCAATCGACCCAGCTTCGAAATACTGTCGCGCATTGGCCGAGTATCGGAGCAAAACAACCCTCTGTACAGCATATGCGCCCGTTCACAATAAGGTGACGCCGGTTCGGACCAATACCGATGAATACTGTTCGATATCCCGTCCGATGAATAGGGTTCTACATACGGTACGACTGGAGACGATGCAATGCGTTCCTGTTCATAATTTTATGTATGCAATAAACAGAAACACATCGTATGTAGTTTTTTATTCATCGTCGCCTGCGCCGCAATATCTGCACGACTTCGATGGCGCGATCCGAGGCTTCGACGACCCGGATGGTCACCGAATCGACGACCACGGATTCGCCGGATTCGGGGATTCGCTTGAAGTGTTCGAGAAGCAGGCCGGCCACTGTTTCGTAATCGTCACTTTCGGGCAGACCGAGCTTGAGTTCGCTGTTGAGTCGCTCGACCTGGGTGCGGGCCTCGACTCGCCACACTCCCGGCCGCTCTTGTTGAATCAGACAGGGGCCGGGGTCGTGCTCGTCGTCGATCTCGCCGACCACTTCTTCGAGCAGATCTTCGACTGTGACAATTCCGACCGCGCCGCCATACTCGTCGACCACGATCGCCATGTGGCTGCCAGTGCCCTGCAGATCGACCAGGAGGTCCACCGCCGGCATGGTTTCGGGCACGAATGTGGGCTGCCGGGCCACCTCGGCAGCCGTGCAGCCTTCCGGCTGGTCGCCGGCGCTGAGCAGGTCGAATACGTGCACGATGCCCACGATGTTGTCGACTCGGTCGCGAAATACCGGCATGCGCGAGTAGTGTTTTTCGGCAATCCGGTGGGCTACCTCGGATAACGTGGCGCGTTCGGGCAGCGCCGTGACTCCGGACAGCGGCACCATGACGTGACGAACTTCCGCCTCGGACATCTCGAGAACGTTGGCGATCATCTCGCGCTCCTCGTGGGTGATCTCGGACCCGGCGGTGGCCTGTGATTCGATGAGCATGGCGAGCTCATCGCGGGTGATGAAGGCGCGCTCGCGGTCGGTGCCCAAAAGCCGGGTGATCACCCCGGCCAGCGTGCTCATCAGCCACACGCCCGGCCGAAAGATGATCGACGCCACCTGAAGTGGATAAATGACGCGCAAAACGATGCGGTCAGCGTGTTGCTGAAACAGTGTTTTGGGCAGAACCTCGCCAAAAAGCAGGGTCATCGGGGTCACCATGAGAACCGCCAGGGCTTGGCTGGCCCCACTGCCAAAGAGCGCCAGCGTCACGGTCACCGAAAACGTCACAGTGGCCAGATTCGTGCCCATCAAGGTGGTCGCCAGGAGCGTCTGCGGATGGTCGAGTAGTCGTTCGGCCAGAATTGCACTGCGTTCCCCCCGGTGGGCGCGCTGGCGCAACTCGACCCGGTTGGCCGATACCACGGCGATCTCCGAACCGGAAAAAAACGCCTCGAGACATACGCAAATGGCGCCGACCAGCACCACTGTGGTGAACGAGATCATTTGTCGTCACCAGACCGATCGTTCGCTGTAGCCCGATCGTGATCGCTATCGAGCGCCCGATCGCTATCCACGGCCCGATCGTTATCTGCAGCGCGATTTCTATACCCGCTCCGGTCTCCTCGCTCGCTGCCTCGGGCAGCGCGCAGCCGGGTGAACGATGCGCTCAGCCTCACCCCCGAGGCCCCGGACGATTCTTTTTGCTGTTCGCGCTCGTCGCGGATCTCGCCGAAGAGTTCTTCGAGCAGGTCTTCCATGGTAACCAGCCCGATGAGCTTGCCGTACTCGTCGACCACCAGCGCCATGTGAATTTTGCGCTGCTTGAACATGCCAAACAACCGCTCGGCCGGCAAATTTCGCGGCACATAGAGCGGCTTGTGCAAAAAATCGCCCAGCCGGCGCGGCTGCCCGGCGCTGCTCAGGCTGTGCACGGCCAGGTCTTTGGCGTACAAAATGCCGATCACCTCGTCGAGCGACCGCTGAAAAATGGGCACGCGCGAATAGCCGCGCTTTGCCACCTGGCGCATCAGCCGCGCCATGGGCAGGTCGTGGGACAGAGCAAATATGGTGTCACGCGGCTCCATGACCTGATCCACTGTCTTGTCGCCAAACTCGAAGACCCGGTGAATGAGCCGGCGTTCGTGGGCATCGACCTCGCCCTCGGCACTGCCGGCGTCGACCAGGGTTTTGAATTCTTCCTCGCTCAGGTCGCGCAACATACTCTGCCGGGTCGAGCCGCCAAAAGGCCGGAGAAGGAGATCGGCTATCAGAAGAACCACGCTGCGAATGGGCGTGACCAGTAGACTGAACAACCACAGTGGCCTGGCCACTGTGCGCGACCAGCCGACCGACGACTTCATCGCAATGGTCTTTGGCGTGATCTCGCCCATGAGAAGTAGTACGGGCAGGGCGGTAAACGTGGCCAGAAAGGCCAGCTCGAGCTCGCTGCGGCCGGGATAGAGGAGCGGCGACATGCTGGCCAGAACCGCGGATACCGACACGTTGACCACCTCGTTGCCGATCAGCAGCGTGGCGATGAGACGACGCGGCCGGGCCAGCAATTTGAGCACCAGAGAGTCGATGGTCCACTTCGATCGCGACATCTGCTCGCGATCCACCCGCCTCAGCGAAAACATGGCGACTTCGCTTCCGGAGAAAAAACCCGACGCCGAGACCAAAACAGCGAGTACGGCAAGATACGGGGTTAAGTCGTCCAGGTCACTCATGACGGGTACCAGACGCCCCTGGTCAGGCCGCTGGATTGTCTGCGCCGCCGCCGACACCGTTGTCCGGCCGGGCGAGAAATGGCCGCAGATCGTCGGGAACCGCCGGCAACGCCACGGTAAACGCACTGCCGCTGCCAGGCGTGCTCTCCACCCAAATGCTGCCGCCCAGCGCCTCGACATACCGCTTGGCCAGGGTCAGCCCCAATCCCGGACCGCCATACCGCCGGGTCGAGGACGAGTCGACCTGAAAAAACGGCTCGAAGATGCGAGCCTGCTCATCCGGGGACATGCCAATTCCCGAATCGGCGATGATCAAATGCGTGCCCAGTTCACGCTCCGAAGGCGGACGGTCGCCAACATCGTCGGGCCGCAGCGGGCCCACTGCGAGCGAAACCTCGATATGGCCCCCCTCGGGGGTGAATTTGATCGCGTTGGTCAGCAAGTTGCGCAAAACTTCTCTGATCTTCTCGCGATCGCCGACCACCCGAGGCGGCTTTACATCGGCCTTGCAGAAGGTGATCCGCCGCTTGTGCAAGGTAGGACGCACGGTCGCGATCATGCTCTCGACCAGATCGGGTAACGCTATGGGCTCGTACTGCATCTCGACAGAGCCGGTCTCGAGCATCGATACATCGAGCAGGCCAGTGATGAGCTGGAGCAGCTGATCGGCCTTGTTTAATATGGTCGCCATGTAATCGCGCTGCTCGTCGCTCAGGTCGCCAGCCAATCCCTCGATCAGCATCTCCGAGTAACCGATCACACTGGTGAGTGGTGTGCGCAGCTCATGTGACATGGTAGCCAGAAAGCTCGATTTGAGACGATCAACCTCTTGCATGTGTTCGACCGCTTTTTCCAGGCGTTCGTTTTTTGCATTGAGTTCGGCGAAGTTGGCTTTCATGGCCTCGGTGTGCATGGCCGAGATGACAAAGCGGGCGTAGGCATTGTGGACCAGCACTTCGAGTACAGAGGCAATATGGTAGGCGACGCCACTGGCCTGAGCGTCTGTCATCAAGACCGGCCGGCTGCGCCGTAAAGACGGTGCCTTTTTGGCAGCGTCTTTCTCGTCTCGGCCAGATAGCGCGCCCTGGCGTCCGGCCACTTCGGTCGTCGCGGTGCCGTGATGTTCCGCCTGTCCGGCCATCGGGGCGGGCGCGCAGTAGGGGCCCACCGCCACTTTTGCGATGATCTCGCCCTGGTGCACAAGTGGTACGACGTACAGAATCTTTTGAGGCTCCGCGTCACTGACTCCGTCGGCCGGCACTGCGCCCATCTGGTCGCCCATGGCAGCGCATACATCGTCGTCCAGGGAGGCCGACGTGGCCAGAATCGTCGGACCTTCGCTGGTGTATTCGATCACGGACACCGGCACCCCGTGCATGCCGGCAAAGCTATACACCACGTCGCGCAGGTCGCGAATCTCGAGCAGTTCGCTCAGTAAAACGGGGTCGTCGATCCCCATCGGCGATTCCCCAGGAGTGTAGCACGGTGCACCGACAGCCTAAAGCCGACTGCTGGATCTGAGACAGGATCGACCGTTTTCGGCCTCACACATCGCGACCATTGGTTCGCCTTATGAGGCGATATTGTTGATGTGCTTTTTGACCACTTCCATGAACGCGTCCTGGCCAATACCAAACCCCTTTGCAATGTTCATGTGTCGGTCCACTGCATCCCAGGTGTGAGACAGAAGGCCGAAGAAGGTGTTGATCACCCCGGTACCGTCGATTGCCGAGGCTGGATAGACCGGTTCTGGGCGGGGGATCCGCGCGAACGGCTTCATGCTGTCCTCAGCAATGATATCGCCTAGATCGCGCTTGTTATACTGCACGACAATGGGCACTCTGTCGCGCGAGATGCCGAGGGATTCGAGGTTTTTTCGCAGATTTTTGTACGACTCTTTGTTGGCCCGCTGCTGCGAGGCTTGCGAGTCGGCGATAAAGGCAACGCCGTCGACTGCCTGGAGCACGATGCGCCGTGTGGCTTCGTGTATGGGCTGGCCGGGCACGGTGTAGACCTTGACCCGAAACGACAGGCCCGATGTCTTAAAAAAGATCGGCAGCAGGTCGAAGAACAGCGTCCGATCGTCTTTTGTGTCCAGGGTCATCAGCCGGCCTCGGTTGAGCCGATCGACCTGCTTGTGCAGAAAGCGCAGATTGGTGGTTTTTCCCGAAAGCGGCGGGCCGTAGTAAACCAACTTGATGGTGAGCTGTCGCTCCTTGAAATCAACTGACGCCATCGACTAATGAAGCCATCGACTGATGAGGCCATCGACTGAACCAGTCATCGACCGAACCAGTCATCGGCTTGCTATCGAACCAACTAAAACGTAGCGCTCTCGCCGGGCAGGTTCAAGTCGCCAGGGTTCAGGAACTTCGGCAAGACCGCCACGGCGCCCGGCATCACGTGCAGCAGGCGCCCGTAGTAGGCCATCTCGCGCTATTTGGGCCTTCCTTGACGCGATGGATACTACTAGCAGCATTCGGGAAAAATCGTTTTCCCGAATCTGCGTGCGTCCCGGCCGAGAGCGGCGATTAGCCGATTTCGGGCACATGGGGCGCCCGGCGGGAGTCCGCCGGAGGGCTTTGCCCAATAATGGTAGCGGCGTTCG
>JAKSDA010000470.1 GCA_022360315.1 Pseudomonadota bacterium
TTCCTGGCATCCTGGGCGTCTTTCCTGGCATCCTGGGCGTCTTTCCTGGCATCCTGGGCCTCTTTCTTGGCAGCTCGGACAAGTTCCCACCCGGTGGCAACGATGTCCTGGCCCATTCTGTCGCGGCTGATGCGTACCCGAGCCCGACCTTTGGACTGCCATACGAAGCAAAGATAGGCGTCGATTGCAGCACAATATGCCGGCCCCTGGCCGCGATAGACCAGTTCGAGGCGATCGCTGGGGGTACGCCGGTAGACTGTGAATGCTGCTCGACCTCGGTCTGATAGGTCTTTGCAGAATGCATCCGGATCGGCGATGACCAGCTCGCCGACTCCCATGTGGTCGTATTTTGGCGGATTGAGCCGGTAATCTTTTTGCCAGTCGGCAGACACGATCTCGAGCACAAAACGGGGCTGTTTGTGGGTGGGGTGGCGCCACAGTTCCCAGCGTCGCGGCAATTCTTCGCTTTCGGGCGGTGGGTCGTCCAGTAAATATATGTCGGGCGAGACCTGGACCAGAGGCGCGTCCTCGACCCAGGCAAAAAAATTGTCGGCTGCAATCAATACCGAGTGCCAGTCTCGCTCGCTGGCCAAGACTTTGAGCGACGACATCATCACTTCAATGATCTCACCCTGTTGGCCGCTCTGCCCCATGTCCTCTTCTTCCGTCAAATACCAGGGCGACCAGTCGATGGAACCATCTTCGCGGATGAGCTCGGCCAGAGCGTGCCGGCGCCGCAAATGTGCGGGCAGCGCACCATCTTCTGTCTTTGTCGCAACAATGGCATTCGCTGGAGCCATGACGGCAAAACTAGCATGTCCCATCCATACGCACCAGTAGAAATTAACCTGTCCCGTAAGGCAAGTTTTCATCCCGGGTACCTCGAGTTCTTATCCCGGTACTTGGTTTTAGTTAGAAATCTGTCGCTGTAATTACCACAGGGGTGGCGAGGCGATCCTGTTGAGTTTGGTGGGGGGTCGCGGATCAGCGGATCAAAAGATCTGGTCGAATATCGACCAGCGCCGGGTCAGCCAGGTGCGGATGTATTGGAGTTCTTCGGCCGGACTGGTCAGATCGGTTCGATCGTTCCACAGTCCATAGCTGATCATCTGATCGCCCCAGCGCGCTTGGTCGCGGGCCATCACCGGGGGTGGAATCTCGCCGAGGTACTGCTCGATCCGGGCTTGCAGAGCGGCGCTGGACCAGGGGCCATCGAGGGTTTTGCGAAATCGCTGCGCGATCTGGCTGGCCAGCGCCGGCGTGTTGCGCATGCGGAGGAAAAGCTCGTTGGTCCACTCGAAGTAATCCACGCTCTCGACCGCGCGGCGCCGAGTATCCCAGGTTTGGCCAAAACTGGCATTGAAGTCCCAGGGGACGACCCGCCACGGTGTTGATACATATTGGTAGTGGTAGCTGTTCTTGCTCCCGCTGTCGTCTGCTGCAATAAACGTGGCCAACAGGAGCCAGCTCGTGTAATCGTCCATGTTGATACGCTCGTTGATTTCCGAGGCAAACCGGTCATCGTCGGCCGTGGCGACGAACTGGACCAGGTTTTCCAGGACGTTGTAGGCCCCAGGTTTGCCGTCTTCGGGCAGGCCCTCTTTCTTTTCATAGCCGTCGTGCAGTGTTTGTTTGGGCGAGTCGTCGTTTCTGGTCAGCCGAAAGTTGGCGTCGTGGTTGATGGCCTTGTAGAGATTGCCGATTGCCGACAGACCGTGCGCTTCCATGAGGTCGCCGTCGATGTGGTCGGTTACCGTGTAAATTCCCCAAAATTCGCCGTCGAGGTATACTACTGCGGTATAGCTTTGAACCGGAATGCCCGGGGTGAGAGCGTTCCACAGGTCGAAGGCGAGGCGGGTGCGAATATAGGAGTTATCGTCGAAATGTTGAGTGAGAACGACCCTGCGCTTGCGGACAAAGCCGTCTGCGCGATCGAGATCGGAGAATAGGTAGTTTTTGGGAAACTTGAGTGTGTAGCTATTTTTGGGGTAGTCGAGCGACGTGCGGCCGCGCTTTTTGGCCTCGGCAGTATAGGCTCTGCGACCGTAGATAACGCGAGTGACGGCGTATTGCTCGGCGCTCTGTGGGGCGGGTGAGAGGTGGAATACCGGCACGCCGTATTCGAATGGATAGGAATACGGATCGGCGATGGGAACATTGTCCGGGTGGTCCCAGCGGTCGGCCACACCGATGCGCAGGACGCTCGACTCGTCGAGGTCGGGCACGGCGATCTCGATGTCGTAGACCGCGGCCTGGTCCAGTCCTGGCAGCCACGAGATGGTCGCCGTGGCGGGGTCGTAATTCGCTCCTGGTGGCAGGGAATCGAGAGCAAATCGATGGCCGGTGACCGGTTCGGACCCGGCGACTCGACAGGACACGACAAGCTCGAGCGACTCGCCCTCGTCGATCCAGAACGGCCCGCTCGGACCGGGATCACAACGCAGAGGCATGTCGACTTGCTGGGCGGAATCCTGCGAACACGCAGATGCCAAACCCACAGTGAGGCTGAACACAAACGCCGGACCACGAACCATCAGTAGACTATGCCACGTCGGTCCCGTGCCTCCAACAGCTCGCGTGATGCGAGTCCATTGCGATGAGCGCCTGCAACCTGTGGGTGAGCCGCGTGTCACTTTATCGGCCGAATTGGTCACGTACTCATGGATGCCCATGCTGCGCACAGATGAACAGCTGGTTCAGCAGAGCCGCACCGCACGCGTAGATGCGTTTGGTGAACTGGTCGAACGATATCAGGCTCGGGTCTGGAAGGTCGCGTTTCACGCGACTGCCGACCCGGCACTGAGCGAAGACCTCACGCAAGAAGCATTTGTCGCCGCGTGGGAAAGGCTCGATGAGCTGCGCGAGCCCGCCCGGTTTGCCGCCTGGGTGTGCGGTATTGCACGCAACCTGGCCCGCCACGACCGCCGTCATCAGCGCCGTCATGCGCCGGGCTCGGGAGTTCTGCGGGACCCGAGCGAAACCGCCGAGGAGTTTCTCACCGGGCTGCCGTGTGCCACGCCGTCGCCGTTTGACCACGCAGTCGCGCGGCAACGCAGTACGATGGTCTGGCAGGCGCTCGAGGGCATCCCGCCGGCCTATCGCGAACCGCTGATCCTGTTCTATCGAGACCACCAGTCGATCGAGCAGATCGCCGGCCGTCTCGACCTGAACCAGGCCACTGTAAAACAGCGCTTGGCGCGGGGACGCAAGCGTCTGCGTTTCGCCGTCGAGCAGCTGATGGGAGCCGGAGCCGGCCCGGGTGCCGCCGTGATCGCGGCGATCTCGTCGGCTGTCGCAAGAGCGGCAGCGGCGGGAGCACGAGACGCTGCTGCGGGTACTCTTCGCGGTGCACTGTCGGCGGGTACTACCGCGGCACCTGTGCCGAGTGCCGCCAGGTCCGGCCTGGCAAATGGACACGCGAGCTCGATTTCGGGCCTGAGTGGGGCACCAACGCCGGGGCTGGCAAACCTCGTATGGCTCGGGTTGGGCGGCGTTGTTGCGGCTACCGCCGCGGCGGTGGTGGTCGTTGCTCTATCAGCTGGCGGCGCCTCGCAGCAACAGGCCGACGGCGGTGACCGATCTTCTGAATATCAGCAGTCGGATACCCGGGCGTCCCGGGACCATGACAGCGCATGGGCACATTCGCAGACCGGCATCGTGGACATGGGAACAGTTGAGATCACTCCAGTGTCGGCCACGGTCGCTTCTCCACTGCGCCCACATACCGCGGGCCGCGCTGCGCGCCGCGCTCGGTCGACCGAGCGGCGAAACCGCCCGCCCACTCGGCTGCAGGGCACGGTGGAGTTCGGCCCGCTATCTCTCGAACGGATCCCGTCGAGTTCACCCGTTGCAACGGTCGTCGACATCCGGTTGTCCGGGCCCGATCTATCGCACGCAAAATCTGTGCGGCCAGCCCTGCTGATCAACCCTCCCGAGTTTCTCGCTCGTATTTCGGACATCGATTAACAGTCGACAACTCAGTCCTGGCCGCTTTTGAGATGGACTCTGAGAAAATCGCTTCTCGCCCTGTCACCTCGCTGCTCGACAGGGTCACTACCGGATGTAGCCACATCGTGAGGAGCGTTTTTTGATGAAACCCATTATTCGCATGATGTTCACAGGCGCACTGTGCCTGTTGTTTGTCACCTTTGGTCCTGAAGTCAGTTCGGTTCTGGCCGTGCCCTCGACTGGGCGCACCCTGAATGGGGTCGACAAGAAGAGCCCGGTGTCGCAGAGACGGAAAACCGCCCAAGCCACAGGCAAACCGAAGCCGAGAGCCAAGAGGAGTGGCGAGGGCAGCAAGGCGCGCCCCGGCCCGGCCAGGCGGCGTGGAGTCGGTCAAAAAGCGGTATTTCGACGGTTGAAGACAGTCATCTTTGGCCGGGGTAGCGATATCGAAGGCGGTGTGGATCGGCCCGATGGCGAGGCGATGACCGGTCGCAGCGACGTGGCTCACAGCAATCTCATCCGACTGCGGCAGCATTTCCTGCCCGAGATCTACCGGAGCGCCGAGCGGCTTTGAGCCAGACCAAGAAAGCTCCAGCAGATTCCGCGCCAGACAGTAGGTCGAGTTCTCGCCGAGTATTGCGCTGAGCGTCGGGCGCGACAGGTCGGACTAATTTCAACAGAAACACATTGGTTGTGGATCAAAACGAGGTGTTTCTGTTGCGAGGCCAACGGCCGAGCCGGCCGGGAGTCCGGTCGTCCGGGGGCTTTGCCCAAGGATGGTAGCGGCGTTCGGGATTTTTCCCGAACGCTGCTAGCGCCCGGGCCGAGAGCGGCGATCAGCCGATTTCGGGCACATGGGGCGCCCGGCGGGAGTCCGCCGGAGGGCTTTGCCCAA
>JAKSDA010000424.1 GCA_022360315.1 Pseudomonadota bacterium
GAGATCTAATGTTCTCTCATAAATCACCCGGCAAGGGCAGCAGCCACCGCGAATACGCCAGCCGCGGCTATGGTGATGCAAGTGGGGACTGGGACCATAAAGATCGCCAGCTCGACCCCAAACAAGAGCTGCGCCAGATGGCCGAAAAAGATCTGGATGCCGCAGCCGATCTGGCGAGAATCCGGGGCGTCGATCTGTACTCGACGCTGGCACAGATGGGAGTCGATACGGCCGCCCTCAAGCAACGTCAGGCGGCGAAAGTAGCTGAACGAAACGAGAAAGAACAAGCCCGCCGCGCTGACGAGAGCGCCAAGAAGGCCACCAAGATATGCGCGCGGCTAGGCCACGCGACGCAGATTGCGGAACGCGCGCGAGCTCACTTGCGTGAGGGCAAACGCAAGCATCCACGGTTCCATCTTTGCCGGGGGGCCGAGGACATCGCCAGGGCTCTCAAAGAATTGCACGACGTCGCCTCGGTTGCTGCTGAAAACGAAGCGATGCAAAGCGACGTGTTCGCGGGTGTCTCCCGGCTGGTTCGGGCGATCAAGGCATTTCTCAACTACGCTCGCTTTGAGCGTGGATTCCGCGACCGGCGGCTGGGCATGTTGGTGGAGCGGTTGAACGAATTCATGAAGGCCATGGACGCTGTGGGCTGGGATGAGGCGTTTGCTCTGGACCGTGCCAGTCGGGATGAGTCGCTACCTGACCACGGCAGGCACGCGAACACACACAGCCTACCGGCATTACCGATCTCTGACAGTCAAGCGCCCGTCCAGCTGTCCATGCATACGCCCGGACGTACACGACAAACGGAACACACGGACGTCAGGGCGCACAGCGACCGCGCTGAGGCACGGCTCGGTGCTACTGTGGCGATCGAGCCAAGGGCCAAGGCAGAGAAGGAGACCGACGAGGCCAGAGACCTGGCTTCGTCCCGCAAGCTGGCAGATGCGGAGGCCGCCTCGCGCGACCACGAAAACCAACAGGCACACGAACTGACTACGCTCGTGCGCTCGACCTTGCTGCCAGCCTACAGGGGCGCGGTCGATGCCCTCGACCCGATGGCAGCGATGGAGCTGGCACGTCACATCGTCGGCAGCGTGCAGTTGCTTCAGCGCCTCCATGGCGATGCCCGGACCACGCCCGAAAAGGGACATCGACCGAACAGCAGGGCCCCGTCAATCCCGGCGCTACAGCGCTCTCTGGCCATTCGCATCGGCCCTCAGCTATTCAAAGACGAGCCCGTGCTTGGCAGCGTTGTAGAGCCCGACATGGGGCCCGATCCCATCGCGTATCTGGCCAACGAGGCCGGGACCGTGGTCGAGCTCCTGTCGTTGGTCACCGTCATCCGCGAGCGCACTGGTGCCGACGAAGGCATTTGTCGTCCCCTTGCGGCCGACGACAAGCGCGAGATCGCCGACCTTTGCGCCCCCTGGCGCAGCCGGCCGGTCAATCTGGCGTTTCTGATCCGGGCATTGAGTGAGGATGGCATCTGGCAAGCCATTCACGACGCCCGCATCGGCTCTGGTCAGCGTCTATCGGACATCGAGGCTGCCAGTGCCTGGCAAGTGCACGACACCGGCGCCCTGGCCGATGTGGGCGAACTCGACAGTGCCACCGTGGCTCGTCTGGTTGGCGTTCGCGATGCGGCATTACTCGACAATGGCGATCATGGTGCATCTGACAGCGCCGAACTCGACGACACCACCGCGATGGAGTTGTTCGACAAGCTGCGCGATGCCTCGCCCGCGGCGCGCGGGCCCATCATTCGCCAGATCGAGGGCATGGGCAAGCTCGGCGCCGTATGCGAGCACCTGCCCTGGCGCCATGTCCAGGCCATGCACGACGCCATCGAGCCCCTGGATCGGCCCGCAGCAGAGCTCTTGCGTCCGCACCTGGTGGGCAAGAGCGGCGGCAACTCAATGCACCGGGTGTACATGGATCAGGTCGACGACCACCTGGCGCGGGACAACACCCTGCGCGCCTTTGCCTGGTATTTTCTCGATACCGTACACAATGCCACGACCTTTGGCTTTCACGGGGAGTACGCCGATGCGTATGACGCCCGCGAACAGGGCTGGATCACCGACGATCACTTCCGCAGCAAATCCCTGAAAGCCGCGGGCAAGGCCGCGGCCCTCATGGCGGCCACGGCCGTGACCGGCACCCTGGCCGGCGAATTCGCCGGCGGCTTTGCTCAAAGTTTGGGCGCGGGCAAATCGGCCGCTCAGCTCATCGCCGGCTCTACCGCCGGTGTCGCCGCCGGACTCGGCGGCCATTTCACCGCCGATGTCTACGATCAGCTGCTCAACGACAAACGGGGCTTCGATCCTCTGACCAGCTATCTGGCTGCCAGCGCTGAGGGTGCCGTGGTCGGCACCGTGCTCTCTGGAGTGAGCCTGGCCGGCGGTCACTACTTGCCCGCCAGCGCGCAGCGCACCGTCGATGTCTATGCCGAGCGGTTCCCGCGCATGTCATCGGTCCTGGAACGGATTCGCGCCAGCGGTTTCTCCAGCGGTCACCGCGTGCGCATGACCGTCGCCGAGCTTCTGGACCTTCTGGGCTCGGGATTCGGCGGCCCCGGCGGCCCATCCGCCTTTGCCTACGCGACTGCGGGAGGCGGCGACGTACGAGCCCTGCCGCCCGATACACGCATCGAAGTCGCCATCAGGCCGGTCCAGGCGATCACAGGGGCCGTCAGTCGTCCGCTGCAGATGAGCCGGCCCGGCGGCGATTCCGGCAAGTCAGGCGGTTCCGGTGGCCCGGGTGGCGATGTTGTGGGCGAGGGGAGCGGGGCAAAGCGCGCTCAGGGCGCCAAGACTGCCCCGGCGGAGCTGCCGAAGGACGTCGTGGCAATCGACCGGGTCGCCCTGGTCGACGACTCCATCCCAACCCCGAGCAAGGCCGCCACTGGCTCGTCTCTCGAACCGAAAGCCTGGGTCGAGCGGGTCAAGGCGTTGCTCGCGCCTGATGAGATAGTCAAGTTCGAGCAGATGCATCGAAAGATGGCACCGGAGGACATCCACGGTCGCTATCGTGGTGACTTTGACGCCGTGCTGAGCAGAGTCAAGGCAGCGACTGCAAAGGGTCAGGCTGCCAAAGAACTGACCGTGGCTTCTAAACGACGAGCTGCCGAGTTGCGGGCCATGGTGGAGGCTCGCGGGCTGATGAGGAAGCCGAAGATAGCAGACCTAATAGATAAGCTCGGAACAAGCCCAACCAACAAGCAAATCAAAGGTGCAGTAGAGAAAGTCCGGTCGGATCTTATTACGGACATCACAGCAGCCGAGGCGGGCAGTCGCTATCCCGGTTCGCACGTGCATAAGGACGTCAAAGTCTGGGTTGAGCAACCAGAGGCCTCAATTCGCGAATTTCAATTAAATCACCCCCAACACCGCGGCTCGCCTAAGGAGTTTCCAACACCGAATGGCATGCGAGTTTATGTTCTCTCTACTGACATTGATATTCTTGTTACTAGACCACAACCTAATAATCGAGCGAGAATCCTTCATAGAGAGGAACTCAAGACAGGGATAGGAGACAAGCCTGGAAAAGCGAAGGCACAGCTCGACAAAGGCTTGCGGAGGCTCGTAGAGGGGGCAGATGGAAAAGAGACGATTCGCTTGGTCGAAAATGGCGTTGACATAACAGACACTATGGATCTCAGTACGGCTAGTAGTTCAAGCGGTGTAACTCGAGGGCCCGCAGGAAAGAAGTTTGACGAGAACCTTGGTATCACTGCACCTGATCTGGAACTCGTGATTAAAGAACTAATCGAGCTAGAGGCACAAATGCGCATATCGGAGGCTAAGTGATGGAACCATGGGGTACGATCTACCTGGTTCAGCCCGATTGGGATGGCGATGACGCAGATATGGATCAAGCCGTCGTCGAAGCATATGAACCAGCCAAGAGTTTTTTCGACGTAGCAATCGAGCTTTGGCAACTAGCAGGTGATGTCGACCGATCCGCTACTGTGGAAAGATTGCTTGAGCAAGTCTATTCGCGAAAACGTTGCTGGATGACTGCTACAGAGATTAAAGAATTTTTGCGCCTATTAGAGGGCCTAGAGGATGCGCTAGTAGGCACCGTTGTAGATGAGAACTGGAGAGTAACGCCTGAGCAGCTTCCCCGCTTGCGGGCATGCACAGAGACTCTTGACTTGGGCGAGAGCCGAGGTGAGGCTGCGTTTAGCGGAGTCGCGGAGGGGATCGCGCAGGTCTGTTCATTACGCTCGATTCTCCGCGAGGCCGTTGACCGTGGCCTCTTGATATCGCTTGACTGAAGCAGTCCCTCTCCAGCGCCCGCCTTTTGCTCACAATGATGCCCGAATAGTACGGCCGAGAACTCACGGCTCCGAGAATGGACTCAATGGGGCAGCCAGCAGGTGATTCTCGCGATACGTCACCCCACGATAAGCGACGAATCCAGCGCGAACGAAATCGGTAGCTGCGTGCAGTATGGCGGAGCGAATCGCGACCGTCGCACCCCTCATTCATGGAGTCTGATCCTCCAATTCTATAACCGAAACGGCGTAGAGGCTCATTTGCTTCCGCAGTGGGACGTAGAATCAAGTGCTCTGATCGAGCTATTTGACTCTCAGGCTATGAGCTATGAAGTGCCGAACGATTCGCCGTAGCGTCGATTCGGCCGCTACTACCTATTCACGTGGTCTAAACCGGCATTCGCGTAATGGTTTGGCAAACCATTCGATGAATGGGTCGCAGATACGCCCTTGAGGGCACATCGGCAACAAGTGCTCTTACGGTACGGTCAATTGAGAGTCACGTTGGGCTCCATGTTCCCGAGCGTCGCCATTGCTACGGGTACGAGAGGAGACCACCATGCTTGGCATCAACTCGACGTTATCAGGATACTCTCAACACCGCACTGGTCAGGACCGGCTTGACGAGACTCCCGGGGAGGGGCCACGATGAGTCGCCCCGGCGGCTCAAAGTCAAGCGGGGACCTTCTATCCAGTGCAGCAGCGGCGCGAGGCAAAACATGCAAGAAGAAAGATACACGGGCATATCGGGCGACATGGACGCCGCCGGGACAGCTGCACAACCCCCGGCGGTTTCTCAGAGTTCTGCGGATTCTGGTCAGCCCCAAACAATTGGGCCGCGATACGTAGAGCTGGTACGTGTCAGTGGTCGTGGCCAGGTGGAGCGGGAAACGCCAGAGTCGCAGCGGCGCTCGCTGGATCAGCTGGCCGGGCGGCGGCCAGGGCGCCGAGTTGCGCGGATCGAGGCTCTGGCGGTATCTGCGGCGATTCCGCTGGAGCAAACGGCACAGGGGAAGGACCTGCTCATGCTCGCCGACAAGGGGTTCGATGAGCTGCGGCTGTGGGACATCGATCGGGGGCTCGGAGCACGTGCTGACGATCCCCGCGATCGGCTGGCGATCTTTGGCATCGCCCGGGAGGCGGATGCAGTCATCGTGGATTGCGCCGGCCGGGTTATCGACCCGAGCAAGGAGCTGGGCGAGCTGGACTATTACTTGCGCACGTTCTTTGCTGCGCAGGAGCGGCGCAAGATTGCGCAACGCACCCAGGCCGGACGCAAGCGCATCGCGGCGGACGGCGGCTATGCGGGGGCGGGCTTTGTCCCCTATGGGCTGCGTTGGGATCGCAACAGGCGCAAGTGGAGTATCGACGACTCCCGCGCGGCGATCGTGCGCGATGTGTATCGGCGTTGCCTGGACGGGCAGGCCGCAGGGACCATCGCCAATGAGCTGAATGCGCGTGGCGTGCCCACGCAGCAGGGCAAGCGCTGGCATCA
>JAKSDA010000335.1 GCA_022360315.1 Pseudomonadota bacterium
CCCCGAAGGCTTGATGGTCAAGTTTTCGGGGGGTATGTGTGACTGAGGACTACGAACGCAGTCCTGGGCCTTGAGCAGCTCAGCTGCCGAGCATCCGAACGTGGTTGCTATGAGTAGACCGGTGTCACGTTTCTTACTAGGAGCACGAAGCCGGTCGGCAACATTCTGCCCGTCGGCGAGGTGCACAATTCATGAGGGACCATCAGGGGTGTCCCTCAAAAAGATTGCTCGGAATCCCGGCTATCTCCATCAATCTTCATGCTGCTACTCACCTCGGATACGTGCAAAACCCGGCAGACGTAGTCGCTGCTGTGTGCCCGACCGGTGGCTCTGGCTCGCTGCAGTACCTGGTTCACGTACCGGGGCTGGGCAATCGGCAGTGTTCGCTGCATAGACATTCTTGGGCAGATTCACACCGGGCAGGTCACCGTCGATATCCAGCCCGGCGTCGCCACGAAGGAACTGTCTGAGCTGATCGTTGTCCGCGAACATGCTGCGCAGCAGCTTGGTCAGCCAGGGTTGGATTGCCCGGCTGACCGGGGCCAGCCTCGGCGCAACAGTTTCGGGTGCGGGGTTTTTATCCGTCATGCAGTGGCTCCTCGATCGGCTTCTTCATGGCCATTCCTGATTGGCCAAGCTCACTCGACCAGGCCTGTGCCAACCCCGAACGGCGCAGCCGATCCCGATCCGGAGTTGTAAACCGGCATGAATCCCTGTCACGGCTTCACCTCGGACACCCAGGCCAGCTCCACCCCATCCGGCCGCCAGGCCGGCAACAAATCCTCGCCCACCCGGGTCGCCACTTCGCGAGTCACTTTGAGCTTGCCCGCCCTGTCCTTATCCATCTCGACCAGGAACAGTTCCCAACCGTGGTTGGACGCCACATCCTCGATGGCCAGGGCCGCGACCTGGGTGCCCGGCGCAGCCAGCAGCCGGGTCCGCCGGCCAGTCAGCACATTGACCCGATACAATCCGGGCAACTGCTCCCGCGCCGCCTCGGTCGAGATCGTGAACCCGGGTTTCAGCTCCTTGCCCGGCCCGCGAATGGTCACGATCAGACTGCGCTGACTCTCCCAGGCCACCCCAGTGGCACCACGCGTGCCCGGCACCGGGATGGCTTCGATGCTGCCGCGCAACCCCTGGCGAACCACCTGGAACGGCATTCGCGGCAACTTTTCGGCCCCCCGGCGCGGAATGAGCAGCTGAGTCCCCCACTCGCAGTCGCGCCGCAGCATAGTCGCCAGCACGCCGCACCCCTGTCTGCGCAGCGCAAACACCGCATCGGTATAGTGGCGCCGGCCATCGGGCACCGCCGCAGCGCGCAACCATAGACGCACGTTGCCCTCGGCACTGGTCAGATCCTTCATGCGAATGCTCTCAAACCCGCGGCCGCGGTCGTCCAGCTTCACCGTCTTTTGCCACAGAGGCTTGCATGACGACTGTTGCCGCGACAGCTCCGGACTCCGGCGGTTTCCATCGCAGTTGCGCAAAACAAAGAGATAAACCGTCTGGCTGAATTCTCCGTCGATCTCGATATCCATGATGGTTTCGGGATCCTGGACGGCGTTGGGCGTGATGCGCACGTGCGGCCGGCGTTTGACCACCTGGGCAGTCTTGGTCCCGGGGGTTTGCGCGCTCTGTGCCCGGCCAGGCCGCACAGGTCCGACAAGAACCCCGGCAGCAAGACCCACAGCAAGGGCCACAGGCCAGAGCCGAGACCGCCATACAGAGCGGTCCATGCAGATGCGAATAATGAGCTGGTGGCTGAGTTTCATATGCTTTCTCCTCGTGGGCTTTCTGTCGCGCGGTCTTCTCAACCGCTGTTGGGAATGCGCTCGATGTCACCGATGTCGAGCACGCAACCCCCAGCTGCGCTGTCCGGCGGCGTGAGAGTCACGCTGTAGGTTTCGCCCGGCCGGGCATCGTTCGGCCCGGGCGGGCAATCGGCACCGACCAGAATGACCACATCCCGGGTCGCGCCCTCGGATACGTGCAAAACCCGGCAGACGTAGTCGCTGCGGTCTGCCTGACCGGTGGCTCTGGCTCGCTGCAGGACCTCGTTTAACGCGGGCTGGCAACCGGAATGGACACGCGCCACCCGGGGGTAACGCAATCCCCAGTGGCCCATGGCAAATGCCCGGGGCGCCTGGGGCAGCAACAGCGCAAATACCACGCCCTGGAGCGCGGCCACAGCCACACCAGCCCGACGCCACACGCGGCTGGTTGGCGACGTGCCGGACACAGCGCGGCCCGCTCGCACCGCGAGCCACATGACCAGGCCACTGGCCAACGCCAGCCAGCCCCACACACCGGCCAGAGCCAGACGGCGACCGTCATTGACCGATGACTCGTTTTCAAGCCATGAGCACACCTCGAAGCTGATCTGCCGGGGCAGACTTTTGCCCGGGTTGCACGACCGGTCGGGCGGAGTCGGGCCCATGACAATGTCGGTGACCCCCACGCCGTTGGCATAGAGCACCATGGCACAACCCAGGACCGGAACCACCATAGCAAGCCACACAAGCGCTGCCCGGGTGCGCCGGATGCGCAGAAGAAGCACCGCGACAACAACCAGGCCGGCCAGCAAAACCGGTGCAGTGCGCTCGATGCCCAGACCAGCCAGAGGGCCGATCAGAGCGTACCAGCCCAGACGCACCATGCCGGCCAGGCCGGTCGACAGCAATGTCCAGGCGGAATAGGTGAATGAATCGGGGTCCATTCCGATGAGAACAACCCGGGCGCGATGGGCCTCGACACCGAGCTGGTAAGCCACAACGGCAAATACGACCAGCCCCGCGACCAGGCTCAGCCAGGCACGCGGACTGTGAGTGACCAGCCACAGAGCGCGGAATGCCGGATGAGATACCCGCTTCTCGAAAGTTCGAATCTCGCTCTCCCGTCGGGGTCTGGCCTTGACCAGGGCCTCAAAGAAGTCTCGGGTCAAATGGCCACCCGCGATCAAAATGTCGGCAACGCCCGCCGCATAGTCGTTCTTGGGCTGACGCACATCGGGCACATCACCGTCGATATCCAGCCCGGCATCCATACCAAGGAATTGCCTGAGCTCCTCGTTGCTCGTGAACATGCTGCGCAGTAACTTGACCAGCCAGGGTTGAATCGCCCGGCTGACCGGGGCGGGGCCCGGCCCAGCAGGTTCGAGCACGGCGTCTTTATCAGTCATGGAGTTGCTCCTCGATCGGCTCCCTCATGGCCACTCCTGATCGACCAGGAGTAGCTCACTCGCAAAAGGGCTGTGCCGGACCAGCCGATCTCGATCGCGGCACGACAATTTTTTTTGCCCGGCCGCTCAGCCGCCTAATCCATCAGGTGGTGAAAGCGTCCGCTCTGCGCCAGTCGTTGTCGAATGATCGCGATGGGAATTCCCTGGTTGTAGGTCGGCCGATGAAATTTCGCATAAAGCGGATCACCGGCGTGATGCAGGGCAACTAGGTCCCACCTGGCATTGAAGCAAGGAGACCCAGAAGACCCGCTGTCTGTGTCGGCAGAGTACCGAACCCGAGTGTGATTGGCATTGATCGCGCTGACCTGCCCCACTGCAATGGTCATGGCAGCGCCATCGGGATGCTGGACGATAAATACAGTGTGCCCCTGCGCGATCCGGGCCTGGCTGTCGAGGCCGAGAAACCCGCGCCGGTCCGCCGTCGGACCCCTGCCAAGAGCGTCTTCTGCAGCAGGTGCGCTCAGCCGGAGCAGGGCATAGTCGAGCTCATCCGGATCCCGCTCGGCAAAGCCGCGCGCACCATCGGGCTGGATGTCGAGCCCGCTGGGCCCGGCCGATTCGATGTGCCAGTCATCGGCCAGCGTGTGCGTGGTGCCCGGACGGATCACATACGCGCCGGCGCTCATCTTGTAATCGAAGCGCACAATCACCTCGGCAGGTCGATGGTGCCGGTTCAGCACCGGCTCGATGACATGGGCATTGGTCATCACTGTGCGAGTACCGATGAGAAAGCCGGTTCCCACCGCTCGTTGCGCGATCTCTATCCGACACACACAGGCCTCGGCCCGGGCCACGCCGGCGTGAAAGGTGGCCAGGTCGACAAACCCGACGTCCCGCTGGAGAATGCGCTGCAGCGCCTGGTCATCCGGAAGCTGTGGTGACAGACCGCGAGCCATGGCCACAGCCTGGAGGGCGGGATTGCGCGGATTGGCAACCCGCGCGGCAAGGATCAGATCGGCCGAAACTCCGTGGCTGTCGAGACTCTCGATGACTTTGTAGAGCTGGGTTGGATAGTCGTCGTAAAGACTGGCAAAACTGTGAATGTTCTTGTTCAGCTCGTACTTGAGAAGCTGCTGAAACTGCTGCGGAGTAAAGGCGTCCTGGAGCGCCCGGGCGAGCTGGCCCTGGGCTCGACCGTCGAGTTGTACGATGGTCATGATTCACCTCGATGCCCCGGGATACATCGCGGCCATGAAAGTTTCGTCCATGTCCGAGAGCCGGGTATTAAACGGAGTCGAAAAGCCGCCAATGGTGAGCTCGGCCGGCACTGCGTACAGCATGATCGACGCCGGGTCAAAGGCCGAAACGTTGGTTTGATCCTCGGCATAGCGCCGCAGTATCTGGATGTCGACCGCATCTCGGTCCCATCCCTGGGTGTGCCAGTAATAGGCGTACACTTTGTCGACATCCCACGGAATGCCAGCACGGGGATTCTGATGCTCGTGAATGCAACCCAGGACATGGCCAAACTCGTGCAGCACGATGCGGGACACTTCGTCGTCCGGGCTGTCAGGAGTGAGCCAGCCCAGGTTCATGGTCGGCCGGTCGCCCTCGATGGTCAGAATGTCTGTGCCGAGATAGGACCAGGAACCGCCCGGTTCAAAGGCGACCCGGATCTCGGCGTCGGGGTCGCTGCCAAACTCAAACTCGATATTGGCATACTGCTGCCAGGTCGCGGCGTGGTGAGCGACCCGGTCGTGGACCGCCGGGTCGCCGTCCGTGAAACAGACCCGGAGCACACGCCCGTTTTTCCACATTCTTCGCTTGATCAGAGCCAGCTCCAGGCCGGTCGGCACAGATACATTGCTGGCGCGCTCCTGCCGCGCACACTCGATCGCTGCGACGCGTTTGCTCGCTGGCAGGACAAGCTCGGTGCACAGTCGAATACTGGTCGCTTGGGTCGCGCTCATGGTTCTACCGGGTTGGCGCGGGCGGCATCGGTTGTGGCCCTCTCATCCAGCGTGGTTGCCGCCACTGCCGGTGCGGACGATGGGATCCTGTTCGATCCACTGATCGGGAGTAGTCGGGCTCTGCAGCCTGATCCACACCTCGAAATCCTTGCCGGCCGGGAGAGCGAGCGTTTTGCGGCGAATCCCGTGTTCCAGCTGCGCATCGCTCCACGGCTGAGTTTCTGGCGCAGCCTCCTGGGTATAGTGCACGCCTCGCTCGGCCACAAATGACGGGTCGGACATCAACTCCTCCACATCGAGTTCGGGCTTCCATTGAATGGCCACTGTGCGCACAGAAAACCGATGAGCGCAGTTGTCGGGACCGCGGGTAAAGCGGACCAGCAGGCATTGTTCGGCATCCCGGTCGGGCACGATGACATCCTGGTCGTCGCCCGGCTCAATACGCCCGATCGGCATCCATGACTGCTCGGCCAAAACCTCGAATGTGCCCGCGCTGTCGGGCTGGCCATTCCAGTCCGTGCGGATGTCGATACCCAGTGCAGCGGTCTTGCCGGTGAAAATATCGTGGTGCACTCCCGGATTGCCGGCCGGCCGTGCAACAGCCCCATCAGCCAGCGCCTGTGCCAGCCCCGCTGGCCCTTTTCGAGAGCATCGAGAAGCCCGGCCATGTCGGCAAACCGATCGTCCCGGGCCGGCGCCAAACCGCGCACCAGGGCGTCGTGAATGCTTCGGGGTACCTGGGCCTCGGCGGGCGGAACGGCCACCAGGCCGCTCCTGCGGGCTCTGTGCAGTCCGTCAAAATCCCGCTCTGCAAAAGGCTGCTCGCGGTACAGAGCCTCGTACAGAGCCAGGCAAAAGCTGTACTGATCGCTGCGATTGTCGGCCTGGTTGCCGCTCATCTGCTCGGGAGCCATATATGCCGGCGTCCCCATGACCGCGCCCTGGGCGGTCAGCCCCCTGTCCACCTCGCGGCCCGGACTGGCCGGGCGCTCATCGTGGTCAGGCTCGACCCTGTGTGCACTGCTGGCCTCGGACATGATGCGAGCCAGTCCAAAATCTGCGACTCGAGGCCGTCCGTCGGCACCGATCAACACATTGTCGGGTTTGAAGTCGCGATGGGTCAGGCCGGCCTGGTGCGCAGCCTGGAGCCCGCGACCCACCTCGATGAATTGGTCGAGAATCTCGCGCTGGCGGCGAGGCTGGGCGAGTTCATCTTTGCTGTCCAGCCAATCGCGCAGAGTCATCCCGCGGATTAACTCCATGGCGATGAAGACCCGGTCCTGATAGGTACCGACATCGTATACTTGCACCACATTCGGGTGAGACAGCTGGGCCAGGGTTTGCGCCTCACGCAGCATGCGCCGATTGGCCACTTCTGCCCCGTGGCCTCCGGATCGGACCAATTTGATCGCCACTTTGCGGTCGAGTTGCTCGTCGTAGGCCGAAAATATGTCGCCCATGCCGCTTGCTGCTAGAATTTTTCGCTGTTGTTGTCGCGACCCAGCTTGCGCTGCCAGCTCCGCGCCCAGTCTTCCAGGTTGGCCAGGGTGCTGGACAGAAGCGCGGGATTCTCGGCCAGCTCTCGCAGCTTGTCTTCCAGCGTTTGACGGGCGCGCTGCAGGTGGCGGCCGGCCGTACCCGGCGGAATGTCCAGAATCCGGGCGATCTCTTTCACCCTGACCTCCTCCCAGTAATACAGCTCGAGAATGACCTGGTATTGCACCGCAATGCTTCGCAATGCCTGCAGGATGAGCCGCTCTTCCTCGCGTCGGGCCAGCACCGAGCGCGGCCCGGGCAACAGAGATTCCATACTGGTCTCCTCCATGTCGACCGCGGCCCCATTGCGATGCTTTTTGCGAATGTGGACGCGAAGCACGTTGTACGCGATGGAAAAGAGATAGGAGCGAAACTTTTGCGGGTCGTTTAGCCGATCGCGTCCCTCCAGACAGGCCCGGAACGTATCCTGGACCAAGTCGCCGACCGCGACCGAAACCTTGTTGGCGAAGAAGCGCTCGATCGCGTCGTAATAGCGCTCGAACAGGGCTGCCCCTGCCGAGCGGTCTCCGTCGCGCCAGCGTGCCAGCAATTCCGCGTCACTTGCGTCCATGGCGGTATGATACTGCGCGGTGCACGGTTTTGCCCGGTCCGTTACGGGTGCACAAGAGCGCGGATTTCGTCGGCCCGGTCGGGCCGTTCCCGGGTCAGTGCGTCGGCAAACTGCGCCGTGACCAGACCGCGGTCCATGAGCTTCTCGGCAGCCAAAAAGGCGTACTGGGCGCGCGCTGCATGGGCTGCTGACGGCAGGGCATCGACCAGCTCGCGGCTCACCTTGTGGCGGAGAAAGCGGTAGAGGTCGCCCGGCGCAAACATGTCGGTGAGCAGATCGGCCAGTCTTGATTCGAGCCGGGCACGCGATGGGCCGGGCACAGGGTCGACCGGGCTTGCCGGAGCCGCTTTTCGAAATGCCCGCTGGCCGACCAGGACCACTGCGCCGGGATCGACCCCGGGTCGAGCGAGCAAAACCGGCCCCTGCCGATCCTGGCCGGGCACGCCTTGCAAAGCGATCTCGTTGACACCGAGATCGAATGCATTTTGCACCGAGCGACCGTAGCCGAGGCCCATGTAAAACGCGATGGCAGCGTCGTTGTCCATCCCCTCGCGCATGGCGATGGCAAAATCGACATATTCGGTCACCGCGCCCGCCTGCTGCGCCGAAACACACGCACTGAATACCACGACGCGAATATTGTCCCTGAGCGTACCCAGCATACGGGCCAGCACCGGTCCGGGCACGGCCCTGGCCGAGCCATCGCGATCCATGAGCAGGATCGAATTCTCCTGTCCATGTCCACTGAAATGAACAATGTGCGGCTGATGGTGGAGCAAGGCGTCCTGCAAATCGCCGGGCTGAACTGCCCACTTGCCAAAAACCTCAATGGCATCGCGGTATTCGGATGCGCGGATTCTGGCCTCGATGGCCCGATACTCCCGGTCGAGGGCAAGCCGAGCAGTATCGCGCGGATTGGCAGCGAGAAAAAGCACCCGGATCGTCGACATGGCGAGATCGAGTATAGCGTCCCGATGCCGATAGGGGGCTAATCCCACTGCCGTATCAAACCTTCCTGGGCAGTCGATACCACCAGCGTGCCGTCGCGGGTAAAAAACTGACCGCGTACCAATCCGCGGGCACCACTTGCCGAGGGGCTGTCGATGTCATAGAGCAGCCATTCGTCGAATCGGAACGGCCGGTGAAACCACATCGCGTGGTCGAGGCTGGCCACCTGCAGGGTCGGGCTCAACCAGGTCACTGCATGGGGTAGCATCGCCGTCATCAAAAAATGCGAATCCGAGGCATAGGCCAGCAGGTACTGGTGTATCGACAGATCGTCGGGCAGGCGATCGGCGGCCCGATACCACATCTGCCGATGCGGCGGTCGCGCGGTCGGCTCGAGCGGGTCGACCGGATCGACCGGGCGAATCTCGATGGGTCGCTCGGCCAGCACATAGCGGCGCATCTTCGGCGGGATCGCGTCGGCGTACTGGCGGATCAGGTCGCGCTGCGGGGTCAGGCCGTCGGGTCCGACGGCCTCGGGCATATCGGATTGATGCTCAAACCCGTCCTCGGCGCGCTGAAACGAGGCCGACATGTTAAAAATGGCCCTGCCCTTCTGAATGGCAACCACCCGGCGAGTGGTGAAACTCCTGCCGTCGCGAATGCAATCCACGTCGTACACGATGGGCATGCCGGCATCGCCCTGGCGCAGAAAATACCCGTGCAGCGAGTGCACGCTGCGCTGCTCGGCGATGGTCTGCGCCGCGGCCGACAGAGCCTGGCCGAGAACCTGGCCGCCAAAAACAATGCCGCGACCGAAATCCTGGCTCTGCCCGCGGAACAGGTTTTGCTCGAGCCGCTCGAGCCGGAGTAGCTCGAGAAGCCTCTGTACTGCGTTGTTCATCGAATCAGCTTATCACCCGGACACCGCGCGTGATACCGTCCGACCGTGTTCATCCCCCATCACGCGCTCATTCGGGCCGACGATTCTGCGCCGGCGCGCTGGCTTTTGGTCTTGCACGGAATCTACGGCAGCGGCGGTAACTGGCGGACATTTGCCCGCAAACTGACCCGGCGGCGACCGGATTGGGGCGCGGTTCTGGTCGATCTGCGCATGCACGGCCAGTCCCGGCACGCCCCACCCCCGCACACAGTAACCGCGGCAGCGGCCGATCTGGTCCATTTGACCGGGGCACTGGCCAGCCAGGGCAATGCTGTACACGCGGTCTGTGGCCATTCGTTCGGCGGCAAGGTGGCCCTTCAATACCGCGAGCAGGCCGATGACAGCTTGCTCCAGACCTGGGTCATCGACGCATCGCCCAGTGCCAATACCGGCGCCATGGAAACGGCCGATAACCTGGTCATTCAGGTTCTACACATGCTCCGCGAGCTGCCGCAAGGGTTTTCCAACCGCAACGACTTCGTCGGCCAAGTGAGCGATCGCGGCTTTCCAGCCCCGCTCGCTCACTGGCTGGCCATGAATCTCGTCCGGGGCCGTGACCCCCGGTCCTATGTGCTGGGTCTCGATCTCGCCGCCATGGAAGCCCTCATACTCGATTATTATGAGCTCGACTGCTGGCCAGCAGCGCAGACCGGCCCGGGCCAGCTGTGTGCCGTTGTCGCCGGCAAATCGAGCGCGGTGAGCCCACACGACCGCGCCCGGCTCGAGACACTGGCCCGGCCCGGCGCAACCGCCGAGCTCATCGACATCGAAAACTCGGGCCACTGGGTCCACATGGAAGCACCCGATGCGTTGCTCGACGCAATTGCCTCGCGGCTGCCCGGGTAAGAGACAGACATACGAGACAACGACCGAGACCAGCCCGTGCCGGCCGATCCACCAAAAACCTTGTTTGTCGCCATCGACAGGCATTTTGCCCGTTATTGCAGCAGTCGCCATGGTAGCAGTCGCCATGACGGTCGGCTCTATTCCGATCTCACCTACGACTACCAGTACTGGAAAGAGTATCTGGCCGTGGTCGATCAAGTGCGACCGATCGCGCGAGTACGCGACGCGGCAGAGCTGGATCCGGCCTGGCGCCGGGCCGACGGTGAAGGCGTGCGCTTTTTTGCGGTGACCAGTTACCGCGGCTTTTGGTCGTTCCTGCGCCGCTCCCCGCGGGTGCTGTGGGACTGTCGCCGGGCCGTTCGACAGGGCGATGCGTTCTTGCTGCGCTGGGGCCTGGTCGCCGTGGTGTGCTGGTTGTGGCTCGAGTGGTATCGCAAACCGTATGGGTTCGAGTGCATCGGCCATGCCGGCCAGGGCGTGGTCGGCAATCGGCAGCTCCGGCGCGTCGGGCTCGATCGTCTGATCGGCTGGACTGCCCATCAGCTGTGCCGCAGCTTGGCTCGACGCGCGTCGTGCGTGGCCTATGTCAGTCGCTATGCCCAGGGCCTCTATCCCGGCAAGCACCGCGATCGCCAGTGGATCTTTTCCAGCGTTCAGCTCACCGGTGATGTGGTTACCGGTCCGCGCCCGGCAACGTCGTTTCGCCAGCGCGGCCAGCACATTGTCAGCGTCGGCCGACTCGAGCCCGAAAAAGGCCACGCAGTGCTGATTCGGGCCATCGCGCTCCTCATCGAAGCGGGTCGCGAAGTCAGGGCGACCGTGGTCGGTCCGGGCCGCCAGCTCGAGCCACTGAGAAAACTGGCCGCTCAGCTCGGCGTCGGCGATCGCGTGCTCCTGCCGGGTCGCGTGACCTGGGGGTCGGATTTGTGGCGCATACTCGACGACGGCGACGTGTTTGTGCTGCCCTCGCTGACCGAGGGCATGCCGCGGGCCATGATCGAAGCCATGGCCCGCGGTCTGCCGTGCATCGGCTCTGCCGCCGGTGGCATCACCGAGCTGCTCGGCCGCGAAGACCTGGCACCGCCGGGCGATGCGAGCGCCCTGGCCCGATGCATCGCCGGCGCGATCGGCGACACCGACCGCCTGGCCGCCATGTCCCGGCGCGCTTTCGCGCGCGCTCGCAAGTATCTGCCCGACACTATGAAACAGCGCAAGCAAGCATTCTGGCGCTGCATACTCGACCAAACGCGGTAGCTGGCGCCACCCCCGCCCGGCATTGTCGACCACCACTCGCCCAATGCTTGACAGACTCGAGCCCTTTCATCCATGCATACATCATGAGTAAAGAAACGTATCCAAACGCAGAAACTCCCATGCCGGAAATATGGGATTCTCGCCCCTATGGTTTTGCTCAGGCGGTTACTTTTTCCGGTCCAGGTAAACGGCTGTACCTCAGCGGCCAGGCCGCCATGAGCGCCGATGGAGAGATCCAATTTGTCGACGACAAAGCACAGCAGATGGATTTATGCTTTCAAAATATAGAAAGAATATTATCCGAGCTGGGCGCGAGCATGGCCGATGTTGTTCAATGCAAAATCCTGGTCGCCCAATATGACGCGGAAAAAGACCTGGTCGCGCTCAGGTCAGTTTGGTCGCAATACATGCAGAGTCGAGTTGCCTGTACCCTCATTGGCGTCCACAGCCTTGCCCTTCCAGGGATGTGGGTCGAGATCGAGGCCGTGGCAGAAATTCCATCAGAGCGCTGATCCGCGACCGATGGCACTTGGCCTACATCGGCGCCAAGTTGAAAAGTGTACACCGTCCCCGGGCAGATAGAGATACATTCGCCCGACATGTCCGAATCGTCCGACCGAGAATCACAACGCCAGGCCAGTTGGCGCAGGAGGTATGGCATCGGCGCCGCGGGCGTCGCGCTCGCCGTGGCCCTGCCGCTGTCGGGTCTGTTTCCCGACGATCAACCCGAAATTGGCAGAATGGCCGCGATAGCCGTACTCATGGCTGTGTGGTGGGTATTCGAGGTCGTGCCCATCGCGGTGACCTCTCTTTTTCCCATCGTGCTCATGCCGGCCCTCGGCATTGCCAGCCTCAAGGCTGTGACCGCCAACTATGGCAAGCCGACGATCTTTCTGTTCCTGGGTGGATTCGTTCTCGCCCTCGGCCTGCAGCGTTCCGGTTTGCACCGGCGCATCGCCCTCCACATCGTGAACCGCGTCGGCAGTCATCCGGCCCGGCTGGTGCTCGGCTTCATGCTGGCCTGCGCCCTGCTCAGCATGTGGATCTCCAACACCGCGTCAGTCATGGTCATGATGCCCATCGCCCTTTCAGTTCTCGACGAGGCCATCGAGGCCGGCACGGACAAAAAGGCGGTTGCCGTGGCCGGAACAGCAGTCATGCTGGGCATCGCCTACGCGGCCGACATGGGCGGTATGGCCACTCCGGTGGGCACCCCGCCCAATCTGGTCCTCATCGAGATGCAGAGCGAACTCTTTCCCGACGCCCCGGCAATCTCGTTTGCTCAGTGGATGGCCATGGGTCTGCCCATAGCCGCCATCTTTCTGTCGGTGGGCTGGCTCATCATGACCCGGTTCGTATTCCGTCTGCCCCGCACGCCGATGTTCGGCGGTAGCCAGGCCATCCGCACCGCAATCGACAAACTCGGTCCCGTGCGGCGCGACGAATGGCTCGCCGGCGGGGTCTTTGCCGCCATTGCAGCGCTGTGGATGACCGGCTCTGGACTGCAACTGGGCGACTCGTTCCGCATCCCCGGATGGCGTGATATCGACGCACTCGCTCAGCTCGGCGACGGCGCCGTGGCCATCCTGGGCGCCATTGTTCTGTTCATGATTCCATCGGCCGACCACAAGGGCGAAGCCCTGATGAACTGGGACACCGCCACGCGGCTGCCGTGGGGAATTCTGCTGCTCTTTGGCGGCGGCTTTGCCCTGGCCGCCGGATTTCAATCGTCCGGGCTGTCCGAGACCATCGGCCAGGCAGTCGCCGGACTCAAAGGAGTGCCCATCATCCTCATCGTGCTCATTGTCTGTACCGTGTTGACCTTCCTCACCGAGCTCACCAGCAATACAGCCACCACCAACCTGGTCTTGCCCATCCTCGCCCAGGCCGCTGTGGCACTCGCGGTCGATCCGCGCTTTCTCATGATACCAGCAACTCTGTCGGCCAGCTGTGCCTTCATGATGCCAGTGGCCTCGCCGACCCAGGCCATCGTATTTAGCTCGGGCTACATCACCATCAAGCAAATGGTGCGAGCTGGAATCTGGTTCAATCTACTCGGCATCATCCTGGTCACGGTGATCTTCATGACCCTGGGTGGCCCGGCCATGGGCGTCGACGCCGACACTGTGCCCGATTGGGCGCACTGAGCCATCGTGTTACGGTACCCGCACGATGAAGATCTACGACTATCGCGGTGCCCCCAATCCCAAACGACTGCGCATCTATCTGGCCGAGAAAGGCATCGAGGTCGCGACCGAAAAGGTCAGCATTGCCGACGGCGAGACGCGAACGCCGGAATTTCTGCAGAAAAACCCGCTCGGCGGCTTGCCCGTGCTCGAACTCGATGACGGCACATGTTATCCAGAATCGCTCGCCATCATGCACTACTTCGAGGAATTACATCCCGAACCGCCGATGATCGGCACGACTCCCGAAGAGCGGCTGCGCGTGCGCGGCATCGAGCGGATCTGCGAACTCGGCGTGTTGTCGCGGGTGGCCGCCATCGTTCAGAATACTCACCGGTTCTTCAGAGGGCGAGTCGATCAGAGCCCCGCCGTGGTCGAGCAAGCCAACAAATTTCTGTCCTCGTCTCTCGCAGCACTCGATGATCTGATCGGCGAACAGCCGTTTGTCGCCGGCGATCGACCGACCATCGCCGACTGCACGCTCTACGCCGGGCTGCATTTTGCCCGCAACATGGACGCCAACGTCGACCTGTCGGAGTACGGCAATGTGGCCCGCTGGTTCGACGAATTCGGCAAGCGCCCGAGCGCCCGAGCGTAGGGAGTTACAGTCTCACCCGAACAGAAACACATTGGTTGTGGATCAAACCCAGGTCTTTCTGTTGCGAGGCCAGCGGCCGAGCCGGCCGCCAGTCCGGCCAGCCGGGAGCCCGGCCGGCCGGGAGCTTTGGCCAAAAAATGATAGCCGGGCACGACGCGTCAATGGCGCTTTTTTCGGCCCGCCCGGGCCGGCTTTGGCCGGCCTGGCTTGTTTGCAGCCGTGCTCCGACGCCCCGGCTTTTTGACTGCCCGCTTGTCCGCACGCCCCCGGGTCGGAACTTTTTGCTCGATCTGTCGATCGCCTTGCCGATCGACGTCGAGGCGAAAGACCGCGTAGGCATCGCCGCTGCCACATTCGACCTGGGCCGGCTGGAGTGGCTGCCAGACCGTCCCACCCCAGACCTCTGCACCGCTGTCCCGGCCGCCGCTGTTTTGGCCGCTTGTGTCCCGACCACTTGTGTCGTTCAGGCCCGTATCCGCGGCAGTACTGTCCTGCCCGCCGGGTTCTTCGACGCGGACGCGTCCAAGACGCTGGGGCAAGGCAGGACCGGCGTTGCTGGTCTCCACATAGCGCTCGGCCCGCACCGCGAGATCGGATAACTCAGTGAACTGTGCGATATCGAGCTGTCGTTGATTGGGGGCGTTTTTGGTCTGCAGGTCTTTGTGCAGCGTTTTGCGCGCCGTTGTGATGAACGTGTCGAGGCCGCGGACACAGAACGTGGTCGGTGCGGCGGTGCTCGGCGCTCGCGTCGAGGCGCCGACAATGCGTCCAGCGGCCCGTCGCTGTCCGGTCATGGCGTCTCGGTATCGCTCGCGATCGCCGCGGCGCTCGGCGGCGAGCAGCCCCGAGAGCACGATGATCTCAGCCGCCGCAAGGGCCGCGAGGATCGAGCCGATGAGCATGGCAATGCGTCGATTCACCGATTTCCTGTCGCCCCGCTCAACCAGCTGCGCAGGTTGGCAAAGGTGTCGGTCTCGAGCGCGTAATCGAGCGTGCCCACCCATTCGATAACGCGGTACAGAACCGGCCGGCGGGCATAGATGAACTCGAACTGATGTCGCGACGGAGCCAGCTGTTGCACAACCGAGCGCTGTGGCCCTGCATCTCCCGCATCATCTGCGCCGCCTGGGCGGCTTTCCAGCTGCGCGGGCGGACGCCCGACGCCGGCAGCGAGCAGCGCACCGCGAACCAGACCACACACCGATTCGCCCTGTCGGTCGCCGACGATCCGATCCCATTGCGGCCACTTGCTGCGGGAAATCTCGAACGAAACGCGGCGCCGGCCATCGGCCTGCTCCAGCTTGTAAACGTCGATCGCCACGCCGTCGATGGCGCCAAACCACGGCCGTATCTGGTCTGGCGTCAGGGCGTCGTCGAGCTCGGTATCGAGGTACGTGACCGCCACCACCACCGGAGTTACCTCCTGGCGATTAAACCGGGTCTGACACAGCGCCCAGTCGGGGTCGTGCGGAGCCGCGGAAAGGGCGGAATGGGCAGTGCCTCCCGCCGCCGGATCGGCCGGTCGCGCCAAGCCGACGAGTACGGCAGCATCGAGAATGAGCAGAATGGGCAAAAACGGAATCAGCGACGAACGCGCGGCCACGGCTTCAGTGTAGCAATAGTCGGCGCTGTACGCCCGCCGCTGTCCGGCCGATCAGATGCTATCTGATGCCATCATCCGGCCACAAAGGCCGCCTCGGGGATATCCAGGACGCTGGTGTCCTCGCCGCTCAAAATCTGCGCCTTGTGCCGAACCCCGGGCAGGACGTTGCGCGCAAAATAAACCGCAGCGTATTTGCGGCCGGCGTAGAACGCCTTGTCGGCATGGCTCTCGGCCAGCTCTGCCGACGCCTTCTCGGCGATCACCGCGCCTTCGAGCAGCAGCCAGGCCACCGTTGTCTCGGCCATCATCTCCAGGAAACGGTTGGCCGCAAGCGGAACCATGTCGACGCGGCGGCTGCGAAACCAGCCCAGGAAACGCATCGCCGTGCCGCTCAGCGCCTCGACCGCAGAACCGAGTTCCACGACCGCGTCGCCGATCTCCGGGTGCTCTTTGTGCCCGCTGACAAATGCGTTGACGTCCTTGGCAAAGGCCTGATAGGTCGCTCCGCCGTGTTTGCCCAGCTTGCGGCCGACCAGGTCCAAGGCCTGAATGTGGTTGGTCCCCTCGTAGATCGAAAAGATCTTGGCGTCGCGAGTGTACTGCTCGATCGGGTGGTCCTTGAGATAACCGGCACCGCCCAGCACCTGAATGGCCGTGGCACAGATGGCAAACGCCTGATCGGAGCCGTACGCCTTGAGGATGGGCACCAGCAAGTCGACCTGGCCCTGGTGATAAGCCGCGGCATCCGGGTCGCTGTCCTGGATGGCCCTCGCCTTGTCGATATGCATGGCCAACTTGATGGCCAGAGCGCGAATGCCCTCGACCCGCGACTTCATGTCGATCAGCATGCGGCGCACATCCGGATGCTCGATGATCGGCACCCGCGGCGCATCGGCATCCTTCCAGCTGCGGATGTTCGAGCCCTGTCGGCGTTCTTTGGCGTACTCGAGGGCGTTCAGATAGGCCGACGAGGCGACCGAGAGACCCTGAATGCCGACCCCGATGCGCGCCACGTTCATCAAGAAGAACATCTGACGTATGCCGCGCTGCTCTTCGGTTCCGATCAGCTCGCCGATACATTCACCGTTCTCGCCAAACGTGAGCATGCAGGTGGACGAACCATTGATGCCCATCTTGTGCTCGATACCGGTGACACTCACGTCGTTCGATCCACTGCCGTCGAGCCGGTCGCGCGGCACGATGAAAAGACTCAGTCCACGGGTTCCACTCGGCGCATCCTCGGTGCGGGCCAAAACCGTGTGGATCACGTTGCCGGCCACATCGGCGTCGCCACCCGAGATGAAGATCTTGGTGCCCTCGATCTTGTACTTGCCATCGCCGATCGGCGTGGCCCGGGTACTGTTGGCGCCGACATCCGAGCCAGCGTGCGGCTCGGTGAGGCACATGGTGCCGGAAAACTCGCCGTTGAAGAGTTTTGAGCAGTAGGTGCTGCGCTGCTCGGGAGTGCCGTGCTCGGCGATCAGTTCGGCCACCCCGTGGGTCAACCCCGCGTACATGGTGAACGCCGTGTTAGCCCCCGAGCAAAACTCCTCCATCAAGGTGTGCAGCGTGTAGGGCCCATTCTGACCGCCAAACTCGTCGGATACCGCCAGGCTGCGCCAGCCAGCCTCGTACAGTGACCTCCACGCCTCCGGGAACCCCTTGGGAGTCTTCACCTTGCCGTCTTGCAACGTGCATCCCTGGGCGTCACCGGCCGCATTGAGCGGCCCGAGTACCTCGCAAGTCCACTTGTAGAGCTCGTCGAGGACCATGTCGACGTCCTCGCGGCTCCAGTCCGAATACGGCGCCTTGCCAAGCATGTCCTGCAGTCGAAACTGCTCGAAAAGTAAGAAGCGAACGTGACGGAGATCTGCTTTGTACCGGTTGATGGCTCGTGACATCTCTACTCCGTGAAAGAATCCTCTCTGCTCCGTGAATGAATCCTCATTCATTCATACTCTATAATCTATGACGTAGCTAATGCGTCGCGTCAACTCCCGTGTTCGGTTACCATTGCTGCGGCCGTTGAAAAAGCCAACACTTTCAGACCCATACAGAAAGTTGCAGTGTTACCCTGACGGCCATGACAGGTCACAGTCAGATCTCGCTTGAGGACAGAGTTGTCTTGATCACGGGGGCCAGTCGGGGGATTGGTGCGGCGATTGCCCAGGCTTGCGCCGATGTCGGTGCCAGGGTTGTCTTGACCTCACGCAAGCAGCCCGGACTCGACGAGGTTGCGGCACAGATTCGCCAGACCGGGGGCACAGCGCTTCCGATCGCGTGCCACATGGGCAAGCCCGAACAGATCGACAAGCTATTTGCCGATGTGGCCAGCGAGCTGGGTCAGATCGACGTACTGGTCAACAACGCGGCGACCAATCCGTATTTCGGTCCGCTGATCGACACGCCTGAGTCGGCCATTGACAAGACGATCGAGGTCAACCTCAAGGGCTATCTGTTCGCAGCGCGCGCGTATGTCAAGCACCTGCGAAGTCGCAGCGCCGAGCGCGGCAGTATCATCAACATGGCCAGCGTCATGGGCATGCGGGCCGCGCCCATGCAGGGCATCTACAGCATGACCAAAGCCGCGGTCATCGCCATGACCAAAACTCTGGCCCTCGAGCTCGGCACGTCGGGGATCCGGGTCAACGCCATTGCGCCGGGGCTTATCGAGACAAAATTTGCCTCGGCGATCGTGGAGAATCCGACTCTGCGCGAGCACGTGGTCAAGCGGACCCCGCTGGCCAGGCACGGCCAGCCTATCGAGATCGCCGCTGCAGCGGTATATCTGGCCTCTGATGCGTCGTCATTCATGACCGGCCAAACCCTGGCCATCGACGGCGGCTTCACCAGTACTTGAACAGAAACGCGTTCGTCGGTCATGCAATCGGCCGACGCTATTCCAGCTCCATGAGCCGACTCATCGAGGCGCTGCCGCTCGAGCCGCTAGCCATGGCTGCGTCGATGGTGCCGTACATTTCAAACGTCGAATAGAACCCGTCACAATCGAGATCGCCGTTGGCCCGGGCGGTAAAATCGCCAAATTCGTCCGGGGTAATGTAACTGTACGAGTAGTAGTGAGCGTCGGGGACGGAGAATTTGACCGCCACCCAGGTGTCGGTTTGCCACTGGGTCTGCTCGGCTGCACATTTTCCCCCCTGCACACAGCAGTCGCCGAGGGCCGGGGTCGGTGCTGTACTCGGCGATGGAAACTGTGGCTCGACCGGGCTGAAGCCGGGTTGGGTTGGGTTGAGATAGTAGGTGCGGGCACCGTCGTAGATCTTTCTGATGAACTGGCCCGCTTCGGCAGTGCGCGCTTTTTTGATGTATTTCATGAATGCCGGGACGGCAATCGCGGCCAGAGCACCCATGATGGCAACAACGACCATGAGCTCGATGAGTGAAAACCCGCGCTGTCTTGCGGCGGGCAATTTGCCAGTGCAGCCCGGGGCGGGCCGTGGTGACAAATCACCCGCGTGGTCCGCTCCGCCCCACTCCACTTCATATTCGCTCTCCCAGCATCGGTACGACGTTCGGCGCAGTGTCGGGATCATCCGTTTGGTCCTCTTGTTGCTCAGCAATAGGCGATTCAGCTCACAGGTACCCCTGTACAGACGAGTTACCCCCAAACTCATCATAAACGATTTCGGCAGCCGCGCATCCCCTGATCGTTGCCCACACAAAAAATCGGTGGGACGCGGTAGGTGTATATCGGTGGTTTCAAACTACTCTGCCACAGCAAAAATAAGTAATTTCATCGGCAAATAGATATGTGTCAAACAGCTGAAAAAATGCCTTGAGGGTTTATACGCCAAACAGCCGGAAAAACGCCCGGAACTTTTCGCAAGGATGAATACGGCCACAGCTATGGCAATCAGCACAATCCAGCCGGAATGAACTTTTGTGTAAAAAGAACTGTGCAATTTTCAAATCCATGGATCTACGATTTACTCACAGTAGAATTTTTGATCGCGATTGTTGATTCGGCCGATTTATCTCGCCGCTCCAGGCCATGGGCGTGCGACATTTTCGGGATTGCGGAACAGCGTCGGTTTCGGGCAATTCCGAGTTCAACGGACGAATAGCACCGGACAGGCGACCGCGCGCAAGAACCGGGAGAGATCGATATCTCGAGCGACCACCGGGCACCTTGCGGCCATGATCAGCACACCGCGACCCGCGCTCGATCGGGCTACCAGTCCGGGTTGCGGCGGACCGAGCCAGTACGCCTTGCCGTGCAGGCCGCGGGCTGCCAGGCCGGCCCTGGCGGTGCGTTCGACCTCGCCGGCCGTGGCCTCGTGGTGAGCGACGATGAACAGCTCGCGCTCGCTCTGCGCAGTGCGGGGAAAGGCCATGGACGCCTCGATGAGCTCGTCCGTGGGCGATGTGCTGTCGAGCACGATGGCGATCGGACCAGTGTGCTGTCCGCTTTGTCGGGTGACCAGAATGTGCCCGCGGCTGTCGCCGAAAAGAGATGCGAGGGTGGTCCCAACCGGTTGCTCGCGGTGTCTCGACCAGCCGGTGCTGCCCACGCTGACCAGGTCGACTTCGACAGCCGCCTGTTTGAGCACGGTGGACACTCCGCCTCGGCTGATCCGGAACGACCAGGCGACATTCGCCCGGCCGGCGATGGTGGCGATGGCCCGGCGGGCGCGCTCGGCCTGTACTTTGAGCTGAGAGGTGATGTCCCGGCTCGAAAAGGGCAAGATCTCGGCAGAATGAGAGCCGACCAGCTGGGTGAGCGGCAACTCGGCCGAGCGCAGGAGGAGGTCGTCTTCGACGAATACGCCGATGAGCTCGGCTCCAATGGTGGCGGCGATCTCGGCCGCGGTCGTGCACGCGGCCGCGCTGGCCGGCGACGCGTCGAGGGCGACCAGTATGCGCCTGGCCTTGCTGTCGCCGGGCGCTGTCATTCGTCGTCTGCCTTCGGGCGATCGCGGCCTATTTTAGCCATATTTTCGGCCATTGCGGCGATACGAGCATCGACGATGGCGTTCACACTGCCGTCCGGGAAGTTGCCCAGAGCGTCGCTTTTGCCCGCCTCCATGCCGGTCAACAGCTCGATGCCCTGGTCCACGTGCTCGATGGGATAGATGTGAAACGAGTCCTCGTCGACTGCCTTGATCACGTCGTGGCGCAGCATCAGGTGATCGGCGTTGGCCTTGGGGATCAACACGCCCTGGGTGCCGGTCAGACCGCGCGCCATGCACAGGTCGAAGAAGCCCTCGATCTTTTCGTTCACACCGCCGATGGCCTGAACATCGCCGTGCTGGTTGATCGAGCCGGTGACCGCGAGCGACTGGCGCAGGGGTACGTCGCCGATGGCCGAGAGCAGGGCGTAGAGCTCTGCCGACGAGGCGCTATCGCCATCGACACCGCCATACGATTGCTCGAATACCAGGCTGGCCGACAGGGCAAACGGCTTTGCGCCGCCGTAGCGGGCGCTGAGAAAGCCGGTCAAGATCAGCACACCCTTGGAGTGGATGGGCCCGCCGAGTTCGGTTTCGCGCTCGATATCGACGACGTTGCCCTTTCCCATGTGCACGCGAGCGGTGATCCGGGTGGGCCGGGCAAAGCGGTAGTCAGCGAGCTGCATGACCGACAGCCCGTTGATTTGTCCGACCCGCGTTCCCGCGCAGTCGATCATGAGGACCTCGCGCAAGGTCTGTTCCTGCAGGCGCTCTTTGACCCGATTCGAGCGATACTCGCGCGCCTCGATGGCGCGCTGCACGTCGTCTTTGCTGGCGACGTCGCGGCCGGCCGACCCGGCGAAGTAATCGGCCTCGCGCAAGAGGTCGATCATGCGCGACATACTGGTCGACAGTTTGCGCTGATCGCCGGCCATGCGGGCGCATTCCTCGACGATGCGGGCCACGGCATCCCGGCCGAACGGACGCAGGTCTTCGCGGCGCACCATGGTGGCGATGGTGCGGCAGTAGGTCGTCACCATCGGGCCAGACCACTCGGCCTCGTCATCGAAATCGACCGCAACCTTGAACAGCTCGGAAAACTCGGGATCGAGCGCGGCCAGGCGGTAATACAGCATGCGATCGCCGAGCAGGACGACCTTGACATCGAGTGGAATGGTCTCGGGCTCGAGAGAGATGGTGGCGACCAGACTGAGCGCCTGGCCGAGCGACTCGATGCGGATCTCGCGGCTCTGCAGGGCCCGCTTGAGTCCCTCGTAGGCAAACGGCTGCATGAGCAGCTGCCGGGCCTCGATGACCAGATATCCGCCGTTGGCACGGTGCAGGGCGCCCGGGCGTATGAGGCGAAAATCGGTGGTCAGCGTGCCCAGCTGCGAGAGATGCTCGATGCGCCCGACCAGATTGCCGTAGGTTGGATGGTCCTCGAATATGACCGGGGCGCCCTTGCCGTCGCGGTTTGCGACCACCACGTTGACCTGATAGCGGCGCAGGGCCGGCGCACCCTTGAGGCTCTCGGGCACGGGGACCTCGGTGATCTCGTTGTCGCTCGTGGCGTGGGCCTGGGCCTGACCCTGCGCGGCCAAAAACGCCCGCGCGTTGTCGACCACATCGCGCTCGACCTGGTCGAGATAGGCCAGCACGTCCGAGAATGATTCGTACTTGGCGCGCAGTTCCGAGATCAACCGGGTCACCGCATTGTGGGTGACCTCGCGGTTGAGCTGGCGCAGCCGTCTCTGCCGTTCGCGCTCCCAGTCGGGCAACTGACCGACGAACTCCTGGAACTCGGCCTGGAGCTCTTTCATGTCGCGTTCGATTTCCTGCCGCTGGCCCTCGGGGATTTTTTCAAATTCCTCGGGCGGCAGTACCTCTCCGTCTCGCCTGGGCGCAAAAACCACCCCGACCGGAGTGCGCAGGATGACAAAGCCCCGTTTCTCGGCGTGCTCGCGCAGTTCGGCGAATTTCGACTCCGGCCTGGCGCCGAATTCTTCGTCGATGACATGGCGTCGGGTCTTGTACTCATCGCTGGCAAAGGCAGCGTCGAGAGCAGCGCTCAGGTCCTCGGAAAGCTGCTCCATGTCGCGCTCGAGCTCGACGCCACGGCCACCTGGCAAGCGGATACAGCGCGGCTTGTGGGGCTCCTGAAAGTTGTTGACATAACACCAGTCATCGGGCGTGTCCCGGCTCTCGGCGCGGGCGCGGAGAAATCGCTCGACGGCAAAGCGCTTGCCGATGCCAGGCGGGCCCAGGGCGTAAATGTTGTAGCCCTGGTGCTCCACGCCGATGCCAAACGCCAGCGCCTCGACTGCGCGCGGCTGTGCGACGACGTCCTCGATATCCTCGAGGTCGGAGGTGGTCCTGAAATTCAGCTGTGTTGGGTCGCAGACCCGGCGTAGCTGCTCTGGCTCGAGCTCGACGTGGTTCATCAGCACGTCGAGATATACAACAGAATGAAGCCGAGCACGCGGTCAGCCGCTCATCCAGCCACAAGCACAGGACATCGGACCATTGAGCCATCTCATCGATGACCTTGTTCGATCGCCTTTGTTGGGTCGATGGTCGATGAAGACTCGCGGGGCGCCCGTTTACAATGTCTCCTGGCAAACGGCTGCAAAGAGAGACTGGTCGCCAACCCACGGCGACGGGATTGTGACCTTCATGACGATGCTCGCCCATCGCATCCCGGGGCTCCCTTCGTCTCTGCATCCGCCTGGGGTTCCTGATCGATCCGGACCTGAGAAAGGGGCAGGTTTCTGATGAGACGGGGGACAGAATACGGCGTGTGCAACACACCCTGACCAGGCCCACGGACACTGACGCAGGTCACGCCCGGCAGCGACTGCTCGGTGAGGAGCTCCTGTATTACCCGTAGCGATCGACGGCGCATAGCGCATAGAATGATCTGTGTGATTCGGCGCCTGTGAGGCTTGGCTAGGCAGGCATGGGGCAGGCACGCTGTGAAAATCGTAGTTCAATGACCGCTCGAAGTCTGATCATTGCGGACGACGCAACGCGCGGCGTGTTGGAGGACGCCCTCAACCAAAGGAACCACGAGGTAACGCGGGCCGAGTGCTTCGATTCGGCGATAAAGCTGCAATCCATCGTGGGATTCGACATCGTATTCGTGCAACTCGGCAGAGCTCGTCAATCCCTAGATGCGATGCAACCAGGCCATCTGACGACCGAGCGGCGAGTGGATTATCTGCAAATCTGTCGCACTCTGCGCCAGGCTTCCGAGAAGCCGGTGATTCTTGTCGCGGTGGCCTACTCGCCACATCCAGATCAGCTCCATGCCGAGGCATATGGGGCGATCGACGCCCACACTGCGCATGCTGTCGACGATGTTCTTTTGCTGCCATCCGACAGCTCTGTGCTGGCAGTGCGGATCCGCACCGCCGAGCGTCTCGCCGAGCAGACCAAGGAGGGTGATCCTCGATCTTCAGCCGAATACTGGCGTTCTCTGGTCAACGCGGTACCCGACATGATTCTGACCTTTGATCGGAGCGGAAGAATCCTGTTCATCAATCATCCACCGCCCGGTATCCCGGCCGAAGAAGTGATTGGGACGGACGGATATCGCTATATTCCTGCCGAGCAGCACGAGATATTGCGGGATGCCATCCGCCGGGTCTTTGAGCACGGCGAG
Source organism: Pseudomonadota bacterium (assembly GCA_022360315.1). Lineage (GTDB taxonomy): Bacteria > Myxococcota_A > Polyangia > Haliangiales > Haliangiaceae > JAKSDA01. Next base: position 24,205 of record JAKSDA010000335.1, read on the forward strand.
GTGGTTACCTATGAACTATCGGGGATCGGGCCGCACCGGACCACGGCGTGGTATGCGAGCCGTGCGGCGCCGGTGTGCCGGCAAGGAGAGGTCGTCGCAGCGATCGTCATCACGACCGACATCACCGAGCGCAAAGTAGCCGAGGACAAGGCCCGCAGGCTGGCGGCTGCCGAAGCGATGGCCGCCGCGGCCCGGGACAAAGCAGCGCTTGCCGAAGCCTCGCCGGTGGGGATTTTCCAGACCGATGCCCATGGCGCTTGTCTCTATGTGAACAAGCGGTGGTGTGAAATAGCAGGTCTATCTGCCGAGGAGGCAGCCGGCGACGGCTGGGTGCGCGGACTTCATGATCACGATCGGGAACGAGTCATAAAGGCGTGGAATACCGCTGTGCACGAAAACTGTCGGTTCAGGCTCGAGTATCGATTTCAGCACCGAGATGGGCGCATCGCCTGGGTGGTCGGACAGGCCGTTGCCACACGCGACCAGCGCGGCGACGTCCGGGAATACATCGGAACGATCACCGACATCACCGACCGCAAGCGCGCCGAACAAGAGCAACGCCGACTCGAGGCGCAACTCCGCCAGAAGCAAAAAATCGAGTCCCTCGGGGTCATGGCCAGCGGCATCGCGCACGAGATCAACAATCCTCTATTCGCCCTGCTCATCAACGTGGACGAGCTGAAGAAGCGAATCACCCACTATCGAGTCACCGCGCCCGACACATTGCTCGGCAGCAGCACACTTCTCGACGATATATCCGAAGCCGGGCAGCGTATTCGCGACATCGTGCATACGCTGGGGATATTCGCCCGGGCCGACGATGCTCGGATCAGCGATCTCGATGTGCGTGCAGTGATGGATGCGTCGCTCCGCCTGGCCAACCACGAGATCCGACACCGGGCAGAATTGGTGCGCAACTATGGAGAGATTCCGCTCGTCCGCGGCAATGAGACCCGCCTCGGGCAGGTCTTCCTCAATCTGCTGATCAATGCTGCCCACGCGATTCCCGACGGCCGGGCCCACGACAACCAGATCTGCATTACTGTGCGTGCCCATACGGGCGATCAGGTCTGTGTCATGGTGGAGGATACGGGTGCAGGCATCAGTCCCGAGGTTCGCCACCGGATTTTCGACCCGTTTTTTACCACCAAACCGGTCGGCCGGGGCACCGGTCTGGGTCTCCCCATCTGTCACACCATCGTGACTGCGATGGGAGGTACAATCGACATCGACTCTTCGCCTGGCGAGGGTACATCGGTTCGGCTGCTGCTGCCCGCGATGTCCCACCGGGTCACAGACCACTGCGACGCGGCGGCCGGGCTTCATCAGGGTGAATCCCTATACGCATGGCAGCGTTCCCTGTGGGTGCTCGTGGTCGACGATGACCGTCACGTCAGGGACGCGATCCGCCGGCAGCTTCTCGGCCATACGGTAAGCGAGGCGTCAAACGGTCAGGCCGCTCTGTCACTGTTATCGGAATACACCTACGATGCCGTATTGTGCGATCTCATGATGCCGGACCTGAGCGGTGTCGATGTATATAAAACGCTGCTGGAGATATCCCCTGTCATGGCGGGGAGGTTCATCATCATGAGCGGCGGTGCGTCGATCCCCCAGTCCCGGGACTTCCTGGCTCAGACCCCTGTGCCCCGCCTCGACAAGCCATTTACCGCCGGCGAGCTGTTGGCTCTGCTCAGGACTGTCGTGCCGGATTAAACAGAAACACATTAAACTCAATTTCGCAATGTCGAGAATTGTGGCCGGCTACTGGATCCACAGCGAATGCGCTTCTGTTTAGTTTAGTAACGATCCGTCGCAATCAGCATGACCTGGTTGCCAATCCCGTACGCTCTTTGCTCGCCAGCAATCTCCTCGATGCCCTGGAAGGCGTCGGCGAGGCGACGCCTCGGTCAAGCGAGGATGTCCCCGGTCTTCCTGGGTGCGCCGCCCCACTCGGCGAGCAGGGCGGGTACCACCACCATGTTGAGCGCCGTGGACGTGGCAAGCCCGGTCAGAATGACGAGCGCCATGGGTGCCTGGATCTCGCTGCCCGGCTCGCCGAGGGCAAGTGCCAGGGGCAAGAGGCCCAATCCCGCAGTGACCGCGGTCATCAGTATGGGGGCCAGCCGCTCCCGACCGCTCCGCGCAACCGCCTCGCGCCGATCCACTCCCGCGAGTTCGAGGTCCCTCACACGGGTCGCGAGCAGGATGCCGTTGCGCGTGGCAATACCGAAGAGCGTGATAAAGCCGATGATGCCGGCGATCGAAAGCACGCCGCCGCCGAGAAAGACGCCGCCGACGCCTCCGGCCAGTGCCAGTGGCAAATTGACGAGAACGATGATGGCTCGCCGAACACTGCGCAGTGTTGTGCCAACAATGATCGCAATGCCCAGTATCGCCAGCAGTCCGAGGACGAGCAGCCGCGATCCAGCCGCCTCTTCGCGTTCAAACTGGCCTGCGTATTCGACCCGAACACCTGCCGGAAGCTCTACCCGGTCGGCCGCGCGGGCCCTGACATCCTCGTAGACGCTGCGCAGGTCCCGATCGGCGACATTGGCAGTGACAACGATTCGGCGCTCGACGTTGTCCCGCAAGATGTAGTTGGGACCGCGGTCCTTGCGAATCTCGGCAAAGGCAGACAGGGGGACGACTGCGCCCAAAGGGGTCGGAACCCGCGTGCTCCGCACAGCATCCATCGACTCGTGAGCATCGGCGCGGTAGCGGACAACTACCTCGGTGAGCGCGCCTTGCTCGTAGATGCGACTCGCCTCGGCACCCCACAGCGCAGTGCCGGCGGCCCGCGCGGCTTGTCCCGGCGAAAGGCCGTATTGCGACGCCGCCGAGCGATCGACGCGGACCACGACCTGCGGGACGTTCACCGCCTGCTCGACACTCAGATCGACCAGCCCGGGTACGTCCTCGACTGCAGCGCGCACACGCTCGGCGTACCACCGGATCTCGTCCAGATTTTCACCGATAACCTTGATCGAAAGCGCAGCCCGCTGCCCCGAGATCATGTGGTCGATGCGGTGCGAAATCGGCTGACCCAGCGTGAACTGCAAGCCGGGTACAGCGGCAAGACGTCGCCGAATGTCCGTGAGTAGCTGTTCTTTGCTGCGCTCGTCATCGCGCAGCCGCACATCGATTTCCGCCGCCTCGACACCCTGCACATGCTCGTCTCTCTCAGCACGCCCGGTACGGCGGCCGGTCGACACCACCGCCGGGTCGGCCAGGAGAGCTCGTTCGGCAAGAGCACCGAGCGTGTCGCTTTGCTCGAGCGAGGTGCCGGGCAGGGTCACGGCGGCGATGGTGAGGCTGCCCTCGTTGAACTGGGGCAAAAACGAACGTCCGACGAATCCCAGCGCGACAATACCCACAACGACCACAATTGCACTCGCCGCGACGACTTCGCGAGGACGTCGCAGCACGAAGGAGAGCGTCGGTTCATAGACCGCGGCAATACTGCGCAGCAGCGGGGGTTCTTTGCCGGCGCTCTTGCCGACCGCTGTGGGGAGAAGGATCGAGCACAGGGCGGGGGTAACTGTCACTGCGACGACAAGCGAGCTGGCGATCGAGACCAGATACGCAATGGCCAGCGGCCGAAGCAAACGCCCCTCCAGCCCCTCCAGAAAAAGGAGCGGCAAAAAAACCAGCATCAGCACAGCAGTTGCGCTGACGATGGCCGAACGGATCTCACGGGTTGCGTCGAGCACGGTTTGAAGCACGGGTCCGCGTTCGCTTTCCGGTAGCCCAGCTCGATCCCGGAGGCGACGCACGACGTTTTCAACATCGACGATCGCGTCATCGACGAGCGCGCCAATCGCGATTGCCAGGCCGCCGAGCGTCATGGTGTCCAGACCGAGCCCCAACAGGTCGAGGACCAATGCCGATGCAAGGATGGACAGCGGCAGTGCGACGACGCTGATGACAGTTGGACGCAGACTCCACAGAAATACAAAGAGCACGCCGATCACCAGCAGGGCTCCATCGCGCAGGACTGCAAAGAGGTTGTCGATGGACTGCTCGATGAAGTCCGCCTGCCGAAATAGATCCCGATGAACCGCGATGGCCCGCTGCGAAAGTGACGGTACAAGGCGATCCAGAGCCTCATCGACACGCGCGGTGACGTCGAGGGTGTCCGACCCAGGCTGCTTGACAATGCTGAGCACGATGGCCGGTCCGCCATTGTAGCTCGCAGTGCCCCGGGGCAGTGCCGACCCGAGCCGCACGTCGGCGACATCCCGCACGCGCACAGGGCTCGATCCGCGCAACGCGATGGTGATGTCGCCGAGGTCTTCCTCGCTGTGCGAGCGTCCGAGGACGCGTACAATCGATTCTTGACCCTGCCCGATGACAAACCCGCCAGGAACGTTCTTGTTGCCCTCGGCGAGCCCACTGATCAGATCGTCCAGAGTCAGCTGGTAGCGCTCGAGCCGCTCGGGATCCGCGATCACCTGGTACTGACGTTCGAGCCCGCCGAGCGCGACGACCTGCGCCACTCCTTGCACGCCGAGTAGCCGCCGGCGCACTTCCACCTCGCCGACGCGCCGGAGCTCGACGGGATCCCGATTCTCGGAGGTCAAGGCGACAAACGCGATCTCACCCATGACCGAGGACCGCGGGGCCAGTACCGGTGTCTCGGCCTCGGGGGGCAAAACCGCGAGCCCTTGCAGTCGCTCGGCGACGCGCTGACGGGCGACGATCCCGTCGGTGTCCCAGTCGAACTCGACCCAGACGATCGAGATGCCGGGCGCCGAAGCAGACCGCACGCGCCGAACCCCGGCGACCCCGTTGACCGTGGTCTCGATGGGAAACGTGATCAGGCGCTCCACCTCCTCTGGCGCCATACCGGTCGACTCGGTCACAATGGTGACCCGCGGAGCGGTCAGGTCCGGGAACACGTCGACCGGCATCTGCGCCGCGCGGAGCGCCCCGAAGACCGACAGGACAACGGCACCACCGAGAACCAGCCAGCGCCGCTGCAGCGACAGGCGCAGAAGTAACTCGATCATCAGTGCACATGTCCGTGGGCAGGGGCCGTGGATGCGCGCGAAGCGAGTCGGATGACATTGGCGCCATAGGTGACGACCCGCTCGTTCGCGTCAATACCTCGCTCGATGCCGACCCGAGTTCTCGAACGCGGCCCCAGCCGCACTGTGCGCTCCTCGAAAGCCTCGCCTTCCACCTGGACGTAGACAACCGCGCGCCCGTCGTCTTCGAGGACCGCACCGCGTGGAACAACCACGCCCTGCCACGGCGCACCGGTGGGAACGCCGACGCGAACCATCCCGCCGACTCGAAGCCGTTCATCCGGCTGGCGCAGAGCGTAGATGACGTCGACCGTGCGAGTGGGTCGGTTCACCGTGCGACCGATGGTGACCACCGAGGCCGACGCATCGTCGCCCGTCACATCCAGCGGCAGCCAGCTGTCGAGTCCGGGCAGCTTGAAGCTCGCATCCTGATCCGAGCGAAGGCGTGAAGCCTGCTGCTCCGGAACTCGCGCGCGGATCCACAGTTCAGAGAGGTCGACGACGCGAAAGAGTTGCTCGCCGCTGGTAACGGACTTGCCCGCGGTAGCGCGCACGTCGACGATCACCCCGCTGATGGGCGTGGCCACGCGATACGTTCCACCGCCACGACCGCTCGCTGCGCCCGAGAAAAAGTCGCGAGCGCGTCTGGCCGCCTGTACAGATTCCTCGGCGACCCGAAGCTCGCGGCGTGCGTCGTCGACCTCGCGCTGCGAGATAGCACGGTCGGCGATGAGGCGTTCAGCACGCTCGAGAGCGGCTCGTGCGCCTTGTACTCGGGTCTCTGCCTCGACCACGGCGAGATTTGCGCGTACCCCGGCCTCGGGCGCGGCCGGAATGGGCGCGATGGTCGCCAATAGCTCACCGCTTCGCACCGCCTGGCCCGGACGCGGCAGGCCCCCCGGCGGGGCTACAACCCGACCCGCGATCGCGGCACCGATGTCGGCCTGGCCGCCCGGTGGCGTGGTGATCTCACCGGCCACTTCGAGAAACGGCACCACCGCATCTCGGGTCGCAAAGGCGGTCGCAAAAGGTACCTGCCACTGCTGCTCCTTGAGGAAGCTGATCGGCTCGGCACCATCTTGCTGCTCGTTGCCAGCCGGTTGCCGGGCGGCCTCGCCACTCGGGTGTACTGCGATCTCGAACCCATCGACGGTGTCACGCACCTCGGGGCCGGCAATGACGAGACTGCCGCGATAGCTGCCCGGGCGCCTTGCGGTCAATACCGGGCGAAATATACCCGATCGAAGCATCTCGGTCACGCTTGCCTCGATTCGCTCGGGCCCCTCGAGTACCAGCGTCACTGTGGCGTTGTCGAGCGCCTTGAACCCGTCGAGGATGGTGAGGTGGGCGAGGAAGGTGAGCTCCTGACCGGTCACAGCTGGGGGATGCTCGGCAAATAGCTCCAGTTTTTCGGTCCAGCGCGTGATGCCAATGGCGTCATCGCCGTGTTCGTGGCCATGGCCCTCTCGGTCACCGGCGTGATCGTCACGGCCAGAAGACGGCGCATGATCGTGCCCTCCTTGCTCGTGCGAATGGTCGTGCGAGTGACAGCCTGCACAGCCGGCGATCGCGAGAACGGCGGCGAGAACGGCGAGAATGCGAATACGTATTGTTTTCATCGGAGCTCTCCGGCCGCTGCACGCAGGCGCGCTTCGGCTTGTTTGGCCGCACCGAGGAGGCTCAGCCGACGTTCGGCAACGTCGGTTTGTGCGCGTTGCGCGTCGAGCAGCTCCACGATGCTCCGCTGGCCTTCGCGGTAGCCGCTTTGCGCCGCGCGCAAGAGCGCATCGACCTGGTCGGACGTGGCCGCTTCAAACCTTGCCAGCTCCTGGCGAGCAGTGGTGTAGATCGCGTACGAGCTGGCCAGCTCGGCGCGGACAGTGCGGGACAGCGCCTCGGCACGTGCCGTGGAAAGCGCGCGCTGTGCCTCGGCCTCCGCTCGCAAGCCCTGCCCGCGGTCGAAGATTGGAATACTGAGCGAGAGAGCCACCACATAGCCGTGGCGACGGTCCGGATCGCTTACCAGGTTGGCACCGCCGCTCACATTGAGTGTCGGCACCCACGTCCATCCGGCTCGGTCCTGGGCAACGGCAGCGAAACGCGCCGACGCACGAGCTTGCCGGATCGCTGCTCGGTCCGAGGTCCCACTCCGCACGAGCTGCGCTTCGTCCCGCAACGGAGAAAGCGCCAGTGTGGTGTCGACACGCAGCGTATCGACATCCAGCCCCAGCAACGCGGCAAGTCGTGCCCGCGCACTGTGCAGCGTTCCCTGTGCTTCGGCCTGACGACTTCGGGCGAGCTCGCTGGCGATCGCCAGGCGCGTGCTCTCATAACCCGAAGCGTTTCCAGCCTCCTCACGTCGCGCCAGGACCCGAGCAGCCTCGTCGAGGCTGGACACGGCCCGGCGCAGAATCGCAACGCGACGCTCGGCGACAACCACGTCGTAGTAACCCAGCACTGCATCGAGCACCGCGGCCGTGCGGGTGACCGAAGCCTCGGCGCGCATCCACGAACTGCGCGACGCAGCAAGTGAACGATTCGACAGCGGGCCGGCCATGTCGATGGCAATCGTGGCCCGAAAAATATCCTGGGCGCTGCCCTGTCCGGTGAGCACAGTCTCGCGCTCCCAGCCCACGAACGGGTTCAACAGGAGCCCGGCCGTCCTCTGGCGGGCATCCGCAAGCCGCTCGGTTGCCTGTGCAACTGCACTTCCCGGCGCATGCGATCGGGCAAGCCGCACAACCGCCGCTTCGGTGAGCGGGGCCTGCGCCCAGGCCGAGCCAGCGGCACAGCAGAGCATCAGGGCGACCCATGATACCCACAGTTTTTTCCGACCAACGGTCGGAATTACGATCGAACGAGTGTTTGCTTTGCGGTCCATGACGATGCCTCGGCCAGGTCCTAGCTGAGCGCTCCGAGAAGCGTTTCCAGGCCGTGATGAACGGCCTCGTGGAGAGCACCGATGGTCAGTGTTGCGCACACGCCGACGGCTGCCAGCACGCGCACCGGCCATGAAATCGTGTCGGCGGGCGGCCCCAGCAGTGCCTGCACCCGCGCTCGGAGGTCGCCGTGGGTGAACGAGAGCCCGGGCGATGGTCGCGCGTGCAGGCGTGCCAGCGCGACCAGCGCCTCGGCGACGCGTACCCGGTCCTGCACTTCATCGGCGGCTTCGGCGTCTGCGGCCATTTCCTGTGCAGTTGCGAGGCGCGCGGCGATGCGAGACGAAACCGACGGCAAATGAGCAGCGGCGAACACAGGGCACAACGCACGCCACAGCAGATCGCGTTGTCGTGCATGAGCGCGTTCATGAGCCAGAACCGCTTCGGCGACGCCGCGGCCTAGGTCGAGTAGGCCGGTCGACGCGTGAACGGTCGAATGGACAATACCGAGCACAAATGCCCGAGGCTCGGCTGCCTCGAATACGAGGACATCGCCGTGCTGCTCGGAGCCCTCGGCGAGGGTCCGCGCGGTCGTCGAGCTCAACAGCGCAACCCCGGCGAGCCTGGCGATGAGAAATGTGCAACGCGCGACCACCAGGACGGCAAGTCCGATGAGAGCAATGCCGGGCGTTTCGAGCAGGTGGTGGGGACACAGATGCGGATGATGTAGATCGTGCACAAGGCAATGGTCGCTGCCAAACCCGAGCGCGGGTAGAAGCGTCGCCAGCACCGTGACTGTCCCTGCTGCGGCAGGCAATGCGGCAATCCACATCCAGGCGCGCGCGCGATGACGCGGAGCAAGCCCCGCCGTCGCTGTATCGATCCACCGCAGTGCAATGCCGGTGATCGCCGAGACGCTCGCCGCAACAATGGCAAAAGCGGCGAGGCACAGAACCAAGAGGGACCAGATCATGTCTCGGAGTCCTCGCGCTTGGCTTGAATGAGCCGTTCTAGCTCGGTCAGTGCGCCCTCATCCGAGTCGGCAATGAGATCGACAAAGGCCGCCAGGAGACCGCGTTTGCCGAGCGCCTCGACACCGCCGGCCGCCTCCACGACCTTGCGAGCGCGAAACCTCTCGCGGTCGAGCACAACGCGATACCGGTAGGCGTAGGAAACTTTCTCCCTCGAGACAAGCCCCTTGCGATGCAGGCGTTCGAGGGCTGAACCAACCGTGTTTGGCGATATTCCCCGCTTCTTGCCCACAGCGGCGTGGGTCTCGTGCACATCCGCGTCGTCCGCGCTCCACAGGTGCTCGAGGACGGCGAGTTCGAGATCGCCGAGCCGGGGCAGCTTGGAAGAAGCCTTCACCATGGAACGTATCTACTCACAAATGAATCCGACCGTCAATCGGAGAAACGGCCGGCTCGGCATGCGCTCTGTCGAGATCGAGGCAGCACTGCGAGCACGAGCGCGAACACGAGCAGGACGGCAGACCCGGGGTTGCCCGAGCCGGCGGTGCAGCCACAGCCGCCGGTATCGGCTGGATAGATTCTGCACAAACCGTCGATGTCATCTTGCTCGAGGGTGGCCTTTTTGGTCTCACCATTGGTCTGGGTCGCAAACATGGTTGCTTCGCGGATCTCGGGGGTGAGCAGGGCGGTCGCGCGGCAGTCGGGGACGAGGTTGCCCTGGTGATCGCTGGGCTGAGGGCCGTTCTCGGGGTTCCAGCACGTATGGTCGAGGCCGATGAAGTGCCCTACTTCGTGCGTGAAAGTGTTGGCCAGGTCGGCGAGTTCGCTCCCGCCCGCCTCGGACAGGCCACCATCGCTGATCGCAAAACTCACCCCGTTCAACTCGATGTCGGCATCGAGGATCTCGCCGCTCTCGACGTTGTAGCAGAGCGTGGTAAGCCCGGCGGCGCTGGGGTTGTGGCAGACCTCGCCGCCCCGGCAATCCTCGCGCCGCCCGCAGAACGCGTCGCAGTCGATCGGAGCGCACCAACGCTCATCGCGAAACACGATCCGATTGATTCTGTCAAAGCCAACCTCGCCCGGTTCCGGCTCGCCAAGGGTGAGCCGGATACCGTCACCACAGGTGAGCGCGGCAGCGTTCCACGCGTCGAGTGCGCGCTCTATGATCTCGAACTCGCGGTCTCCGCTCAGGTGCACCGTACCCGCGGGGTGCGGAATGAGCACCTGGCTTCGCTCGGACCAGAACACCTGCGCACCTGCCACGGTCTCGGTCTGAACGAAGTGGAGCGCGCCGTCGGAGTTGTGGTGGAATTTCAGCTGGCGCACCTCATCCGCCGGGGCCGCGCTGGCCCACATCGCAAGCAGCGCGATCGCAATCGCCATTCGCACACCCATAGGATAGGCGCGGCACTCTCCCGGCGCATGTGGCGCTGGACACACGTGGGTCCGAAAACGACAAATACCGTGTGGTCGGAGACTCCGGCCCGCCATTGCTCACCGATTGCCCGGTTGCAATAGCACCTTGTCGAGCTGTTCGCGCTGGCTTGCAAGAATGCCGAGAGAGGCTGCTCCCAGCCCTGCAATGAGCCAGCCCCAAAGTGGGGCCATTCCGCCGGTCGCCGCCAGAGCGATGCCGGAGACGACCATGAACGCGAGCCGTATCGTCTCGGCGGTCGCGATCCACGAACGCCGGTCGAACATGCCGGCCACATTGCTGAAGCTGAATACGGTGAACAGAGCACCCGCGACCACCAGCCAGTACTCGAGTCCATGGGCCGAAGCCGCCCTGGTCGTGACTGCCAGCATAAACAGCACAGCTGCACCAAAGTGCGCGACCGCGTAGATCTGAATCGACCGCGGCACCTGGGGATCGTATTTGTCACGGCCTTTACCGCGCGTGAGCGGCGCCGGCGCGCCGCTCGTATAATCGGGTTTCCAGCCGGTTTTCCCGAATAGCGCTCGCAACTTGTCGCGCGCGCCACGGGCCCGGCAAAATGTCCGCCAGACAACCGCATAGTGCTGGAGATTGGACCACACGGGATTGTGGGACAAAAGCGGTGAGGTGATCCCGTAATTCGGCTCTTCTTCTTCGACCTGGAAAGTTTTGTACAGCCGATCCCATACGATAAAGACTCCGGCGTGGTTTTTGTCGATGTACTTGGGATCGCGGCCGTGGTGCACGCGGTGATGCGAGGGTGTATTCATGACCCATTCAAACGGACCCAGGCGGCCGACCAGGCGGGTGTGCACCCAAAACTGGTAGAGCAGATTGATGCCCATACAGACCACATAGTGGAACCAGGTAAAGCCCAGTATTGCCACCGGAAAGTAGAACCACATGGTGAACAGGCTCTGCGTCGCACTCTGCCTGAGCGCAACCGCGAGGTTGTATTCTTCACTGGAGTGGTGAGCCACGTGCCCGGCCCAGGCCAGATTCACCTGGTGGGTGAAGCGATGTCCCCAGTAGTACTGGTGGTCGAGGAGCACGAACGCCGCACTCCACCAGACCGCGGCCACCCAATCGAAGCCAGACTCGGTCACCAGGGCACGCTCGGGGATACTGGCAACTCCCAGTAGCGATTGCAGTGAGAAATACTCGCCGATGACCGCGAAGCCGACCAGGATGGGAATCTTGGTCCACAGACCGGCGAGTTGAGATACCGCTCCGAGCGCCAGATCGGCGATCGAATCGTTGAGCCGGTATACCCGGCGACGGGTAATACACGCCACCGCGATCTCGAGCGCGATGAGGACGAAGAAGAGCGGTACTGCTGCGTCGATGATCGATACCGCCTTCGATGGCTCCATGACCGTGAGATTACCATTTGATGGCCGGAGCCCAAACCCTCAGTTGTCAGTCTGGGTCGTCAAACCGTGAGTCGTCGGACCCGGCCCCCAGCTGTCGGCGGGAGTCCGCCGGAGGGCTTTGCCCAATAATGGTAGCGGCGTTCGGGGTTTTTCCCGAATGCTGCTAGAGCTAGATGAATCTAATTTTAGGTCGTCCAATTTGAAATAAATATGCAGATATCATAACCATCCTGGCCTGGTGGCTCATCATTGGTCAATCTCCCGCGCTGTGGATTCCTCGAGTTCATGGCCAAGATTCGGTGTCTGCTGCGCTCACGAGCGCGCCTGGCCCATTTCCCTCGAGCCCGGGCGGCGGCCACACCGAAGGTGGACAGTGTCCGATGAGCGTGAGGAGTGCAATATGGTTTCCACGAAGACCACAAAATACAAAATACCCAGTCAGCTGGCTCGTACCAGGGCAGTACGGCGAGCCAAAAGTCCCACAGCCAGATCACCCCAGAGCAGCGTGCGCACCGATTCGGCCACGAGCCGACGACGGTATGGCTGACCGGACCGACCAGCACCGGCAAACGCGCCATCGCATATGCCCTGGAGCAGCGCCTGTTTGCAGCGGGCTACAGTTGCTCCGTGCTCGACCGCCTCAATGCTGGACCGGACAGCGACAGCGATATCGATCGAACAATCCGGCCGCTGCGCCGCTCGCATTCCCCGCCCGAGCGCGGCGCGCCGGCCTCTTCCACTGACCCAACAAAGCCTGGCGCGCCGGCCGGCAATCTCCGCAATCCTGTAAAATCGATACGTTCGAGACCACCCTCGAGCCGTCACATCGCCGGCCGCAGCCAGTTATTCGAACGCCGAGGCACCCGGCCAGCCGATGAGTGGAAAAAGCCCTCACCCAGGCCGAATTGCACCGCGGTGTCCGAACTATCAGGTCGGGTCGGCGAGGCGATCTCGGCGCCTTGCCGACACCCGGGCAATGTTTTCGGCAGGGCCGCGCAACCCCCGAATGTTTTGGGGCGATGGGACACAGCCGCGCCGCTATCTGTTATACCTGGCAAGAGTGAATAAGCGCGCCGAACAAGCGTCCATCTCTCAGCCGGCCCGACGGGCAAAACCCACCCCTCGGGACCCGGCCAGACGCAACCATGATGAAGGACGTTCCAAGAGGGCCCCGGGGCCCGCGGTCGACGAAAAGGAGCTGGTCAAACGCGCGCAGAGCGGCGACCACGATGCATTTCGGGTTCTGTTCGAGCGCTACCACCGGCGCGCTTACTCGCTGGCCTTTGGCGTTTTGCACAACGCCGACGATGCCCTGGACGTGGTCCAGGATGGCTTCATCAAGGCGCATCGATACCTCGACAAGTTTGAGGGCAACTCGAGCTTCTACACCTGGCTGTACCGCATCATCATGAACCTGTCCATCGACCATATCCGCAAGCAGAAGCGGGCCCGGCACGTCGATTTCAACGACGCACTGGGGCACAGCGACGGCGATGAACGCGTGGGCGAGGATATGCTGTTGCCGCGAATCCTCGGCCAGAACCCGAGCAAATCGCTGTCCCGCAAACGCATGCGCGGACAGATAGGCGAGGCACTCGAGACCCTGTCTGATAACCACCGAGCCGTCTTGATCATGCGCGAACTTCACGGCATGACCTACGAGGAAATGGCCGAGGCCATGGAGTGCTCAAAGGGAACGATCATGTCGCGGCTCTTTCACGCCCGCAAGAACATGCAGAAGCGCCTGCTCGAGCTCATGGGTGGGCAGAAAGATCTCGAGGCCTAGCTGTGCCCGACACACCGAAATTCGACGACATCGATCTCATGCTCTATGCCGATGGCGAAGTCGACGAGGCCCTGGCAGCTCGGGTCGAGGCGTATCTCGACGAGAACAGCGATGCCAGGGCCAAAGTCGAGGCGATCCGACAAATGGACGATACCCTGCGCTCGTACCTCGAACTCGCGGCCGACGATCAGGAATCTCGCCTCAGTGCCATGTGGGACACCATCGAGCACAATATCCGCGCCGATAGCACAACTGCTCGGCAAGCCCTGTCCGCGCGCGAGACCGAAAGCGCGCCAGGAGCCGAGCCGAGAAGCGAGCCAGGTCGCCTAAGAGACCGGGCTGAACGCCAGGACACCGACGGCATATGGAGTGCGATCGGCCGGTGGCTCGAGGGTTACCGCGGCCACGTTTTGACCGGAGCCGCAGCGGTCGCCGCTGCAGCGCTTCTCGTCATCGCCCTGCGACCGAGCCCAACCGTGGTCGTCGAACGGGGAGGCGTTGCGAATCCCGGCAATCCCGGATCGATGAATGTTTCGAGTACTGCTCCTGTCCATGAGCCAAATCCGCCGCAGGTCGAGCATCTGGATGTTACCGGCGGCTCGGGGACTGTGTTCGTCATGCCGCGAGACGGCAAGGACGATGTCTCAGCAACTGTGATCTTCGTGGATATGAACGACGTGGAGGGTCCTCTATGACAAAGCAACGATCGACGGTGCAACCTTCGACGACCCGACAATTGGCGATCCGGCGAGCATGCACGCGGGCCCGCGTTCTGGCCATTGTTATCATGGCTGCAGCGGTTCTACTGGGAGCTGGCGCGACGAGTTCTGCCCTGGCGCAAACCGCAAATTGCTCGTTTCTGGAGATCGAGGCCAGCAACAAAGAAGGCGGTATCGACGGCAAACTCAAGCCTCTGGCCAAGAAGCTGAAGAAGCCGCCGCTGTCGTCGTGGAAGAGCTACAAGCTGGTGGCAAAGCACGACAAGAGCCTGGCCAGGATGAAACCCGAAGATATTCGCCTCACGCTCGGCGGCAAGCTGTCGGCCCTGCTCCGCCGCCAGGGCAACTCCCAGGGGCAAAAAACTCGCTTCGAAGTCTCGATCACCATCGACAACAAGAGTGGAAAACGCGCTGTCGATTCCACGATCAACGTTTCGTCGGGTGATTACCTCATCTTTGCCTTCGACGTCACCTCCGAACGCGGCAATCTGCTGGCGTTTACCTGCAAATGAGCCGTGAATGCGGCCGAGCATCTCCACCGCTCGACCGGATGGGCGTCCGGAGTGATCGAACAATTCGCCCGTCGAGGCGTCCGGACCAAACGAGTTTGGGCTAGCTTCTAGCCATGGCCCACACTCGCTACGTCTGCATCCACGGTCATTTCTACCAGCCACCGCGAGAAAACCCCTGGCTCGAGACCATCGAGCGCGAGGAATCGGCGTATCCCTATCACAACTGGAATGAGCGTATTCTGGCCGAGTGCTATCGGCCCAATGCAGCATCACGCATCGTGGACGCAGACGGACGCATCGTACTCATCGCCAACAACTACGAGAAGATCAGTTTTAACTTCGGCCCGACCTTGCTCAGCTGGCTGGACAAGGAGGCGCCGGATGAGTACGCGGCCATCATCGAAGCCGATCGCCGAAGCCAGGCCCGATTTTCGGGCCACGGCTCGGCCATGGCTCAGGCGTACAATCATCTGATCATGCCGCTGGCCAACCGGCGCGACAAGTACACTCAGGTGGTTTGGGGCATCCGCGACTTCGAGCAACGGTTTGGCCGCTCGCCCGAGGGCATGTGGCTGCCAGAGACTGCTGTGGACGGCGAAACTCTGGATATCATGGCCGAGCTCGGCATCCAGTTCACCGTCCTGGCACCGGGTCAAGCGCGGAGCATAAAGCCGATCAACGGCGACGGGCAGGCTGCCGACGTGACCGGTGGTCGTATCGATCCCGGCCGGACCTATCGGTTCACCGCGCCGTCGGGACGGCATATCGATATCTTTTTCTACGACGGCGTGATCTCCAAAGCCGTGGCGTTTGAGCGATTGCTCATCGATGGCCGTACCTTTGGCGAACGCCTCATCACTGCCCGGTCCGGACCCGAGCCCGCGCTCTCGCACATTGCGACCGACGGCGAGACCTACGGTCACCACCACCGTCACGGCGACATGGCCCTGGGCTACGCTCTCCATCACATCAGCAGCAACGGGGCGGCGCGTTTGACCAACTACGGCGAGTTTCGCGAGCTTTTTCCGGCCGCCTACGAAGTCGAGATCTTTGACCACACTGCGTGGAGTTGCGCCCACGGCGTGGGCCGCTGGAGCGACGATTGCGGTTGCAACGCCGGCTCGAACTCGACCTGGCATCAGCACTGGCGCAAACCGCTGCGCGACGCTCTCGACTGGCTGCGCGACGAGTTGGCTGCGCTGTTTGAAGAACGCGCCGCCGATCTCCTGGCCGATCCGTGGGCGGCGCGAAACGACTACATCGACGTCATTCTCGACCGCAGCGCGGGCAATGTCGATCGCTTTCTCAGGCGGCACGCCGCAGTACAGCTGTCCTCCGACGATGAGAGCAAGGCGCTGCAACTCCTGGAGATGCAGCGCCACACCATGCTCATGTACACCAGTTGTGGCTGGTTTTTTGACGACATCGGGGGGCCCGAGGCGATCCAGATCCTGGGCTACGCGGCCCGTGCCATCGAGCTGGCCGGCCTGATATGGCAAAACGACGTCGAATCCGGGTTTCTCGAGCACCTGGAGCTGGCCGAGAGCAATCTAGCCGAGGTCGGCAACGGTCGCCGGGTTTACCTCGAGCGGGTTATTCCGGGCAGAATCGACCTGCGTCGCGTGATCGCTCACTACGCGGTAAGCTCGCTCTTCGACGACATTCGCGAGCAGACCAGCATCTACTGTTACCAGATGCAGGCGCGCGACCTACATATCCATCAGGCCGGCAAGGCCAAGCTGACAGTGGGGACGGTGCGCTGCACGTCTCTCATCACGCGAGCGGAGCGAGCTCTGAGTTTTGGCGCTCTCCATTTCGGCGACCACAATTTGACCGGCGGCGTACGCAATTTCGCTGGCGACGAGGCCTACCACAGCATGGTCGGCGATGTGCTTTCAGCGTTCGATCGCGCCGACATGGTGGCGACGCAACGAGAGCTCGACCGGCATTTTCTCGAGCTCTCGTTTTCACTCAAATCACTGTTCCACGACCATCAAGAGCGCATTCTGCACCGTATCCTCGATATCCCGCTGGCCGATGCGGAGGCTGCATACGGCCAGCTCTACGCCCATAACGCGCCGCTCATGCGATTTCTGGAGAGCTTCGAGTTGCCCATTCCCGAGGCCTTCCTCACCGCAGCGAGATTCATCCTACAACTGCGCCTGCGCCGCGCTCTGGAGCAGGAAGACCTCGACCTGAAGAAAATGCGCGCGTATCTCGATCAGGCCAAGCGAGTCGGCGTCGAGATAGAGGATCCGGGAATGGACTACCTGTGGCAACGGGGCCTGGAGCGCATGGTCGACCGCTTTGCCAGCCAACCCGACGACCTCGACCTGCTCTATCGATTGACCCATGTGGCCGAGTTCTGCACAACACAGCAACTGAACATCGATCCCTGGCACACGCAAAACACCTGTTACAAGCTGCTGCAGAGTATGCTCGAGGCGAAACGGCGGGAGGCATACGACGGCAACCCCGACAGCGAACACTGGCTCACTCTTTTCGAGCGACTGTGCCACGCCATGGAGATCGCAACCTGAAAGAGGCAAGAATGCACCGACCAACGAGCATGACCTACGAGGTCACTGGACGCATTGCGCGCATCACCCTCGATCGTCCCGAGCGGGGCAACGCAATCACCTTCGACACTCCGCGCGAACTCGCTGCCTGCGTCGAGCGGGCCAATATCGACCCCGCGGTTCACGTCATCCTGCTGTCCGGCAACGGCACCGGTTTTTGCGGCGGATACGACCTGATAGCCACTGCCGAACAACTGGATAAGCCGACCCAGGCATCCCGCTCATGGCCCGATGGTTCGCCATTGGACCCCGCCGAGATCGCGCGTAATCACCGGCCCAACAGCAACTGGGACCCAATGGTCGACTATATGATGATGTCACGCAACGCGCGCAGCTTCATGAGTCTATTTCACAGTGACAAGCCCGTGGTATGCAAGGTGCATGGCTTTTGTGTTGCTGGCGGCACAGACATGGCGCTGTGCTCGGATCTGCTCATCATCGAGGACGGGGCCAAGATCGGCTATCCGCCGGCCCGGGTGTGGGGAATTCCGACCACCGCGTTTTGGGTCCATCGGATCGGGCTGGAAAAAGCCAAGCGGCTGCTCTTTACCGGCGATTGTCTGTCGGGCCGGGAGGCGGTCGAGTGGGGCCTGGCCATCGAGAGTGCGCCGGCGGACAAACTCGATGAGCGGTGCGAGATCTTGCTCGACCGGATCGCCCGGGTCCCGGTAAACCAGCTTGTCATGATGAAATTGCTCTTGAACCAGACCGTGACCAACCAGGGACTCCACACCAGTCAAGTCCTCGGCACGGTGTTTGACGGAGTTGCGCGTCATACCGAGGAGGGTCACGCGTTCGTGGCGCGCGCCATGGCAGATGGATTCAAGGACGCGGTCAAGGAGCGAGACGAGCCTTTTGGAGATTTTGGAATTTCCACCCATAAGGGCTGAACGGCCGGGCCGGCCCCGGCGCTGCGGCTGCGGCAATGAACCGCACCCAATAGGAGAAGCGATCGCGAGCGGGGCACGATCCAACAATCGAGAATACTATGACACAGTCTCACTCGGTCGAACCACATGAGACTGTGGAGCTCGGCGGAGGCAATCATGGAAACAGTGCCGTATTATCCGGTCAACGAGTTCGGCCCGGTCATGAAGGGGCTAGTGATCGGTGGCCTCGGCATCCTGCATGTCTTTCTGGCTCAGTTCGCCATCGGTGGCGGCATGTTGCTCTGTTACTTCGAGCACCTGGCGCAGCGAGGGCGAGCCCCCCATGCCCGCCGTTTTCTCGACAGCTACTTCAAGGTACTGGTCCTTATCAGCTTTGTGGCCGGCGCGTTGACCGGAGTGGGCATGTGGTTTACCACCATCCAGGTCAGCCCGCGCACCATTGGACTCATGGTCGACGAATTTCACTGGCTGTGGGCCATCGAGTGGACATTTTTCTGCCTTGAGGTTGCCGCCGGATATTTGTTTTACCGTTACGGTTCGGTGCTGTCCAATTTCACCCGCATCCGCCTTCTGCTCGCCTACTCGGTCGCGGCCTGGTTCAGCCTATTCTGGATCAATGGCATTCTGTCGTGGCAGCTCACCCCGGGCTCGTGGATCGAATCGCGCAACGTGTGGGCCGGCTTCTTTAATCCCAGTTTCTTTCCCTCACTTTTGTTTCGCACCATCGTGGCCATGACCATTGCCGCTCTGGTGGCATGTGTCGTCATCAATACGATGAAAGAGCCCGATGGCGGCAATGTGAGCCGCGAGATCCGCCGCGCTCTGATTCAGCGATGCGCCCATTTTCTGGCCCCGATGGTGCTCATGCCGCTACTGGGAGCCTGGTACCTGTGGGTTATACCGGATGACAGCCGGTCGTGGATCCTGGGCGGTAGTCCGGCAATGACCCTGTTTCTGGCCACAGCGGCCGGTGCCTCAGTACTCATTGCCGGCTATGCCGTGATGGGTCTGTTGCGGCAAAAGCTGTACATCAATGGTGCCACGGCGACCCTGCTCGTGGCCCTGGCATTTTTTGCCACCGCGGCCGGGGAGTTCGTACGCGAGGGCGCGCGCAAACCGTATACTGTGCGCGACGTCCTCTACTCCAATTCGATCGGCCCGCGCGAACTGGCCCGGATGCGTCAGATTGGCTCGGTAACCGGCGATCCCTACCCACTCGCCGACCATGGGCGTTATCCCGCCGAGGTTCTGCGCCTGGGCGCCAGGGTCTACCGCTTTCAGTGCAGTGTGTGCCACACGATTGCCGGGGCCAATGGGCTCACTCACCTCGCTGGCTCCTGGTCACCAGAGCAGTTGCGCATGAACTTTGCCAAGCTGCAGCACACCAAGGCGTTCATGCCGCCGTTTGCCGGTACTGCCGAGGAAGTCGAGGCCCTGGCCCAGTTCGTCATGTGGGAGTCGGCAGGTGCCCCTGGGTCCTGGCCGGTCACCGACGCCGACTCCTCGTCCGCTGTACAGGATGACAGACGGGCGGTCATCGAGCGTATCGAGCGGTGGCTGAGCGAAGCCGGTACCGGGCCCGGCACTGCACTGCGCTATCGGCCGGACGTCCGCCTACTCGATGGAGCGGGCCGGGTCGGCGGTGAAAAAACCGAGCGAGCAAACGACCGGGAGGGCGGCCGATGAGTGCGGTGTTTCCATTCGACCTACCCTTTGCGACAGCCATGTATGTCGCGCTATACCTGGCCACCCTGGTCATTCACGTCGCATTCATGAGCTATGTGCTGGCCGGGACCGGCTATGTTGCGGCGATGGTGCTGTTTGGTCGCGGCAAGGGCGACCCGGTCGCGCACATTCTGCGCGACTGGCTGCCATTTGCCCTCGGCGGCGCCATTACCGCGGGAGTGGCGCCGCTTCTGTTTTTGCAGATCCTCTACAAGGAGAGCTTCTACACCGCGAATTTGCTCCTCTTCCACCGCTGGATGGCAATGATCCCCGTACTCATGATCGGTTTCTACGCGCTCTATCTGGCCAAAAGCAAGGCGATCGAGGGCTGGCCATGGCATGCTCGAAGCGCGGTGAGCCTGGTTGCATTCGCCTGTTTTGCGATCACGGCATATTCGTGGACCGAGAATCATCTACTCGGGTTGGATCGCGGCGAATGGGTGCAATTCTACGGCTCGGGCCACAGTGCGTATGTGCGAGGCTCGGTATTTGCGCGGGCTGGCATGTGGATCGCCGGGGCCATCCCCATCATGGCAGTTATCGCGGGCTGGCAACTGCGCCGGGTCGGCGTGGATTCCGACTCCGACCGATCCTCGTTGCGGAGGCTGGCTCTTTTGGCAATCGCTGGATCGATCGGGGCTGTCGGCCTTGGCCTGGCCTATGCCATCGCAGTGGAGCAACCCAAGCGCATTTTTGCCCTCGATAGCATGGCCTGGCCTTATCTCGTCATCATCGCTCTTGCAATGGCAGTTCAAGTTGTCGCATGGGGCTGGCAGTGGCGAATACAGCAGCTAGATCGGCGCGCTCTGACCGCGATCTCGCTCGCATTGCTGGGGGCGGTTTTTGCCACGGCGATCTTGCGCGAAGCGCTGCGTATAGCGAGTCTCGATGCGGAAGAATTGTTTCGTCTTCACCAGCGCGCCGCCGGGGCCGGGGGAGTCTCCATGTTTGCCCTGTTCGCAACGATCAACAGCGCCATCATCGTCTCGTGCCTGCTCATGGTCCGACGGGGCTTGCGCTCAAAACCCCAAAACCAGGAATGACACAAAATCGTTGCGCTCTCAGCACTATCCGCGCGCCCGAATACGGGTCGGGAAGCATGGGAGTACACCATGGGGTTGCGTCGAGCCGGGCAATCGGTTGCAATCGCAGCCGTGAAGACGCGCACGATCGAGCCCGAGCGGTGGCAGGCTTATTTGAACGCCCAGGCCGTTCATGTGCGGACCACTCGCGCCGAGGTACACGTGCTCGATCCCGGGCGAGATCGCTTTGCAGAGACCTGGGACGCCGATGTGCAGTCGATTACCTACGATGCCTCGGCAAATGAGCTCAGAGTGTCCGGTGACGGCTTCGTGCATATCGTGGCCGAGCCCAGGCCCATGCAGGCGATGGAGGGACCGGCCGGTGGGTTGCGCGCTCTCGAGATCGTCGCAGAAGATGGCATCCGACACGTCATCACATTGCGCGTTCCGCTCGCGTTGGCCGGAGGGAGCTAAGCCCGACCTAGCCCGACCTAGCCCGGAATATTCACCACACCAACAGCTGTGGTCGCATCTGCCGGGAACTTCGGCAAGGCCGAGCTGACTCCGAACCCCAGCGGGTACCGCCCTGGCCTCACTGCTGCTACAGTCCTGGTGACTGGCCGGGGCAAACGTGTTATGGGTGCGTGCGATGAGCCGCAAGTCAGATGTTAGCAATCAGATGCTCCCCAATGGTGTGACGATCTACAAGTGGCCGCACCAGGTCGATGCCACTCCACAAAGCGTGGCCGAGGAGATGGAGCGGTTCGGGTTCAAGAGCTACGACCTGCAAACTGTGCCACCGTGGTTCGAACGCAGCAAGCACTCGCATGACGAGGAGGAGATCCGCGGCGCGGTCTCGGGGGTCATCACGTTTCATTTTGATGAAGGGCCGGTCACCATCGAAGCGGGCGATATCCTGATCATTCCCGCCGGAGTGGCCCACGAAGTCCTGAGCCACAATGGCCGCAAATTTTCAGCCTACAAGGGGTCGCGCAGCGGCGAACGCCACGTCACCGAACACGCTGACGGCAGCGGCAGCGTCGAGGATCTGGCCAGGCGAGCGGAGTCGTGAAAGCGCAGCCCGGCAGCACACTCGTCGCTCTCGATCTGGACGGAACCATCGAGGACAGCCGCGCCGATATGGTCGCCGCAGTGCACCGGGTCCGCCAGCGGCGCTCTCTGGTTCCGCGCCCTGGAGACGATTTTTTGCCCCATATCAACCGAGGCATGGCTCATCTCTACCGGCATTGCTTTGCCGATGCCCTCGATGCGGGTCATGCATTGGATGAGATTGCCGCTGACTACGAGGCCGCCTATCTGGCTCATATTGCCGATACGACCGAGCTCTACCCGGGCATGGTCGGGGTCCTGGCCGAGCTGAGTGAGCTGGCGTCTCTGGCTGTGGTCACCAACAAAGGCGAGCGGCTGTCGCGTGCCTTGCTCGACGCTCTCGGCGTGCTCGGTCATTTTGCCGCTGTGGTTGGCGGCGACACCTGCGCCGAGGCCAAGCCGAGCCCGCTGCCGCTGGCCTTTGCCGCGACCTCTTGCGCTGTCGATCCGGTCGGCGGGCGAGTATTCATGATCGGTGACTCAGCGGGCGACATCCGCACCGGGCGCGCCCTGGGTGCCACGGTCATCTGGTGTGCCTGGGGCTACTACGACGCCCCGTCACAGCAGGCGCCCGATTTCACGGCGTACGATCCGGCAGACCTGCCCCGGCTAGTGCGCGAAGCGCTTGCGGCAGCTGGTCCGGCTACAGCCAAAGGCGGGACGTGACGTCGAGCGAGCTGTCCAGAAAGCTGGGCGGTGCGCTGCGCCCCGGCGATCTCCGCCGTTATCTGATCGAGGCGATGCTCGGCGCCATGTCCGCCGATGGGGTCATCGATCGCCGCGAAATCGCGGTGCTGGAGCGCCACCTCGCCGAGCACGAATTATTCGCCGAGCTTTCGCCGGCCCAGGCCCGTGTCCTCATCGATCTGGGTCGAGATGCGCTCGCCCTCGCCGACGATGGAAGAGTGAATGCAATCGCCCGCGGGCTGCCGGCTCGTATCCACCGTCTGGCTGCCTTTGCTATGGCCTGTGAAGTATGCGTGGCCGATGGACATGTCCACAATCGCGAGCTGGACTATTTGCGCGCCATGGACAGCGGCTTGTGTATCGGCGGTCGCGATGCCCATGAAATTCTGGTCGGTGCCCGACTCGGTCAAGCCGGTCGAGCCCTCGAGTTCAAAGTCGCCCGGTTGCGCCAGATCGCGCCGCTGGTGATCGATGTGCTCGGGCTGCACCACGTGATGGAGGACAGGCTGTCCGATCGCCACCGGCAGGGCTTGTTTTCTCTGATCGACTCGCTCATCGACTTCGATCTCGATGACGAAGATCTGTCCAATGAGATCGCACGCGCTGTAGCTCCGGCCCGACGCGAGGGAAACTACGTCGACGATATCCGGCACATCGCCGATCTACTGTCCGATCCCAGCGATCGCTACTGGTGCGCGGTGTACCTGGCCACGAGTTATCTGAACTGCAGGGTCACCGACTGGGAACTCGTCCCGTTTTTGGGCCTGGTCGAACGCGCGTTTGCGCTGCCTAGCGATTCGATCGAGCGTGCCTTTGAACACGCGAGTCGTCTTCTACAGTCGAGCCGGCGAGCCTAGCCCAGCCGGGTAATCGCTCTCGGCCCGGGTTACTCTCTGTGCCATGCAAATCGTCAAAAAAACCATCGAATGCCGGGGCACGGCAGATACTGATCTCATCGACATCACAGACGAGGTAGTCGCGATTGTGCGAGAGAGTGGGACCAGCGCGGGTATCGTCAACGTATTTGTGCCCGGCTCGACTGCCTCGGTCACCACGATCGAATACGAGTCGGGCGCACTGGCCGATCTCGAGCGAGCGATCGAACGCATGGCACCACGCGATATGCACTACGATCACGACGCCCGGTGGGGCGATGGCAACGGCTACTCTCACGTACGAGCCGCTCTGCTCGGCCCCAATGTCGCCATACCGATCGACCAGGGACAACCGTTACTCGGAACCTGGCAGCAAATCTTGTTATGCGACTTCGACAACCGTCCGCGCAGTCGCCAGGTCATCGTGCAAGTGGTAGGCGATTGAACAGAAACACATATTCGCTCATCGATAACGACGAGTGTCCTCACCCACAGCTCTGATTGCAGCAAAAGCGATCGGGTAGAGGAGAATCAACGCCTTTCGACCCGCACAATGGCGAACCCCGGTAGTCGGAAATCGACTTCGAATCGGTATTTGTGGGGATTCTTCAGGCGGAATGGATGGATCATCCAACGCCCGATAGACGCCGACGACGACTCGGCAGTGAAGCGCGACAAGTCGTAGTAGACCAGCGAGGTAAAGTTCCGGTAGCCGCGGTCCACGGCGAGGTTGCCGGTTGTTCGCGCCTTGGCGTGGCGCACCAGCTCCGGGTCTCCGGCAAGCCCGGTGCCGGACATGGTTGGAAAGCCCAGCGAAAAGGCAACGATGCCGTCGTCGACCGAGAATAAGCGCGGCACGTCGCTGCCGAAGTGCTGGCGGACCCGCGGCGCCTTGTCGAAGTAGAAGTCGGCGTAGCGAGCGTGATAATCAGGCGTGCGGTGCAGCACCAGAAAGAATGCAATACTGAGTGCGCTGGCTGCCGCTGCACAACTTCCCAGGCAGGTCCAGTTGCGGCGGAGGTTTTCGACAATACGACAAAACTCTAGCCATCGTATGACGGCGAGAGTGACAAAAAGTGTCGAAATCGGAAAATACCAGTGCCCCTGATTGCCATAAGGGACAAAGAAGAAGTTGTAAAGTGCCAGGAAGATAACACCGAATGCGGTCACCACGAGGGCGTGTTCGTAGCGATCGCCCTGGCGACGGAGCTCGATAGCGAGCCCATGGGGGGCGGGGCGGATTTTGATCGCCAGGGCCAGATAGCACAGTGCGATGAGGGCGGGAATCACTATCTGGGCGAGGCGCCAGGCCAAAAACAGCCATTTTCCTTCTTGCTGCAGGGCATCGAGCATGATGCCAAAGGCGTCGATGTTGGCGTTGGTGAAGCGCGGAAAGACGGTTTTGAGCTGCCCGCTCGAGGGTATGGCACTGCCGAAGTAGATGCGATTGATCAGCATATACACCGCGATCGGTGCCGCAAACGCGGCTGCCAGCAATACGGCGCGACGCAGGCTGGCGCGCTGTCTTGACAGAAGCGTCCAGCCTGCTACTGCAGCCACCGCGGCGAGCGCCATGAAGATATGGTCGAGGCGAGCAAAGACAAAAAGGCAGAGAAGCCCCCCCAATACGGCCATATGTTTGCCGGTTGCGAGAGCTTGCCTGGTCGTATACCAGAACACGGAGGCGCCGTAGCAGGCGATGAGTAGGGCACTTTCCATGCCGTTGGCATAGGACCACATCGTGCCGTATAATGGCAGGGTTCCCTCCGCGCCGCGCTGCCGCGCCATGCCCGAATCACCGAGATAGAAATAACATATCGATAGAAGCAGCGAATAAATACCGAGCGGAACCAGCATGTATAACGCCGATATCCCGCTTGATCGCCGCGCCATGGCGACCCCGATCCAATAGATGCCAAGGGCGAGCAGTCCGGCGCAGACGAGTACGGCGGCGGTCACGATGTGATTGGGAGCGAGCCCAAAAAGATCGCCGGCCCAGTAGACCACAGTGAGTGCAAACTGCCACAGTGGATGGAATCCATTGGTAGCAAAACGCTGGTCGAACGAGACCTGGCCGTGCTCGACGATATTCCGGCTGACAGTCAGATAATAAAAAGAGTCAGCAGCGACATAATCAAATGAACGCCCGCGGTGAGATGCAAGCAGATCGACGGCGATCGGGACCAGAACAAGGGCAATGGTCACCGCCAGAATGAAGGCCGCCGGGCGGCTGGCTATTCGCTCATCTCGACCTCCCGGTACAGAATGCGAAGGGGAGTTATGACCGAGCCGAGCGGCCGGGTCTGGACCCTTTCCTGAACTCGGGGTGTCCTGGCTCTCGTCCATGGCGCGGATGATGCCCGATTGTCATCGGCCGAGCCAGCTGTGGACACGAAGTGATGACTGGCTGGGCTAGCAGCATTCGGGAAAAATCGTTTCCCCGAATCTGCGTGCGCCCCGGCCGAAAGCGGCGATCAGTCGGTTTCGGGCACATGGGGCGCCCGGCGGGAGTCCGCCGGAGGGCTTTGCCCAATAATGGTAGCGGCGTTCGGGGTTTTCCCCAACGCTGCTAGTGGGTGGCTCCGCTTTTTTCCAGAATCTCCGCCACCTTGTGGTGATTGTGACGCATGGCATCCGCGAGAGGCGTACCACCCCAACGATCGCGCGGCGACGGATCCAATCCCTGTTCGATGAAATATCTCACGACGGCTTTCCGTCCCTCTGCAGCCGCCAGGTGAAGTGGCGTGCGAAGGTCGTAGTCGGCAGCAGTCAGACTGGCGCCCCGGGCCACCAAACGCCGAATGGTCCACATATCGCCCTTGCTAGCGGCATAGATCAGCTCGATGGTGTCACCCGCCTCGGCTGACTGCATTGTGCCCACGCGAACGCGTTTTCCATCATCTGCCGCGCCCAATTGGGCCTGCGCCCCGCGGACCGCGCCGTGCTGCTCGAGAAGTTTTGCGACCCCGTCATGGCCATGGCGGTACGCATCGTCCAGCGGTGTGCTGGCCCAGCGATCGCGTGGGCTCAGATCTATGCCCCGGTCGATAAAATACGCCACGACCTGTTCGCGACCCTCAGCAGCGGCGAGGTGAAGCGGGGTACGCAGATCGTAATCCGCCGATTTCACATCCGTACCGGCCACGACCAGGCGGTGGATCGCACTTTGGTCACCCTTGCTCGCCGCCCAGATCAGCTCACCGACTCGTTTTGCCTCGGCCTGAATACGGCCGAGGCGGGGGTCGGTCTTTGCCGACAGCCCGGTCAAGTTGTCGTAATTGTGGAAATTGTAGGTCTCGACCAGGCGGGTGCAGAAATCGATTCCGCGCACCGAGTTGCCATGCGCATCCAGACGCGGCGACCAGATGCAGAGGCCCATCACGTTGGGCACGACGACGAGCAATACTCCTCCCACACCACTTTTCGCCGGCAGGCCAATGGTGAAAGCGAACTCGCCCGACGACTCGGTCATGCCGCACGAGTACATCATTGACAGACAGTGCTGTACGGTTTTGGTCTTGAGGATTCGCTCGCCGTTGGTCGGGCAGACGCCCCCGTTGGCGAGCGTTGCGGCCAGGACCGACATCATCTCGGCATTCACCTGAATCGCGCAGCTCTGGAAGTAAAACTCCAGGGTCTCGATCAGGTCGGTACCTTCGGGGAATGCTTTGTGCTCCCTCATGTAGTAACCAAGAGCGAAGTTGCGATCGGCGGATTGACGCTCGGATAGGTATACCGCGTTGCTGAAACGAACCTTCTCGCCACCACAGAGCGCCCGCCATTGGTTCATGACATGATCGAAGCGATCGGCGACGTCCTTGTCGGGCTTGACCATCGCCGCGGTCATGATCGCACCGGCGTTGATCATCGGGTTTTGCGGTTTGCCGTTTTTGCCGAGGGTCAGGTCATTAAACGAACGGCCACTGGGCTCTCGCCCGACATACCTGTGTACGTACTCCTCTCCGTGCTCCTCGAGCGCCAGAGAGTAGGTAATGGGCTTGCTCGCCGACTGCACGGAGAAATCGGTAAGGGAGTCTCCGAGGGCAAATCGCTGGCCGTCGATGGTGCACAACGCCACGCCGAATCGCTCGGGGTCGACCCGGGCGAGCTGCGGGATGTAGTCGGTGATCTTGCCGGTCCGATTCTGCTTTACCTGGTCGTAAATGGTCTCGACTTCGCGACAGAATACGCCGAAGTCGGGAATTACCATGTTGCCCTTTAGCGCTCGCTCGATGAGCAAGATGTTGGGCCGGATCAGCCTGCAAAACTGATGGTAGCCAATGCGGTCATCAGAGCCATATTCATCGAGAGCCGACATACTCTCGCGCAGCCGAGCGTCGTCCCGAGTCAACCCTACCTGGGCCAGCGCACTCAGAATGTCACTGGCGAAGATGTAACCCTTGCGAGACAAATCCAACGATTGGAACAGCCTGTACTCGCGGGCGTCGATCTCCACCGGAAGTTGGATCGAGTTTTCTGGTGTCGCCCGGTCGGTCTTTGACGTGCCAGACCGTATCGGGCTGATTCCATATTCCTCGGATGTCTCGACTATTCTGGCTTTCTTGGCCACAGATTTCCTCCTTCTTCTTCGCTCGGATTGTCTTGGACCCACCACCTCCCTTGACAATGACAATGACCGCTCTGCTCCTGACAAGCGGACTTCGCCAAGCCGATCTACATATTACAGCAAACAGTCGTCAACGCCAGTGCTACAATGCATGTAAGTAATCGAAATCTGACGGAAATGGATTGGAAACGTGTTGGAAACATAAGCCATTAGACGCGGTAATTACGGTTGTTTTACATATCGGTCGAGGTGATTTGCGATGGATGGCAGCATTCGAACTCCACAAAGCGTGGACTTCGAACGATCTCCCCTCAAAACAGCCTTGGTGGCGTTGTGCACCGAAGGACAAAAATATGCCTGAATGGGACGAGCCCCATTCAGGCCGCGAGAGCTCGGCGATGCTCAGCCGGGTCGAGGGGCGCGGCATATCCAGACATTATGCACAATTTTGCGCTGGTGATATCGTTCGTGTTAGTCATGAGGATGCATCGCCGTGGATTCATTTTCAGCTCAACCGCAGCGTTGGCGGGAATCGGTTGTACTGGCCGTCGTCCGGCGCTATCAAGTGGCCCGCCGTCGGTAGCTTGCCGGCCCGATTCATCGGCCGATTCCTCCGGTATGTTCGAATCACTCCACGGTTTTTGTGACGGCATCGATCCGCCGAGCCAGGCCGAATACGAGGCACATGTTGCACGTGTCCAAAGCCGTCTGCGCCGGCTCGGATTGGCTGCAGTCGTCGTCGAGCCGGGCGCGAGCATGACGTATTTGAGCGGTGTGCGGTGGCGATTGAGTGAGCGGCCCTTTCTGCTCGTGGTTCTGGCTGCCGGCGATCCGGTCTGGGTATGCCCGTCGTTCGAGCGGGCGACCGCGCGCGAACGGATCGGCGCGCAGGCGGAGATCGCGAGCTGGTACGAACACCAAGATCCCTATGAGCAGGCTGCCAGGGTCATCGGAGCGGGCAGCGGTCGCGTCGCGATGGACCCCACCGCGCGGCTCTTTGTGTTCGCAGGGCTAGCCAGTGCGCTGGGCGCCGATCGGATCGCCGCCATCGATGTAGTGGGCGATTGTCGCGCGAACAAGTCCGACGCCGAGCTGGCTCGACTGCGCCGGGCCAATTGTGCCACGAAAGCTGCCATTCGAGCGGCTGCGGCCATGGCCAGGCCGGCAATGAATCAACAGGAGTTCGCCGCCAAGATCGCTGCCGCACAGGGCGCAGCGGGACTGTCGGACGTCTGGGTATTGTGCCTTTTTGGGCCCAATGCGGCGTTTCCTCACGGCACCGGCCAGGAACGCCAGCTGCGCAGTGGCGATTTCATCCTGGTCGATACCGGCGGCTCGTTACACGGGTACCGATCTGACATCACGCGCACCTGGCCCTTCGGTCGAGTGAGCAGCGAGGCGCGCGATGTGTGGGAGATCGTACGCCGAGCGCAACAGGCCGCCATGGCCAAAATCGCTCCGGGAGTCCCGTGCTCCGAGCCCGAAGCAGCAGCCCGCACGGTTGTCGAGCAGGCCGGGTACGGTCCGGGCTATCGCTACTTCACCCACCGTCTCGGTCATGGCATCGGCCTGCAAGTTCACGAAAGGCCGTATCTCGTGCGCGGCAACCCGCGCATCCTCCAGCCGGGCATGACCATGTCGAATGAACCGGGCATCTATATCCCCGGACAACTGGGGGTTCGCATCGAAGACATCGTGGCCGTGACCGCCGATGGAAACGAAGTCTTCGGCCCGGGAGTCGACTCGATCGATCGGCCGTTGGGCACCGGACACTCATAAGAGACAACATGTTCTCCAATCGATACCGTGTCTAAACTGCAAATCTAAGTACCGCGACCCGCAAGTAAGTACCCATTATGGCCGACCAGCCCGCCGATGGCTGTGTTGCTCATCGGTCGCGTAGGCCCACTATGCTCCCTCTTCGCGCCTTGCCCTCGACGCGCTGGACCGACCCTACTGGGCACTTACTTACCGGTCGCGGTACTTAGGTTATCCCATAATTGCCTACATGCTCGCAGGCTCGGTGGGTTTCTTTCTATATTAGAGCCGGTCCAAAACCTCGGACCGAGCCAGAGCGACGAGGCGCGCCGCCAGTGGGTGGGCGAGGAGTGGACAATACTGGGTGTATTTGACCGACGAGCAAGCCCGCTGGCGGTGATGGATCGCCGCTC
>JAKSDA010000344.1 GCA_022360315.1 Pseudomonadota bacterium
GGCCGGCGGCGGCTCGATCGACGACTCCGGCGGCCTGCGCACCAGTCTCGAGCAGTACCTGCAAGAACGCGCTGTGCCGGCGGTGCAAGTCCGGGTGGTCGACCACGTTCCCCAGGCGGCACCGCTGACCATCCAGATCCGTATCCGCTACGGTCAATACCAGCCCGAGCAAGTTGTCGAAGCAACCAGAAATGCGCTGCTCGGTGCATTTTCACTCGAGCGGCGAGGCATCGGCCGGTCGCTTTATCATGCCGAGATCTACCGCGTCATTGAAGCAGTGCCCGGTGTCGAAGACTCGGAGATCCGGGCCGCGCCTGGGCAGGATCGCGCAGCCCAGCGCATTGTGCCGCTGTCGCCGCGCCACGCGGTCTTTGTCCACCGCGGCAAACTCGTCATCGACCATCCCCGGGGGTACACACCATGAGCGATCAATCCATATCCCGGCGGGATCAGCTCTGGCAACTGCTGCCGGAAATCTATCGCCTGAAAGATCAGCAAGACGGCCATCTGGCCATCTATCTCGAAGCATTTGGCGATCTGCTCGAGCAGATATACCAGACCCTGGAGCAGCGGCTGGCCGATACCTCACTCAAGCACTGTCAGCCATGGTTGATCCCGTATTTTGCCGATTTGCTTGACGTTCGCCTGGTATCGCCCGAACAGGCCGGGCAGCGGCACGAGATCGGCAACGCGGTCAGATGGCGCCAGCGCAAGGGCCGTCTGCAGATGTGTATCGAAATTGCCAGAGACGTCGGTGCAATCGACGTAGTGCCCCAGGAAGGGCATACCCGTGTGGCCACCACCGCCCGGCTCGGCGCTCCGCGCCTGTCCCTGCGAGCGCTGGGCGAAGACCCCGCGCCCGAGCCCGACCCCGACAGCGCGGCCAGCAATGTGTCCCAGCGCCCGGGTACCCCGGCGGTCACGGTCGATGTCCGCACGATCGCGCGAGCCAGACAGGTCCCTGCACCCACCGCCGTGAGTCGCCAGACCGATTTTGGCGACGGCGCCGTGACCTGGCAACAAGCCAATCGCCCACTCGGTGTGCCTTGTTTTCCCGACACCTATCAGGACGTATCAGTACGCACTGTGGACCTGCGTGAGCCCACCTATCGGCGCGGTCATCATCATCCCAAGCGCCTGCTCCTCTACACCCCGGTACCCGGGGGATTTTTCCCGTCGCGCCCATACCGCCGGATTCAGTCTGTGGTCATTGCGTGGCTGATTGACGAAGCCGACCAGTGGCAGCCGTCTCTCGGCGATCAGTCGCCACAGACGCGTATCTTTGCGCAATGGGGCCTGCAGCTCGAAGAGATCCGCATTGCCCGCGACAATGGTATCGAGCGCCACTGGCGATTTTTCCCCGATCCATCGTTTGCTGGCCAGGACCCTCTGGTCATTGATGGCATCATTGTTTTACTGGGTCTTGCCGGGCGCGGCTGTCGCCGGGTGCGGTTTGAAAACCTGGTAGTCAATGATCGGCTCACGGTGCAGTGCGAGCGCCTCGAACTGCACCGGGTCGCAGCCCGCATCGTGACCCGGCCCGCATTGTCCAGCGGAGAGGACACCACACAGGAGCTCGAGGCCCGCGATTGCCTCATTCACACTTTGTGGGCAGACCAGGGCACGACGCAGCTCGAATACTGCACCATTCTCGACGCAATTCGCGCCGACACACTGCACGCCAGTGATTGCATCCTGATGCCGCTGCTATCGCCGGACACGATCAACCTGTTGTGGCTGCGTTATTCTTGCGCGCCGCGATTTCCCCAATTCCCCCAGGGGCCGCCCGTCAAATGGCGCCTGTACCGACTGTACCGAGTGCAGCACCGAAGCCCGGTAATGCACGAACGCCAAT
Source organism: Pseudomonadota bacterium (assembly GCA_022360315.1). GTDB lineage: Bacteria > Myxococcota_A > Polyangia > Haliangiales > Haliangiaceae > JAKSDA01. The sequence continues at coordinate 1,856 of JAKSDA010000344.1, forward strand.
TCGGCCAACCTGGCTGCGCTGTACTTCACCCTGCGACCCCATCCAGCATTCGTGCTGGCGCGGAAGACGGCGGGGAGATGGGCGCGTATCACCATCGCCACTATTGCGTGCGCCAGCGGGCAGTCATCGAAAAACTCAAGAGCTTTCTACCGGTTGGAATCGAGCCAGTATTGATTCTCGAACCGGATTGGAAGGCTCCGATTGTACCCAGCGACTCACAAGGCAACGGATCATGAAGGCACAAATCTCTCGCCTCAGCCAGCAGCTCAGACGGCGCTATTCCGGCGTCTACCAGCAACAAGGCCGCATGCTCACCGATGCGGACTGGAACGAACTGATGGACATTGTCAAACAGCACGTGGCCGCTGTTGTCGCCGACATTGTCGGCAAGAGCGCCATCGTTGTCTGTTGATTTCGCCAAAAGGGCTTCAAACTGCCGACTTTGTTCCATTCTGTTGATGAAATCGTCCAAGGTTTTGGAGTCAAATTTCGCAGATGTCTTCTTATGGCGTCGCCTTACCTCTGGCATTAAGTGTGTCTTCGCTTTTCTTTTGTCCTGCATACCGCATTTTGGGCCCGAGCCCAAACCAAACAAGCAATTAGAACTTCGTGTCTCTCGGATAACCTGCAAGATGCTTGTGAGGAAAATCATAGGGGGCCAAAATAATTGCCATTCCTAAGATTAGTCTGAGAGGATCTGGTATGCAAAAGAGGAAACGGTCGTCAAAGCTTGTTTTAGGAAACGGAATGCTGCGAACAATTTTCATATCCTCCAGTCGATTGAAGACATGGGATCCGTCAATATCAGAAGGAAATAAAGGCTTAGCTAAACCATCGAAGCAGATTGGAGCTAGTAGCAATGCTACCTCCCTAAGAGTACTCTACGAGAATATTGTATGCAAAAGAGGAAACTGTCGTCAGAATTTGTTTCAAGAAACTGGATATTCCCAACAATGTTTGCGTCCTTCAGTCGATTGAAGACATGGGATCCATCAATTTCAGATGGAAACAGAGGCTCAGCTGAGCCATCAAAGTGGTTTGGCGCGAGTGACGAGGATATCTTCTAAGATCAGAACTATTCTGCTTGCAATTTGCTTCCACAATCAGCGTGCTTGCTGCCTATCGTACATGCGGTACGTTTTCTATGTATTTTACCTTTCCCTATGGACCATCTGCGAGGGTGTCGATCCGACTAAAATGTGGCCCAATCCTCAGCCTCCAAGCCCTGGAAATTCGCGCATGATGCAGCAAGTACAGGGTTTTCCGTATAACAACTTGGTGGCTGCCCGGTGCAAGTCCCACCTGATCCAGGAGGTGTCAGAATACGAGA
>JAKSDA010000634.1 GCA_022360315.1 Pseudomonadota bacterium
TCTCGACTCGCTGCGATGTGCTCTCGCACCAATTGTTCAATTTTCGTTGCCAAATCCTGGCTGCTTGCATTCGTTATCATGCCCCCTCAATCCCACCCTACGAGCCGAGCGTCAAACCCACCCCTGAACGGTTACCATGGTCAGACGCCGACTCTTGCGCCATTCTCGATGCAGCTCACAGAACCTCGAATAGCCGTATCCATCAGGATGTTCCTGCAGATATTCCAGGTGCAGCAGCTCAAGCGTTACGCCGACTCGGCGCAGCTCAATGTCGATTTTCGCCAGGTCGGGTCTGGGCCGTTCGACACCGTGTGGCCCAGGCGTGCCGTAGAGCCGAGCTTGCAGTGCTTCGTCACTGAGCTGCTCCACGTCCTTCCAACCCAGCTTGGCGTGGTTTGCACGACTCACGGTCCCTCCCACCGCACCAGCGCTGATTCCCAGGCTTCTGGCCGTCTCTCGATGGCTTTTACCCAGCTTCCATTTCAATCGCAGTATCTCTCGTATCTTTCGCATTGGCAGTCGCTTTCGTGCCATCGTTCCTCCTGGCCGGAGGCGACAGCTCATCTCGAACCAACGCCGCTGCGCTCCTAGTCACCTCCGTCTCGGGCGTCTCGGGACAGTTACCGATGACTATGACTCTGAGGTTTGGTCAGCGATCACAATGACCTGGATTCGGTGATCACGATCGCCTGTAACAGGTGATCACAATGCTGGAATCAGTGATCACGATGAATCGCAATCGGTGATCACGATGAATCGGATTCGGTGATCACAATCGACCGTTACGCGCACTGTGCTGCCAAGGGCAAGATTTTTGCCAAAACGTGGCAGTAGAAGAAGCGCAAGACGATAGTTTTCGAGAGGTTAGGTGTGGGGACTGCAAGAGAATTTTTTACCTGTGCCGACGAGGCGACGCGAAGATGGGACGAGAAGGATGGCACGTGGGGACTGCAAGAGAATTTTTTACCTGTGCCGACGGTGCGATCGCGGTCAGCGCTACTGCTCGGAGGGGTGTCGGAAATCGGGCTATCGGTGTACCCGAGGGCGAGCACGTGAGCGCCATGCCAAGTCCACCGAAGGCTGCAAGGATCATCGAGACCGACAAGCCGAGTATCGGGCTCGACAA
>JAKSDA010000338.1 GCA_022360315.1 Pseudomonadota bacterium
ATGCGAGCAGACGATCGCCTCAGCAGCCAAAGCGGTGGGATGCTCAGCCGAGGCTTACGAACGTATCGAACTGGGAGAGAGATTGCCCACCCTGGCTGAACTGGTACGAATGCACCGTGTTGTCAGGTTCAACGCCAACATTGTGCTACGTCGCATCGATCTTGAGCTTCTTGACCAGGATGGCACCTGAGAGCAGACGTTACCCACCAAATCCGGTCACATCAGCCCGACGTGCAGAGGCCGATCGATGTACACCACCATCCTTTTGTAGCGGTAGCTACAACACAACACGATCCTTGTTTCACGATCCTTGTTTCGGCGCCAAAACCGGTCATTTTTTGGGCAAACGGCGCAGTCTACCTGACACCCTACGCTCGTGAGGGCAGGTTTTGGATTCCGTTGTCAATGATTTCAGTGAATTGCGAACCGCACATCGCTTGGTGTCGGCGTACTGATCACCGTACTTGCCGCAAACCTACGATAAACCTGCGACAAACTCGACACCACTGAACTGGTGGGTCAGGTAAGCTAGATTTTCGGCCCTAGTGACGATGTACAGCTTGGCCATTACATCCGCGAGGAGCGAGATCCCAACCAGGGATGGACACGGCCGGTTCGACACCAGCACCCGCTCAGGACTCGCCATTTGCCCGAGGTTGGCGCCAACGACACGACTTGCCTTTGGCGGCTTGGGCACTGTCCACGCAGCTCAGCGGGCGAACAGTTCGGCTTGACGAAGGTGTGCAGATAACTTACATGAACGCGAGAAATTCGGGGTTCAACTGAGCCCAGATTGTCGCGGCAGTGGCTGGCGCCTGCTTGATAAAAACACGGCGCCTCGCGTTTTGGTACGCTGATTGATGAGAAAGGGAGGGGGGCAGGATACGGCGTGTGTGACACACGCTTTTTCGAGCCTGCTCGGTCGGCGTTTCTCTGTCCCTCTTACCTCCCCACATCTCCATGTTTGGACCGACCAAATTGAATGGGCCAGCTCGTTTTCGTGTGCGGACAGGTCCGCAATCCGACTCGTATAGGATGGACCTATCGAGATTTCTCTCCTGCCGTCTACCCCTCTTCCGAAGCATGGTGAGACGGCAGGATACGTTGGTTGTTGCACAATTTCTAACTAGTTGATTTTTCTATGCCGCGCGAAGGCGCTTTGTGGGCTTGAATTAGCCCAGGTTTTCCGTCGGTGGCGACGCTATGGACGGACCAAAATTGCCATCGACGCCGGCATTTTCTTCGTCTCGGGTGCGGCGGTAGAGCGGCACTCCCAGTATGGTACCCACCCTGTGGGTTTTAAGAAAAAATCCCCAACTCGTCGGCGTCGACGCAATGCCCGGGTGGAGCAGTACGAGTACAGGCGCACTCTGTACCACCTCGGATTTGCCCGGACCGTCAACCGTGGTGCGCCGCCGGGAGTGAAGCTAGAGGTCGAGTATCCGCTCTCGTGGGACTCTCGGCGTATCGACCAACGATTGGTCCGCAGCCGAGGAAAGAAGCGGGACGATGAGGCTGAGGTTCTGCGAGGGTTGTGGCGGCATTTGGGTGAGCAGACACTATTGGACTTCAAGGGCCCGACGCGTGGTTTTCGCAGAGGCGAACTAATTCGGTTAATCAGTTACGGTGGGGAGTATCTAGCCTCTCGTACGGCAGAATTCGACAGCCCATCGGAGCTGAGCTTGGTGCTGGTGGTGCCCAAACTGACCCCGAGCCTGAGCCGGGAGATCGAGTGGATGGGCCTGGGCATGGAACCGCTGGAAGACGGCTATGCGCGTCTGGTCGGGAGCAGGTACACTATGATTGTTGTCTTCTTGGATAGGGTTTCGGAACAAGAGAAGAATCTAGAACCGTTTACCGATGCCAAGAAGCTGGACAAAGAGGTCGCCCACAGGACCCTTGCCTGGATTCTCGAGGTTGCACAAATGGAAGACATCCGAAATCTTGAAGGGCTAGACGATTTGCTAGACAAGCTGGTTGCGACACTTGGGCCAGATTTGGTGCTGCGTCATCTTGCACTTGAGGAGCGGTTGGCTGGCCTGGACCCCGAGAAGGTGCTCGATCGTTTTTCCCCAGAAGAGCGGCTGGCGGGCCTGGAGCCAGAGGAGCGGCTGGCGGGCCTGGAGCCAGAAGAGCGGCTGGCGGGCCTGGAGCCAGAAGAGCGGCTGGCGGGCCTGGAGCCAGAACAACTAGCGCGCGCCCTTCGCTCGCTTCCGCAGGAGGTCCAAGAGACCATCCGCAGGAAGCTCAACGGCTCGTAAGCAAGCCAATACGCGTTGAGGCTCATTGCGGGCCATGAGCTTCATGGCGAGCTCGCGAGATCGTCGGGAAGCGTGTGCGGGGCGCACGCGCTGGGCGAGGGCTCTACACAGGGCTCATTGGGCGAATTGTTTCGGCAATCATTTTGTTGCATCGCAGCGCAGACGTCGAAAAACTGCTTTCCGAGCTTGTTTACGCATTGCAAAGGCCATTTTCCGATTCGATGAACGTTCCATAGTGGCAAGCAAATGCCCGGATTCGGGCAAAAATGAGGGGATTGAGGATTCATTCAACGGTCATAGGGCCAAAAAATGGGGTGAGCTCGTGTGGGATTTGGCGAATAAAGGGAGCGATTCCCCATGCCAATGCCACTGCGGAGCGAACATGATCAACGTCGGCTCGATCTCCTGCACTGATCTGCCCTGACTGCATCAACGCCATAGTCGCCATCTCACTCAGCCGCAACTTGATGCAGTCAGTGTCGCGTCTTGGTCGTCTGCCAAACGCATGTCTTTACTCTGTCAACAAGTGCATGTCACATGGATGTCTTGATGCTTATCCTTGACACATCATGCAAGCTGTCAGGAAGATGGTAAAAAAACTTATCTGGTGCATTTATTCTTTTAAAATCAAACTAGTAGGTAGCCATGGCGCGAAGAGAAGAGAAAAAGATAGCCCTTATTCTGACAGGGTCTTCGGAGCCGCTGACTCGTTCGCAGGTAGCCGATTACCTTGGGGTGAGCGTTTCGACCGTGCGACGGATGGAGGGCGGTGAACTGCACCCGACAACCGACGAGCGAGGGGTCCGTCACTTCGATCCAGAGGAGGTCCTCAAGGTGGCTCAGTCCATCCAGTCCGCTACCGTCTCGCAGAAGGGGTCTGGTCTGAAGCTATCGCCGGGTGAGCTTGCCGCGGAGATATTCGAACGCTTTGAGCAGCGTCATTCGCTGAGCGAAATCGTTCGCGAGCTGCGCCTGGAGCCGCGCAAGGTTCGCGCCATGTACCACGAATGGCGCACAAGTCTGGAACGAGCTGAGCAGCTGCGCCGGCACCATCCAGCTCCCGCCAGTTCGGTTCAAGCCTACCTGGAATCGCGCAAGCGAATCGATCAACTGCTGGCCGAACTACCCGAGGGTCAACCGACGCGGATCAGTGTCGCGCTCGGGGGGACCAAAGTTTGGTCCAAAGAATTCAAGCAGGACGTGGTGATCTACGACGAGCTAGGCGGTTTTGTGACCCAAGGCCCGCTCAAACCCAGCGACATCCGTGCTCGTTTTGGAGAAGGTCAGTTCCGCATTACTGCATATTCCCTCGTAGAGCATCGCGTTTTGTGGGAAGTCGCCGCGGGCGTATAACCTGGGAGCTATGCCTCGGCGCGTCTATGTTCCTTGAGGGACGATTGGAACTATAGAGTGCTGCGGTCTCTTCGCTGATCAGCGTACAGCCGACCGGCACGACCGCGTATCAGTCAATTTGAG
>JAKSDA010000111.1 GCA_022360315.1 Pseudomonadota bacterium
AGCACTTGGAAGGATTTGACGACCTAGTCCAGGAGTTCATCGACTCCCTCGGCGTCGAGGAACTACTGCGGCGGGTGACCCCCGAGCAGCGGCTGGCCGGTTTGGACCCCGAGCAGCGTCTCGCAGGTCTGGACCCCGAGCAGCGGCTGGCCGGTCTGGACCCCGATGAACTGCTGCGGCGGGTGACCCCCGAGCAGCGGCTGGCCGGTCTGGACCCCGAGGAACTACTGCGGCGGGTGACCCCCGAGCAGCGGCTGGCCGGTCTGGACCCTGAGCAACTCACACGCGCGCTTCGCTCTCTTCCCCTCGACGTCCAAAAACGCATCCGCAAGAATCTCAAAGACTCGTAGCGACGCGCCACTGCGGCGCATGAACCGCTACCACCAGTCCACCGAACTGGCTGACGAAGGGACCGATGGCGCTTGCTTTCTCCCCTTGAGGTCGCGTAGCTCGGAGCACGACCATCGCCTCTTGAACACACGCCGCCAACTGGGGCTCGCCCACCTCCAGCCTCCAGCTTTACTGCCCACTCGGCCCATGTCGCCAACGTTACACGTCGGCGCGATGTCTCGACTGCCGCCGATGCCTGTTGCGTTGCGGTCGCCCTACCGCTCGCTTCCAAGCGCTCGCCGGCCGCGGCGATCCGTTCGTTGATCGCTTGTCGCTCCAACTTGGAGGCCTATATTCGTCTGTATCGTCTGCTTAACTGGACACTATGAGGACCCTTTGTACAGAAATGTGGACGAGTTCCATGGTTCCTCGACATGGAACTCGTCCATGCTCCTAAACTCACTACGATTATTACCCCTTCTGCTACCGACGCTGGATGGCCGGCTCCGGCACAGACTCTGCCAACAGGGGCTATGCGCCAGCCCCCGAATGCAGAATCGGCCAACCGGTTCGAAATCACCAATTGCCGGACTGTCTAGAATAATGATCATTCGGTACAAACAGTGGCATTTATAATCGTTTTGACCCTGTAATGGCTTGTAATGGCGCGTATCACCGATTGTGCTAAGTATGCTCCCATGCATTCCAAAAAGATGAGCTCAACGGGAAAAAGATTGTTTACGATCGTTGCCGGAATGGGATTATTGGTTGGCGCTTGCGCGCAGCCTTTCGAAGCTGGAGAGGAATCCGCGATAGATGATGCGATAGCGTCCACTAAACAGGGCGTCACCATGGACGAGGATGGCGTACCATTGAATGAGAGTACTTCGACCAAAGCCGTCACTGAGCCGGAAAGTGCTAGCCTATTGGCGACCGGGCGGGCAGCGAGCGCAGCTGTAACCGAGCGAGGACAGCCCGATATAATCATCGACAACCATCACCACGAGATTGGGGCCGAAATTAGTTTTACTGGCAACTGGCCCAAGGCTAGCGCCGCCACAGAGCATTTTGGCAACGAGGGTCGCTTTGCCGAGGCCGGTGGAGAGGTCGATACATATCGATTCACCCCCAATTTCGCAGGTCCTGGTGACTACCGAGTTATGGTGTGGAACAATTGCCATTCTCCACGCGACACCAATGTGCCCCACACCATCGTCTATGATGGCGGCACCACTACCATTGAAGTAGATCAGGACTGCAACACTGGGAGCCACGGAGAGTGGCTAGAACTCGGTACGTTTCCGTTTGCAGCGGGCGATAGCGGGTACCTCGAGATTTCGGACGCCGGCCTCACCGCTGGCTCGTACATTGGCGTCGATGGCGCTCGTTTTCTGCGCGAAGGCGTGATCGTCGTCGATAACGGAGATCCCGGCACTTCAAGCAACGGCGATTGGAACGAAGCGATTGGAGCGACCGAGCATTTTGGCACCGTATCGGTGTACGCGACCGCGCGTAAGGGCGTTACGGACAGCTATCGGTTTACTCCCGAGATAACCAAGGCAGGCGAGTATGAAGTCTCGGTGTGGAATTCGTGCTTTAGCCCGCGCGATACCGAAGTACCTCATACGATTGTCTATGAGGGCGGACAATCGACCGTCACGGTCGATCAGGACTGCGAAACCGGTACCCATGGCGAGTGGTACGTCCTGGGCACGTTCTCCTTTGCCGCCGAAACAGATGGCTATGTAGAGATCTCGACCCAAGGTTTGGCCGCGCATGCCGTTGTTGGGGCGGACGCAGTTCGCTTTGTTCCGATCAGCAGTTGCCAAGTGGTAGAGGACTTCGAGGGTCCCTGGCCCAATCCGAATTGGGGATTTAGAGGCTCTGGCGGAGTCGGCACCAAGGACTCGCTTGCCCACGACGGAAGCTTCAGCCTCAGGGATATGGGCTGGTACTACAACGGTAACGTGACAGTTGGCAACCCCGGCGACACGCTGAGTTGGTGGGTATACGCGACAGGCGGACGGGCCTACCTGGCCTTTGATTCGAATGGCAGCGGAGCGCGCTCATTCATCCTAGCTCGCAACACAAGGGACATCCGCTTCCAGAACAACGCCAATTGGGGCTTCCAGCAGCTCAACCGCTCGTCGCACACATTCCGCGAGCAATGGTACTACGTCGAGATCGAGTTCCTCGGTGGCGGCGAGGTCCTTGGCCGGCTGTTTGACGAGGACGGCGAGACCTTGCTCAACAGTGTGACTCAGGTTTTCAACGACACGAATCTCGTCGGCGGCATTGCGATCCGTTCGTTCTTGGGAAATCGAGTCGACACGGTTCAGGTCTGTAACTAATCCTACCTGATCGGCCTCCTCCAACCTGGTTTATCGAGAGGTGCGATCGCTGCGATATACCCCCGGGTCAACTCGTCGTCGATACGCGCCGAGCTAAGAGCCGATCCAAAACTCATAATGAATAACCCGTCGTCTGGCGTGTACGAAGTCCCCTTCAAAACCCTCGTACCGCTGGCGCACATCAGCGATGGCCTGGCGCACGGCGGCCAACGGTCCCGGCGGTGGTTGGCCTTGGTGTATGCGTCTGGCTTCGCCGCGCGTAAGCCTGGATGGTGTGGACATCACGGCCGTCGCGACATTGACGGAGTCGTAGGCGTCGAAGAACCGATAAAGGGTGGGGCCAGACTCAGGGATGCGGGGGTTAAACCGCCGGCCAAGCATCGCGAAGGCGGCAAAGTTGATTCGGGCTCAAGTACTTCGGGGGGCGTCCGATATTCGACGACGTGCCTGCCCGAATGAGTCCGGAAATTCCCGAAAGAGTACTCAGTTCTCTTCAGGACGCCCTCGATGCACCAGCGCGAGAAACAGGTCGAGCGAGCGCCGCAAGGTGGCCAGATTTTCGCCGCAATCATACCGTCCGTACTTCGATGGCGGACCGGTACTGCATCCTCGACCACTGATATGCCCTCGGCCCGCTGGGCCGCGGTGCGCAAGCAGGTCATGTTGCTCAATCCACACGTGCTCTTGGCCATGGTTAATGAAAATACTAGCCTCCTCGGCGATCCTGACGTGGACCTGCACGGCGGCGTCGTTCATGAACTCCTGGTGATCACCGACGACGTGTATCCCATCTCGGTGCACGTCAACCCGGTCACCGGACGCATCGCCAAGGTCCAAACCATGGAGAACGACCACCTGCATCGCGATATTCTCATCGAGGTGCATTTCTTCGACTGGGTCGATGATCCCGGAGGCGGCGTGTCGGTGCCCATGTCGGTATTCTTGACGGTCAACGGCGAGGTTTGGCACGAGGAAACCCGGTCTCAGGTGACGCAAAACCCGGCCTTCACCGACCAGTTCGACTTTCCGGACACCGCCGACCCGAAGTACGATGCCGATGCGGCCCGGTTCGGTGCCCT
>JAKSDA010000376.1 GCA_022360315.1 Pseudomonadota bacterium
CCCCGAGCAGCGTCTGGCCGGTCTGGACCCCGACGAACTGCTGCGGCGGGTGACCCCCGAGCAGCGTCTGGCCGGTCTGGACCCCGAGCAGCGTCTGGCCGGTCTGGACCCCGAGCAACTCACACGCGCGCTTCGCTCTCTTCCCCTGGACGTCCAAAAACACATCCGCAAGAATCTCAAAGACTCGTAGCGACGCGCCACCGCGGCGCATGAACTGCTACCGTCAGGCCACCGAACTGGCTGACGAGGGGACCGACGGCGCTTGCTTTCTCCCCTTGAGGTCGTGACAGCTCGGCCACGACCATCGCCTCTTGAACACACGCCGCCTCCAGTCCCCGGCTTTGCTGCCCACTCGGATGAAGTCGCCGGCGTGTGCCGCGCTTATGCGACGCAGCGCTGATATGAGCGCGGCTTGCTAGTGGTTCCTCGGTAGTCCCCGTAGGGTCGGTTTGCGGCCAAATATCATAAGAAGCGTAGCAGTCGCGCACCCATTCATCGGCATTGCCGTGCATGTCATGGAGCCCGAACGCGGTGGCCCTCTTGGTCCCTACCGGATGAGCTTGCCTACTGATCTCCTCATTGTACCAGGCGTAATCGCCCAGTGCGGCCTCGCCGCCCTGGACCGCAGGCCACGGACCGCGTTCATCGCCGCCCCGGCAAGCGTACTCCCATTGCGCTTCGGTGGGCAGGTCGTGGCCAAAATACTGGCAATAAGCGCTGGCGTCGTGCCACGACACGCCGACCACAGGCTGGCTCGGCTGATTGAATCGAGGATCGTGCCAGTAGAGGGGCTCAGAGCGTCCAGTTGCTTCCAGGAAGACCCGGTACTGATGATTGCTGACCGCGCATCGAGCCAGCCAGAACGGACTGAGCGTGACCTGGTGGGCGGTCGTGCAGAGCGTGGGCCGCGGGCACTGGATCGCGCCACAGATCGAGCAGGGCCCGCTCGATTTCGAGCTGGCGCCGAGCCGGGCTGTGCTGCCAATCGGGATCGTCCGCGAGCCGACGCTGGTCGTCAGCGGTGTACTGGTCGCGCCAGAATTCGATCGCCTGGTCGAGCCATCCACGAGGTCCGTCGGGGCGCTGCCTGTCAATGCCCGGCTCCGGGTCCTGGACCTCGTGCGGCCAGTGCAGCTGCTCGATTCGCCGGGTATGGGTGAAGGTTAGCCGGCCGCCCGGGCGGGCCGCGCGATCGCCGCCACACTCCTCGCGCAGGAGCTGAGCGAGTTCGACGTGATGGTTGGGATCGCACTGAGTATGATTGATCAGATATTTGAGCAGATGGTCTTCTGATACTCGGCCTGGGCGCATTTCTTCGAGCCAGAGTTCGAGCTTGAGGGCCCAGGGCTGCCGGCGTGCATCTTCGATGATCGCAGTAATTTTGTCACACCGGGAGTCTCGATGGCGAGATAGGCAACCACACGCAGGTCAGCGGGGCAGTGGGCAGCCAGAAACTGGCTCGCAAAACGCAACCAGGCGCGCAGCTCGACGACCTTGAGCGGAGGTTGATCCACGTCCGTGCCACGCGTGCCCCAGTCGAGCCACAACACGCGCCTGACCTGGCCGCGCACGTGCGGACTGTGGCGGCGCAACAGGTTTGCAATGGGCTCGCCGGGATCGACATTGAGATCGTGCTGGAGGTGATGGGGAAGATCGATGGCCCGGCGCAGATAGTCCTCTTGCCGGCCTGAGCCGGGCCACATCGCGGACAGAATCTCGGCGATAGCCTCGCCGTGTTCGGCGTTGGCTGCTGGCTGCCCGGCCATGCCGGCCCGGGGAGCGACTACGATCACCGGCGCGGGCGGGGTCATGGTGTAGTCGCCGGCTGGCTCCGGGTCACTGGTGATGCTGAAGCGCCATCCGTCCATGATGAGGGGCGCTCCCGTCGAACCCGGTCATTCAATGGCGAGCTCTGCATTCTTTGGCCAATTCTGACCGGTCATACGGTGACCTGTATTGAGCGATACGTTCAGGGGCATGGCAAAGCGCGGAAAAATCGATGGGCCAATCGGATGCCGGATTCTGCCAGCATTCGTCGACTGATTCACGGCTGCTTCACGCACCGCAAGTGTGGATTCTCGGCAGATATATAATTTTTATAGACTCCACCCCACCTGAAATTGATCAACCAGGCCGACTGATGCCCCGGCACGCGAGACGACGACCAATAACCATCGGTGACAGGGCCCGCCAGCGCATCGGGCCAATAAATGCCCGCGTCCGGTCCACCGTCCAGAGCGCATTGGTTACATCCTGTCTTACAGCCTGTATGCAAACAATCTGGATCACTCAACCCGCATTGACTCTGGTCACATCCTCGTACCAGCGAAAGGAGTTCATTGATATTTGGTAATCGCCAGTCCTGTCCCAATCCGGCGCAATAGTCATGTGCACCGCGTAAATCCGCAGACAAATCGCGGGCTGGATTCTGCCAGCACAGACCACTATCCAAATCGTACCAATTCCCCTCACATGATATTTCGCAATCATCATCACTCAGGTGGTCGCATCCATTCGGGCAACATCCGTCGCCGTCCACGCATTGGTCGACTGATTCACACAGCTGCTTCACGCACCGCAAGTGTGGATTTTCGGCAGATATATAATTTCTATAGACTCCACCCCACCTGAAATTGATCAACCAGGCCGACTGATGCCCCGACACGCGAGACGACGACCAATAACCATCGTTGACAGGGCCCGCCAGCGCATCGGGCCAATAAATGCCCGCGTCCGGTCCACCGTCCAAAGCGCATTGATTACATCCTGTCTTACAGCCTGTATGCAAACAATCTGGATCACTCAACCCGCATTGACTCTGGTCACATCCTCGTACCAGCGAAAGGAGTTCATTGATATTTGGTAATCGCCAGCCCCGTCCCAGCCCGGCGCAATAGTCATGTGCATCGCGTAAATCCGCGGACAAATCGCGGGCTGGATTCTGCCAGCACAGACCGCGATCCGAATCGACCCAACCGTCTTGGCACCCGTGTGAGGGGCTGGCCGCGCTCGCAGATTGGTGATCAATACCAAGTGGAGTTGGTTCTGCTATGTTTGACCATTGGCCATGGTCGCGGGTCGGCTCGGATATGAGCAGCTCATCGGAGTATGAGCCGCCCTTTTCGGGTGCTGAGCAGCTGGCGAATCCTGCCAACAGGATAATATTACTATAGAAGAATCTCATCGAATGAAGGCCCTTTCTAATTGAAAGTATCAGAAGTCTAGTAGCCATAGCGCGCGTAGGTCAGGGAGTAGGGGTACACCCCGGCGGGGTAAAGAGCGTGCAATGCGCCGCTCGGATCCACGGCCAGCCAAGGATAGAATCCTCCTTGCGGATCCCACTCCGTCGTATGGAACAATCCGCCCACCGACCGGGTGGCGTGTTTTAGCGGGGAGTTCGATCCGCTCCCGTACACGATATGCACCGAGTTGTCGGGGGCGAGGTCAATCGAGTGGTACAGCCCTTCGTCGCTGTTCGGCTCGACCTCGTGCACGGTCCATGCGCCGCTCGCTCCCTCGGCGTACATGAGCTTGCGGCTGGTAACGTCGTAGAACGCCAGGTGCACGACGCCGTCGTCGCCGACGGCCACGGCCGATCGACTCGAGACCGTGCCCGGGGCCACAGTCTCGACCAAGAACGAGTCGCCGCTCTGACGCGCGAGCTTGACCACGTCGTCGTAGGCATGGCTATACGCGATGTACGCGACTCCCTGGCTGTCGACCGCGATCGCAGTGTGGTCCACCGGCAGGTCCTCGACCGTGACCGCCTGCCATTGCCCGGCGGGCGACCGATACGCGTATTTGACCCTCATCGTGTTGGTGGCATCCACGTAGGCGCGGTGGCTCACATGGACTCCGCCGGAGCGATCCACCGCGATCGAGGAGTGCTTGCCCAGCCGCTCGGTCGGCGAGCTCTCGGCGTACTCCAGATGCCACGGTCCACTCGGGTCGCGATACGCGTATTTGAGATCGGTGTAAATGCCGCTCGCCCCTGCGGGAACAGCGTAGCTGATATGGATTCTCCCGCGTTGTCCGCGGCGATCGCTGAGTACCTCCCGGACGAGAAGCTCGGATCCACCGATTCCTCGGTCCACGCGCCGCGGTCGTCACGATAGGCGTAGCGCAGGCCGAGGTCGTCGTTGAAATGCATGTAGCTCAGGTGCGGGATGCCATTGCTGTCCGCGGCCAGCGCGCTATGCATGGTGACCAAACCTCCGTAGGTGATGCCGGTGTCCTCGATGGTCAGGCTCCTGGCCGGCCAGTATGCATACTGCAAGGTATGAGGGTAGTCTGAGGCGGGATAAAGCGCGTGCGCCGCGCCGCTCGAGTCGGTCGCCAAGGATAGGTCAAAGCCACCGGCCGGATCCCATACCTGGGTGGCAAGGTCAGCGCCGGGCGACTTGGCGCCGTGGTGGACAGCAAGGTCGTGGCCGCTACCGTAGGCCAGGTGCATCCGACCTGCCAGTCCCACGGCCACGGCGTTGTATTGGCCCTCGCCCGTCGGCGAGGACGCGCGCCGCGTTTGCCACTGCCCGCCGATCCGCTCCGCGTACATAAGCTGGCGCGAATCGAAATCGTAGTAACTGACGTATACGACGCCGCTTTCGTCCACGGCCACGACCGAGCGTCCGGTCACCCTGCCCGAACCCACGGTCTCGATGGCAAATGAGTCGCCCTGCTGGTAAGCATACCTCACCTCTGCCGAGCCCCACTCGCTGTAGACAATATGCGCCGAATCATCGGCGCCAAGCGCGATCGCGGTGTAGGTGACCCCGGCCACGTCGACGACGCGCGGCGTCCACTGGCCATCGGTCGAGCGATAGGTGTAGCGGACTTGCGTCTCGCCGGTGGCGTCGACAAAGGCTCGGTGGCTCACGTGAACGCCGCCTTGCGAATCCACCGCGATCGACGACTCCTTGCCCTGCCGTATCGCGGGCGAGGCATCGGCGTGCTCGATGTGCCACGCGCCGCCGGGGTCGCGGTAGGCGTACTCTAGATCGGTTTGCAGACCAGCTCGCCCGCCGGGTACGCCGTAGCTTATGTGGATTCGGCCCGAGGGGTCCACCGCGATCGACGAGTTTCTGCCAGACGAAAACCTGGTATCTACTGCTTCCTCGGCCCAGGTGCCGGCATCGGTGCGATAGGCGTATTGCAGCCCGTTGTTGCTGTCGCTATAACCCTTGTAGCTGATGTGGGGAGTTCCCTGGCTATCGACGGCTAAATCGGCGTGCTGAGTGACCAGTCCGCCGTAGCGAATACCAGTATCCTCGACGAGCGGCTCGGACGCCGAGACGACATGGTAATCACGTTCGACCTTCACGGCCTGGCTGCACGCAGCGCTGAGAAAACATAGAAAGACGAAATACTGTTTCATCGCGACCTCTGGTGAGTTTGCAAATCGCGGCCGCGAAGACCGGCTCGTCCGCCTGATCCGTCGCAGTCCGCAAAGACGTCCCATGGCGGCCAGCCGGCTTGCTGCGATCCCTACCAGCACGGCACCACGGGATTGTGTTGCCTACACGTTAGGAGGACGAGGCATCCGCCGAGGCGTAGCGCGCGCCGGCCAAAAAAGTCGATTCGATCGCCAGGCGATACAGAAGTACGAACCCTCGCGGTCTCATCTTAAGCTCGCATACCCAAATTGCCAGACGAGATAAAACTGGCACTCGCCTACCAGAAGATCCGGATCGTGTGCACAAGATGACAGAAGCAGCAGAAGGCAAGGAATCCGATGTCATGCTGATGCTCACTCTCATCAGGGGTGTACTAACCGAGCTAGGATTCCATCCCGGCGGTCGTGAAGGCAAAAGCGAAGAATCTCAGCAGTCCGGCTGCGTTCGGCCGACGCCAGCTCCGCCCTAGAGCCATCTCCCATCAAGCTCACCGCCGAGCAATGAATCGAACGAGCTCTGCGCGACGCCTCTGCGCCCATGACCCGCCGCCAGCTTCGTGCCGTCTGCCATATCCGCAACGCCACCTTGGGCCAAGCACTTGCTGAGCTCCTTTGTGCAGGCCGCGTCCTTGATACAGACGCTGGCCTGCACTTGCCGTCAATTCTCCATCCTGACCAGCGATTATTGAGCCGTCCACCAAGCGATTCCGAATTCCGCCTATAGGGATCCGGGGAACGGAATCGGCTATCGCGGCGCCTTCCAGCGGGTAACGAACCTTCGTATAGGCAGGTGCAGCTCACCAGAGCCGGCCGGGACACCCGGAGTCTGACCCCTCGCCGAAGGCACCCGTCTGCCCTCGCCCACGCGCCAGCGCCCCTGGAGCGCGCAGGACAGGTCAAGGGCGGCGAAGCCGGCGAGCGCAGCGAACGAACCCTTTACCTGTCCGAGCACTCCAGGAGACTGGACCGGCGATGGCAGGCGACGCTTGGTCCAAAGGCCCAAGCGTCGCTGCCCGCTCACCATTTCCATCGATTTTCGTGATTGCGTATCCTCAAAAAGCGCGCTCACTCTCATCATCAAACACTTCGTACTCGAGGTTTGTTTCCCCTCGCTCCATCCATATTACTGATACATCTACATTGCCTAAATCGCCTCGAAGGGGGATCAAGCCCGATGTGAGACTCTCTCCGCGTATAGGAGTATGGTTTCCTGTGGCTCACCACTCGCAATCGATTATCCGTCTTGGTCAATTTTCGCCCTCAGCCTCATCGGAACTTCGTACCCGAGATTACCAAGGTAGGATCGACGCGTATTCTGCCTCACGATCCTTTTACTTTGAGTAAAAATCTGACCTGTAATGCAGCCATTATGGTCGATTTGTGCAAGGCATTGTGGATCGATTCATTTATAAGTTTTGGCATTGCAACTTCAGGGTAATTCGTATATTAGAGAAATGACATTCTGGCAATTCAAGTTGCCGGGGAACGCGTTAACTCGGAGAGCGTTGCACTATGGGGCCTGACAAATAGTGGACTCTCCAGCATCGGTACACAAAGGATTATCTATGAAACTGTCAGATTGTATCGGAAAATATGCGATTGTTGCCAAGGTTGACGTCTCTGATTTGGAATCAAGTGTGTCGTGGTATAGAGACAAGCTATGTTTAACCGTTGACGATAGGTTTACCACTGAAACGTGGGTTCAACTCAGGGTGGGAATACCTTATGTCGCAATCGGTTTGAATTTATCTGCGTCGAATGTGGGAACGGCCGGAGGAGTAACGACATTCGTGGTAGATGACATCGAATTCGCGCGCAATAATCTCATTGCAAAGGGGGTCGAGGTGAGCGCCATTGAGGAGGTCGCAAAAGGTGTTAAGTTGGCATTTTTTAGCGACCCTGATGGTAATCACTTGGGATTAAGGCAAAATTCGAAGGGCCATCCTACAGTTGCTAACTTCAGCGCCTAAGCTGACATCAAAGATAGATAGATCGGAGATCCAAAGGTATTGTGGGAGAGGAGTGACGAGACTCATCTTGGCAAGGGCCTATCTTCTCGTTGGTGAGTACAGTAAGGCGCGAGAAGTCGCGACGCGTTTACTAAAAAACGCTCTCTTCAGAGAGCGGAAACTCGGGACGGGCCGCTTGAAGTGGATCGAAAGCCACTGCGATCGCTAAGGTCGAGTAGGCACGGGAGATACCTCCCGTGCCCAGGTTTTCCGCATACGCCTCTTTGTCTACGCCGTCCACCCCGACTCCTGCATCTTTGCGAATCCGGCCAAATACCCGTTTTAGTGCTGCCTCATTCAGCAAGTGCGCCAGCGAGTTGAATCCTACCTTCGGGTCTTTGCTCGCTCTGTCCACTACCTTCAGAAGTTGCGGTGACATGAGTAGCCCCTGTCTGCGCACGGTCATGGTTCCCTCCTGAATTTCTCTTCCAGCACTGGCCGCCTTTGCTCCGCCGGCTTCGGGTGCCAGCCGTTTCCCGACTTCATCGCTACTATGCGGCCATGCGCAAGGTCAAGAAATCCAGGGAAGGAAGGCATGCGCTGCCGGCAAACCTCTTGCCAACAGACGCGCCTCAAAGCCTCCGCAGAATCTCTCGGTTACACACTGGTACCTGTGGTTGCTGATGACGGGGTTTCAGGTCCGCCCCGACCACCAAGGCCGCATCATGCACGCATGAAAAACCAACCACTTGCGAAAGGTTTCAGGTTAGCCGTGCGAGTCGAGGATGCGCTCCAGGCTGAGGTCGAGCTGGGTATTGCAAAAGCGGAGAATGCTCTCGATCTCGCTGGCAGACGCCTCCAACTCCTCGGCGAGCTCGCGGCGTACGTTTTCGAGTGCGCGCTTTCGGGTCCGGGCCAGCGAGCGAGATACAGTGACCCGATGGACTCCGCGTAGGCGGGCCATCTCCTCGACAGCGAGGCCGTAAACGAAGCGGTAGCGCAACAGCGAGCGCTCGCCGCGCGGCAGGGCGCGGAGCGCGCGCTCCACTGCAGCTTTGATACGCGGCTGGTCGCGCTGACGCCATACCGCCTGATAAGGATCGCTATCGGCGACCAGAAGCGCGGCGAGCTGCTCGTCCGACGCACTCTGCCGAGCCGCGTCGATCTTGCGCCGCGAGGCGTCGATGAGGAGCCGCGATGCGGTCATGCGTAGCCAGTTGCGCAGGCGGCCGCGACCGGCGTAGCGGGCCAACCTGGGCTCCCCGATACCGTCGCCGACGAGCAGCTTTTGCCGGGCAAGCTGGAGTAAATCGTCCCGTTCGATGCGAGGAAAACGCCAGCGCCGATATAACGCGTCGATAACGCCGCGGAACTCGCGCTCGAACGCCGCCATGCTGCCGGGCACCTGCGTGGTGCACGCGCAGGCCAGATAGAGATCCTCGCCGCGCAACTGGCTCAGCGCCGCGTCGCCTCGATCGATCTCGTCCGGGTCCAGACAACGGGCCAGGTGCGCGGCAAAAATCTCCGGTGCAAGCTCAAGCTCCGACCACGTCGCTCGCCCGGCCGCGAATAGGGCGCCGAGCTCGTCGCTCAACTCGGTGCGCGCCTGCCAATGCTTGCGCGCTGTCGGCTCGAGTGCGGCCAAAAACGACGTTACCAGAGCCAGGTCGGGTCGGTTGTGCGACGACGATGGAGACACGTGTCAGAGCGGTGAGCAGTAAAGAACTGTAACGGTGATGACCGCAGAAGTTCAAGTTGATACGGACAGACGATTTCGACCAGTCTATCCCTTCAATCTTGCATTGTCCTGACGAGAACACCTTGGTCGAGTTCGTCGAGGGACTGCTCGACTCCAGGGTCGTCGAGGCTGTCCAGGCGCATCTCGACGACTGCCCGGCGTGCAACGAAGCCATGGCCGCGTTTGCCATGGTCATGGTCGATCCCAGCGAAGCAGGGGATCGGGCTGCCGCTCCCGCCCTGACCCACACCATCCTGCCAAGGCCTGCCAAAGAGTCCGATCCGCCCGGCTCGGCCGGCTCGCTCGGTTCGGTCGGATCGGATCGGATCGGACGCGGTTCGGTCGTGGGACGCTACGTGGTCCTCGACCTCATCGGTGCGGGCAGCATGGGCACGGTCTACTCCGCTTACGATCCCGAGCTGGAGCGCAAGATCGCCCTCAAAGCCCTGGCCCGGGGCGCTGACGACGACTCCGCGAGCAAGGCCCGTTTTCTGCGCGAAGCGCAGGCGCTGGCCCGGCTCTCCCACCCCAACATCGTGACGATCCACGATGTCGTGACCCACGACGGTCGGGTGCTGCTGGCCATGGAGCTCATCTCCGGCGAGACTCTGTCGGCGTGGCTCGCCCGCCATCCGCGGTCGTGGCGGGACATCCGACGGATATTTCTCGACGCCGGTCACGGCCTGGCAGCCGCGCACGCGGCTGGCGTTATTCATCGCGATTTTAAGCCCGAGAACGTTCTGGTGAGCGACGACGGCCGTGCACACGTCAGCGACTTCGGGCTGGCTCACCAGCGCGAAGTTGGCGGCGTTCGCCCTGCACAGAGCGACAGCGGCGATGCGTGCGATGGCGATGGCGATGGCGATGACAAGGCCGGAGCCGGCCAGCGAGACCGACCGGGCAGCTCGGTCGTCCCGGCCGCGACCCGGCTTACCGCGACCGGGACGATCCTCGGCACTCCTGCGTATATGGCACCCGAGCAGCTGGCCGGCCAACGTGCCGATGAACGCTCGGATCAGTTCAGTTTCTGCGTATCGCTCTATGAAGCCCTATACGGCCGAAGACCGTTTTCGGGCCGCACCATCGCCGGCCTAGCAGCGGAAATCGACGCCGGCCGGATCTCGTTTCCGGTCGAGATGCGCGCGCCGGCTCGACTGCGGCGGCTGCTGCAGCGGGGGCTGCGCGCTCGAGCCGATGATCGCTACCCGTCCATGGAGGCGCTGCTATTCGAGCTGAGCCGAGATCTACTCCCGCGTCGCTATCAAGTTGTGGCCGCGGTCGCGCTGAGCGCAATTGCCATCGCCGGAGCGTGGGTGCTCGGCAGCACCGGACACGATCGCGAGCTATGCCGGAGCGGTGAGCAGCAGGTGGCCGCGATGTGGAACGCCGAGGTGCAGAAGCGAGTTCGAGACCGCTTTCTCAGCACCGGCAAGAGCTACGCGGACAATACGGCAGCGCAGGTCCAATCACGCCTCGACCAGTACAGCCAGAGGTGGGCCGCCGCGCACCGCGCCGCCTGCGAGGCCACCCACGTGCGCCGGATCCAGTCGCCCGCGCTGCTCGACCGGCGAATGATGTGTTTGGATCGCGCGCTCGACCAGTTCGAGGCGCTGGCGACCCTGCTCGCGGGCGAGCCCGGCAGCGCCGCTATCGATCGCGCGGTCGAGGCGACGCACGGCCTTTTGCGGCTCGAGCGATGCGCGGATCGAGAAGCTCTGCTGGCCGCGGTACCACCCGTGGAGGGACACGAAGAAAAGGCCCAGCTGGCCGAGCTCGGCGCCGGGCTGGCCGAGCTCAAAGCGCTCCACGATGTCGGCAATTACGGCGAGGCAAAGGCGAGAGCCGAGGCGCTCGCGGCAGCCGCCGACCGGCTAGAGTACCCACCGACCCGCGCCGAGCTCGGCTATTGGCGAGGCGTCCTGGCCCGCCAATCGGGCGATGCCGAGGCCGCCGAGACGCTACTCTACGACGCGCTCGAAGCCGCTTCGCGAGCCCGGGACGACCGGCGCCGAGTAGCGGTATGGGCCGAGCTGGTCACACTCGCCGCGACCGATATGGGCCGGCCAAAGCAAGCTCTCACCTGGTTGCATTTCGGTCAGTCGGCGCTGGCCAGCATTGGCCCAGTGCCCGAGCCCAGGCTGCGCTGGCTGCGCGCCAGGGCGACCGTGCTGTCCGTGGCCGGCCACTACGACGACGCTGGCGATAGCCTCGCACAAGCGCTGCAGTTGGTCGAGGCGCTGCACGGCCCGGATAGTCATCAGACCGCCGAGGTCCTCAACGACTTGGGCAGCAATCTGACCCGACGGGGTCAGGCCGAGGAGGGCTATCGGGTATTTCGTCGCGCGGTCGATATCGCGCGCCGCGAGCTCGGCGCCGAGCACCCCATGACCGGGCGCTACTGGCAAAACGCGGGCACCGCGGCAGCGATCCTGCGGCGTTTGGACGACGCCCGCCAGGCGCTCGAGCAAGCCCGAGCCATCGTCGAGCAGAGCATGGGTCCCGAGCACCCCAAATTCGCCATCGTGCTCGACAATCTCGGCGGCATTGTCGCGCTGCAGGGTGATCTCGACCTGGCCCTGGCCTTGCGATCGCGGGCCCTGGCCATCCGCGAGAAGGTGTATAGCCCGTCTCACCTGCATGTTGGTATTTCGTTCAACAACGTGGGCAAGCTGCTGCGCGATCTGGATCGCCATAGCGCGGCCCGGACGCACTTCGAACGCGCCCTGGCTGTTTTCCACGCGACCCATGGCGAAACCCATCCCCACGTCGCCCAGGCCGTCCTGAACCTGGCCGATCTCGACTGCCGCAGCAGCGCTGTCCTATCCGCCGACAAGGGCTATACGCGCGCGGTCGCGATCCGCGAGGCGGTTTTCGGCCGCGTTCATGTCGACGTCGCGAGCGCCCTGATCCAGCATGGGACGTGCATGATGGAGAACGACCGTCCGGTTCGCGCCATACCGCCTTTGCGCAGAGCCCTGGCCATCCTCGACGAAGTCGCGCCCGCCGACGAACGGCGCGCCGAGATACAAACCCTCCTCGACGCGGCGCGCGCCAGCACCGGTGGTAAGGGGAGATGATATCGTAGCCAGTGCGAGTGAACCTACTTGGGATGACCGATTTCGTCGGTTACGGTATTGTGAAAGTCATGCGGGCCTAGACAAAAGCTCGACCGCTAAATCCGCCGGTCCATGCCTTCCCAATAGGGCTCGCGGAGCTTTCTCTTAAAGATCTTGCCGGAATCATCGCGGGGCAAGCTGTCGGCGAACTCAATCAGCTTGGGCACCTTGTAGCCGGCGAGTTGGCCGCGCAGGAACGCCTTGACGTCGTCGGCCGCAATCTCGCTGCCGGTTTCCGGCTCGACATAGGCAGCGAGCGCCTCGCCGAACTCCTGGTCGGGAATGCCGAAGACGGCGCAGTCCTTCACGCCCGGCATGGTGATCAGGCTGGCCTCGATCTCCACTGGGTAAATATTGACGCCGCCGGAGATCACCATCTCGATCTTGCGGTCGCACAGGAACAGGAACCCGTCATCGTCCAGGTAGCCGATATCGCCGATGCAGACCAACCCGTCGCGGCCGATCTCGGCCCGTCTTTCGTCGAGCCCCTGATAGGTGAAGTCGGGCATGCCATCCACAACGACGTAGACCTCGCCGATCTCACCGGCGGCGAGCGGCGCGCCGTCCTCATCGAAGATCTCGATGCGCGCGCCGGTCACCGCCTTGCCCACAGTGCCCGGCTTTTCGACCGAATCCTGGCTCGTCGCATAGGTGACGATGCCGATCTCGGTGCCGCCGAAATACTCGTTGATCACCGGGCCCATCCAGTCGATCATCTGGCGCTTAACCTCGGGCGCGCAGGGCGCGGCCCCGTGGGTGATGAATTCGAGCGAGGACAGATCGTATTTCGTCTTCACCTCGTCGGGCAGCGCCAGCAGGCGCACAAACATGGTCGGCACCATGTGCGCATGGCTGATCCGGTGCTTCTCGACCAGCCGCAGAAAGTCCTCCGCATCGAAGCGTGGCTGCATCACGAGCGTGCTGCCCAACTGCGTGACCACGTTGGCGTAGGCGTAGGGGGCCGAGTGATAGAGCGGCCCGGTCATCATCGCGATGATGTCCGTACGGGTGAAGCCCCAGGCCTCGGCCAACACCCGTTTCATCCGCATAATCACCTTCGCCGGGTCGACGGGCTCGCGTCGGACACCTTTCGGGCGGCCGGTGGTGCCGGAGGTATAGAACATCATGCCGTGCGACGCCGTTTGCGGTGCGGCGATGGGCGCGTGGCTGTCGACCCACTGGCTCCAACCTGTCATGCCGGCCGGAACCTGGCAGCGCTCTTCGCTGATCCCAAAGGCGCGGGCGATCTCGCGCGGCGTCTCCACCACCAGCACCGCGCAATCGTCAGGCACCACGCCTTCGACCTGGGGCAGCAGATGAGCGTGAATGACGAGCGCCTTGGTGTTGGAGTCGCGTAGAATGTAGCCGACCTCGTCGCCCTTGAAGTGCCAGTTGATCGGCACACCGCTGGCACCCGCATGGGTCGCGCCGCGGCAGGCTTCGAAGAACGAGAGATCATTGTGCAGCATGACCGCGACGCCGCCATTCTGGTCGATTCCCAACTCGATAAAACCGGCAGCCGCCTTCATCGACCGCTCAAGCGCCTCCATATGGCCCTGTTCGTGGTCGCCCGTGATGATTTTGGTCATTCTTGTTCGTTCCCTGGTTCTTGCGTTTATGGGGAAAATATTGCACTCGGCCCGGCTTTCAAAAGGTTTTCTCGTACCGCCCAACCCGGGCAATGGCGAGACCACCGCCGGGCCATCACCAGCGGCTATCCCCCTTCGGAAGGCCCTGGAATGACGGCAGCTCATTGAGGAGCAGGACATCCGGGCAGTGTGATCGAAGCTGGCCTGGCAAGTGCTGTGACAACTTCGGCTGGCCGAGGGCACCGCGATGCCGCCGCGGATGTCGAGCTTGCCGTCGGGCCAGATGGTGACGCCATAGGGCTGATCGCCCGGGATGAGCGATTCGATGATGGCCTTGCGGTCTTTGGCAGCCGCGGCGCGAACGCGGACCGTTAGCGCCTCTAGCCGCGTTTCCACGGCTTCCAACGAGAAAGCAGCTGCATCGGCCGCTGCGAGCCGTTCCCG
>JAKSDA010000120.1 GCA_022360315.1 Pseudomonadota bacterium
AGGTCGGGAGACGCCGGTCTGGTCTCGTAGCGGGTCGTCGATACATGTCCCGGCGCAATGGTTTTGCGGTGGCGGCCAAACCCATCGTACGCGTTCTGGACCACGACGCCGTTGGGGTCGCGAACGGTGAGCAACTGCCGGTACACTGGATCGTGGGCGAGTTCGTAGCGATGCCCCTCGGCGTTTTCGAGCGCCGTGGGGGCAAACCCGCGGCTATCGTAGTACGTGGTCTCAGTGCGTTCGGTATCCGCAGCGTCGTGATGCGCGGTGGTGGTGACGTTGCCATACTGGTCGTAGCCAAAGCTCGACTCGGTCCGGGCCACCGGGGCAGTCGCCCGCGTCTGGATCGACGCGAGGAGCCAGCCGGGCTCGGGTCCGCCCGAAGTTGCTGGCCGGTAGCGATAGGCTTCGGTAACCGTCTGGGTCGTGCCCTGCCGGGTCCGGGTCGTGGTCATCGCATCGGGCAGCGAGACCAGCCATTCCTCGGCGCGCGCGCTGGACACCTCGAAGTCGGTGTCCACCAGCAGATCTTCGATCACCTCACCGTCGCCGTTGGACCAGGTCACGTGGCGCCGCGTGGTATTGCCGTACGGGTCGACCACCACGCGGGTGTCGATGGTAGACAGAATCTGAGCGGACGGAGGCGAAGCGGCGCGGACTACCGCGCCCGAGTCGACGACAAGCGTTGGGTCCTGGTCTTGCTGCCGCGTGCGCACATGTTCGGCCACCACAAACGGGCGCCCAGCGTCAGACCGAAGGATCTGCCAGTTTTCCACCGAGTAGATCGTGACGGGCCGTCGCTCGATGCCGCTCAGCCGCGATGGTGACACTGGCAGCCGGGTCTCGCGTTTTTTGAGACGGCCTGCGTAAGGATACCAGTGCATGACGCCCGTGTTGGCGACCTCGGCAACGTACGTGGTGTTATCGAAGGTCCTGGTGGTCGCGTACAACAGCTGGTCGGCGCCATCCCGTACGACTTCCACGCGCCGCTCGAAGCCGAGAGAGCCGCGGCTGTACCAGCCGACCCGGGCGTTTTGATACGAGAAGTCGTGAGTGCGCACGAGATCGCCAATGCCGGCATCTACGTCGCGCAGTGCAGTGACGCTGTAGCTCGAAACCAGCGGGCCCACACGGCGCAGACAAACGGTTCGATCCGGACACGATGAGCGTTGCGCTTCGTACGTTCGTTTGCCATCTCGCCCGGCAGGGTCGTAGCGAATCGAGATGCGCTGGCCTAGGCCATTGGTGATGGTGCGGGCCAGCTGGCCCCGCGCCATGGTCCCGTAGCGAACGTTCAGCCGAAACGCCGGGTTTCCGTGCCCGTCGGTGTCGCCCTCGTCGCTGGCGCGGAGCAGGTCGCCGGTGCCGTCGCCATCGATATCTGCCACGACAGGCACGGTCAGCTCGGCGGTGTTGCGGGTGCCGAGCACAGTCGGCTCGAACGGATTGGATCGCGAGATCGGCATGGCAACCCAGCGGATGTGCCTGTTCGCGGGATCGCCGATCGGGGCCATGATCTCGGGCAGCCCGTCGTTATTGAGGTCGACCACGCGCGCGCGAGAGAACGAATAGCGCGTCATGCGATACCAGGTCCACTCGGGGCGACCGCGCAGGACTGGCGAGCCGCCGGTGGCCTTCTGGATGTCGCCGAAGCCGCGACCGACGTTAGTCCACAGGCGAACCGGGTTGGCGCGGGTGCCATCGAAGCGCAGAATATCGGTATGCCCGTCGCCGTTGACGTCGACGGTTTTGGTTTGCCATTTGTGCGTGTACGGCAAGGCGATTGCCGCATCGATGCCGCCCAGCAGGAGCCAGCGGTAGATCTCGTCTTCCCGGGCTGTGGTCAGCTTGTCGTCGAATTCCAGGCCCGTGTCGATCCATCGCGCAGTGGTGGCCCCAATGTCGAGGGCTTTCCATCGCTGGCGCCACACCGCATCTCGCATGGAACCGCCCCGGGCGCTCACGTACTCGCTCTTCATCAGCTCGGCTCGACCGTCACCGTCGATGTCGAGCATGAGTGGCGCCGAGCACGGTCGCGTTGCCCACTGCCCCGGAGGAGGCAGCCCGCCCTGGCCGTAGTTGGGCAACACCCGAGGAGTCCGCTCGAATCCTCGCCCCGGGCCACGACCCCTGTACAGATGAAGACGATCGTTGGGAACGCAGGTCAGCACATCGATGAGATCGTCGCCATTGAGATC
>JAKSDA010000194.1 GCA_022360315.1 Pseudomonadota bacterium
CACCGTGAATGTGTTGTCGCAGGCCCACAGATTGAAATAGGCCGGCTCGACAGGAACCACGACCGCGTCGGCAAGGCACGCTGCGGCGAGCAGCTCACAGCGCGCCTTGGGATCATGAACAGACACGTCCAGTTTGGGCGGCGTATCGATCACGACGACGTCGTATCCGGCTGACAGATGTTTGTACTGGTTTGGTTTGAGTCTGGCGTCGAAGCTCATGACATTCAGCCCGGCCAGCTTCGACTCATCGGACCGCGCGTGATACCAGTCCACCGCCGTGGCTTGTGGGTCCAGATCGAGCAGCAACGTCCGATGACCGGAAAGATGAGCGGCGGCTGCGAGGTTCGTCGCCAACGTCGTTTTGCCGGCGCCTCCCTTTTGATTAACAACTGCAATGGTTCGCATCAGGCCTCCTTGGCGGCTAGGTACCTAGCCACTTAGCCCCCTGGGGGGCTAGGGGGCAAGTTTTCCACAGGGGTCTGACATTCTTGCTTGTGAGCAACCTACAGCGCAGGCGGATAGTCTAGCGGCGCCCTGGTGGCCCGGCACCTAGCCACTTAGCCCCCTGGGGGGCTGGGGGGCCAGGGGGCAGCTCTGGAAGCCTTGCTAGGTTGTGGTCGTATCCGTCGAGTGACGAAAGCGGACACCATCGGTTCCGATGAACTCGACGCCCTCATCTTCGAGAACACGCCGCA
This sequence comes from Pseudomonadota bacterium, assembly GCA_022360315.1. Lineage (GTDB taxonomy): Bacteria > Myxococcota_A > Polyangia > Haliangiales > Haliangiaceae > JAKSDA01. The sequence continues at coordinate 696 of JAKSDA010000194.1, forward strand.
AGATCATCAGCGTCTCGGACAGGGCTGCCCTTCCGTTTTCGATCCTGGTGACGGTGTTCGGATTCAACTCCGCCTTCTCGGCGAGCTCGCGTACTCCCCACTGCAGAGCTGCCCGCGCCATCCGGAGCTGTACACTTGTTATCATTCAGACCTTGTCTTATTGTATTGATACATTGTACTAATCGTGCTATGTAGACAGCGTCTCACTGGAATCATACCAGGAGCCAACGGAGCCATTTAGATACATCGTTTGCAGTACAGATAACCCACGAAGTTGGCCGAAGTGCTGTTGATTCCAGCACTTCGGCCAAGGAGGCAAGTATGGTCGATACCCACCCCATCAAAGACGCTAGTACAACTGCGAGCTCTCAGAACAGATCCTCAACCCGATTCCTCAACATCAGCGGTCAGTTAGACGCAGTTCTCCGGGAGCCACACCCGCTACTGGATGCCCCAAGCACGCGCATTGAACCTGCTCTGGCGCAGATTGAGCGCTTCGATGACGATGGCATCGAAGCCATGTGCTCGATCATTGGAGCCAAGGATGTCTCGGAGGTAGCGCGCAAGCTGTCTCGATTCGTGCTGGCCAATTCGAACCCGAGCTTGATGCTAGGTCGAACCTTCGACACAGAAGACCCCGGAGGATTTGAAGCGTTCTGTCTCCGTTTGTCCTCCTATCGCGAGTTTCTGGCCAGGATCGAGCGGGGAGTGATTGCTCGAGACGCTGTCAATGAAGTGCTCAGCGAGCAAAAAGCTCGTCTGGTAGAGACAATGAGACCGCTATTGGACGAGCTCGAGGAGAGTGAGCACGTCTGGATGCGCATCGATGCTGACGTCTACGACGATGACGATGAGATCGACGTGACAGCCCTGCGGGCTGAGATCGATCGCCTGTTGCATCATCTCGAAGTGGACCCTCGGCGGATTCACCTTTCGTTGGTGCCTGCTGGAAAGAATCCTCGCACGGACCGGAGATCACCAGAGGAGACCCTGTTTGCTGATCTGCTGTTTTTGCTTCAGCGGCATGGCGAGCGAATCGACGGCAAGTTCACGCGCAGAGTGCTCACCGTGGTCGTGAATGTCCTTGAACTGCTATGCCAACAAGGGAACCTCGCAGAAAGCGACCCATCGGATATTACATTCCTCGCGAAGCTGATCGCTGTTCTCGACCAGCTTCGCGGACGAGCGGCGGCTCCGTTTCTGCTCGCCCTCGCCGACTCGATACGCGACCAGTTACTCAACGAAGAGCCGCTCGACGATGGCGAGGTAGTCGATTCGACTCCAGCCGACACCACTCTTGATAGTAATGGTGACGACGACGACGATCCGAACGGTAGCATTCCGCCCGAGAGCAACGGCGAAACGCCAAACGACAACGGTATTTCTGGCTCGGGAGTTTGTCGTTGCCCAGTGGGCACGTATCAGCAAATTGCACCATGCCAGCGAGCGCCGCGCTACTGGCATGGAGGGCGGGCTGGCCACGATTTGGACCCGCAACCGGCTCGTGTAGTCGCCTCTTCCAATGACATTTACATACGGCTGCGCGGACGTTTCGCGGGCAGCATGCAGGAGCAGTTTGTCGTACTGGCATTGGATGCCCGCAACGTCGTGACCGAGACGTTCGAGGTTGCACGGGGCAGCGTGACGCATGTGGAGGTGCATCCGCGGAGGTGTTTCGGCCACTGATTCGGCAAGCGGCGGTGGCAGCGGTGGTTGCTCACAATCACCCATCTGGCGATCCCAGGCCGAGCGCGCAAGACTTGGCGCTGACGGACCGGTTGCGGGCGGTAGGCAACCTGATCGGGATCCCGGTGCTGGACCATCTGATCATCGGCGAGGACAGCTACGTATCGCTGGTCACGGAGAGCAGATAGTAGCGACAGAATTCAAGCTCAGCCCAGTGGCTCACGGCGGGGGCGAGACAAAAAGGACCGTAGCACGATGAAGCGACCGTATGCAGCCTTCGGCGATTTCTATAGGCAAGCGCGCCGGGAGCGCAAGATGACGCAACCAGAGGTTGCGCAGCAAGCTGGGATAACCGGGGAGTTTTATGGTCGGGTGGAACGAGGACTGATACCGTGCTCATTGACCACGCTGGCAACGCTACGCGAGGTTCTTGGGGTAGATGCCAACACACAGCTGGAAGCGCTGAGGCAAAAAGCAAAGCCAATGCAGCAAGCGTCAAGGCAAATAGTGGAGCCACTATACGATGTAACGGTGGAACGCTATATGCGATTCGGGCGGGAAGTGATGTTGGCGCGAGTGAAGAAAAACCTGACTCAGACAGCAGTGGCGGGAGCGGTTGGACGGACGTTGAATTACTACGCGCGGATTGAGCGAGGGCGACAGCTGCCGTCTCTGTTGCTGTTTGCCCGGATGCACAACGGACTGGGATTTGACGCAAATCGTGTGCTGGAAGCGATGGGGGAGGAGCCAGAGGAGCGGGCCTATGGGCCTCATTCACGTCTTGGTGTGTACCTGGCTCACGCTCGAGATCAATGCGAGCAGACGATCGCCTCAGCAGCCAAAGCGGTGGGATGCTCAGCCGAGGCTTACGAACGTATCGAACTGGGAGAGAGATTGCCCACCCTGGCTGAACTGGTA
>JAKSDA010000057.1 GCA_022360315.1 Pseudomonadota bacterium
ATGTTTACCAAGGCAGATTTCGATATCAACATCCGCGACAAGACGATTACCTGTCCGGCCGGCCAAACTGAACGCTTCGAGCTGGGCAAGACCGTAGTATTCGACCCAAGTGCGTGTGAGCGATGTTCGCTACGCGAAAAATGTACTACTCAAAAATCCGGCCGAGGTCGCCAGGTCAAGATTGCTGGTGATGAACCACTCCAGAAGCGTTTGCGAACACTTCAATCCACCAAGAGAGGACGCCAACGGCTCCGTGCTCGCACAGGCATTGAGCACCGATTAGGCCACGTCTCCGCCCGCAAAGGTCCGCGAGCTCGATACATTGGAACTCGCAAAAATCTCTACGATCTACGCCGCAGCTCTGCTGTGCTGAACCTCCAGACCATCCAGCATCAGGCGGCCGCATGATTGGACTTTCAACCTGTTCGTTGCTCTAGACGGTGTGTTGTTCCTCGATAAACCTCTCAGCTCGAATTCCCGCTCGCTTCAGGCAGGTATTCACCTTGGGTACGTCTTGCATCCGTGATTTGTGATGCTCTATTCGGCCTTCCGCTTGTCAATTGCCGGAACTGCCAGGTGAATGTCGGCCTCGATTCGCCGAAAAGACCCGGATGAACAGTTCGCGGGTCGATTCGTTGAATTTCGTTGAGCGCGTTTCGGGTCGTATCAAGTCTTCAATGGCTTTTACGTGTTCTGACCTCTGTTCGCGAATCGGTTCGGCGAATAGATTCGAACAATCGCCTGAATCTTCCCTGTGAGGCCGGATCGCGAGAGCCGCCCTTATTTGGCGATGGGGTCAACCTTACCTTGTGACGTAAACACCGCGATCACAGGAGAAGATCCCATGCCCATCCTCTGCCTCACCATGGCCCGGTTCTCGGGTTCCCTTATCGATGACAACACAAGGGCGCGACCATGAGTTGTCCGTGCGATCCAAAATCTAGCCTACATCGTTACCCACCACACACGGAGAAAGTCAAGCCATGCAGACGAAACAGGCTCAACTATCGCGCCATTCGGGTACACCAGGGCGAGCTACGCGATCCCTGCCGATTTCAGGAGATACTCCGAGTCCTGGCTGGCAGAAAACCGCGCGAGGGCGTAGGGACGGTGTAAGCTTTTCAACTTGACGCCGAAGTATACCGTTCCCTACATCGAGATCGTGCGGATTCACCAGGCGAGCGAACAGTACTTTTGATACAGCGTCGGCTGATGCCAGATAGTGAGTTTGAGCGCACAGGAGTTTGCTTGCAGCCTGGGCTCGCGACAGATAGTTTTCCCTCTGAGCATCGGTGTTGAGGCGATAAGCTCGGTTCACAAACCGTGAAATAATATGAACAACCGCACCTTGTGGAATTTGTCTCGCAATTCGGGGCATGTCGGAGTTATCGAGC
>JAKSDA010000440.1 GCA_022360315.1 Pseudomonadota bacterium
CTGGGGACCCTGGTTTTTCCGGTCATGATTGTGTTCACCGGATGTACCTTTGGCGTGCACTGAGGATACGGCCTCGTTGCATGAGCAAATACCTTGTTCCACGGTCCCGTGAAGTGCTCCGCTCCTTTGCGGCCACCGATCTTGCGCGCGTGGTACTTGTTGGGCGGAACATCGACTTTGATCGTTCGTTTCTTATCGTTGGGACTGATGACTGCGCCGTAGACCAGCTGGTCGTCGGCCTTGGTCTCGCGACTGTTCTCCTTGAACACGGCGCTGAACGGTTCCGACTCTTTGATATCGAGCGTGACGCCCTCGAGGAGCCGCGGCACGGGTCGCTTCTCCACGTCGCGCAGCCGGGGCTGCAGGGCTTTGTAGAGTTCGCGTGGGCTCGACTTGCCCTGGTCACCGAGCGCTTTGGCTGCCTCATTCGCCCGCTCTTCAGTATTCTTGAACACATTGCTGTGCTTGGTGCGCTGATCCTCGGCAGCCAGCCACCGTCCGCCTTGGGCATCTTTCAGAACCCAGCCTGTCCCAGCCATTGCGCTCTTGCCCTTGGCCGACGCTTTCACCTTCCATCTCTTGCCAAGGACGACCAAGGTGAGCCTTGCTCTGTGCACACGCACCTTGGGCAGTTCCTTCTTGGCCTGGGCTAGTGTCCAGATCCGTTGGCGCGTCTTTAGGCGCAACTGCCTCCAGCCTGTGCGCGCGGCTCGACGCAGTCTCTTGACATGTTGATTCTGTTTCTTTTTCTTCGGCTTCTTCTTGCGTGGCTTGCCGGCCCGGCGCGCCCTCTTCGCGTTGCGACCGCCCCGCAAGGCCCTACCGAGCCTTCCAATGCCAGGAATACGATCCATCGCGCCGTCCATGGCCCCCTCCATGGCCTCCGATTTGACGATGGACCAATCGATGGGCTCGCCGGTGGACACTTGCTCGAGCAAGTTGGCACCAGCGCGCAGTCCGGCCCCCACCGCGGCACCTCCCCCGACTGCTGCAACGCTAGAGCCAACCGCACCGGTTCCCAGGCCCGCTGCCACAGCTGGCGCTGCAGCCACAGCGGCGATGGTGCCTGCGATGGCAAACGAGACGTCTCGGGTGATCTCCAAAGCGCGTACGGCTGCTTGTGCCCCTCTGATGTGGCCTTCGTTGAAAGCCACCCCGGCAGCATGGACGTACGAAGCCGTGTGGGCAGCCAGCGCGAGATGTCTGGCAGCACTGGTGAAATCGTCCTTTTGAATGGCTTTACTTAGACGCCGGAGGTGGGCCCTGGCTGCGTTTTCCCTGCGAATCATCTCGTCCAGGGGGTCTTCGACTCCGCCGAGCCAACCGGCGATCGTTCCGACGATAGGATGATCCGCGTTAATGGCTTTTTGAAACCTCCGTCGATCAAACCCCCCCTTGATCACCCCCTGCACTCGCGATTTGCCGCGCCTGAAGTGGCGACGGATCTCCTTGCGAAGGTCGCGAACTTGCCCGGCAGAGATGGCAATTTGCTCTCCGTCGTGAATGATCAAAAACACACCCGGCATATGCGGTGAGGGCTGAAGGCTCTGAAGAACCTGTGTTGCTCGTCTGAGCTGCGGCGGAACCGCGGGTAGACCCAGCAGCGAATCCAGGATCCGTTCTGGATGGCTAGGCCCTGCCTGCTCGGCAAAGACCCGCGCGACTCGGTTGGCATGCCTCTGCCGCGCGGCCTGCGCCCTCATTTCCGCATACTGCGGAGACAGCCTGGCAAGTTCGGACTTCAGGAGTTCACGCTGCTCTGCCGTGGTGCTCTCCTGTTCCAACCAGGCCATTATGAGATCGATTTCTCGACGCAGTTGCCAACTCTTTAAAGGAACACTCGCTTGTTCCTGCAGAATCCGCGGTTTGGCAAGTGATGCGCTATTCGGCCGTTTGGCGCTCCGTCGTCGCCTTCGCCGGCGCCGTTTGCTTCGTCGGCGTCGCTCCTCCGCCTCGTGTTGTTTCCTTGCGCGTGACTTCTTCTCTCGGTACAAACGCTCGAGCGCCTGCTCGAGGATGCGGGATTCCTCTGTGGAGTGGATCTGCCGCCCGAGCCACTGAGTGATCTCGTCGATATCAGAATCGAGTTGTGTGGGAGTCAACGTCGTCACGTCGACCGAACTGTTGAGCCAGTCCTCGCGTGACCAGGCCATCCCCGGTCGCACGGAACCCCTGACCGGTATGGGTGTTTTCATCCCCGCCGATTCGCCGGCCACTGCCTTGGCGGCGTACTCGGCCTCATGCTCCTCCTTTTGGCCAGACGACCGAGAACCACCCTGCCTTTGTTGCACGACGTGAGTCAATTCATGGGCAAGTAGCGAACGACCTCGGTTGCTCGTTGGCTCAAATCCGTTGGCAGGGAAAAAGATCTCGTGGCCGATCGTGCACGCACCACCGACGTACCGTGCAGCCGTCGAGCCCGGTCCCTCTTGATGTATGCGCACCTGTGAAAAGTCGCGCTCGAACCGGCGTTCGAAGTATTGCCGCGTGTCTGAGGGTAAACTTGATGCTTGTGCCCGGTTCTCGGCGTTGTGCGTTGGCGCTATACGGAGAACATCGCCGGCATGTTCCCCGGCGACAAATTCGTTGCCACTATCGTGGGGGACAGTGGGTACTTGCCGCCTGTCTTGTATCGGAGTGATTGCCGAGTTGTCATCCGGGGCACGGTACAGGTCCGGACGAAATACTACATTTGTCCAGGCTGAGAGCAGGCTCGGATCCGCTGATGGCTTTTTCGATTCAGGGCGTGCGGAACGCGAAACTTGATTATTATGAGTCTTCGACGCCGTGCTATGTGTGCTGTGAGCAAGGCGTGAGGTCAAAGTGACTTTGCCTGGGGAAACCGTTGATAGGTAATGAGGCTCGTCTCGATCGAACTCATCGTCGTGGGCATAATCATAAGAGTTGTCGAAGAAATAATAGCTAATCATTGGTAATTCACTCGATTTCTACATGAGAATCACTACCTCCCCTGCGGACGGAATCAGCCTGCGTATGCAGTGCCATAGGACATCTATTCAACTCTCTGTTTAGCAGTGGCCGATAACCGCTGTCAGACCCGTTCGGTAGTGCGCTTATCGGTTCCGAGTCGGCTTGGTGACGCTGAGCTCCATGGCTTCGACGTAGAGTTCGACCTTGCACAGTTTGCATGCGGCTGCGTTGCTCTCACTCTTTTCCAGGGTGAGGTTCTGGATGCCGACTCGGCACAGGTCTACGTACATCAACGAATTCCGGCACGACGGATCGAGAAACTCGATAAATCCCTGCTTTTCGTCGTCGGGGCGATTGCCTCCCGCTGTGATGAATTCGTTGTGCCAACGCAAAAAGTCGCTTGCGCCAGATAGGTTGAGCGTGATTGTGAGATTGGGAAACTCGACCCGCGTCGGCTCGATCTGAGCGACAGAATTGGCCCCGGTACATAGCCTTGCAATGTGCTGCTTAATCGAGAATGACTCGATCTTCTTGACCCCTCTACAATCGACGGACCGGCCGTGCAGGTCGAATAGCTCCATACGAAAATTTGCCGGACACCACTGTTTCGAGGTGTTGTTTTTGTGCTCTCCCCACAGCGAGTTGCCTTTGCGCTCCTCGGTCAGTCGAACGAACTCGGGCTGGATTTTCACGGTAAGATACGCGGGATTGTGATCGCTGGCGTCCAGTGTCGGGAAGGTGGTCTGGACGACCAGGGCGTCTTGAAAGGCCTGCTCGAACAGGATCTCGTGCTGAAAGTTGGCGTGCACGATGGCACCGCTGCGCCGAGAAAAGCGACGACTCCAGGCGGCCTGGATCCAGTCGAAGATCGGCGAGGTCACCCCCATAGCCAATTCCACCGTGATCGGTTGGACTTCCAGGCCGACCAGGTGCTTGATCGCCGGATAGTCGATATTGGTTGGCTCGGACACGAGCACGCCCTTGACCTCGCCCCCAGCCACCGACTTGACCCACGCGGGTGAGCCCTCGTGCTGATCGAGGGTAAACAGGAAATTCCCGGCCGTACCCGCGTACCGTCGGGTGATGGGCGATCGATGGTTTGTGTGACGCATCATGATCGGCTTCGCTCCTCATTTCATTCCGAATCTTGCTGTGTCGAACGGCTCGTGGACTGTCGCTGCCCAAGGGCAAGCGCAATGCCCTCCTTCAGGCAGGTCTGCACCACCGCATCCTGGTGCGTCTTGTTGGGCAGTCGTTTCAGAATCCGCTGGGCGGCCGCCTGGTTCTTGCGCCTGCACGCGGCAATGCCACACAGAGACACCGTGGTATCGTCGAGAGGAATGGCGTCTCGCTTCCGTCGGCACAGTTCGTGGGCGTGACGGTATTGGCCCGTGCGGACGGCTTCGTGGATCTCTGTTGCCAGAAAAGCGCGTCGCTTGCGTCGGTCCGGCAGGTGCTGGCGATGGGTATGTTTGCGCTGCCTGCAAGCCTGGACACGCGCATCGAATGGGGGCGCATCCTCTGGAAAGAACCGAACGACCTCGGCTGCCAGGGCTGTCAGCGAGTTGCAGGCGCCGGTTTGGGAAAGCTGTGCAGCGAGGGAGTGTTGTTCTCCGAGCCACCTCGTTCGCATCTGTTTATGGGCAAGCTCGATCTGAGAGCGATATATGCTCTGTTCCGAGATCTCGCGATACGCTTTCACCGCGGCCTCGATGTTCGAGGTTCCCTGGGCTTGCAAGCCTTCTAGGAGGGCTTGGTGTTGTCGTTCTCGTTCGACGTGCTGCAGGAGGCGTTGCGCCTCCGCCGTTCGCGCGTTGTCGTGGAGCGGTAGCGTCTGCGCGCGTTCCAGGATCGCACGTGCGGTTTGCCACGCTTCGTTTTGGATGGCTTCTTTGGCGCGCTCGAGGTGTTGGTCGAATTCCTCATCCGGGTCGGCTGGTGGTTGCGGCGGCTCCTGGCTCGCCGCCGGATGCGACTCGGTGCTCGCCGGGCGCTCCTTGGGCGGGCCATCCACGCGGAGCACGGTCGCAATCGCCGCCGTGGCGATTGCCGAGAGCACCACCGTGGCCAGGCCCCACAGAAGCCAGCTGCGACCCGCACGGAGCGGACGACGGGAGATCGCGACTCCATTGACCGAAGGCACGCTGCCCTCGGTGTTGGCCCGAGCCGGCGGCAACGGGGACGGCATGACCGGCACGGGACATTGTTGCTCGGGAGCTAGCGGCACAAGGTCCGCGTCCTGCATGTCGACGATCGTGACCTCGTTGGACCCAGCCGATAGGCCCGGAGTTCGGTCCGGCGGAGTCTGCCCTGGCTGAACTTGACGGGTGGTGATGTCCTGTTCGTCAGCGACGAGCACCGTGCCCCCCAGCTGGTCGAGCGCGGTCAAAAGCTCGGTGCACGAGGCAAAGCGGTTCTCGGGCGACTTGTCCATCAGCCGCACAATCAGTGCATTCAAAGCCGAGGGAATGCCGGGTTGTATCTGCGCCGGTGCAGCAAACTCATGGCGCAGCTGTGCCTGCAGCACCTCGATTCCACCGACGCCAAACGGAGCACGACCACAGAGACATCGGTAGAAAATGCAGCCGATGGCATACAGATCGGCACGATGGTCGACCTTGCCGGCGTCCAGGCACTGTTCTGGTGCCATGTAGCCCGGCGTGCCAAACACGGTTCCCTCAACCGTGTGAACCGAGCCCACGGTTTGTTCGAGCTTGGCGAGCCCGAAGTCGAGGACCTTGATTCGCTCTTTGCTGGGTAGGTCGGGATCGGGAACGAGAAACAGATTGTCGGGCTTGAGTCTGCGACGCTAACCAAAATGGACCCACTTCTGCTCAGCAAAA
>JAKSDA010000310.1 GCA_022360315.1 Pseudomonadota bacterium
CGTTCGACCGAGACAGACGAAACCCGATTTCTTCTCGCCGATCGCCTGGGCTCGGCGCGGACCATCGCCGACAATGACGGCAACGTCGTCGCGCGCCAGCGCTTCACCGCCTTTGGCAAGCGCGAGACCGCCCTCGAACCCAGCGCGGGCCATCGCGGATTCACCGGCCATGAACACGACCAGGACCTGGGCCTGGTCAACATGCGAGGCCGCATGTACGACCCAGCCATCGGCCGCTTCCTGTCGATCGACCCGATCTTGCATACCCCGTTCGCTTCCCAGGGAACCAACGCCTACTCTTACGTCTACAACAACCCGCTGTCATTCCGCGACCCATCCGGTCTGTCGCCTGACAACGTGCAGCACTTCGACTTCAGTGACTGCCCCATGGTCATCCATATCGGGCCTGACGGCAAAGATACTGGCGGCGACGCACCCTGCCCGTCCAAACCGAGCTCATCCGGCAGCGGCGGCAACGGGAACAGTACCAGCGCCAGCCAGGGAACCACGGGCTCTGGCAATCAGTCCCGGCCTGGCTCGGCCGAGACCACCGCGCACCAACCCGGTGCGGCGGGCACCGGCGACGGCCACCCCGGCGGCGGCCACCCGAGCACGGCCCCTGGACGTCCCGGAGGCTCCCCCCACGGCGTCAGCTACGGCAAAGCAGGCGGCGCCGAGGAGGTACCGCTCGTTGCCGGCCTCGGCCTCCTCAACACCGCCCTCGGCAGATGGCTATCCTCTTTCCGGGTCAAAGCCAGCACCAAAGCCGCCCTCGATGGCGCCTCCCTCCTCGCTTCGGTATTCACTGGCGTGACCTCGTTTGTCGCTGATCTGGCGAAAAAGGCCGTGCGCGCGGGGACGAAGGCGCTCGGTGGAGCGTTTCGCCGATTCAGGCGGCCCGGTGTCGCACGGCGGGGATTGTGCTTCGTTGCCGGCACGCAAGTGTTGATGGCGGATGGCACCACCAAGGCCATCGAGAAAGTTGACGCAGGAGAATTCGTCCTGGCGGACGATCCAAGCGATGAGAGTGCGGCAATGCCAGTTGAGGTAGCCGCGCTTCTGCGGTCCACAACGGACCGAATTATTCATGTTGCTGTTGATGACGGTGACGGGATTCCCGATGGGACGTTTGAGACCACCGGGCGTCATCCCTTCTGGACAGAGAACGAGGGCTGGATACACGCTGAGTTCTTGGAGGTCGGCGATCGGCTGGCCGATCACGACGGAAGCATCGTTCATATCGTCGCAGTATGGGGCGAGTCACGCGAGACAGAGACCTTCAATCTGAGCGTCGATGAACCACACACGTATTTCGTTGTCACGAACGGCGTCTCGGTTCTGGTTCACAACGAGGATCCCTGGGATATTCAGTTTGCCCAGGAGTCGATCAGTCCGAATTTCAGTGACGCGTCGGATGTTCCCGAGCGGTGGCGGGGGCGGCCCGTGAGCGAGGCAATTGAGGAGGCTAGACGCCTCGGTCGCCTGCCAGACGGGCTTCGACTTGACGTGATGGACGTGAATAACAGGAGAGTTGCTCTCAATTCGAGGACGCTCTATGTTGCGCAACAGGCAAATCTTGTCGATGTTGCTGTCAATGATGTGGGGCCAAGTGGAGAAAACAGACTCCGGCGAATGCTGCGAGGGTCTGGGCTAAGTGGCCCAACCGACTCAGTGAGGGTTCGATGCCCATAAGAATCGAAGATCACCACAAGAGTGGCTCAAGCTGGCTGCTGCAAACGATGAAAGCCGACGAGCTTGTGGGCTCCGTATCCGCTTGGATCAACAAGGACGGGCGTGGGGTCGTGCGATTTGGAACATTCAAGGACAGTCAATGGCTTCAAGTCATTCGAACCGATGGCTTCATTTCGGTTCGAATTCACGAAGGCATAGGTTTGCACCTTGCCGGGCTGCTGCTCAGAGTCGTTGCACAAAATCGGGAGTTGAGGCGACGGGCGAGCGTCGACGAACCTGCACTATTCGCCCACGTTGAAACTGCCGCAACTAGTACTCTGGAGTTTCACGATGGAGATAAAGAGTGGTTGGGCGTGGCACACTTGACCAGGTCCGATGAGATAGCGGACCTCGATGACGCAGAAGACCAGTGGGATATTCGTATGACAGAGGACTGTGCTGAAACACTCGCCCTCTCTGTTTTCGACCGGCTTGGGCAAATATCTGCGTCGCGATTCTAGGCGGCGAAGAAGTAGAAACAGGAGCCCCTCCGCGCTGCTGATTCTGAATTTCTAGAATCGACACTTGACGTGTCAAGAGCGGGCGATGGCGCAAGGTGTGAACATCGTCGCTACAGATCGGCACCCAAACCTCGTCCAGCCAATGCTGATTCTACGTTCTCAGAATCAGCACCACTCAAACCTGGAAATCGCAAAACGAATCCGTGTCGGCCGTTTCATAACGGCGATTGCCTGAAACGCGAAAGAATACAATCAACCAGCGCAGCGATGCGAACGGTATCATCCCGAATCGCCAGCTGTAAACTTGCCAATGCGGCGGTCAGAACGGCACAGAAGCGGATGGGATTCGCCAATACAGCGCCAAATAGAGCGCGGATCGAGCGATCTGGACTCCTTCACCACGCGATACGGTCTCGCAAATGGTTCGCCGAATGGCATTTTCGGCCCCTACTACCGTTCTGAGCACGTTTACCCGGGATTTGCGGAACGGTTTGGCGAATGATTTGGCAAATGAGTCGAATCTGCGCTCTCGAGAG
>JAKSDA010000527.1 GCA_022360315.1 Pseudomonadota bacterium
CAAAGTCCAGGTACAGCTCACCGTGGTCGTGGATGCCGAGCATGATCTGCCGATACGTGCACTCCGAGGCACTCTGCGCGCTGTGAACCACATCGAGGGCCGCCTCCTGTGCGCGCTCCTGGTCCGCTGCGAGCTCCGCGGGCGCTGTAATGGCCTGTAATTGCGTTATTGGCGCAGTTCGCGTAGATTGACCGTCATCGCAGCGGTGCATCGTCGCGGCTGTCGTCAGGGCAGCAGTTCGCGGTCCGGGGCCCGACGGCTTTGCGGGGACATCGTTGCCATGACGGAAGCGAGGTTTTTGTGAACGAATATATATTTCTCTTTAAACTCTATCAGCTCACCACGGGGCGGCGTTTGTTCGCCATGCGACAGCTGCGCAAGCTGGCATTGGCGCGCGGCATGAGTGCGCTGGTGCAGCGCATCGACGAGGCCATGGCCCACGATCGCAGCACCCGCCGGCTCGATCTGGAGTGGCAGAAGGCGCGCAACGAGGGCACGGCAGACCCGGTGCTCGTCGAGCTCGATCGCCTGCTCGACAGCGCTCTTGTCGGTCTGCGCGACATGACTCGGGCATTGACCCGCGGCGCCCGCGACAACGATCCCATCCACGACCAGGTCGAGCATTTGCTCAGCACCATCTTTCCAGCCGGGGTCAGCGAGGTGACCGGGCTGCCCTACGTCGATGAGCTCAGCGCAGTGGAAACCATCATCGAGATGCTGCGCGGCGAGCTGGCCGAACTGGTCGAGGCGCTCGGAATCGGCAGCCAGGTCGCGCGCATCGAAAGCCTGACCGCCGAGTACCGGGCCACGCAGAACCAATCGAAAAGTCGGATTACCTATGACAAGGTCAAGATGGCGCGGGTCAAGGGCCACGCGTTTTTGTGCGAAGTGGTGGCCATGGTCGTAGGCCGCTTCCATCGCCACGACAGCGACGAACATGCCCGCGCCAGAGCCGAGTTGCTGGCGCCCATCCTGGAACAGAACGAAGCTATCCGCACCTACCGCACCCGCCGCCGCCCGGTGGTCGACATCGATCCCGATACCGGCGAGCCCGACTCGGTCGATGAACCGGCCGACTCGGTGGACTAGCAGCAGCATTCGGCACCGCCGCGGCACAGCGGCACGGCAATGAACTGGCATCGAGTGACGTGGCTGCCGGACCCGCCGCCACTCGGTGCTTTTTTATGCCGGGCAATGGAGCCCGCGCGGCGCTGAGCGCCATCGATTTGCCGCCGACGAGAAAAAAATCGCGCCGAACGCCGCAAATCTGCCGCCGGCGAGAAAAAAATCGCGAAATGAGCGGCCGATTTGCCATTGGCGGGAAAATCGTGCCGCTCGCGAGCAACATTTTGTGCCGGCGCAAAACAAATGTCGCGCAATGCTCCGCGAATCGGTCACGGTTGGCAAAATCTCGCCGCTGCGGACCCCGCGTTTGTGCCCGGCGCGGGTCCGGGCTATCTGGCCAGGGTTCGGATGAACCGGGCGACAGCCGCGATCTGCTCTTCGGTCAGCGCGCCCTGAAACGCCGGCATGGCCTTGGCGGGCGAGCCGTTGCGGATACGGCTGCGCAACTCGGCGTCGCTGAGCCCAGTCTGAAACTCCGCATCCGACAGGTCTCGGACCCCGAGCCGGGCCGCCAGATCGCGCGGCGGCACGCCGGCGCTGCCGTGACAGCGAGCGCATACCTCGGCATAGATGGCCGGGCCATCGGCGGCACCACCAGCGACCTTGCGATCGCAGGCAAACACAAATACAGCGATCGCCGCGATCGCTACAGGCCACAGACGCACACCTCGGCTTTACCACACCGGAGCATCGGTTCGCACCCGCTCGACCGCTGATCTATAGTTGCCGGATGAGTTGGTGGATCAGTTGCCAGATCAGTTGCCGCATGGCTGCACTCGTGGCTGCAGTGTTTCTTGTGAGCAGTCTGGGAGCATGCGGCGCTGTGAATATTCCGACTCACGACGGGTATCGGAGCAAGCGGACCAAAGGCTGGAAAAAACCCAAGGTGCTCGAGTTCGACGAGGATTTCGAAGCCGAGACCGATGGTGAACTGTCCTATCCCAAGCGGCGCCGCGCGCGCTGGTACGCCGTCGATCTGCCCGGCGACGGCGTCATCGAGGTCCAGCTCGAAGCGTCGCAGCTGGGCGTGACCGGAGAGGAGGAAGAGTTCGAAGAAGACGAAGAAGACCCATTCGACGTGGCCTTCGAAATCTACGACAAGAATTACAAGAGGCTGCTGCGCGCCGACCGCGACGACAACGATGCCGGCGACCGGAAACGAAATCGCACGGTCTCCGGCCTGCTCAAAGATCGCTATCTGGTCCACCTGTACCTGCAGCGGCGGCTCGACGAGGCCGAGTTTGTCCTGCAGATCAAATACCGCCGCGGTACAGTGGATATGGAGACCGACTTTCCCGCCCAGGTCGCATTTGTCGAAGGACTGCCCATCGTACCGGCGTTCGACGACGCCCCCGAGAGTGCCGGTCGGTGCCGGGGTCGAAACTGCAATCGGCCAAAGAATGGCAAAAAGCCCGGCCGAGTATCCGGCAAACCGCGCAAGAAACCCGCTGCAGCAGCCCCGGCCGGGACCATATCAGCCCGGATCATCGGAGTGCGCCAGGCAACTCGCGGCGGCACCCATATCACAATTGACGTCGGTACATCGCGAGGGGTGAGCAGAGGCTGGAAAGGACGCGTGGTCACCACCAAGGGAAAGGGCATCCCGGGTGGCTCATTCACCATTTCGCGAGTCTCGGCCAGAACCGCGACCGCCACGGTCGGAGCATCGCCAGACGCGGTCAGCGGGGCCAAGCGCGTGCGCATCTCACCCCCGTAGATCGCACCGCTCATGCCGAGCTCTGGGCGATTTTCGCAATGGCGGCCCCGAGATCGGTAGAGCCCTCTTGCCTTGTTGGTCTGCATAGGCTAAACCACTGTGCATGCTGGGGAATTTGCGAGGAACGGGGCTTTTAATCCGACTCTTGGCCACACTGGCGTGCGCGCTGGCCACCGCATGTGTCAAGAACGTCCCGCAGAACTCCGCCTCCGGGAAAGATGCCCGGCCCAAGGGCGCCAAAACGATCGAGCTCGAAGTCGGAGAGGGACGCGCACGCGGCATCGTCACCTACCCCGGTGGGGATCGGGTCGATTGGAAGACAATCGAACTGCCCGAGGGAAAAACCGGTACCCTGCGCATCCGCCTCCGCTTCAAGCCAGCTCGACCAGGTATGGATCTGGCGTTTGCGGTCTACGACCAGTACCTCCATCGCGTCGCCCGGGTCAAGCCGTCCAAGCGGGGCGACAGACGCAAAAAAGGCGTCAAGCTCAAAGAGGCGACCGGTGCCTATTTCGTCCAGATCTACGCCCCGCGCAGAAAAGACGCCGCCAAGTACCTGCTCGAGGTCCGATTCGACGAGCGCAAAGCCCCGACCGATGACGGACAATCGGATCTCCTGGCCGAAATCGCCGATCCCCCAACCCTTCCAGCAGTGCCCAAGCCACCCGATCCGGCCGAGGTGGCCGGCGCACAGGTCCCCGGAGCCCCTGGTGGCCCCGGAGCCCCGGGCGGTCCCGGAGCCCTGGGCGGTCCCGGTGGGGTCGGCCCCGGCGGTCCAGGACCAGGCGGCGAGACCGAGCCGGGCGCCGTGGCGTCCGGTCCGATCAAAGCCACAGTGACCAAAGTTCAGGCCGCCACGGGTGGCGGAGTGATCGTCACTCTCAGCAAGGGAAAAAATGCGGGAGTCCAGCGCGGCTGGCAGGGTAACGTATTACAAGGTTCAAGCGAGACACCGCTGGTTGGCGGAGGGTTCAAAGTCATCAAAGTCACCAAGCGAGGATCCGTCGGCAAGGTCAGACTCACAATCGATCAGATCAAAGCCAATCGCAATGTGCTCTTGACGCCGCCATAGGCAGTTTGGGGACTACCACGTGTCTTCTGCACACCACGAAATTCAAGACCCTCTGGTCGGGCGGGTCATCGACGAACGCTACGAGATTCTGGAACGCATCGGCGAAGGCGGCATGGGTGTGGTGTACAAGGCGCGCCAGCTGTCCATCGACCGCATCGTGGCGATCAAAATGCTGAACTCGCAGATGGCCCAGGATCCAAGCTGGGTTCAGCGGTTTAACAACGAAGCACGGGCGTGTTCCCAGCTGCAGCACCCCAATACGATCCGCATGTTCGAGTTCGGAACAACTCGCGATAACCGGCCGTTCATGGCCATGGAATTCCTCACCGGCGAGAGTTTGCGCGCGGTCATCTCGACCAGCGCTCCCATGCCGCCGGATCGCGTGGCCAGAATCCTCATTCAGTGCTGTGGATCGCTCGCCGAAGCGCATGCGGTGGGAATCATCCATCGCGATATCAAGCCCGACAATGTGTTCATCCAGAGCATGGCCGGGTCACAGGACTTCGTGAAGCTGCTCGACTTCTCGGTCGCCAAACTGCTGCAGAGCGACGGGATTCGCACCCAGGCCGGCGTGGTCTTCGGCACCCCCCAGTACATGTCACCGGAGCAGGGACGCGGACTGCCGCTCGATGCGCGCGCCGATCTGTACTCCCTGGGCATCCTGGCCTACGAAATGCTCACCGGCAAGGTGCCGTTTAACCACGACAATCCGATGACCGTGCTACAGATGCATGTGCGGCAACCGCTGCCGCCTCTGCCCGGCACGGTTCCGCCCCAGGTCCAGCGTGTGGTCTACCAGGCGCTGGAAAAAGATCCGGGCAAGCGACATCAGACAGCCGGGGAGCTGATGCAGCGGTGCCGGCAGGTTTTCGACGAGCTGGACAGGCCGGTGGGACCGGGGTTTGCCTTGCCGCTGAGCAGCGGCGCGGGCCTCGGCAACGGGCCGGGTCCAATGGGGCCGAGTCCAATGGGTCCGCCGCAAATTGGTGGAGCAGCCCAGCTGGGCAACCCACCGGCAATGGGCGCCCCACAGCAGATGGGCAACCAGCCGGGATCGTCACCGGTAGACGTGCCCATGTCCGATCCCGCGGCCAAGACAGTGGTCGCCAGTCAAATGCCGGCCCAGCTGCAAGACCTCATCCATCAGCAAGCGCCAGCTGATGCCAAGACCATCATCGCCGGAGTCAACAGTCCGCCGATAGCCGGACGGGGCAGCAGTCCACAACAGCTGCCCGGAACGCCGCCGCCCCAGCTGTCCGGAACGCCGCCGCCCCAGCTGCCCGGAACGCCGGACGACGACCACGGCCCGCCCAAGACCATGATGCTGCCGAACAGCGAGGGGGTTGTATCGTTTGTCCAAGGTCAAAGTGGTACCTCGGCCGCGCTTCCGCAGAGCGGGGCGT
The DNA here is from genome assembly GCA_022360315.1 of Pseudomonadota bacterium. GTDB lineage: Bacteria > Myxococcota_A > Polyangia > Haliangiales > Haliangiaceae > JAKSDA01. The sequence continues at coordinate 5,318 of JAKSDA010000527.1, forward strand.
ATCATCAGCCGCCTGTGATGCGGGCCGCCGCATCGGATCAGATCAGCGCGTTGTACTGGACTGTCTGTCTGGCCGGCGGGCTGGCCGTGGGCGTGTTGGCTTATCTACTAGTCCTGGCGATCAGCTGAGCGGTCATGGCCGGACAGGGCCCCACAAAAACGGATAGGAATCCGGCCGACCAGGCCGAGCCCGGCCAACCTGATTGGCGAGATGATCGCAGCGTCCACAAGCCGGGACATTCGGGCGATGACAGGGCAGAGGGTTCCGATCACCGCGTCGGCGATCTCCTGTCGGGTCGGATCTCGAAGGACGAGATCGATGCCGAGACTGCGGCTCAACTCGCCGCCTGGTTTGGCGCACCGGCCCAGGCGATCGTCCAGGCCGAGCGAGCAGCCGGGGTCCATTGTGGAGACGACCGCGAACTCGCATGGGATGACCATCGAACAATCGCGCCGCGCGGCAGCTCAGCTCGATACGATTCTGTCGAGTACGCCGTGCCCGAGGATCTATACGGCGGGCAAGAGAGTGATGGAGAGGACCATGATGGAGGAGGCGATCCGGAGTTGCGCGAGTTGTGGCGCCGGCGCCGGCGTGCCATGGCTGCGGTGGATCCTGACTTTCTGGCCAAGTTGGAGTCGTTGACCGACCAGGTCGAGGGATTGATCGACCTGCCCGAGCCGATGCAGCTCACGGTTGAAACACCTCTCGAGAGATTCGACCTGGCGGTCTGGAAACTCACTCTCCTGGATGTTCGGGAGTGCGATATCCCGGAAGGGTTGCGCGATGCATTGCGCGAACAAACGCCCCAAGCGGTTCTTCGCGACCTATATCGCAGTGAATCGTCGTGGTCGATCGTCATGCGGCCCATGGATCTGGGAGTCGATTTTGCCGGCACTCGAGCGCGCGTCGAGATTGCTCGAGCGCTGACCACACGGTACGACATGGCCATGCACGAGCACAGGCTGGCCTCGGCGATCGTTGTCGAGACCATGGCGGACCTGCGCGCCCGCTTGCGCCAGCCGTGGGAGGATTCGTTTGTACCCGAGTCCGAGCGCACCAGTGTCAGCTATGTGCCGACTGCCGAGGACATGCGCTGGTTTGGCGGAGTTGGCTACGATCCGGATCTCTGAACGAGAAAGTACAGCGGATCGCTTTTTTTACGGGGAAGTTTTCCGCACCTCGGCCCGTAGTATAGCCGAGACGGGTAACGCTGCGCTGATCGAGACAGGCATAGAAGTTGTCGTGACGCAAGGCGTTACTCGCGATGCCTGAAAGGCGCAGCTCTGGTTTGACAGTCCTCTACGTTTGGTCATAGCGTGGCTCTTTACGTGTCATCGATAGTTCCGCATAGCTCCCCGCTCGGGTTGGAGAATTTTGCGCTTCAGGGAGTTGGGCGCACTGATGTGGGGATACAGCGCACTCAGAACGAGGATGCGTTTTACGTCGATGATGCATTGGGGTTGTATCTCGTATGCGACGGTATGGGCGGGCATGCTTCGGGGCAGGTGGCCTCGGATCTGGCGGTTCGAACTATTGTGCACGCCATGAAGACCGGCGATCCACCGCCGGCCATGGGCCAGGACCCGCTGGTTGCAGCCATGCTGGCGGCCAACGCGTCGGTATATCACCGGGCGCAGATCGACCAGCGTTGTCACGGCATGGGCACTACAGCGGTTGGTCTGCGTGTCGAGGACGACCTGCTTCACGTCTGCCACTGTGGCGACTCGCGCGCATATCTTTTGCGTCACGGCACACTGACCCAGCTCACCCGCGACCATTCGCTGGCCAATCTCTACGAAGAGCGGCCTGACCTGGTTGGTCAGCTCGGTCCTGCCACGTCGAATGTCATCATCCGGGCCATTGGACTGGACGCCAATGTCGACATTGACCATCGCACTGTGGCGATGGAGCACGGCGATGTTATTTTGCTTTGTTGTGACGGACTGACCGATCTAGTCGCCGACTGGATGATCCGCGAGATCATGACGTCGGGGGAGTCTCTCGAAGTCGTTGCCGACAATCTGGTCCGTTCGGCCAATGCCAACGGCGGCAGCGACAACATCACGGTCGTGGTGGTCTCGGTATTCGACGAAAACCTGATGATCTCGCACAGCGGCATAGCCGCGCCGCCGTATTGACTGTTCTCCTGGTTTTGCACCCGATGGAGCGAGACGTACCGGTTTCGCACCTCAGTACATCTCCCCGCAATTAAGAGCCGGTCGGGCGAACCGCGGCTCGAGCACGTCGGCGAGGAAGACCGGGAGCTCAGGCATGCGCTACCGCCGCGTGGCCGGATGAGCCCGACGAGTTGGCGAACCGCATCCGGGCGATGCCGGGCGGGTAGTTGCGCAGCAGGGGCAGGCGCGACAACACCGTTATGGGTCGTCGGCCCGGCGCGTCTGCAGCCGCCACAGCCGGGCGTAGAGACCGTCCGCAGCGAGAAGGCTGTCGTGACTGCCGCGGTCGACGATTCGGCCGCGGTCGAGCACCACGATCTGCGAGGCGCGCTGCACGGTGCGCAGGCGATGGGCGATCACCACCACGGTCTTGCCGAGGACCAGCTCATCGACGGCCTGTTGAATCGCCGACTCGGCCGACGGATCGACGCTCGCAGTGGCCTCATCGAGCAGAATCACATCCGCGTCTTTGAGCAGAGCGCGGGCGATTGAGATGCGCTGGCGCTCGCCGCCGGACAGGGTGCCGCCGCCCTCGCCCACCGGCGTGTCATAGCCTTGCGGCAGTGCGCTGATGAATTCGTGGGCCTGGGCTCTCCTGGCCGCGCTGATGATCTCCTCATCGCTGGCGTCGTGGCGTCCGATACGAATGTTGTCGCGAATCGTGCCGGAAAAGAGGACAACGTCTTGGAAGACCATGGCGACGCGGGAGTGGAGATCGTCGCTGGTGAGGCCTCGGACATCGACCCCGCCGAGGGTGATCCGCCCGCTGTCCACATCCCAGAGTCGAGCGATCAGATGGACGAGCGTGCTCTTGCCGCTGCCCGATGGGCCGACGATGGCGGTGAGCGAGCGCGGTGGGATGCGCAGAGTGATCTGATCGAGAGCCGGCCGCGTCTCGTCCTCGTAGCGGAAGCAGACGTCTTCGAAATGGACCTCGCCCGAGATGGGCATAGCGCGCGAGTCCTCCGGCTCGGGCAGGGTGTCGATCTCGATGACGGCGCGGGTCCGCTCCAGCGCTTGCTTGCCGAAGCGCAACAGGAGGAGGGATACGCCCGTATCGAAGAGCGGGCCGTAGAATTTGACGCTGACCGCCACGAACAGGAGGAACGTGTTGACGTCGAGGGCGCCACCGACCATGAGCCAGGCTCCGGTGAGGACTAGGACCGAGAATCCGGCCTCGACGGTGAAGCCGAAGGTCCCCAGCAGCGGCGCCGGCACGACCTCGGCGCGCAGCGCTGCCCGGCGCAGGGTGGCCATGGCGCGCTCAAGGCGGGCGAAGCCCTCGCCGAAGCGGCCGAAGGCGCGCAGCACGGCGATACCGCGTACGTACTCGACCACCGCCTGGTTGGCTGCTTCCATCACCTCGAGCATGGTCCGGGTCAAGCGGGAGAGGATTGCCATGGACAGGGAGAGCAGCGCGAACGACAGGGGCAGCGCGGCCATCATGACCAGCCCGAGGCGCCAATCGACCACCAGCAAGAACAGCCCAACGCACACCGGGATGGCCACTCCACCGGACAGATAGGCAATAAAGTGGCTCCAGATCTCGGCCAGCATGTTGAGTTCGTTGGTGAGCACGCCCAGCAGAGCGCCGCTGCGTTGGGTGGTGAACCAGCCCATGGGCAGCTTGCGGATGTGTTCGGCGACGCGCAGCCGCGCTGCGCCGAACAGGGCATAGGACGCGGTCATGACGTTGATCATGGCGCGCACGCCGAGCCCGATCTGTACCGCCAGCGCCGCAAACATGGCCAGGACCAGCAGGGCGGTGCGCTGTGCGGTCACCCGGTCCTCGACTACATCGACCAGCACCAGGTAGAGGCAGACGTAGGGGACGGCCCCGAACACGGCCTCGAGCGCTCCGAGGGCGATGCCGCGAGCCAGGCGCGCGTCGCGGGTCTGAGCCAGGTCAGTGGCGATGGTGAACAGCGAAGCAAAGGCGCGGATCATTGTATCTCCTCCGCGACGCCAGCCCGGTCATCGGCGCCGGCCAGCGCCCAGTGCGCGGCGTCATCGTAGCTTTGCCAAAGCGCGCGATAGACCGAGCACCGCTCGATCAGCGTTTTGTGCGGTCCGGCGTCGACCCGTGCGCCGCGGTCGAGCACGACGATGTGGTCGGCATTGCGGATCGTAGATAGGCGGTGGGCGATAACGAGCACGGTCTTGCCCCGGGTAACCTCGGCCAGGGCCTCGTGGATCAGCACCTCGTTCTCGGCGTCGGCGAAGGCGGTCGCCTCGTCGAGCAGGAGCAGGGGCGCGTTCTTGAGCACGGCACGGGCCAGGGACAGGCGCTGCCGTTCGCCCCCGGACAGCCGGGCGCCCCGCTCGCCGAGCAAGGTGTCGTAGCCCTGCGGCAGCGCGCTGATCACGTCGCGAATGCGCGCCACCTTGCAGGCCGCCTCGAGCTCGGAGTCGCTGGCCTCGGGCCGGGCTAGGCGCAGGTTGTCGCGGACCGTACCGTGGAATAGGAAGACATCCTGGAACACCAGGCTGGTCCGGGCCAGGTGCTCGTCGAGCGCCACATCGCGCACATCGACACCGCCGACCTCGATGCGGCCGCGCGTCACGTCCCAGAAGCGGGCGATCAGGCGGACCACCGTGCTCTTGCCGGCGCCCGAGGCGCCCACGATCGCCGTGACCTTGCCCGCTGGCGCGGTGAATGACACGTCACGCAAGACCAGCTGGTCGCCGTAGGCGAAGTCGACATCGACGAAGCGGATCTCATGGCTATCGGGGGCGCCGGCCGCGGCTCTCGTCGGCAGCTCAGGCTCGTCGAGCACGCGCTGGATGTTTTCGGCGCCACGGAGGAGGAGTTGCAAGTTGCCCAGCACGTTGGCGATACGCAAGAACGGGGACAGCACCTGGGTGCCGACGAGCAGGAAGAAGACCAGGGTCGCCGCGTCGAGCGAGCCGCTGGCATACAACCACGCCCCGACCGGGACGATGAACAGAGCGTTGGTGCCCCCGCCCATCAGCTTGAGCGCGATGATCATCGGCGGGGCCGACCGCTCGGCATAGCCCTCGACATAGTCGGTCATCTGATCGACCGCGGTCTTGAGCTCGCCGAAGCTCTTGGCCTCGAGCCCAAACGCCTTGACCACGTGGATGCCGCGCAAGTACTCGAGCACGGCCCGCTTGGTCGCCTCGTTGACGTTGTGGTACTGGTCGTAGGCGTCGCGGTTGGCGCCGCGCAGCATTGCCACCTGAGCGATGATCGCGAACGGGACGGCGGCGAGCGAGGCCAGCGTCATGCGCCAGTCGACTGCGATCATGACGGCGAACGCGACCAGGGGGACGGAGAAGGCCGCCGCCGCATCGGGCAGCATGTGGGCCAAGAACGCCTCTAGGCCGCTCACGTCGTCGGACATCGCCTTTTGCAGCGAGCCGGCGTCGCGGCGGTTGAAGAAGCCGAGCGGGACTCGCGCCATCTTTTTGGCCAATCGGATGCGCAGGTCGTAGAGCACCCCGAAGGCGCCAACGTGGGCCAGGCTATGGCTGACTATGGCCAGGACGAACTTGAGCAGGGTGAGCCCTACGCCGATCAGCGCGTACCGCCAGATGGCATCCATGTCGGGGCTTGTGGACAGAGCCGACTCGGCGATCCAGTACACTGCGACGTATGGCCCCAGGCCCGCGGCCGCGGCGAGCGCGCCAAGGACTGCTGCGCCGCCCAGGGACCACGGGCGGGTAGCAACCAGGCGCATCAGGCCGCGGAAACCGCCGCCCGGGCGCGGCCCGTCGTTGCTCGAGGTGGCCGTGACGGCGACAGTCGCCGCATCGGCCGCCATCAGTACCGCTCCTCGCTGGCTGGCGCCGCCAGATCGGCGCTGAGATAGCGGGCTGCCGGGAAACCCTCGCCCGCGCTCAGCTGCTCGATGGGGGCGAGGATACGCCAGATCAGCTCGAGGGACAGCGGAGCCTGCCGGCGAAACGCCTCGCGCCCGCCGTGCTTGTCGGCGATGACGAAGAACCAGCCGTCGGTGACCATGTCCGTCGCCTCGACTAGCTCCGCGCACTGGGCCGGGCTGAGGTCGCACCGCACACAGCCCAGTTGCTGACCGAGAGCGGCCAGGCGCTCGCCCATCTGGAGGTTCTTCGCACGCAGGCGGCGAGCCGGCCCTGCGTCACCAATGGCCCGCCAGGTCTCTTGAAAACCGCGCCACAGCCGCATCTCGTCCGGGTGCTCGAGCATGTAGCCAACCGAGCGCTGCCACGCGCGAGCGATATACATCCAGAACGAGTCGCTATCGATCATCTCGTCGCTCAGCGTGGCGAAGCTGGCGTCCCATATCTGCTCCATCATGCCCTCGAGGACCGCGGCGTAGAGATCCTCTTTGCTGGCGAAGAGGTGATAGAAGCTGCCCTTACTGGTCTGCGACAGCTCCACGATCGCCTGGGTTGAGGTGCCATCGAAGCCGAGCTCGGCGAATAGCGTCCGCGCCGCCGCCAAGATGGCCTGTCGAGTACCCGAGTCCTCGCCCTGTCCGTTGTGCTTGCGTCCTTGCATCAGTGCGCTCCCACGGTTTCTAGACCGACGGTCTATTCATGCTGGGGAATGCGCGTTCAGTCAATAGAAAATGAAAATTAATTTCATTTTCTATTAGCGAAGTTCTGTCTCACCGCGACCTTCGCTGGCGGGCCTGGCGGGCGAACGTATGGTGGCAAGCCGTGCGAGTCTCGATGGCGCACCGAGCCGACAATCTCGACCCAGTATCATGGGAACGAGGGGCGGGAACGAGGGGCGGGACCGACATCCGCGGCGCTATCCCAGTCCTGGCCTCGGCCACCCCAAACCACCCCGGTTACCGAACCATCTCACCTGCCAGCGCAGACAGGACAGATTGGCAACTTTGCAGCGAGTGAAAAAGTCTTTCTGTTTCAGCTGATTGCGCAATGCTAAGCTACCCAATGCAGTACGATATTCGTGAACGGCTAACGTTTTAATGTGTTTTAAAATACGTTTTGAGCATGTCATGTAAGACATGGTGCTGCGCTCGTCCGTGCTGCATCTCTCCGGCTGAACGGAGACGCAACGAATCGGCTGAGATTGATCAAGCAAAGTCAAGTGACCTGCTTGGAACCGATGGCAGCCGGAATTACGCTCGACGTTCAATGCGGTTCTATGGCAAAGGAATGCGTTCTGGTTCTGCTTTACGGCAGCGTGGGACTTTGCTCGTGGCCCATCTTTACGTTCAGTTGCGCGCTGTGGCGCTACTTGTGCTTTTGGTGCCTGCAGCGCTGGTTGGTTGTACCTCGTACCCATCTGGCACCACGATTACTCCGGGGCATTTTCGCTTTGTCACGGTCAGCCAGCCAGACGAATATGGCGGTGGCTGGCGGGAGGTCTGCATTCGCGCCCGTATGAGCCAGGATGTACAGGGCAGCGGTGAAATAAGTCGATTTACCTGCAACCTCGGTGTTGGTGTGCCGATCGTTTTATACACTGGCCGCCGAATTGCTCTGGATGATGCGCAAAGGCACTCAGCTACCGCTGCGAATGCGGCTGCCTACGCCGTCTTGAGCAAGAGTCTGGGCGTGTCGGCCAGTACGTGCCAGCGGGTACGTCGAATGATGTTTAGTCTGCTGCAACGCGAGATTTCAGGTGCGAGGGTCCATGAATGTCGGTCGGTGGTCGGTGGCGTGGAGATTCCGGTGGTGACCTTTCCATGATCTCAACAGACGAGCTCATCACGTCGGCATCCTCGCATTACCCGGCTCTCGGCGATCCAAGTCGTCAAACGCCGGAGGAATGGCGATTCAAATTCGATACCTCGCCGCAGACCAAAGCACTCCGGCTACGTCAAAAAGACGCTGCACAAGACCATGCGGAGTGGCGCGCATTTATCGCCGATTTGCAAAAGGCTCTACCCGGCCATCGAGTACGTGATGAGAGCCATGTAGAGTTAGACGCTTCGTACGCTGCGCTGATTAGCGTGCCAAACGACGCACCATACGGCCGTCTGCTCATGGTCTACGCCAGCTTCATCGCGCCTGTCTACCTGCTCTACGAGCTGCACGAATTGGTTACTGATAGCGGCCAATTCGAAACTCTTACCCGGCTGGATCAACCATCTGGAGAGGTGCAGAATGCAGCAAGATATATCGAGCGCGAGTTACCAAGGCGATTTGGAATCGAGCGAATAAGTCCCGAAGTCGCGCGAATCATCGTTCCCGACATAGCCATGGACAATCTTGGCCCTGGCGAAGTAACTCTCGCGGATGCTCTGTTCAGCGAGCAGCGCAAATAATCTGTTCCAGATTACCAGCTTCGGCTGTCTTCAAATAACATATCTGCGAGAGTGGCCTCATTCGGCGGCAAGTTTCCTGTGCCTAAATTCGGTACCAATGTGGCACCAAGAGCCGCGGGTAGCTCGCGGTAGTCGCTGTAGTGTTCGGCGATGATACGGCGGACTTGATCCGCGAGCGCTGCCGTCTCGGCGCTGGGAGCAAGCCGGGTCTCGAGGAGTAGGTGACGGTGGTCGCGAACATTTTCGTAGTAATCGTACACTGGGGCCAGGAAACTCACGCGAAATACAATCGCGACACTGCCACGGGTATGGGCGGCCTGTACTGCGATCTGATACGATGGAATGACGCCAAACGGCGGCCGACCATCGCGTACCAGAACATCTGCAGGCAGAATACGTTTGACGTCGTCCAAGAAGCGACGCCAGGCCGCGGCATCCTTCAGTCGCTCGTCGATCAAGGTCTTCAAACGCCGCGTCTCGCGCGAATCTCCGTGGCGCTGCACGTACTCGTCGAGAGTTTCGACTTCACGCTTCCAGCTCGGATAATAGCGAGCCAAAATGGTGTTCAGCGAGGCGACCTGTTGCCGATCCCGGTCCGTCAGCGACTCACCGCGATGCGGCGCCGGTACCCCCGGTACCGACCCGAGGAATTGTTCTACCGGGTCAGTGCGACGGTCGCCCTGCTGACAATCACATGCAGGTGGCATTGTGAAGAGGATCAGCGCACCGAGCAAAGCGCTACCAAGCCTGTGAACCGCGGGGCCATTGCCAGTAGCATTCATCTCGGAAGCATACGTGCGGTAAGAGCAAGGGCGTAAAGGTCCGACCTATAGCATGCGCAACGACGCTGGCTCCACTCGTAGCAAAATGGCATTAGCTTGCTGTAATTACTTGGTATTCTCTTCCACATGAGCGAACATCGCCGGGATTTGTCCGAACTGCGGCTGGTTAGAAGCCCAGCCCGTCTATGGACAATAACTCGCCAAAAAACAGCGCTCCGGCGAAGCAGGTGATGAACCAAGTTTATGGCGATGGAAAGCAGAGATGGCAAGCCGGTCTGAAGTCGAACAGCAGATAGCCTTTGGATTAGAGCGGCTCTCGTCCCAGAACGGCCACCACGAGTTCGAGCACCTCTGTCGGCGACTAGCCAGGCAGAGGATCTGCAGCAACATTCTTCCGGCCACGGGCCCGGTCTCGGCCGGAGGCGACCAGGGGCGTGATTTTGAGACCTTTCGGACCTATCTTCACGAGTTGGCGGATACTTCGGCGTTCGCCGCGCTAGCCAGTTCTGGGCCAGTCGTCTTCGCCTGTACGCTCCAACGAGATGGCATTCCGAGTAAAATTAAGGCAGACATCGCGTCAATCCTCGATGGAGCGCCAGTAAGCGAAGTCCATTTCTTTGCTGCCGGAACCGTTGCAGCAGCAAAGAGGCACGAGTTGCAGAAGTGGGCGAGAGAGACCCACGAGCTTCATCTCGACATCTACGATCGCGAGGCGATAGCGGAGTTACTCGCGGAGCCCGATGTTTTCTGGATCGCAAATGAGTACCTTAGTCTCTTAGTCTCTTAGTCTCTTAGCGAGTAGATTCTGTCATTCTCGGCAAAGATTTTGGGCTGCGCGCACACTTCCCCCTTTGCTGCGGGACACAAAATCCTTATGTCCAGAGCATGCCTATGCACTAGATATAATATGAATATCGATAATG
>JAKSDA010000483.1 GCA_022360315.1 Pseudomonadota bacterium
CAGATTCGACTCATTTGCCAAATGATTTGCCAAATGATTTGCTAAATCATTCCGCAAATCCCGGGTAAACGCGCTCAGAACGGCAGTAGAGGCGCGAAAGCGCCCTCCAGCGAACCATTTGCGAGACTGCATCGCGTGGTGAGGGAGTCCAGATCGCTCGATCCGGGCCTCAGTTTCGCCATGCATCGGCGAATCCCACGCGCTTCCGTGCCGTTCTGAACATCGCATTGGCAGGTTCGGAGCCGGGACTGGGGTGACAAAGGGGGTACCGCAACGCTGGTTGGTTGGTTTCGCCTCATCGTTCCGGAGCAATCATCATCATCATGGAACGTCCAGCATGGAATCATGCGCGAGAGATCTGCTCCTTGTTCGGTTTTGAGAGCCGCAGTTCGCGCGTAGTCCGGCGAGATCTATGTAGGCATGTGTACGCAAATACGGGCCGTAAAAGCCTGAGAGCGCCGGTTCTCGACATCCTATGTGCGATTGCAGATTGCAGTCACGGCGCAATGGGACGTCCGCTTGCTTGCCTCATATCTTGACTGCCGAAATTGGCTGCGAGAGTGTCTATCTCGTTTCTGTACAACAAGGCGAGCGATGTTCTCTCACGAACCACCGAGTAGTCGAGGCGGCAGTCGCGGCCATATGAGCCGCGGCCATTCCAGCTCGCACGCAGACTGGGACTATCGACGTCGCGATATCGATTCGGAGAAGGAACGCCGCGAAGACCTCATTCGGATCGCCGAGAAGGATTCGCAATTGGCCATTGAGCTGGCCAAGCTGCGAGGCGTCGACCTGGCATCGATTGGCGTGGACATGCCGTCTCTCTTACAGCGTAGGGCAGCGAGAGACGCGGCGGAAAAGGACCGGAGAGAAGCGCTCAGAGCAGCCGAAATCGGCGGGAAAGCCAGAGAAGCATGCGGGCAGATCGACCACGCGGTCAGAGGGGCCGAAAGGGCGACTCTCGCCTTGCAGACAGATCGCGACTCCGACCCTCTCTACCTCGTTCGCAGCGCTGCCAACCGGCTATTGTTCCTGCTCAAGGAGGTGCACCATGTCGCCTCCCTCGCCGCCGAGTCGGAGTCTGGGCGGGACGCCATTTTCTCTGCCGCGACCCGCCTGGTCGGTGCGGCCAAGGAATTTCTCGATTGCGCTCGCTTTCGGCTCGACTTCAAGGACCAATTGCTGGGGACGCTGGCGGAGCATGTCAACGCCTTCATGAAGAAGCTGGTAGCCGCGGGGTGGGATGAATCGTCCTGGCTGGCGATCGTGGCGACGCGGACATCGAGACCCGACCATGCTGAGAATGCGCGCTCGCGCAATCAGGGCGGCCCAGTGCAAGCGGATGCGCACGCGCGAAGTGAGCGCAATCAGGGCGCCCCGGTGCAGGCAATGCCCGCCTTGCGGCCCACAAAGAATGAGGGCGCTCGGAATGCGATGGGGCGCGGCACGAGAGATACGGACCCGGTGCCCACGCGGACGCGAGAACCAATGCCACCCGGCGAACACCAGACCGCCGGTCTACAGAGCGCGGATGCCGCTATTAGTCATCAGAGCACCGCTGCCAGCGCCACGCGGCAGGCCAGCGAGCTGGCGAGGGTCGTGGAATCGACACTCGTGCCCGCGTACAGGCGGGCAGTCGATGCCCTTGACCCGATGGCAGCGATGGAGCTGGCGCGCCACGTCGTCGGTAGCGTGCAGCTGCTCCAGCGCCTCCATGGCGATGCCCGGACCGCGCCGGAAAAGGGACATGAGCCGAACAGCGGGGCCCCGTCGATCCCGGCGCTACAGCGCTCTCTGGCCATTCGCATCGGCCCTCAGTTATTCAAAGACGAGCCCGTGCTCGACAGCGTGGTCGAGCCCGACATGGGGCCGGACCCGATCGTCTACCTGGCCAACGAGGCCGGCACCGTGGTCGAGCTCCTGTTGGTGGTCACTGTCATTCGCGAGCGCACTGGAGCCAACGAGGGCATGTGCCGTCCCCTCGCGGCCGACGACAGGCGCGAGATCGCCGACCTGATCGCCCCGTGGCGCAGCCGGCCGGTCAATCTGGCGTTTCTGATCCGGGCATTGAGCGAGGATGGCATCTGGCAAGCCATTCACGACGCCCGTACCGGTTCTGGTCAGCGTCTGGCAGACATCGAGACCGCCAGTGCCTGGCAAGCGTTCGACACCGGCGCCCTGGCCGATGTGGGCGAGCTCGACAGCGCTACCGTGGCCCGCCTGGTCGGCGTTCGTGATGCGGCATTACTCGACAACGGCGAGCATGGTGCACCCGACGGCGCCGAACTCGACGACGCGACAGCGATGGAGTTGTTTGACAAGCTGCGCGATGCCTCGCCAGCAGCGCGCGGGCCCATCATTCGCCAGATCGAGGGCATGGGCAAGCTCGGCGCCGTATGCGAGCACCTGCCCTGGCGCCATGTCCAGGCCATGCACGACGCCATCGAGCCCCTGGATCGGCC
>JAKSDA010000223.1 GCA_022360315.1 Pseudomonadota bacterium
CTCCCAACGTGGCTCCCATATCGTTCTCCGGTCCCGTTTTACGAGGCAAAACGGGCATTTAGGGACGGGAACTAGCTAGGCCGCCGAGTCACCCGTCTCGGGTACATAGAGGGCCCCCGATGCGACCACCCGATCCAGCGTGGCCCAGTCCCCGATGAGGGTCCGTCCACCAGCTGAGGCGGTGGCGAGATGGCCGCGCTCCACCCATACCCGCCGCCAGCGTATCGCCGTCCGTTCGCTGCAGCCGTAGCGCGCCATCACGTCTTTGACGGTGATGATCCTCGGGGGCATACCCCTCAACAGTACATGCTCGCTTGACAGATTAGGCGGGCCAGGAGGCGTGGCCGATAGTGCTGGCCATGTCGAAAGCAAATGAAGTATTGGAAAGATTTTTGAAGTGGCTCTCAGCCCAAGATGATGATCCCACTGTCGACAAGGAGCTTTTGAAAAGACCTCGTGGCATATCTGCAGAAGCAGCTGCAAGAGGGGAAGTCGTTGGAGGAGGTGACGAGCGTTCTCAAGGCAATAGAGGGTCGAGGTGCACCGCGTCGGTCAGAAGCGAGTGCCGGCGCTAGCTGAAAAAATCAGCGGATCTACGCCGACTTTGGCGGTTGTATTGCCGACTCGCACAGTCTCGAAGAGAGGTAGGCCAGGAGTTTTGACGTACACGTTCTTGACGTTGGCAGTCACGTTGAGCTTTTCGATGTACTTGAGGTCGAAGTTGACAAAAAAGCGGTCGTAGGCCACCTCGACGCCGAGCTGGCCTACAAATCCCACGTTGCCGAAACTCCATCGATCGATCTCGCAATCGGGCTCGACGACCTCGGTGAGAATTTCGTTGCTGATGTCACAGCTGATCGGAAAGAGATAACTCAGGCCCGCACCGACATAGGGCTGTATCATGTGCTTGCCGCGAAAGTGGTTGTAGACCGCGGTCGCGAGCGGAGGCAGGGCTTTGGCCGTGCCGAGTTCGTTGCCCAGTGCGGGCACTTCGGTCGGGATGTTGTCAAGCGCGAACGGAGCCAGAGACTCATCGGCCAGGGTGCCCTCGGCCGTCATCTCGAGTTCGACGGGAAACGGAAATGCCAGGACAATACCCTCGACTGACAGTCGCCCGTCCAGGTACGGCAGCACGTAGCCCACAGTGACCGCAAAGATCGTGGTCGCTCCGATGCCGGCTCCCGAGCCGGCAATGGGGCCATTTTCGATGGCCAGGCTGGCCGGGCCGCCAACATCGGACAGTACGGCCTCGTCGCTGTTTTCGAGCGGCATGAGGTGAAGCACACCGGCCCGGACGTAGAGCCCGCGGTACCAGGGTTTGGCATCGGCGTCGGGTTTCGGTTCGGCGCTGACACTGGACGCGAGCCCGAGCGCGGTCAAACATGCCGCCGCGGCGATCGCGAGCCGAACTGTTTTTGCTGTTATGAGCGCATTGGATCGATTGCCTCTCATGGTGTCCTCTGGTTTCACAATGCGCTCAGGGGCGCAGATGAGCGTCTTTGCTGGGTAAGCCAAACAATTGAAGTTTCATTTCACCGGCCGGAATGGTCAGGGAGATGGAGCCCTTGTTGAGGGGGTCGCCGGGTCCCTGGGGGTCGGGAATACTGGGATCGGAGAGTGTCACTGCAAAAATCGTGTCCGTGGTATTGGCCGCATTGATCTGGATGCGACCATCGCTGGTAAATGATACGGGTCCCTTGACCGTCACGGCGACTTCTTTGCTGTGCAGGTCGGCCTCCAACCCACCCGGGGGACTCATGTCGGGGGCGTCTATGTAGAGCGAGAGGTCACTCACGAACTGTGCTTTGTCCGACCCGGACTCTTGAATGATATATCCCTTGATCGGTCCGTTTCCGGCCAGCGGATCGACCAGCGGCTGGCGCAGACGAAGGAGCAACTGCTGGGTCGGTGTGTCGATCGTGCCCCGTGTTCCGTTGATGAATACCTGGGCGCATATTCCCAGGTTGGTACCAAAGATCAACTGGGGAAAAATCTCGGCCGGGACACACTTTTCGACAACAATGGGATTGCCCTGGCCGTCCTGACCGATCTCACAGTTGCTCTGCTCTGTGCCAATAGAAACCGGCAGGTTCGTGGTCAAGTGCAGAAATTCGTCCTTGTCGTCGCGAGCCTGATCGCAGCGAGTAGCCGGGTCGTCGCCTTGTGGAAACCAGGCCTCTTCGACAAACTGGCCGTCCACTGCGGTAATACGATTGATCGCGCGATTCTGGTCATGAGCGACCTCGCCCGGGTCGAGGACGCCGTTTCCGTTTGCATCGCTGATCGGCGAAGCGACAAGTGAAACAAACGTCGCTGATGTGGCAGCGGACCCGGTGAATTCGATGACGAGGTCCGGACCACCGCCCTCGTCGGTCACGCCGTTGCATCCCGGATTGGCCACGTCGGCGTTGCCGTTGAATGTGCCGCACAGCGGGTCGGTGTTGAGCGCCTGATCATTGACTCCACAGATTTCCTCGCCATCTAGACAGCTGCCATCAGGACCGGCAACCAGGGTAAGGCGGTACTTCTGGCCGGCCATCCAGGGCTGGTTGGGAATGAAGCGAAACTCGCGCTCGCCGCGGACCAGAAGGCCACCGACCGGAGATTGACAGACGCCGTTCTGATCAAACGCCTCGACTCGCACGCTGCCCGCGCCGCACTCTGTCCCCATGACCAGACTATCCGGTTTGATTGCCTGGTTAAATGATGCCTGGATCTCGCGCCCGGCCGGAACCTCGAAGAGGGCGTAAAAGCCATCGTCGCCCAGGCCGCCAACGCAGCGGCCGGGCGAACTCGACGAGCCATTTCTGAGCGCACACGGTGCGCCGGGATAGATCGCAGTGACCAGCGGCGCGGCCGGCGGGTCGTCCGGGCTGGTCGCGAACGTGGTGAAGTCGAGCGTGCCGAGCCCGCCGGTCGGATCGTCGCTCGACAACATCAAGGCATTGCCCGCGAGATCGCGAAACCCGGCGCCCATAGTCAGTGTGTAGCTGGTTCCGGGCGCGAGCGGCGCGGCCGGCACGATGACCAACGTGCTGCCATAATCGGTCACAGCGATATCGACCGGCTGCTCTGCTGCATCGGCCAGTGAAACATCGTCTGGAAGCGAAAGTTGGGTCGCCGCAATGGGCTCTGAAAACGTCAGGAAAATCGCCTCGGTCACTGCGACTTGCTGCTGGCCCTTGATCGGATAGGTCGCGGTGAGGCGGGGCGGAGTTTGGTCTTCTTCGACCTGGCCACCGGGATTGGTGGCCAGGCGAAGGGCCAGATTGGTCGGCGCCCGGGTGATACCGAGCAGGTCGAGCTCCATGGTGCCGATGGTCTCGATGGCCAGCGCGCCCAAATCGGCCGATGCCACGCCAGTGGCCTGCACGTTCATCACTGTCTGAGTCAGAACTGCATTGCCGGTAGCATCCGCGGCGCTGACTGCCACGTCGAAGGTCAAGACCAGAAAAACCGGCGCCTCGGCATCGTCGGGCACCAGGTCGGGGTTGCGAAATGGATTGCGCATGAGGAAGCCACTCGCGTCGGACAAGAAACTGACCTGAATGTCTCCAGTCGATAAATCGGCCGGGATGACGCCGCCGAATGCGACGTCGAGTCCATTGGTGTAGAGCAACTGTCCCTTGCGAATGGCGATCGGAATGAGTTTTCCGAAACTCTTGGGATCGGCCATTTCACTGCTGATATTGCCGTCCTTGACAGTGATCTGGTTGGTGCCGATGACCGGACTGGACACCGAGAGCGTATTGGCCGAGATTCCGACCAGTCGCGATTCGACGAGAGAGCGTTGGTCGCCGTCGGCGGGTTCGGCGTTTAATACCTGTTCGAGCAACTCACCGTCGGCATTGCGGGTATTCTCGGGCTTGAATACAAATTGACGGGGAGCCAACTCCTCGCCGATCAAGTCCTTGATCCCGGCCTCAAGATCGACAAAATAGGTTTCGCCTACAGTCAGGTCGCTGTCGGGATCGAAGGTGAGATGGATGCCCTGGACCAGCAGGGTACCCGGAACATCGATCTTGTTTTTCTCCTCATCGACTGTGTAAATGCGAAAGGTATCGCCCTCGACCACGGTGAATGGATCGATCGGCTCGGAGAACAAAAGTCGCAAGGAGGCAAAATCGACAAACGGAAAACGCGGCTCCACGCTGCTCTCGGCCTCGAACGCGGCCGGGCTCTCGCCATTGACAGCGACCACGAGGGGAGGTTCGCCGACCCGAATTTCGGCCTGTCTGGTGTAAAATGTGATCAACGGGGTATCGGTGGGCAAATTATCGGCAGCGACGCGGAGAAGCGATGGCCTGGTGTGGATTTGATAGGTCGCCCCTGCAGCGATGTCGTCTGACCGAAATAGTATGACGCTTTCGGCAGAACCGGCCACCTCGGCCACACCGCTTATCGGCCGATTATCTTCATCGACCACACAAAACGCTCCCGAGAGTACGCCTTCCTCTTCCAGTCGACAGCCGGCTCCGAGCGCAGCAGAATCGACCGCATCAGTAAAGGCAATTGCGATGGTCACGCCGGGTGGAACATCGAATTGGCCGTCGTAGGGAAAGGAAAAAAGTACGCCCGGCCCGTGCGGCAGCAGCGGACCCGCATCGTCTCCACATCCTGTCAGCACGGCCCAGTGCAGGGCCAGTAGTGCCGCCAGAAGCCAACCGACCCCCGGTTGCGATGCAATCGAATGAGCATGTCGGACGTCCGGACGTCGCGGCGAGGAAGTATGCAATCTAGAAGTATCCAATTGGGTGGACGGGCAGAGTCGCGCGCAGTCGATATTCATGGTGGCTACTCCTGGGCAGTGGGCAGTCGCCTGACTGCATGGCTGCTCCTGTGCAGGCTGTGTATACCGTCCATCCATTGCCTGACAAGAGGTGAACGTCGCATAGCTCTGCGCGTGAATTCCTTCTCGAACGCCGGTTCGACCGGGAGATCAGTCGTGGCGCGTTTGTCGTGTATTCACCGTCGCGCATTCACCGCACGCGAGAATGAACCGACTGGACGTGGTGTGACACGCGTGCCCCGATTTGGTCCAGTGCGTCAGGTGCAAAGCCCCGTGCATCAGCGGCAAGCGATGTGCGCACGATGTGTGCAACCGCGGTCGTGCCGGGGTGTCCTCGATGCGGACTCGCCACGTCGGCCCGGTGTGCCAACTCGGTGCGAGGACCGGTCTGGCAGTGCTGCCAGAGCGCCTACCCATAGTGTATCCTGGCTGCGCAGCGCATCGAAATCTTTCGAGAAAAAGCAGAACCCCGAGAAACCTTGCGCGTTGTGATCGAGCGGTCCTACACGGCCTCCAACGCACGAAAGGTTTCCTCATGAATCGACTGAAAGTCCCAGCTTTCCGAGTTTTCTGTTTGTTTGCTGCCACCGCGGCACTAAGTGTGCCCGCCCATGGCGGCGGTGGTAAATCTGCCGACAAATCCCCGCGCAAGCCCGAGAGCCAACCTCGACCCACCACGACCAAGCCCGATCGTCCGGCCCGACCCGTCCGCTCGAACGGCCGCGGCATCGCCACTCCCTCAGCCGTGAAGGCCACAACAGCTGGCGACATCCAGATGGGAGCCCCGATCCAGTTTCACAATATTTCAGTCGTCCCCGTGCTCACGTCACGGCGCGGTCCGTTCCAGAAATACACGCTTCTGGAATCCGGACTCGAGGCCAAAACCATCCAGGTGCGCGAGCTCAAGGGCAATTCGGGTGCGGCTCAGGTCAACTCGGTCGAGGTGCGCAACCGCGGCAAAGAACCGGTCTACCTGCTCGGCGGCGAGATGATCCTGGGCGGTAAGCAGGACCGGGTCATCGCTCGCGACACGGTCATCGCGGCCAGCGGCAAGTGGGTTGAAGTCGCCGTATTCTGTGTCGAGGCCGGGCGCTGGAGAGGACAGAATATGAAGTTTTCTGCCGGCAAGGCCATGGTCGATGTGTCGGTGCGCCGCGCCGCCATGAGCGGCAGTCAATCCGAGGTGTGGAAAGAGGTCGACAAAAAGAACGTACTCCACGGCACTCAGAGCGCCACTCAGACCTATCGGCGCACCATTCAAAATGGTGAAGTGCGCAAAAAAGTCCGCCCTTATGTCCAGGAACTGAAATCGCGCTTGCCGGGCAATCCGATGCTGGCCGGATTGGTATTTGGCGTGAACGGCAAGATTCATGTTGCCGACATTTTTGGCAACCCGGTTTTGTTTGGCGACCTCTCGGAAAAACTGCTGTCGGCATATGTGTTGGAGGCGCTGAGTCATCAAGTTGTCCCGGGCTCCAAACCGGTGAGTACCGACGCGGCCGAACAGTTTGTCGGCCGGGGCCGCAAGGCCAGGAGCAAGAAAGTCATCAAATCCGGTCGGGCCAGGAGCTATCGCAAAGAAGCCGACGACCTCATCGGTGCCGAAACAGTCGATGAAAAGAGCGGCAAGACCCTGCGCGAGACGTATATCGGCAAATAGGCAGAAACGCATTGGTTGTGGATCTGTGCGGGCAGCATCGATCACACGATCCGGCAGACAGTCAAACCGAGCTGACAGCCGATCGGCTCGTTCTTGACCGGGCTCGGGAAAACCTGCAAGATGCCGGACTTCCGGCTCAGGAGACTGTCATGTTGTCGCGTTTTCTCTACTCTCCGTTTCTCGTCCAGATCGTCGTGACTCGATACTGCAATCTCTCCTGCGGCTACTGCAACGAATTCGACAAGGTGTCACCGCCCATCCCGACCGATCTGCTCAAACGCCGCATCGACAAGATCAAAGAGCTCGGCACGTGGGCCATCGAATTTACTGGCGGCGAGCCTCTCGAGCACCCCGACCTCGTCGAGCTGGTCCGCTACTCGGCCAAAGACAAGAAGTTCTTCAAAGTAGAGCTCATCTCCAACGGTTTCTTGTTCAACGAGAGCGTCGTGCACCAGCTCAACGAGGCCGGACTCACCGAACTCCAGATCAGCGTCGATGGAGTCATGCCCAACGAGACCACAGTCAAGGTCCTCAAGCCGCTGCGCAAGAAGCTCGAGACCATCGCCAAACACGCCGAGTTTCACGTCAAGCTCAACGGCGTGATCGGCGCCGCTCCTCCCGGCGATGTACTCGAGGTCATCCAGTTTGCCGAGGACCACGGCCTCGAGCCCCGGGTCTGCCTCATTCACGACGGCGACGGGCAACTCTCGCTGTCGCCAGAGCAGCTCGACGAATACCACCAGGTCAAAGCCCGCCTGGGCAAAAAGTTCACCGAGGCCAGCGACTATCGCACCCAGCTGGTCGAGACCGGAAACGCCCCGTTCAAATGCCGGGCCGGCAGTCGCTACCTGTACGTGGACGAGGCCGGTTCGGTACGCTGGTGCTCACAGACTAGATGGGGCTTTGGCAAGCCGCTCGAAGAGTACTCCTGGGACGACTTGAAACAGCAGTTCCATACCATCAAGTCGTGCCACAGCCATTGCACTGTCGGCTGCGTGCGAACCTGTAGCAACCCCGATCGGTGGCGGACACAGAAGCTAGAGGCGCCACCGTACGAACCGTCTGAACAACCGTCGGATCTGGTCGACATCGATATCAGTCGATCGGCTTGAGCAAAAACCACCTGTTCACCGAGTACCGCTCGTAGTACCGAGCAGTCGTGGTCATCCGAACACGAAGTCGCGGTCACCCAAACACGAAGTCGTGACAACCGCGCGGATTGCCAAAGCCTCCGGTCTCGGCGCATGATTGACCGATCACCATGTCGCGTGCTCAACCCAGTGTGGATATGCCGGCTGCGCTTCGCCATTTGCGCCGGGTCGCGGGGCCCATGGCCGCGCTGATCCAGCGGCACGGACCGCCCGACCTGCGCCGGACGCGCAACAGCTTTGCTTCCCTCGGCCGTGCTATCATCTCCCAGCAACTCAGCGGCAAGGCCGCGAACACGATCTATCGACGCTTTCTAGAGCTCTATCCGACCGGGCGATTTCCCCGACCTCAGCAGCTTCTCGAAACTCCGCTCGGCCGTTTGCGAGAGGTCGGTCTCTCCCGTAATAAGTCTACCTATTTGCTTGATCTCGCAGAGAAATTCACCGACGGCACACTCCAGCCCCGACGCTTTGCCGCCATGGACAACGAAGCTCTATCCACGACTCTGTGCCAGGTCAAGGGGATCGGTCAGTGGTCGGTCGACATGTTTCTCATCTTCGGCCTGCTGCGACCCGATGTCCTGCCGGTCGGAGATCTCGGGGTGCGCAAGGGTATGCAAGCCTATTTCGGAATGTCCGAGCTGCCCAAACCAGATGAAATGGAGCAGAGAGCTGAACCCTGGCAGCCGTATCGCTCGATTGCCAGCTGGTACATGTGGCGGGTACTCGAAGGCGGCATCCCTTAGAGCCGCGCCCCGTAAGTACGTGCCCAGTAGGGTCGCTCAGTCTGTCCAACTGCTCCAAACGTAGCTCATTTTACAAAAGATTCACGTTGAATACACCGCCCGGAGGGGCACCGCCAACTGGTATAACGGTTGTCATGAGTTCTGATCTGCAAGACACATTTCGCGCCGAGGCAAAGCTCAACGACATGAAGCTGATCTATCGCGTCCTTCAGGAGAACATGACGAAGTTTCCCGATCTGATGGAGTGTGATTTTTTCGACGAGTTGCAGCACTTTCTACAAGAGCGAGCCAAGGCCGAGGGGGTCGGGATAGCCGATGAAGGAGTGTGGGACAGCTGGCTAGCCCAGCCAGCTGGACGCTGACAGACCGGTACGGTTTCCCCGAGCCAGGTGCCCGGCCCGGATCGGATCGGATCGTCGCTTTGCGAGACCGATGGGCAAAAGCGACCATCGGCGGGCTGGTCGGGTAAAACCGGGTAGATATTTCCGGGGTACTCAGCCTCTGTGCAGCATTGGAAGTACACTCATGATCTGATTCAACCAGCGTAGGTGCCGACTTTGGGCTGGCGCAGCAAGGACAAGAAGGCTCCGGTCTTCCGGGCTCCGCCCGGATATCGCGACAGCGGGCGGCCCATCCTCACGAGTGGAGAGGTTGTGAGCAGCACCTACCAGATACGCGAGTTGTTGCACAGCGACGAGACCGGGCAGGTTTTCGAAGCCTGGGACATGCTGCTCGAGCGCAATGTGGCGCTCAAGGTGGCCTGGCGGGACAAAGATGTACCCCCGCTTTTACAGGAAGCTCGCATACCGAGCGCCATCGGTAAGTCGTGCGCGGCGACCGTCTTCGGACTCGGCCGTCACCACGGCTGCGAGTATCTGGCCGCCGAGCGCATCGATGGGGTCACACTGGCAGAGTACATCTCGTCGATGTACGAGGCGGGACAGCTTCTCTCGGTCCTCGATACCATGGAGCTCCTCATCACAATGGCGCGCGGGTTGAGCTCAGTACACGCCGCCGGCCACGCAATTGTCCGTATGAGCACGGCCAACATTTTGATCACACCAGCAAATCGCCTGGTGTTTGCGGCGTTTGCTCTGAACCAGGGACAGCTGGAAGCGAAACCCGCGATCTTGGCACCCGAAGTCATCACTGGAGGACGTGCACCCAACATCGGCACGGACGCAGCGGTAGCGGTCGATCTCTATGCCGCAGGCTGCGTGGCTGTCGAGTTACTCACAGCCAGACCGCCGTTTTCGGGCAATACGCTCAAGGCACTCAAGTTTGCTCACGTGCACCAGCGCCCTCCACAGCTGACCGACCTACGCGACGACATTCCCACCGAGCTCGACGATTTGATCGCGGAGCTTCTGGCCAAAGACCCCGCCAACAGACCACCGAGCGCTGGTGATTTCGCTCTGGAACTGCGCGCGATCGCCGAACGCAAGGCGGCCTCGCGCTGTGCCCTGCGCGTGCTGATCTTCGACGCCGATCCGCAACGGGTCCGGATGCTGTGGAGTGTGCTGCGCCGCGCCCACTCGTGTGCAGTCGTCGATGCAGTAGCCGATGCCGACGAAGTTGCCAACAAGCTACAAAATGAACCACCCGATGTCCTCATCCTCAACCTGGATGTGCCCGGCACCATGAACGGGCTCGAGATGTGTATGTACTTCCGCGGGCTCGATGGAGGCCAAGACCGCGTAATTGTGGTCCTGGGCACTCACATTGCAGAGGGCGACGTCGAGGTGCTCCGCCAGATCGGCATCGAGTATGTATTTCAGTACTCCAACCATGCTCACCACAAGCTCACCAAACTCATACGCACACTGGCCAAAACACCGATAACACGAGCATGAAACGTCGGGGCCGGTAGTACGACAGTCACCTCGCAGAGGTAAAGACATACCCATTATGAGATCATACGGTATCAAGATATTGCTCGCCCATCCGAATGAACTGGCACCTATCGAGTGGTTATACGCAACGAGATCGATGTTATCGGAGTAACCCCTACCTTTAGTAACACCGCCGTCTACCCCGGCCCCGGGGGCCGAAACTACCACGACTGATCGCCTTCTCGCCCGCCCCCGCGGGCCCGACATATTCCCGCATAGTTATCATTATTCACTCCCCTGGATTCGAGAGTAGCGCTTCGCCGCACAGAAACGCTCCGTCGATTGCCGACCACAGCGCCGGTCAGTCACGGCCTTTCCCTGCCACAGCCGTCTGGCCGCAGGACCAAACGAGATGCGTATGCCGAACCGTATGACCACATCATGGATTCACTGTCTTTTACTCACCGTGACGTTGTCAGCGTGCCATTCGGAGGCAAGCCTGCGGTCCACTACTATCGGTTCGGATCAGCGGCCTATCATCGAATCCAATGGCCTCTCGCTTAACGGTTTGGGTGCCAACGGCGTCCAGCTCAACGGCATCCAGCTCAACGGCATCCAGCTCAACGGCATCCAGCTCAACGGCATCCAGCTCAACGGCATCCAGCTCAACGGCATCCAGCTCAACGGCATCCAGCTCAACGGCATCCAGCTCAACGGCATCCAG
>JAKSDA010000220.1 GCA_022360315.1 Pseudomonadota bacterium
CCGAATACTCCCAACTCTTTCGTGCTCAACGCCTTTTGGCGACGGGGCGATGTGGACCCTTATCGAGACGGTGCGGGTCCACAGTCGAACGGCGTGCTCAACGCCTTTTGGCGACGGGGCGATGTGGACGCAAACTGCAAATCGCAGCCCTGGGCAAACCGCTGGTGGAGTGCTCAACGCCTTTTGGCGACGGGGCGATGTGGACTCCTGGCTGTGTGACCAGGGCTGTGAAGTTTCTACCACGTGCTCAACGCCTTTTGGCGACGGGGCGATGTGGACATTCGAGGCAAACCAGGCAATCATCTGGCGATGCAAGTGCTCAACGCCTTTTGGCGACGGGGCGATGTGGACCGCAATGTCTCGGCGGTACCCACTAGCCAATGAGTGTGCTCAACGCCTTTTGGCGACGGGGCGATGTGGACTATAATTAAGACAACACACTAACAAAAGGAGAAAGGTGCTCAACGCCTTTTGGCGACGGGGCGATGTGGACGGACAACGACAACGAGAGGTTGTCAGGTTCGCCCCAGTGCTCAACGCCTTTTGGCGACGGGGCGATGTGGACTGGGCAGAAGCGTCTGCCCAGACTCGATGAAGGTGTGCTCAACGCCTTTTGGCGACGGGGCGATGTGGACCTACCTCGCTGACAAAGCCCTGGGTGTGGGATGGCTTGTGCTCAACGCCTTTTGGCGACGGGGCGATGTGGACATCCGATAACCATACCTTTTGGGACACCGAACCAAGCGTGCTCAACGCCTTTTGGCGACGGGGCGATGTGGACATGATGAACTGAAGCTCTACCTAGAAAAGGCTCTTGTGCTCAACGCCTTTTGGCGACGGGGCGATGTGGACTTAGTGGGGGCCTCAACAGGACATCCACAACCACAAACTGTGCTCAACGCCTTTTGGCGACGGGGCGATGTGGACTCGGTGAAAACCGACGGTTCGACTGTCACTCGGGCGTGCTCAACGCCTTTTGGCGACGGGGCGATGTGGACAAACCAAAGGGAGTGAATCATGACGTTTCTCAAGCGTGCTCAACGCCTTTTGGCGACGGGGCGATGTGGACGAAGCTCGCTTGTTCGAGTTGATCATACCAGCTGGTGTGCTCAACGCCTTTTGGCGACGGGGCGATGTGGACGAGGACACACAGGTCGGCCAGCCGCTCCGTGCGGGGAAGTGCTCAACGCCTTTTGGCGACGGGGCGATGTGGACCCAACGCAGCCCGGTGAAACCCATCATCAGAGCTTGTGCTCAACGCCTTTTGGCGACGGGGCGATGTGGACTTAGAACTACCTAACCCGGACGAGCCGGAACCAAACAGGCCTCCAGGGGCTCTGCCCCTGGACCCCGCCGGGGACTCGTCCCCGGACCCC
>JAKSDA010000180.1 GCA_022360315.1 Pseudomonadota bacterium
CACAAACCGTGAAATAATATGAACAACCGCACCTTGTGGAATTTGTCTCGCAATTCGGGGCATGTCGGAGTTATCGAGCACACCCACTGAATGTTGCTTGCTCTTCCGGAGAGCCCACATAGATGCCCAGGTAAGCCCCGGGACTACTTTGACGCCAAGTTGAAAAGCGTACACCGTCCCCGCTATCCGGCTATCGCACTCCCCGCTATCGCAGGCCAAGTGTCAGGTGCTTCACGAGCATATGGTGGGGTGAATGATATTGAACATGCAAAAGTGAAAGGAGTAACGATTGTCCACACCCTCACATAACTTTCATCTGCACACTAATGGAAACAAAATACCAGCGAGGGCGACTCGTACTGAAGTATTGCGATAATAAGCAAAGAGACTACAGTTAAGATGCGCTTGTTATCGAGCGCGGATACCCAGCCTGACGACACCCAACAACGTTGGCAGTGAGCCGGTAGATAATGAGTCTGAAGCTGATTCGCAAGGATAATCACAACGAATACAGGATTGGTGATCAAAGTTACTTCCTGATACTGGACGTCTCCAACCCTGAGAACAATGTTTAGCGAATCCCTATTGAAATACCCTATGGATAAAACATTGCGAAAGTGGATCTTTGGTATGGTCCTTGTGGAGGCGATCGGATTGGGTATAGGTTGTGATAGTGCCAGTGAAGGACCGCTGGTGTCAGAGCCCATTACCGAGCGCCCTGACTCGATCGCGCTAGACGGTGTTCCGAACGTCGCACTCGCGGTCGGTCTCTCCGAGTCCGAGTATCGACAGGTCATCGCAGGTTTCGTCGATGTTTTTAAGCCGATTGCGGGGAGCCAGGGCTATGAGCTGGAGATCATCGCGGACTGGAATGATGATCAGGATAATGCGCACGCACGGACTCAGTTCGATGTTCTCACGAACAAGGTCTACCAGATATGGCTTCCTGGAGGGACCGCCCGCGCCGTGCCGAGTGCAGATGCTCTGAGTGCGATTCTCTGCCATGAGTTCGGCCACTATGCGGGCGGATTTCCCATCATGAGTCCGGCACTCAGTCCCACCGAACAGTTGGCCGGTGAGGGTTCTTCGGACTATTATAGTGCGTTCTGCCTACGTACCTTGTGGGAGGATGATGAAGATATCAATGCTGGTTTCCGAGATCACCCGAATCTCACCCCGGACCGGGTCGCGCAATGCGAGCAAGTATGGGGCTCAGAGGACGAACGAGACATCTGTTATCGGGTTCTTGCCACGGCCGTTGACTTGACGAGGGCCTATCACGCGTCGGCGGAGGCCAGCGGGAGCAATGATGGGATTGAAAACGCGTGTTGGTTCTGGGGGGAGCTTCAGCCTCCTCGCCTGGATACACCGTTCCCGAGGGTGGTCGCTCGGCAGGCTCGATTGCACGCGTATCCGGCGCCCGCTCAGTGTCGTCTCGACGTAATCGCAGCGGGGGCGCTCTGCAACGGCCGCTTCGACCCCGAGGTGATCCCCGGCGGCTACCTCGACATGGACTCGCCCCCTACTGGCCCGATGGACCCCCGACGAGTGGAACATGCAGAAAACTACTTCTGCGCTCGGTCCAAGGGCTTCGAGCTCGGGGTGCGCCCCCTGTGCTGGTACTCGCCTCCGACCGAATTACCCGACGACCGAATGGACGCGTTGTGTGAGGAGTATGGCATGGGAACATCCTATGACCCGGTTCAAGGGAAGTGTGTAGTGACGCGCGATTTTTGTGAGCAGCGAACCTGCTTCTACCAGGTCGGCTCGGAGGGCAACTGGTTCGGCGATTGTGACCTCACGATTACGCACGAAGGAGCTCGCTGGACCAAGAACGAATGATGTCCTCCGTTCGCGGCGTTCATGGGGGCGCCGCGACGGGCAAGATCACCGGCGGTAAGAGTTAAGGGTGCCCAAGGTAGGTCCGCAACCCCTGGGGACACAGGTGGAAAGATCGGTCCTTTGTGCTAGGGATCGAAAGTGTCCAAGGTACTAAATAAGAACTCCTCAATAAGGCCATAGACAGGGACACCTGCACTTTAACGTGCCCCAGTATAGCCGTTCCCAGGTCCCTCTTTTTGGGTCGGCATTTCTTGCGACAGAACCGCATCCCTTGTACCAGCTTGGTCGCCGGGGCCGTCCAGGCTATGATCACCGAGTTGACATGGGATCGTATCGGGCAGCGGGTAGATTTGGTCGAGCACAGCACGCGGCCCCAGCGCCGACCTGGCTCGGGACGGTGCTATGAAGCGCGCGCCCGAAAAGCAGCAAAAACCGGCCAACCGGGCCGCTCGTCTCCCGGCTCTTGGATCGCCCGCTGCGCAACCGGCGCCGTTCTCTCAACCGGAACCGCCAAGCGAGCTGGAGCAGTTCCAACAGGGCGCGGGCAATGCCGTGATGGTCCAATGTGCGCTGGCCGCAGGCGCCCAGGACGACGACTCGGGGGCGGAGATCGCACCGTCGGGCGCCGTGTTGTTCGAGGCATCACGTCGGGCATTAGAACGTACGTCCGAGCCCCGGGATCCGGGCCAGCCGGGGCCGGCCAGTGCCTACCAGAGTATCATCGCCGTGGCCCAGAGGCCCGCCCTGCAGGCCAAGTGCCCGGCCTGTGCAGCGCAAAAAGCCGGACAAACCCAACCGGCGCCCAGTGGAGTGGAGGTTCATGGCCCTGGCGCTGTGCAGGCCAAGTGCCCGGCCTGTGAGGCCAAAAAAGAAGCCGCTGCAGAGCCGGCCACCGAGTCGGGCGCGATGTCCGAGCCCCGGGATCCGGGCCAGTCGGGGCCGGCCAATGCCTACCAGAGCATCATCGCCGTGGCCCAGAGGCCCGCCCTGCAGGCCAAGTGCCCGGCCTGTGCAGCGCAAAAAGCCGGACAAACCCAACCGGCGCCCAGTGGAGCGCCAGCCACCGAGCCGGGCGCGATGCAGCAGTCGGCGCGCCAGGGATTGGCCGGCGCCGACCAGCCGCTACCACACGGCGAGCGCATTCAGGCCTCGTTTGGGCGGCATGACATTTCGGCAACACGCGTACAAATTGGTGGTGCAGCTGCCCGGGCGAGTCGGGACATGGGGGCGCTCGCCTTTACCTCGGGCGCTCGGATCGGATTCGGCCAGCCCCCGGAACTACGCCTTGCCGCCCACGAAGCAGCGCACGTCGTGCAGCAGCGCGAGGGTCTCAGTGTGCCCGGCAATGTGGGCCGCCCCGACGACAGGTGGGAGCGAAACGCCGACCAGGTTGCCGATGCGGTCGTGGCTGGCCGCTCGGCTGAGCCATTGCTCGATCGCATCACCGGGTCCACCCCACACGCGGCCCGACCACAGCCATCAGGGACAAAACCGGCTCCAAACCGAGCGATCATTCAGCCGCAGGTTGTGCAAAGACAGGAGCCGGCAGCCACAGAACCGGCTCCATTGGCCAATCAACCCGATAAAACCTCTGCCCCGGCACTGATCGTGGAAGACTCGGCGCAGGGCTTAGAGTCGGGACAAATGAAAAAGAGCGATTTTCTGCGCAGCGCTCGTGATGCGGTTTGTCGCGCAGTGAGCGGGGTGCTGGCAGCTGCGGGGCGCTCCACCGATGATTGCCCCTACCTGGGTTTTGTCTTTCTATATTTTGGCATTCGCAACGCCGAATATACAAATCGTGTCGTAAGCCGCTTTGCTCCAGGCACTGCCCGGGTTACCTCGGCGGCCGGCTACATACCGTTTATTGCCGAGCGGGCCAGGCGCAGCGCAGAAGGATGGGTACGAACTGGAACCATCAGCGATTTACCCCGTGGAGTGCCGACCGACCTTTTGGCCGGGACGCTCAGAGCCGCTGCCGGTGCCAATCTCCTTTCTGGTGCGGGAAGGCTCCTTTCCGACCTCGGCAATACCTTTCGCAAGAGTCGCGACGGCCGCGGTGCTCCGGCGGCTGACCCACTACAGATACAGGCACAGCTCGGTCCCGGGCGCGGTCTGGACAGCCGAGTACAATCGGGAATGGGAACCGCCTTTGGCCGGGACTTTTCCGGGGTGCGGGTGCATACCGATGCTCACGCCGGCCAACTGTCCAGCCGAATGAACGCTCGCGCGTTTACGGTGGGACAGGATATTGCCTTTGCGCCCAGTGAATACCAGCCTGGAACCCTGGCCGGCGATGCACTGATCGCCCATGAGTTGGCCCATGTGGCCCAGCAGAAAGACGCATCCACTCCGGGCTCGGCAATGGCAAAGGGCCAATCAGACGACAGCGCATTGGAAGTCGAGGCCGACAATGCTGCAGTTGGCGGGGTGCTCTCTCTGTGGACCGCGGCGAAAGGGAAATTGGCCACCGTTGCGAACAACGCGATGCCACGGCTGAAATCGCAACTCAGGCTGCAGCGGTGTAGTACGCCCCAGTATTCCTCGCCGCAAGAGGCAGCGATCGGCGAGCTCGATTCGGCCAGCTTTGATGAAAACGCGGTATTGCAGGCGTTTCGAAGCGCCAGTGAGGAGGACATACGCACGGCAGTGCAAGCGCTCAAACTCCGCCCCCACCTGGAGCACGTCAATTACTATCGCTATTTGCTGTCCAGTATGAATGCCGACTTAAATGAACAGGAGTGGCGTGAATTTGAGGGCATTGTCGGCAATGTGGCAATTACGGGCGAGGCGCCAATTGCTCTGTCGCGCGAGGCGCAACAACTGCTGGCATTTTTCGAGCAGCAACTAGAAGACATGGATGTCGGGCAACTTCTCCGGCAAATGCGCGGCGCCAGCGCAGCCGACCTCGATGCCGCGCTCACTACACTGCGCAGGCGGTACAACAGCGAACACGGTCATGAACTGCACAGGCTGTCGGCAGAGGTTCGCGACGATGCGACAGAAGAGCAATATCGGCAATTTGTGAGCCTCCTGCACCAAGCTGGCATAACCCTGGCGCTGCGCGAGACCGATCCTCGTATCGGCGTTGTCGTCGAGCGAGAAACCCAGCTGATCGGCGAAGGCGCCCAGACCTCTCTCTCCGACGAGGAAATGGCTGGGCTTTTTGGAACCCGGGCACTCGAGATCGCCCTGACCATGTTGCGCAATTCCGAACAGCAATTGCTGCAGGTCATGACTCGCTCGCGCGGCACCGGGGCCACTGCCTCACAGTTTGACGCCGACATCGACAAGGCCCGCAGGGCCTATGGCCTGATTACTGGCAAAGTGCCGACCTTCACGCCGTTTCGCGACTACGCCGCAAGGGTGACCAGCCGATTGCAGGCAACCGGCCAGACTGTGTCACAAGCTGCGCTGCGCCAGGCCTATGACCGGGAACGTCAGATCATCATGCATCGCCTGGCAGCTCCCGAACAGGCGAGGATCCTGGATACCATTGAGCGAAAAAACCGGCGTATTCGCGAATTGCGCGACATTGTGCGCCGGCCGATAACCTACATTGGTCGGCATCCGTTGGATCTCGCCGGCCCGGCGGGCGCTCACAAACGACGCCAGGCCGCGATCCGGACCAGGCAGCGGCAGAGAGCCGAGCTGAGACGGCTGGAGGGAGAGACCGAGCGACTCACCCGGCACAAGCAAGTGCTGGAAGAAGCCATGCCCCTGCTCGGTGGTCTGGACGTGGGCGACCTTCGCCGGCTCGCCGCTCTGCGGGGTGGCTCCGCCGAGTTTGACCAGCTCTTGGCCCAGGCGCTGGCCCAGGTGTTTCGCAACATCGAAGCGAGTCGCGCGTATCTGCAATCCGGTGATGTCAAGATATGGCTACTTCGCCCGGTGGTCGAGGCCACTCGCCGACAATTGGGAATCCCCGAAAATTCCACGAATGAGGCACACCAGCGCTGGCAGCGGGTCATCCGTGGCCAAATCGCGCGCGCCCAAGCCGATGAACGAAAAGTCAGGGAGACTCTGCAGGCGATCAACGCCGGTTTGTTGATCGTGGCTCTCGGCACAGCCCTGTTCAGCGGTGGTGGTAGCTTGGCCCTCTATGCCACGCTGACCGGAACAGCGATCGGTGTGGGTTCATCGATCTACGGCGCGATCGATACGACCATGGAGACCATGGAGCGCCGGGCAACCCACGGCAGTGGCCTGACTGTCCGGACCCGTCTATCCGATGTGCCCCCAGACTACGAATTCCTGGTCCATGCGTGGCTCGGCGTGGGCCTCGAGGTCGGTCTGGCGGTTTTCGGCATCCGCAGTATGGCGCGCTCCGGGGCCCTGTCGCAGTTGCGCGGCGATGCGGTTGCAGTGAGACGCCGGGTGCGCGACTTAGTTCGTCGTCTCCGCCGGCGCGGTGCTGCTGTGTCAGAGCGACAATTGGTCGATAGCACCATGACCGCTCTGGAGCAGCGCGGCTGGATAGGCGCCACCGGGGGGGTCCGCGGGCCGACCAACTACGCGCTGACCGGCAATACCGGACCCGAACGACTGGCCAACCAGGTGAGCCGTTTGCCTGGCCGACCCAGGGCGATGAATGCCGAATTCATCAATCCCAGCGATTCATCACGCAGCTTGAGCTACCAGCTTCGGGTTCCCATGCGCGGTACGAGCGGACGCCATGTGACGGTCGCTGTCGAGGTGGAATCGGTGCCGCAGGCCCAGCTTGCCGCTGCCGGGCATGCAGCCGAGGCAGGACCGGCGCGTCTGATACTCACCCGGCGTCCTGGCCGTGCTGGCTGGCGGGCCAAGATTCAGGTGGCGCGAGAAATCCGCCATCAGGACGTTCAATTTGTCGTCGGCCATGAACTGGACGAAGCGGCGCGCATTGTGCGCGCTTCTCCCAAGGCCACTGCGGCCACGATTGCCGAGCAACAGGAAGCGAGTCTCTTCCGCCGCGGTGGCTCCGCGCGGGTGACCGCCCATGATCGCGCTGCTGCCGATGAGCTTCGCGCGCTGAATGACGAGTTGCAGCCGTATTTGGCCCGAGCTCGGGGGATACCGCAAGGGCAGCCAGTGCCGGCCGATCTGGCCAACAATATCGCTTGGCGGCAGTCACGGCTGGGCCGGGTCATGGATTCCATGGGGCTCGGCGAAGCGACCAACAAGGCCACCAAACTCAGGATTCTGCGCGAAGCAGGAGTTTCCGACGATCTCATTAAAGGTATCCAAGCGCGCTGGCAACAGGCGA
This sequence comes from Pseudomonadota bacterium, assembly GCA_022360315.1. Classification (GTDB taxonomy): domain Bacteria; phylum Myxococcota_A; class Polyangia; order Haliangiales; family Haliangiaceae; genus JAKSDA01. The sequence goes on from JAKSDA010000180.1 coordinate 7,085, forward strand.
GCTATTTTGCCAGTCCGGGATTCCAGGCCCTAGAACGGTCATCGCCAAACCTGCGCGCTGCCGGGTCGATCATGGGAGACCAGCGCCTGGTGCGGCATCTCATGGCACCCGGGCCGTCACGCGGCGGATTTGTGGCCAACGGGATACACGGCGGCCACCATACCGGCAGCCTGCAGGAGTTCGTCCGCAATCACCCCCAGTATTACCTGGTCGAGGCAGCATCGCGACCCGCGGCGCGAACGACCTTTCGCCGCTATTTTCAATTTCGCTGGCGGGGCAACGGACCCAAGCCTGGGCCAGGCGATCCTCGATTGCCAACGTCTCCCGGACCCGGCAATACACCGGTGGCGGGAACCCACTACGACTCCAATCTGTGGCAGCTCAGCACCCAGCCAAAGACCACGGCTGATTCGTTGCAGATCCTCATGCGCGAGGCCGATGATGCATGGATACGATGGCGTACGGCAAACCCGGGGCCCGCGACCAATCCGGCCATGAGAGAATTTGGCGGCCCGGGCGGAGTCCCGCCGGCAGTATCTGGCAATGGGGTCCACTTTGCTGGCTTTTACACCTACGACCCGGCTAGCGGTACCTGGAGAATCAATACCATGTTTATGGAGGCGTCATGGATTCCATAGAGATACAAGGGCTGCGCATGTTGCTCGAAAAGACTCCTACCGGCCCGATTCTGTCTCTTGCCGATCAATGGTTAGAACCGTTGAGCTGGGTTGTGAACTCGGCAGTGACGGGTGGTATTGCAGCCGGGCTCGCCGACGCTCTCGAACGAGGGGATGATCTCTTTACCGAGGGGCTATACGCGGCACGGCCCGAGCCCGACGACGAGGCGTTTATCGAGGATGGGAAAAAACGCTGGCGAGAGTGGACCGGGCAGGACGCAGGTGAAGACATCTATGTCGTCGGCACGACATTTAGCGATAACGCGGTTGTCATTCCGCGATTGGCGCTCATGGAGATCGTGACCAAGCTCAAGGTGCTTCATCAACAAGCGCCGGTTCGGCCGGTGCCGTGGCTATTCTGTGCCAATCCGATTCATCCCGACCCGGGAGACGGCGAAGAAGAGATCCTGCGCGACCTGGAAAAGCGCGCTGCCGAGCTCGACGCATTGGTACGAGAAGCTGCGCAAACCGATACCCAAAACGAGGAAACACGAGCTGCCATTTCAGCCAAGCGTCGCTTTCTCTTGCTCGATTTGGCCGCCGCCGGGCTGTTGCACGAGGCTCATGAAACCGACAAGCGCCTGTGGCTAACAACCTGGCAATTGCCGGTTCTGCTCGACTATTTCGAGGCAGCCCTCAAGCTCCGCAGCTATTTTGCCAGCGTCGATCGGCGAGCCTACATCGAGAACGTCGGCGTCGAGTCCATACTCGGAGCGCGGGTTTCCATCGATTGGTTTCGCTTGCCACACCCCGTACCAGAGGGATTTCGCCCCGAACAATGGCTCGGCGCTTGTGAGTCGTTCTTCATGCATGCAGACGACCTACAAGGCGGTGAGGGCGAGATATTTGTCCACCAAAACAACCTCTACGTTTGTCTCTACTGGCGCATGGATGACGGCATCACCCCGGCGCTGGTCTCGGCTGCGCTACTCGATATGTGACAGAACCAGCATCCACTCAAGACATTCTGGCACCATCCATACGCCAGCCTGGTCTTGGAGCGAAAGCCGCCGGGCTGGGAGCTGACGGTGGAGAAGCCGCTTTCGCTGGCGCCCAGGCAACGGATTATGCCGGTGCCGAGGCGTGGTTTATGGTTTGACCAGCTCCTGGTCGATGTCGGCTCTTTCGATGGCCCGGATCCTGGCCACGGCCGAAGGTGCGGCGGTTCTGGTCGCCAAAACCAGTGAAGCCAGGGCCAAGGCGACGTGGAAGTGGAGCAGAGCGGTCCGGACCAGGCCAGAGGGGGCATCGTCCATCACGAACATGCGCTCGATCCAGATGTGCAGATCGTCGATCTGTGGCCACAGGGCGCACGCAGCCAGGATGCCCACGCCGCCGTAAACCACGGCGGCGATCTTGTGTCGCTCGCTCATCCTCACCAGTTCGATACCTGCCCACAAAGAGAGACAGCTGGTGCCGGCCAGCCACCACCACGACGGAGCACCGCGCCATACCCAGTGCCAGTGCATAGAGCCGAGGGCCGCACCCACAGACAATGCGAGGCCGACAACCGAGACTGCGACCAGAAGCCAGCCCAGCGCAGTCAGCCCGTTGTCGGGAGCGCGCTGAAAAACCGGCGCACCATCACCGGCCAGATATACGCTGAATCTGCGCTCCAGGTAGAAACGACGCAGCAGGCTCGGCCAGGCATAGAGCGCCAGACCGACCGGCGCACCCAGCATGAGCGCGACTCCCAGCGGTGAAACGCGCGATGAGACCAGCGTGATGACGAAAACCGCGGTCCCCACACATGCCGCCGAGGCGATGCCGAAATTGTAGTAGTGGCTGGCAACCGCACTGTATTCCTCATAGGTCGCGTCGCCGGAAATCCCGCGTAATCCGGCCCGGACGTGACGGAACGAGCGGATCAACAACAGGGCCGAGCCGAGCATGACCAGGATCGGGATGATCGATGTAAGCCAGGCGTCGAGCAGCGCGTCGACGGTCAAGAACAGCGCAAAAAGCGCGCCCAGCAACCCCATCCAACCAAACACTGTCATCAATACCGCCGTGCCCTCGAAGCCGTGATCTTCTCCATCCGGGATGCCGAATGTGGCGAGGGCGCGCGGCTTGGGCGATGCAAAATAGACCTGGAGGGTCAACGGCCAGATCAAGAGCACGGCGGCGACCTGGATCAGAGCTGCCGTGTCGATGATGTCCTTGAGAAGGAACAAGCAGAACGCGGTCTGCCCGGCGCTCACCCATATGTACTGACGAACCCCGCGCAGAGGAGCACTGCCGGTACCGTAGAGCAGGGCATTGCCAGCGGCTCGATGATACGCGGAACGGATTCCGCAAAATACGCCGCCCACAAAGAGTAAGCCTGCTAGGCGATGCTGCCCGAATGCGCCAGTCAGGGCCAGAAGTGAACTGCCGATCATGCCGAGCGTGCCGGCCAGCTGCATGAGCAAGCCCAGACTGCTGAGGCCCCGATCGGCGGGCATGTGGGGACCGCGCAACATGGTCGTGGCCGGCCCGGGCGCCGGCGCCTCGGATGTCTGTGGCGCGGCGCCGGCCTCGGGCGGTTCGGGCGCAGCGTCAGCTCGGCCCGGCTCGGCATCGGGTCGAGATGAAAATCGACCATCTCTCAATCGACTGTCTCTGGGTTCAGGCACACAAACCTCCCACGAGCGGTGAAAACAGGTGCACCCGGGTGCACGGCAGCGTGGCCAACCGAGTGCGTGAGCACGTCATATACCGATATACCACGGACCCGGGCGCTCTGGATGCAATTCCGATCGCGCGCCACTGGCCCGGCCCCGGGCAGGCCTATGCACTCTGGCGCTGCCCGACCATACGGGCTACGTTTGCCCTCATGACGCCACATCGCTTGCCGGCTGAAGCGTCCGGGCGCCCGGCCACTCTGTCCAACCCAGTGCCGGGGCAGCCAATGGTCCTGTTCTTGGCCTTTTGGGCCGTTTTGGCCGCCACGCCAGCCATCGCCGGAGCGCAGACCGTCACCGAACTCGATCCCTCGGCGACCTATCGCATTCCTCTCGGCGATGCGCCGGCGCTAGGTCCGTCCGACGCACCGATCACCATTGTCGAGTTTTCCGACTTTGGCTGTCCCTATTGCGGGCGGGCGCAGAGAACGCTGGTTCAGCTGATGCGCCTGTACCCGGGCAAGATACGCCTGGTCTACCGGCACAATCCGCTCGATCTGCAAGACGGAAGCCTGGCTGCCGAGGCCAGTGTGGCGGCATTGCGGCAAGGCGCGTTCTGGGCCATGCACGATCGCATCTTTGCGGCTGGCGGCATTGTGAACCGTACCCAGGTCGAGGGATTCGCCCTCGACCTCGGGCTGGATATCGGCACGTTTCGCCGCGATCTCGACGATCGCAACGGGTTTGAACGAGTTCAGAAGGACGCCCGGCTCGCCCACCAGCTCGGCGTGTTTTCCACTCCGATCTTTTTCATCAATGGCCGCGCCATCCGCGGGGCGAGACCGCTCGGCGTATTTGTCCGCGTGATCGAGCAAGAGCTGGCCCGGGTCAAACAGCTGCGAGCCCGCGGAGTGGCCGCAAACACAGTGTACAAGGCCATCATGGCCTCGGCAATCGTCCCGGCAGCGGCCCCGAAACGAGCCGACTCCGCACAGGATGATGACCACGGCTATGTCGGCCTGGAGCCAACCAGGCTGTATCGGGTCGGATTGGGCTTGCCCGGTCACACAGTTGGACCGGCTGATGCCCTGGTCACGGTCGTTGTGTTCTCCGACTTCGAATGCCCTTTTTGCGCCAAGCTCGAACCAATCCTGTCCGCGATGAGAGCCGAGTTTCCAGACGATGTCCGCATCGTGATCCGCCATCTGCCGCTGCGCATGCACCGCAATGCCCAACTCGCCGCAGAGGCGGTCGCTGCAGCTGCTGCTCAGGACAAGATGTGGGCCATGCACGAACGCATTTTTGCTCGGGCCACAAACCTCACTCGTCTCGATCTGGAGCGGCACGCCAGTGCGATCGGTCTCGATATGCGGCAGTTCCGGGCCGCTCTTTCCGATCGGAAATATCTCGACGCAATCTCGGCCGATGCTGCGGCTGCCAATGCGATGGGAGTGACCGGTACACCCACGCTATTCATCAACGGAACACCGGTTCGCGGCGTTGCCCCGTATCCCTATATGAGAGAAACCTTCCTCATACCCAAACTCGCCCAAGCCCGCGCCCTGGTCGCCCGTGGCGTGGCCCGCACCGATGTCTACCCCACTCTGATGAAGATGGCCGACCGCCTCGAGGTCGGCCATTCGACCCGCTTCCCCAACCCTTCTGGCGACTTGCAACTGGACCAGGACGACGTTCACACCGCTGCCATACAAGCCTGCCTGGAGCGCAATCCCGAACGCGCTAAAAATCTGTACGATGCGCTCGGCAAACCCACATACCGCCACCATGTGCGAGTCACCTGCCAGCCGTACGGCGTCGACCTGCCAGCTCGCCCCAGCCGCTGAATTCCTGTCAGGCTGAAATTGCTCCAGTCGCAATTTTCCAGAAAAGCCTGGCGTCAGAGTGCCGGACGAGGCGTCGGATTTCCTGACGCCGTCAGAAATGCCAGCAATGAGTGTCGCCCCGGCTGGCGTCCACCGAGTTGTACCGATCTGACGCAAAGTGATTTCAATGATTTGATAGACCTGTATGGAGGATTGCCGTTGGCGTACTTCTAGCAAGAAGTTTTCTTAGGTGCGGTGAGAGGGAGAGCAAGAGAGTAACTGCACATGGACAACCGAGAAGCTCTGATCACAGGTCACCTGGGCATGGCACGCAAGATGGCCCGTCGAATTTCGAGGCGGCTGCCGGCAACCGTGAGCAGGGAGGATGTGGAGAGCGCAGCGTTCCTCGGGTTGACTGAAGCCGCGACGCGTTATGACGAGACGCGCAACGAGCCATTCATGGCGTTTGCAAGCAAGCGTGTGCGTGGAGCGATTCTCGACCACTTGCGTCGAAACGACTGGCTCACTCGTCGGGGTCGGCAGGAGGCGCGACGGGTAGCCGACGCCGAGAAGACGCTCGAAGCCGAGTATGGCCGGTCGGTATCTGACAGCGAGATCGCCGAGAAAATGGGAATCTCCGACGACGAGTTCAATGCTAACTACGCCGGTCTGCGCGAGGCCACGGTAGTTCATTTAGAAGAGCTGCCCGCGATGCCGCAGAACGTGACGTCCGGGACGCCCAATGAATGCATCCAGCGCCAGCAGATTCGAGCTGCGCTGATCCGCGCCCTCGACCGACTCGAAGAGCGCGAGCGCATCATCTTGGCTTGCTACTATCAAGAGGGCCTCACGTTGCGCGAGATCGGCCAGATTCTCGGCGTCACCGAGTCGCGGGTCTGCCAGCTGCACGCGCAAACCCTGCGCACCCTGCGCAGCCAGCTGTCCTGATCGGGCTCGGCAATTGGCCTCGGTCTCGGTGCTCATGAAGCCTGTCGCACCGGTTTTTCGGCCAGGTGACGCCGGTAGGAGACGCAGCGATTGCGGCCGCTCTCCTTGGCGTTGTACAGGGCCTGGTCGGCGTGTTCGATCAGGGTGGCGCGATTGCTGCCGTCATCTGGAAACGTGGCGATACCGATCGACATGGTGACCTGGAACGAGCCCTTGTCCGACTCGATGACCATGGCGCCGACGTCGCTGCGAATTCGCTCGGCCAGCCGCATAGCGCCGTCCAGGCCGGTTTCTTCCAGGACCACGGCGAATTCCTCGCCGCCGTACCGGGCTGGAATGTCGACTTTGCGCACCGCAGAGCGGACCACTCGAGCGACCTGGCGAAGTACCTGGTCGCCCACCGGGTGGCCGTAGGTATCGTTGACTTTTTTGAAATGATCGACATCGCAGAGCAGCATGGCAGCCTGGCGACCGTGTCTCTCGGCGCGGTCGAGAAGCTCGGCAAAGCGCTCCTGAAACGTCCGATGATTGGTGAGGCCAGTCAAACCATCGGTGGTAGCCATGGTCTTCATCTGCTCGTACATGAGACCGTTCTGGATCGATACCGCTACCTGACTGGCAATGACGCCGAGCATCTCGCGAACGTCTTTGCCAAAGCGATGGCGGCGTCGCGCGGCCAGCATGAAGGTTCCCACTGCAGTCTCACCCGATAAAAGCGGCAGAACCAGCAGCGACTCGGCGCCCTTGAGCTTTACTTTGCGGCCGTAGACCGGCGTGGTGACGTCGCGCATCTCGCCGCCCGACGGCAAGTAATGCTTGTTCTTGACCACCATGGACACCAGTCCGGTGTCGTCGCGAAATTTCAAATCGGCCAGCTCATCATGGGCGACCAGGCCGTCACCGCCCGGTGCGATGCGAACGCTCTTGACCTGGTGGCGCCTGCGCTCGGGGTCGTAGATCGAGATCGCTGCCACGTCGTAGTCGACGATCTGGCGGGCGGCGTCGAATGCGGTCTCCATGACTTCCTCGACCGTGAGCGCCTGGCACAGCATGGCCGAGGCGTGATAGAAGCGCTCGTGCTCGTACTTGGCTCGCTCTACGGCCAGGAGCAGTTGCTCGGACTGGACGCAGCGCAGGATCTGTTCGGTTGCGCCGGTCATCAGGGCCAGTTCGCGATCGCCAAAGGGGTCATCGCGGTGTGCGCACACGATGCCGCGCAGATGGGCACCGGCCATGACCGGCACACCGGCAAACGATCCTTCCGGCCTGGAGCCGCAGTAGGGGACCTGGCCCGGTTTGGTGCGGGGGATGAGAAGCGGCGCGCGATCGTGGACCACGGCGCCGAGCACGCCCTGAAGTGGAATGGCGCTGGCTCCGGTGACCGCCTCGATCGAAATATCCTCGCCATCGGGCGCTGCAGTGATCACTTCCTTGATGGCGAGGGCCTCGCCGCGCGGGTCGAGCCAGAGCAGAACGCAGGTGCGAGCCGGCAACAACCGCTGGAGCAGGCTCAAGGTGTAATAGACCGAGGCGTTGATGGTCTGTATGCCACCGGCGGCCAGCATGTGCTCCTCTTCGGCGCGGCTGCGTTGCGGCCGACTCTCGGCGCCGAGAGCGGCCGAGATCAGTCGATAATCGCGAGCCGAACGGCGCTGGGCCTCGATTTCGCGGCGCAGCCGGCGTTTGCCGCGCCAGTAATGCCGGGCGACCATACCGCGCAGAAAAAGCGCGTGAGCCGACGCAGCTCCGGCAATGAATCCGAGGTGAAGCAGCATGGGCACTACCGAGTCCATGCCAAAGGGCTGGCGCAGAAAGAATGCGAGCTCGAGAATGAGAGTCGCACCCAGACAGGCCCAGGCGCCCGGACGCGATTGAAACGTCACCGAAAAGGCGATCACACCGTAAAGGAGCGGATAGAGCGGCGAGTCCAGGGCGCCCGACACGGCAATGACCGCATAGCTGGCCCCGATCAGTGCAAACGCGACCTCGATATCGGCCATGGCCGGAGCCAGAGATAGCCAGAACGAAACTCGCTGAGAGCGGGCGCTGGGCGGCTGAAAGCGCATGCGCCGGGCGATTGCCGCGCAGGTGAGCACAGTGATTCCGGCCAGGAGCAAAGCTGGCGCCAGGCTTGGCTTGACCAGCGCAGACGGGCCCAGAGCACCTGCCGCGATCACCGCACAGGCCATGGCGGCCGCTGCAGCACCACCGCACACGTGCCATGCCCGTCGCGCTTGTCGCGCCCTTGTACTGCTCATGGCGCGGGTTCCTCCCGGGAATCATCGGCGTTGCTGCGCGTATCGCCCGGCGACTCATCGATACGGAAGATGACCTCGCCTGGACGGACCATGCCGAGTTCGCTGCGCGCAATGTCTTCGATAGCTGTCACGTCGTTTTTGAGCGCGTCGATCTGGCCGCGCAGGTGAGTGTTTTCTTCAGCCAGGATCCGGCACGCCTCGGCTGTTCGCTCGTATTGCACTCTCAGCTCGGCGGCCTTGCGCGCCCCCGAGCCGTCGAGCAACCGGTACGGAAAGTAGGCCAGCGCAGTGGCCAATATGGTCGCCAGGACAACACGCGCAGCCCATCTGTGCCAGCGTGGTGAGGCGTCCTGTCGAGCGATCACACTGGCCCGAGTACGCAGAAACATCCTGGCGATCCAGTGCACCATGCGACGATAAGAACGGCTTCGCCGATGGGCAAATTCTTGGCGCAGCCGGGACTGCAACACCCCGGTTTCTCAAGCTTTACACCACTGTTTCGAGGGACGACCCGAGCCGGGCAGACGGGCTCTTTTGCAGACCGACTCCAGCAGTATTCGGGAAAAATCGTTTTCCTGAATCTGCGTGCCTCGGCCGAGAGCGGCGATCCGCCGATTTCGGGCACACGGGGTGCCCGGCGGGAGTCCGCCGGAGGGCTTTGCCCAATATATGGTAGCGGCGTTGGGGATTTTCCCACACGCTACTAGAAGAAATCCCCGGTTTGTAGCTCCAGGTAGGTACCAGAGTCGTCCTGGTTTCGCGCGCGCAAGGCGCTGCGCGAGCAGATCGCAGCGGATGCGGCCAGCAGTGATGAGACAGCGATGCCCCGGTCCAAGCAATGAGCGCAGTTTTACGGTATGGAAGACCCGACGTCAGAACCTCCGAATGAGTCATACCAAGACGCGGACTCCCCAGATGGATCTGGCAATCCGCTGGAGCGGCTGCTGCGGGACATGCACGACGATGAACGGTCGCCAACCGAGCACGGCAAAGGCCCTGCGTCGGACTCTGCTCAACCAGCGCAGCCCGGGTTTGCCGAGACCGAGATGTTTGACCAGGTCAGCATGCTCGGGGACGACCCGATAACTACGTCATCGAACCTGGCACCTTGGTGTCTCATTACGAAGTGATCCGATCACTCGGTTGCGGCGGTAACGGCCAGGTATACCTGGCGCGCGACACTCGGCTGGGCCGCGTGGTGGCGCTGAAATTTCTCCTGACCACCAGCCGCCATCGCATCGATCGGTTTATGGCCGAGGCCCGGGTCACGGCTCAGTTCACTCATGAGAATGTAGTCACCCGATACGAGATCGGCAGGTTTCGCGACCATCCGTACATGATCCCCGAGTATGTGGAAGGCCGATCGCTGCGCGAGTGGCTCGACGAGCGGATCATGCGCCTCGAAGAGCAATGAGCCCGGGCCGCGACGCGAGCCGCGCAAACCGGCTCATCGGCGTTTCGCCGCTACTCGCGGCCGAGCTGATGCATCCAGTGGTGCAGGCGTTGATCCACTCGCACGAGAAGGGGATTGTTCACCGCGATCTCAAGCTGGCCAACATCATGTTGATCGAGGCAGGTACCGTGAAAGTGCTGGATTTCGGCATCGCCAAGGTGCTCGATCCGGCGGACAACCAGCGCGATCACCTGGCCGAGGGCGCAGGCCGGGCCGAGCCGAGCTTGACACAGACTGGCGACCTGGTCGGGACGTAATACAGCTGCCGAATCGACCCTCGCAGTTTTCCCAAGCTGATGAGCAGCTGGTTCGACGCCGCTTCGCAACTCGGGCTTGAGCGCGGCGTCTCCTTTGATGTCGATTTCCACACCATTCCGTGCCATGGCGATGATGTCCAGCTCGAAAAACACTACGTTTCCAAGCGCAGCCGCCGCCAGAAAGGCATGCTGGCATTTCTCGCCCAAGACGCCGATACTCGCGTATTCTGCTATGCCAACAGCAATATCAGACGAGACCAGCAAAGTGACCAAATCGTGCGGTTCGTGGAGTTCTGGAAGGAGCGCACAGGGCGTCTACCCGAGCACGGGTGCACCTGGGTTACGCGTTTAAACTGTAATTAGCTGTTACCTAGCGGCCCCATTTGCGCAATTATTTTTCTTGCCAATCTGTTGCCAGCCCCCAATTCGGCCATCTCCGCCTCTTATCGCATCATCGATCGTGCTGTAATCCTTTTAGGAATCGCTCCGTGGCTACAGCTCAGTCGGGACAGCGCTAGATTGCGTGTTTAGCGTTCTCCCCTTTATCCTCCATATGTGCACATCGACGTACATTTCCTGTCAACCCGGAAACAGTTATTCCATTGGATGATTGGCTTTTCCTGAATTTCCCCTTACAGGTTCATACGAACCAACTGGAGGAAGTCAAATGGCCAAGACGATGAAAGCTGCGCTAGTTCGCGAGTTTAACAAGCCGCTCACGATTGAGGCGGTGCCAATACCTGAAGTCAAACCGGGCTATATACTGGTCAAGGTCGCTGCATCTGGTGTGTGCCACACCGATTTGCATGCGGCCGACGGGGACTGGCCAGTCAAACCGACGCCGCCCTTCATTCCCGGCCACGAGGGAGTCGGCACTGTCGCGGCAATCGGTGCTGGTGTCACCGGTGTGAAGGAGGGTGATCGAGTTGGGGTGCCATGGCTCTTTACTGCCTGCGGACGGTGTGAATATTGCGTCACCGGGTGGGAAACACTGTGTATGAGCCAGGAGAATGCAGGGTACTCGGTCGATGGCGGTTACGCCGAGTATGTGCTGGCCGACCCCAACTATATCGGCCATTTGCCGGACAAGCTGGGCTTCGTGGAGGCGGCGCCGATCTTATGCGCCGGCGTGACGGTCTACAAAGGTCTGAAGGAAACGGAGGTAAAGCCGGGCGAGTGGGTTGTCATTTCTGGGATTGGCGGGTTGGGTCATCTGGCCGTGCAGTACGCGAAGGCGATGGGGATGCACATCGCCGCGGTGGACGTGGCGGATAGCAAGCTCGAGTTAGCCAGGCAGCTGGGCGCCGAGCTGACCATCAATGCCGCGAATAAGGACCCGGTCTCGGTTGTCAGCGACGAGATCGGCGGTGCTCACGGTGTGCTGGTTACCGCCGTCAGTCGGTCGGCCTTCGGCCAGGCGCTGGGTATGGTGCGAAGGCGCGGCACGATCGCCATGAACGGATTGCCCCCCGGGGACTTCCCGGTGCCGATCTTCGACGTGGTATTGAAACGGGTAACCATTCGCGGCTCGATCGTCGGCACTCGCAAGGACCTCGCAGAAGCCCTGGCGTTTGCCGGCGAAGGGGCGGTGACTCCGACCATCAGTACGGACGGCCTCGACAATATCAATGCGGCGTTCGACAAGATGCGTGCCGGCCAGATTAACGGTCGCATCGTATTGGAAATGTAAACCATTTTCGCTCCGCTCACAGCATACATCAGCCGCCGAGATCCCCACGGTACGATTCCAGGCCAGGGCTCGGTAAGCGTGCCCCACGCGGCCCCGGCCCGATTGCCTGTCAGCGCTCGATTCCCGCAGGATAAAGATCCAAGCCACCGAGGTGGAAATAGATGGCGTTCTTGAATCGTTCCCGGTTGCGAAACCCTCGGGCAGTGCTTTTATCCGCTGAATGACAGAGTTGATTCCCTCCGCGCTGGCGTTGGAGGAAATCTCCATGTCCGGTGTAACGGGCGGGGCCGGGTCTACGGGCTACGGTGAGGAGATTGACGCACTGTCAACTGAAAAGGCCAGAAACAGACTGGACCTCAGCAAGCCGATCTGTAACCCCGTTGACTTACACTTGATCGGGTTTAGCGAAGGGCAGGTGAAATATCTGGGCTAGAATCGCATCCATGTTCGAGTCTTTCATGGTTCGGAGTCTCTGTGCCCTGACCCTGCTCACTGCAGCGTGCAACGGCGGTGGTGACGTGCTATCGCCGGTCTATCCCCAGTTCGCCCCATTTCGCCACGGCGAGGCCGGATCGCTGGGCTACGCCGCACTGCACTTCACCGAGATCTACGGCGTTCGCGACAATGGCCCCCTGCATCCGGTACGCCCCGTACTCGGATATCCGGCCTTTGTCCAGCCTGGAGTGACTCGAGTGAGCGTGGAGTACCTCGGCTTTTGCGACTCCGGCGGCGATGCCCTCGAGCGCATTCAGATTTCTCTGGCCACAACCCCGCCCACACCGCTCACCATAGACCCCAGCGGCACCGTGATTCACCGTGTTGGCTACGATCGCAAGACCGCGCGGGCTGTGTGCTGGGTGCGCCTTTTGACTGTCATCCCGGCCGCTGTTGCGCCCGGCTTCTACGGCCTCGTGCACCAGGTTACCGGGACAGCAAAAAAGGCGACAACCGTGCCGAGTGCCGTAGCGGTATGGAATGGCGATCCCGCAGCAGGGCGCGACTTCTCGTTCGTTCACCTGTCCGACCTGCACCAGAGAGAGTCAAGATTCGGCGCATATCGCTACAAAGACATTCTCCCCCCGGATATGATGCCAGATGTGGTGTTGCCGGGCGTCGAGCTGAAATTCCAGCCCAACCTGCGAGGTTTGCGCTCCATACACATGATCAATACGCTTCGTCCGCGCCCCGACCTGGTCGTTGTTACCGGAGATATTGTCGACCATGGGGACGAAGCGCCATTGTGGCGCGCAGTTTATGCAGCCCTCACCAGGCTCCAGATCCCCATCATCCTTGTCCCTGGCAATCACGACTACGCTCACAAAGACTCGATCACTCCAACTGACCCACAACTGTCCAAGGGCGACCTCGGCCTCATCAATTTCATGACCGCATTTCATCCCTTCCTGGCCCCGCGCATTGAACTGCTGGGCTATCGCTGGATGGGCATCGATACTGGCCTGTCGGCCACATACAAAGACATCAGCCGCCTGGCGTTCATCACCACAACCGGCCTTACTTCGGCTCAAATCGCCGATATCAAGCGATTCCTCGCCACCCCCAGTCCGCGCGGCCACATTCTGTTTGGCCATACGCCCACTCGTACGTCGATCGTAGGCTGGGCCGATGCGGGCAAGGTCGGCGAATCGGGAGCCTTTGGCCAGGGCTCGAAGGAGATGGAACAATTACTGCTGGCCGCCGCTCAGAGTGGCAAACACGTTGTCTACCTCAATGGCCATGTGCACTGGAACGATGTTTTCTCGGTGCCCGATCCCGTGAGCGACCGACCCTATCGCCTGCGCCGACGCCGTCCGGTCAAGAAGGCCAGCATGCCCTGTTTTGCCGATTTGAAGATCTCTGAGTCACCGCTGCTCATCTCGACCCAGTCGACGACCAAACCGCAAAAGATCGACCTCGATTGGAGCGACCCGGGTATCGGTCCGGGCGAAGACCCCGGCGACGGAATTGGCTTTCGGCTCATACGTGCTGATGCCAGCGGATGGATGAGCGCCATCTACCGCTTCAGCGACGAGCGCGACACGATCGGTCAAATTGCCGCCGGCGCCGACCAGGTCAGTGCTCTGCCAGGCTGTCACTGACCGCGCAGGTCCAGCAATCGGATGTGTCGCAAACGTTTGGCGGTGGACGGGACCAGGCTTGATGACCGTTTCATTACCGGTCCCATATAGTCTTCTTGACATTTCTTATAGTTGACTTCATAACATTTAGATCAAATTGACACTTTTTGAGATCTCCTTTGGTTTTTCCGGCTTGGTTTTTGAGTGTTTGTATTTCTTCTCGTAGCTGTCTCAATCGGAGGTTGGTTTCCTCGGTCCCTGACACCTTGATGTCGGCCAGCTCCCCCTCTAAGAACTCGATCTTAGCGTTTAGGCGTTCTTTTTCAGCATCGGCGTCGATCAGTGCTCGACGACACTCCAGCAGCTCTGCAGACGGTGTGGGCGGACTGAGGGCCGGTTTAGACTCGTCGTCACGTAGTGCCGTGCGAATGATCCAGATAGTTTCAATGGCCAGGAGAGCAGCGAGAATCAGTATCAAGTGTCGTGCGCTGAATCGCTCTCTGCTACCGGCCAGCGCGCGTTCCGGCTTGGCCGTCCTCGGTTGAGTACGGGCCTTCTGCTGGGCAGGTTTGCCCGTGGGAGTCCTGTCTTTATCGCCCTCGCTCGTCGAGGCGACTCGCAGCTCATTTTTGATGTTGGCAAGAGTAATGTGGTACGCTGAGAGCCGGCTTCGCCCGTTCGCCTTTTTCAGGACACATAGGTCTTCGTGGAGCTGGTGAATTCTTTCGCCTACCGGTATACCATGCACCTCTTCGAAAGCAGAGCGCACGGCTTCCTCATCCATGGTCAACGCCGTGCTGCTTTGCACGACAAACACATGTACGAAGGCGGCGTTTCGCTCCAGCGGCGGCAAATATGACTCATGCTTGACTAACGCGATATATAGCTCGTCATGGCTCCAGCTCAGAAAGTATGATTTGCCCTCTCGGGTTCGAGACTCGATGTCGTCAGATACAAGCAGATTGATCGCCTTGGGCGCATCAGAGACGAAGCCATAGCCATCCTCCCATCTGACTTGAAAATAGTTGTATATTTCTACATCGTCATTCATGTCAGTAAGGCTCTGTCTTCGGTGCAGAGTAGAATACCCCCGGCACGCCCAAAGAGCTTCCTAGAAGTGCGAGCGCGTCGTGGACACCATCACCGTGCAGGGCAGAACCCTTACAGTATTTGAGGGATTCGCCTTCGCTAACATCGCGAAAGAGCTCACCAATTTTGTTCTTGATCTTCTCCTCGGCGTGTCTGGCACCTTGCCCATCTAGGGCATCTGTCTTGTTCAGGAACACAACCACCGACGAAACCAGGCTGCTCACCTTCTTGACACCATAAGTCAACTGGATGCGTTCTCGATTCAGGCGCTGAAGATTCTTTTCGAGCCCACACGGCGTGGCATCCAGAATCAACAATACTGCTATGTTTCTCAGCTCATGCTTGCCGACTGTCTCTTCGAGCTCATCGATTGCGTGAAGAAAGCTCTGCGGCCTATCGCCGGCTGTATCGATAAACCTCACAAAGTGGATCTGCGGCCCCGATTCACCGTATGTATACCCTAACCCGGACGAGCCGGAACCAAACAGGCCTCCAGGGGCTCTGCCCCTGGACCCCGCCGGGGACTCGTCCCCGGACCCCTCGGAGCTTCGCTCCGAATGATTCGGGTAGGGTAAGGGGAGCATCAGGCCGAAGAAGA
>JAKSDA010000330.1 GCA_022360315.1 Pseudomonadota bacterium
GAGGCCCCGGCCGTGTGCCGCTGCTGCATCTCCGAGGACGAGATTGCATCGTTCCGCGAACTGGGCGTGGAGCTTTGCCTGTCGCTGGATGCTGCCTGCGATGTGTGGGTCGTGCCGGCGTACACGAACGCGCCGCGCACTGAGATTTCGCTGGGGCACGTGGCCATTCTGCGGCGGCTGATGCAGGCGTTTCCGGGCACGCGGATCACCTCGTTTCACAGGGAAGGGACCGAAAATGTTTCGCAATAAGTATATCAGTGCCACCCGGCTCACCACGTACGAGCAGTGTCCCCGTCGCTTTCGCCTGACGTACATCGACGAATTTACGCGGGAGTCCACCGAAGAGGCCGATTTCGGCTCGTTGCTTCACCGGGTGCTGGAGCGGTACTACCGAGACGTTCGCGAACGCCGCTATGCCGGCCCCATCGACGCAGAGGACCTGGGGCGCATCTACCGGGACGAATGGGCCAGCGGGTCGCTCTCGGGCCTGGCGCGCTTTCGGGAGGGCATGGACATCCTGGCGGCCTACGCTCGGGATAACCCGCTCGTGGACGGTAGCGACGTTCTGGCCGTTGAGCACGAATTTCTGGTGCCCCTCGGCGATCGGTTTGCCTACGGCTACATGGACCGGGTGGATCGGCTCGACGGCGAAACCATCCTGATTACGGACTACAAGAGCAATCGCCGAGTGTATACCCGCGAGGAGCTGGCGTCGAATCTCCAGCTCACGCTCTACGCCCTGGCCGCCCGGCACGAATGGCCCTGGGCCACCAGCGTGATCCTGTCGTTCTACATGCTGCGCCATGGGATCAGCCTGTATGCGGAACGAACCCAGGACGAGCTCGACCGGGCCCGTGCGTACATCCTCGCTGTCACCGAACAGACCGAAACCGCCGGGGACTATCCCGCCAACCTGTCGGCGCTGTGCTCGTGGTGCGGTCAACGGGCGCGCTGCAATGTCTATCAAGCGGCACTCGCCGCCGACGTGCCAGAGTCGTTGCCTGTAGCGCCTCAGAATGCCCAGGAACTCGTCGAAGAACGCGAGCGGGTTCATGCCCTGCAGCGCATTTACGAGGCGAGAAAACGCGATCTGGACGATGCCCTGCGGGTCCATCTCGATGAGCACGGCGCCGTCGAGAGTGCGACCCATCGGTATTCGCTGGGCACGACGTCGCGCAAGCACTACCCGGTCGAGAAGACCCTGTCGCTGCTCATGGAGGCCGCTGGTTTGGACGAGGGCACGGCGAAGTCGATTCTCTGCGTCGATGCCAAGGCCCTCTCCAGCCTTGTTTCTCGGGTCGCACAGCGGCTCTCACGACCACAGGCCAAGGCGCTACGCCTGTGTCTCGATGCCATCGCCGATGTGTCGGTATCACCGCGAATTCTCACGAAAGCGATTTGACCCCGTGACCAGTAGAGCCCATCCATCCCGCACGCGAGGCCGTCCCCGCGGCCAGGACCGGCCCGATGTGCCCTGGGTCGAGGTCGACCGGCTGATCGTCCACGGCGAGCGGATCCGGGATGCGGAGACCGGGAACGAGGTGTTTCGTTACCCGTCGTATCGGGAGCTGGCGCGTCGTTACGGCGTGGCCGTGAGCTTGGTTGGCAAATTCGCCCGGCAACGCAACTGCATGCAGCGTCGCAAGAACGCGCAGGGAGGCCAGGGCGACGAGAGCCAGTCGCCGGTCACGACGGTGACCACGATGAGCGAGGAGGAGCCGCTCACCTTCTCGGATCTCGCGAAGGAAATCGCCAATGATCGCGTGGTCAAGCGCCGGACACGGCCGCTGTCGAACCGGGATCAGCTGGCGATCATTGACGCCTGTTTACGTGCGTTCGCCAATGCCCTGGACGAAGGGCGCATCAAGTGCGATTCCCCGAGCGATCTACACACGTTATTGCGGCTACGCGAAAAGCTGGACGAAGACACCCAGCGCGCTGAGGCCGAGCCAGAAATCACGCTCGAGCAAATCCAGGCCCGTCACAAGGCGCTGCGTGAGCAGCTGGAGCAGCTCGACGACCGACAGACCGGCATGCAGCCGCCCAGGTGAGGAATCATGAAGCCATTGTCTGTCCATCGTCGCCACACGCTGCCGGGAGCTGCGGGTGCAGGAGAAAGGGATATCGGGGCGAATAACGCCCCGCGTCGGAAAAGGGGGGTGCGAATAACGCCCCGCAGCATATCGGGCACGTCCTCACGCATCTGCGTCCGCATCGCCGCTGCCCGCGCCGGCGAAC
>JAKSDA010000518.1 GCA_022360315.1 Pseudomonadota bacterium
ACCGCGACCCGCAAGTAAGTACCCATTATAGCCGACCAGCCCGCCGATGGCTGTGTTGCTCATCGGTCACGTAGGCCCACTATGCTCCCTCTTCGCGCCTTGCCCTCGACGCGCTGGGCCGACCCTACTGGGCACTTACTTGCGGGTCGCGGTACTTAGCGACCGAGCAACTCGTCGAGCGACATCTCGCGATCTCCTACCCGTGCGGTTTTGCCCGTGGCCACCCGGAGCACGGTGGATTCGTGAAAGCCGAGATCATCGGCAATGCTGCGGATCGATAAACGCTCGGGGGTCGCCTTTTCGCCGCGCAAAAACGACTCTTGCTTGGCGATCAGAATATCGCATAGGCAATACAGGGTCTCGTGGCGCCGCTCGACCGAGCGAACAAACCACTGCGCATCGCGATACATGGCCTCATCGTCGCCCGATTCGGCATAGAGCTCGCCGCAATCGGACACATTGGCCGAAATGCCCGCTGGGTGGACTTCGATCTCGACGTCGGCGACAGGATCGACCTCGGGGGATTGCCAGCGCACCAGTGGGTTTGCCTCGATCTTCTCCTCGATCAAAGTGTACAGGTCACGCCAGGAAGCACCCAGCATCTGGATGGCTTGCTGTAGCTGTGGTGTGAGAACGAGTTGTCCTTTGTCGGTCACGATCGCAGTTCCTCAACGGCAGAGCGAGGTACCGACTATCTTGCCACAGGCACGGCCCTGCGTGTTCAGTCCTGCCGCATATCGGTGGCGAGTCCACGCCAGTTCGAGGTGCGTCATGGGTCGGTCATCCACCCAATCTGACCAGCCAGTCCGTGCCGGTGCAGGGTGTGATCGGCGATTGATTCCCGCCCACGAGCGCCGCTACAGTGACGTCGTGTCCGGCGGGCCCTCCACAGCGCTGTGGGTCGTATATGTGCTCATCTCCGAGCCTACCGGACGGACCTATGTCGGAATCACGTCCGATCTCGCGCGCCGTCTGGCTCAACACAATGGCGAGGAACCAGGCGGAGCCAAGGCCACGCGCGCAGGTCGCCCGTGGGTAACCGGCGCATCCTACGGTCCCTTCACCACACGCGGGGATGCTCTCCGTGCCGAGCGAGCCGTCAAGAAGCTGCGCGGCCACCGGCGTTTGACCTGGCGCGCGCCGCCGTGACCTCGCCCCGATACCACCACTCGGTTGCCCGAGCCGGCAACGCATGGTGCTACCGCGCATCATCTGTGCTTGAATGAACGAGCATGCTGTTTACCCACAAAAAAATCACGATGCCAACCAGAGAAGACGCCCTGCCCGGCCGGGATCAGGCCCTGCCCGTACCGGACCAGCACTTCGTGAACAAAGCGCGCATGAAGCCGCCGTTTCCCGACTCGATCGAGCTGGCCCTATTTGGCATGGGATGCTTTTGGGGCGCAGAACGGAAATTCTGGCAATCGTCCGGCGTATACACCACCGCAGTCGGCTACGCCGCAGGTTACACCCCCAACCCGACCTACGAAGAGGTCTGTACCGGCCTCACCGGACACAACGAAGTCGTCCAGGTAGGATTCGACCCGACCATCACGAGCTACAGCGACATGCTGCTGGTTTTCTGGGAAAACCACGACCCGACACAGGGCATGCGCCAGGGCAATGATACCGGCACTCAGTATCGCTCGGGCATCTACTATTTCTCCGAACAACAACGCCAGCAGGCCGAAGCATCGCGCGACGCCTATCAGCAAGCGCTCGGCACAGCCGGATACGGCACGATCACCACCGAGATCCTTCCCGCACCGCCGTTCTACTACGCCGAAGAATACCATCAGCAATACCTCGCCAAAAATCCCGGCGGGTATTGCGGACTCGGAGGCACTGGCGTCGAATGCCCGACCGGCCTGGCCGTGGCGCCCTGATCGATCCGATCATCCGATCGTCATCAGACGCGTGATCAACCTCTCGGCTCTCAGCTGGCCGTTATTGCCCCGCCATACTCCTCATCCATACCTGTGTGCGAGTTGGTAGTCTACTGTGGTCAAATGACCTATGTTAGGCGCACAACACAATGGCCAAGTCGTGCGTAGGACGCGTAACCAGGCATATACTTTGTGCTCGATGTTATGGGTAGAGAGCAAATTGGGGACAAATGACCCTACTCGATTCGGGGAGGACAGTCCCACCCAGTGCATGGTCTGTCGCCCGGTTATGGTCACATCCACTTGGCCTTTGCCTTGCATTTGATTGGCCTTTGTGATGCACGCGAATGCTCGAAATACGTTTAGTCTCATCATACTTTCGTTGGTGCTCGGGCTGGGATGTGTCGCTTCTACGGACTCTGATGACGGTTCTGACCCGGGGCAGAATCCCGGAGTTACTCCTGGCACTCCTGGCGGCCCAACCTGTGACCAGGTTCAACCCATTGAGATCATTGAGGGCCAACCACCTGATTTACTGCTGGTAGTGGATAAATCGGGCTCGATGAAGAGAGAGCTGAAAGACAAGACCAAGAAGTGGCCAGCCATGGTCTCGGCGGTCGACACCGTGGTTGCACAAAATCAGGACGGCATCAATTTTGGAATGATGTTGTTCCCCGGCAACCGCAGTTGTGGTGTGGGACGTGTCGAGTCTGGTATTGCGCCGAACAACAAGGAGGCGATTTCTACCGCTCTGGATAACGCCAATCCAGACGGCTATACCCCCACACACACCACGCTGGCCGACGCCTTGGCCTATTACAACTCGATACCGGTCAATCCCAACGGCCGCTATGTTCTCCTCGCCACGGATGGCCAGCCCAACTGCGTCAATCCCGACGATCTCGAGGAGGTGCGGACCCAGGAATCGATCGATGCGATCGCGGCGCTCAAGCAGGCCGAGATCAACACGTACGTGCTTGGATTTGGCTCGGACGTCAACAACGATCCGACCACGCTGCAGCAGATGGCTGTGGCTGGCGGTACTGGGACGTACTACGCCGCCAACTCGTCGACGGATCTCGAAGCTGCCCTGGCCGTCATTGCCAGCTCGGTTTCGTTGCCGCCGTGTACGCTTGAGCTGGTCGATACGCCGGAAGATGATTCACGTCTCGAAGTCTATTTCGACGACGATGCTGTCGAGCGCGATCCCGACAAGCAGAACGGCTGGGAATACGATCAGAACGACAATGCGATCACGATCTACGGCGCCAGCTGTGACGAGCTTCGGTCGGGCAGTGTGAGCGAAATAGCGGTCGATTACGGCTGCGGTGGCGAGCCGGTCATCGTCAAATAGCGCTACCGGCCGGTCGGATAGCCCGGCCGCCCGATCGCCCCGCTCCACAACAACCCCGCTGCACAATTCCCTGCGGGACGTCGGTCCCACGAGATAAATCGCGCGGGACGTTGTAGAGTCCACCATTGTGTTGATCGCGGCTCGCTATCTAGTCGATCGTCTGCGCGAGCCCCGCTCGCGGGCCGACGAGCTCTTGCGTCTGCGCCGGCAGCTGACCGCGCAGTCCACAACCAGCAACGCCACTGCAGAAGAACGCCAGCTCGCCCTGCGTATGCGCGATCTGCGCGGTCAAATCGCGCAAGCACTGGGCCAGGTGGAATCCTGTGCTCACTGTGCTCGCGGCTATGCCGTTCCCGAAGGCCGCTGGACCGGCGGGCACTGTTGCAGTGGTAATACAGCCGATCTCTTTCACCACCACGAAATCGCAGCGCTGACCCTGTCGGGCACAGGCAGCTCGGATTTGACCCCGCCGGGTTGCGATCATGCCGGCTGTTCGTTTCGCGGTCCGACGGGATGCTCCCTGTCCCCGCGCCACCGGCCGAATGTCTGCATTCGTTATCTGTGCGGCGAGTTGCGCGCCGAACTGGCCCATCGCGGCGACTTGGCCCACGTCCAGTCCCTGGTCGATGACCTCGAACAGACCTTTGATGCATTTGTGGCCATGCGCGCGACCCGGCTGGACAGCGAAGAACTGGCCGCTCTCTTCCCTGCCTGATCGAAACCTGGGCGAATGTCGCCCGCGGGTGCGCCCGATGGCCGGAGTGCCGGGTCGGAATATCTCATGCCGGTTTACCTGCGGTCCCATATCCATATACTTCCGCCATGGCACTCACCAGAGAAGAGGCCTGGCGCAAGCTGTGCGAATGGACCGCGAGCGATTCACTGAGAAAGCATGCCCGGGCAGTAGAAATCGTGATGCGAGCTGCGGCCAGACAATACGGCGGCAGCGACGCTGATCCAGAACAATGGGGGATCGCCGGCATGTTGCACGACGCCGACTACGAACAATGGCCCGACGACCACCCCCGGCGCATCGTTGCCTGGGTCGAGGAGCAAGGCGAAGACCACATCGCCCACGCCATTTCGGCCCATTACACCCGCTGGGGCATCCCGTACGAGACCGATCTCGACCGTGCGCTTGTGGCCTGCGATGAGCTCACAGGCTTCATCGGTGCTTGCTCTCTGGTCCGGCCCGAGGGGATCGCCACGCTGACTCCCAAGTCGGTCAAAAAGAAACTCAAAGACAAGCGGTTTGCCGCGTCGGTGGAACGCGATGAAGTCTACAAGGGCGCCGATCTTCTCGGTGTCGAGCTGGGCGAGCATATCCAGTTCATCATCGACGCGCTCAAACCACACGCCGAAGAACTCGGCATTGATTGAAGCGGCGATGAACCTGAAGCGGCGATGAGCCGCTCGCCGCAGCAGCCGATCAACCGATCGTCGTCGCCTCAGCGGAAGGTGAACGAAAGACCACCGGTGACATTGACGAACTCGTAGGTAAAATTGCCGCGGGTGCGGTTATAGGTCCCGACCACGGCCAGACCGAGTCCTGAGATCGGTTGAAACTCGAGCCCTGCAGCACCGATGCTACACAGCGCGTACTTGTTGTCGGTGCTCAAGATCTCCATTCCCGACCGCACACTGGTTCGCTCGTAGGCCACGCCGCCGCCAGCCGACAGCCACAGGCGCATCGCGTTTCGGCCCAGGGTCAAGCGCGGCATGAGCGCCGCGGTGACAAAGTGAATTTCGAGGCTCTGACCGACGACCGTACTCCTGCGCGACAGAGGAGAGTACTCAGAGGCGATATCGAGACCCAGACCGTATTTCGACGTCCAGCCGACCCGCAGCCCGCCGGCCAGACTCTGCTGATTGAGCGCCTTAAAATCGCTCAGAGGGACCAAAAGTCCCCCCTGAAGCACCATGCTCCAGTACGAACCGGCTTTCTGTTCCGAGTCGGCCCCAGCCTCTTGCTGAGCCTGCGCCGGAACGACCGCCACTGCGATGATGGCGAACGAGATGACTGCGAGCAAACCCATCGATGGCCGCCGGATCGCCAGCACGGTCGACGACCGAGCTCTGGGCAACACGATCGACGATACGATTGAATGGACGGACGACTTCAAGTTGGCGTACACGTGAATCAATGCGATATGCAAACCGGTAAGGCAAGAAGGGTAGTCTGCCGGCGCCGTTCGCGCCAGGTGATTCCTCACCTGGCTGGCCGACTTGTACCCCTTGTGGACATTGGCCCTTGGATAGATCAAGCTCGCCACTTATTCAAACACTTATTGAATTACCGATTCCATCGAGCCACCTGTCGAGTATTCGGGCCTGCTGGACGGTCGACATGGCCGGGAAATCAGGTTCCCGAACCCTGCCCGGGCGAGGCCTGCCCACCTTGTGGGCGTCGAACGTCCGTCGTGGGATTTGCCCGCAACGGTACTACTGAAGGGCACCGATCTGAGCTCGATTCATACCCGGGTCTACAGATAACCCGGCCGGACAGCCAGATGGTAAGCCACCTCAGTGCGGCGACCGCGGCACGAAATCGCGGGCCAGTGCATAGGGTTCGGGCCAGGCCAGATCGACATCTTGTTCGTGGGCGGCGCGCCGGCAGAAATGCGGATCGTAGAGCAGAACCCGCTGAAGCACGCACAGGTCGGCCCGACCTGCAGCCAAAATACTGTTGACATCGGCATATGCGGCAATGCCGCCCGCAGCCATGGTCGGAATGTCGACTTCGTTGCGAATGCGATCGGCAAACCGCATATCGACCAGCTTGCCGGTGGGCACGACTTGATCGACCACATTATCGCCGGTGGTCACTCCCACGATATCGCAACCGGCCTCTTTTAACGCGGCGGCAATGGTCACCGCGGAATCCGCTGAGAGCCCGCCAGCGGCCCAGTCGGTGACCGATAGCTTTACTGTCAGTGGTTTTTGCGCCGGCCAGGCGCGGCGTACCGCAGCGATCACCTCGAGCGGAAAACGCAGGCGATTGGCCAGACTGCCCCCGTACTCGTCATCGCGCTGATTGGTCAGCGGCGACAAAAATCCGGCCAGAAGAGTTCCACCGGCAATATCGAGGCAAAGCAGGTCGAAACCGCCGGCGTCAGCCCGCGTTGTCGCAGCCGAAAAGTCGGCCACAATCCGACCTATATCGTCCCGGGTCGCAGCGCGCGGCACCGGAGTATCCGGGCCATATGGAATCGCCGAGGCCGCGACCTGGCTCACCGCGCCCCGCCGGCCGGCGTGGCTGAGCAAAACTCCGGCGCGGGATCGACTGTGCCGGTGGATAAAATCGACCACACGGGCAAATCCGTCGCGGCAGGCCTCCGAATAGAGACCTGCCGACCGGGGCGTGCGCCGGCCATCCGGCGAAACCGCGACCGGCTCAGTCAAAACCACTCCGCAACCGCCCACCGCCAGGCTGCCCAAATGCATGAGATGCCAGTCACCGACCACACCGTCGCTGGCCTGGCCCTGGGCGGGAGATGCTCCAACAACTCGATTGGGCAGAATGTAATCGGCAACCTTGAACGGAGTAAACATGGGCGGCAAGGGAGACCGATGCGCCTCGATCTCAACCACCTGGGCCAGCTCGGCAGAATCGGACAGGCCGCACTGCGCAAGGGCCTCTTCGGCGTAGAAACGGTCGACTTCGGCGACGAATTCGGGGTCGCGCATCTTGAGGTTTTCGTGGCTCACCCGCAGGCTGCGGGTGAGCAGACTAAACGCAAACTGCTCGGGAGCCAGTTTCATGTAGCGCTCGGTGGTCTCGAACCATTCCAGGCTGACCTGGGCAGCGCGCTGCAGCGATTCGACCACCGGCCGGCGCGATGCCTCGTACTCGCTGAGCGCTGCGGTCAACTCATCGGGAGACAGCCGGGCCCTACCGGCCAGAGCGCTGTCGAGCGCACTGGCCAGATGAATGCAATCCTCCATGGCCAACTTGGTCCCCGAACCGATAGAAAAATGCGCCGTATGCGCCGCATCGCCGACCAGCACCACATTGCCGTGATGCCAGCGCTTGTTGCGGATGGTGGGAAAACTGCGCCAAATCGAGCGATTCTTGATCAGATGGTGGCCATCGAGTTCGCTTTCGAACACGTTTTCGAGATAGGCGATGGAGTCATCTTCCGAGACCGCCTCCAGGCCGGCCCTGCGCCAGGTATCGC
This sequence comes from Pseudomonadota bacterium, assembly GCA_022360315.1. Taxonomy (GTDB): domain Bacteria; phylum Myxococcota_A; class Polyangia; order Haliangiales; family Haliangiaceae; genus JAKSDA01. The sequence goes on from JAKSDA010000518.1 coordinate 7,419, forward strand.
CGGTACACTCGACAATAAAGGTTGAGCCGCTGTCCTGATAACGATAGGCATGAACGCGGAAAAGGCCGTGTTCACTCTCTTTGAAGTAAAACGTGAAAGCGCCAAACGGAAAGGTCGTACCCAACCAGACAAACTTGTTAGGCCGAACGTCGATGTCGGGTTCGAAGTACTCGGACAATGAATCCCGCACCCTACTGGCCACACCGTCGGCCGCGACGATCAAATCGGCGTCGGCAAACTCGGCCACATCGGCCACATCAGTCTCAAAGTGGAGACGCACACCGAGTTCTTTGCAGCGGCGCTGCAAAATCTCGAGCAACGTCTTTCGCTCCAGACCGCAAAAACCGTGTCCTGTCGAACGCAAAACCCGACCACCGATATGGGTATCGATATCGTCCCAATGGGCAAACTGGCCGGAAATCGCCGCGTAACTGGCCAGATCTGCCTCGGCCAGATTACCCAGCGTGGCGTCCGAGAACACCACACCAAAGCCGAACGTATCGTCGGCCCGGTTGCGCTCGATCACCGTGATATCGTGGGCGGGATCGGCTTTTTTCATCAGAATACCGAAGTACAGCCCAGCCGGGCCGCCACCAATGCATACGATGTTCATGGCTTCCTCTCTGGCCGCAGTGTTGCGCTCCTCGACACCAATGTGCAAGCGATGACTCCGCCATTCCTCCAGCCTGGAATGGCAAACGCCCCAGGTTGGAATACCCAGAATCCGGGTTGGGAAACCCAGCCCCCATTCAGTGGTCTATTTGGCCTCTCTGGTGTGATTTCCCGGTTACCACTGCGCTGGCTTGTGCGTATCATGGTGCGATGCTGCGAAGATTGATCATTTACGGGCCGATGGTCTGGCTCGTGGCTGCATGTGGCAGTGATGGCAATAATGGGACCGACCCGGGCCGACCCGACGCCAGTCCGCCGACCTCGTACAGTGATCCGCTCACCGCGGTGGATTCGCTGGCAATCGGGATTACCGACGGAACGTCGGGTATTGAAGAAATGCACGCTCTGCCCGACGGCCGTATTGTCTACTGCACCAGTCAGTCCGGGGTTCACGTTATCGACGCCAGTGACCCGGCCGATTTGACTCGAGCCATGCAGATCGACACCGGGCCGTGTCAACATCTCGCCGTGAGTGGCGATATTTTGTACGTATCGCACCGCGGCGACGTGAACCTGCCCGAGTCGCGTATTCGGGCCTGGGATTTGAGCCAGGCCGTACCAGATATCATCGGCACGTTCACCAAGACCGACACGTTTTTCGAGGGCATTGCTGCCGACGGCAACATGATCTACGCGGCGGCCCGCGAAAACGGCATCTTGATTCTCGAGCGCAACGGCAACCAGATCGCGGAGCGCGGGTCGCTGTCCACTGGCTTTGTCAATGCCTGGACAGTGGCAGTCAGCGGCACCACGCTCTATGTCGCCGATGCGGGGGCCGGCGTGGCAGTGATCGATATCGTCAATCCGGACCTGCCGACTCAGAGGGGCTCGACCAATGACGAAGAGGCCAACACCATCTCCGGTGCGCCCATGTCGCTCGCTGTCGAAGGCACCACGGTATATGTCGGCGCCGGATATGGCGGCATCGCGGTGGTGGATGCCGGCGATCCGACCAACCCGTTGGTTCGCAGTCAGACCAGCACATCCGGGTTCGTGCTGCAGGTGGCCTATCAAAATGGCTTTCTCCATGCGGCCAACTGGAGTGACGTCCGGGTATTCGACATGAGCGAGCCAGCCGCACCGGTCCTGGTCGCCACCGAACGCCTGCCCTCCCAGGCCGGACCCTCGCGAGTCCGCGCACTCGCCGCTCGGGGCAGCAATGTGTTCGTCGGCGAGTGGAACGGCCTTCACTCATACACACTGCACGCCGGACGCACAGCGCCCGATATCTGGACCCAGGAATCCGAGGTCTCGTTTTTCCATGTCGAGCCGGGGCGGACCAAGGCCTACGCTCTGGCCGTGCGCAACAATGGAACAGCCCCGCTGGTTGCCAGCATCGAATTGCAGGGCGAGGCCTTTTCCATTGATGGTAATGAGCTCGATATCCAGCCCAACGCGACAGCGGCTGTCGAGATCTCGTATCGAGCGACGGCCAGCTTTCCCGATCAAGGCAAACTGACCATCAGCTCCGCCGATCCGGATCAGGGCATCTACGAGATTCCGTTACTCGGCAACGGACCGACCCTGAAGGTCGGCGATAAAGTGCCAGAGATCGCGGTAGCACTGCTCTACGGCGGCGAATGGCGAGCCAATCAACAGTTGGGCAAAATTCAGGTCCTGTCGTACTTCGCGGTGTTTTGAAACACCTGTCGTCAGGAGTTTCCTGATATAGAAGCCCTTGTCTGGCAGGGTTACAAAGATCGCGGCGTGCAGATGATCGGCGTCAATCGAGTGGGCGTCGGCGATTTCAGCCCGACCAATGTCGAGGAATTCGTATCCGATACCAACGTGACCTTTCCGGTCGGCTTCGACTTGTCCAATAGCTACAGTGGGCTTCGCGCAGCGGCCCAGCTGGGTAGTTCGTCCAATTCGGTCCACATCGTGGTCGATCGCGACGGTACGGTCCGCCATCTGGCCCGGCGCTACAGCAAGACCGATCCGATGCTGAATATCGTGTCGGTGCTCGACACGCTGCTCGCCGAGTGACCACCTGCGGTCGGGGTAACATGATGCATCCCACCGTGATTGTGCTCAGCCCGAGATTCAGGATTGGCCCTTCACCCGCTTGCCGAGCAGATTGAGGGCGTGGGCCAGGTCCGAGCCAACTTCGAGCACGTCGTGCAGCGGATCGGAGGTGAGCCGGCGCATGCGGCGCACCGCGGTTGTGATGGTAAAGCGCGACACGTCGAGTTTGGGCGTGACCTCGCTCCAGCGCAGCGGCATGGACACCGGTGCACCGGGCAGCGGGCGTACGCTGTATGGCGCGGCGATCAGGCGGCCGTGACCGTTTTGCACGTAGTCGAGATAAACCCTGCCGTTGCGTTTTTCGATCGAGCGCTGCGTAGTGGCCAGGTCGGGCATTTCGGACTCGACCACCTTGGCCAGGAGCAAGGCCAGAGTTCGGCTCTGCTGGTACGTGCATGCCCCGGCCAGGGGGAGCAGAATATGTAGACCGGTTGCACCGCTGGTCTTGATGAAGCAGCGCATTTCGAGATCGCGGCACAGCGAGTGGATCGCCCGTGCGACCGTTACCACGTGGTCAAACGGCGCTCCCTTGGGATCGAGGTCGAGCACTGCCCAGTCGGGCTGGGACAGAGTTTCGACCCTCGATGACCAGATGTGGAGCGGGATGGTACCCATATTGGCCAGATAGAGCAGCGTCTCCACGTCCTCGCACACAAAATAGTGGATTTCGCGCTGGGCGTGTTTACTCCACAGAGTCTCGGTGCGAATCCAGTCAGGTACCCAGCTGGGCGCATCTTTCTGAAAAAACGACTTGCCGTCGACACCGTTGGGGTACCGGGTGAGCACCACCGGGCGTTCGCGCAGATAGGGCAAGATCCACGGTGCGATGTACCGGTAGTAGTCGATGAGGTCGCCCTTGGTATAGGCCGGGCAATCGTCCGTGGCCGGCCAGAACACCTTGTCCACATTACTGAACGAGACATGGCGGGGGTCTTCCCTGTCGTCCGGGCCGCTGGCATTGTCGCTCGTTCGAGCCAGCTCGGTGGTCCCGGATGCTCCATCCTGGCCCTGTGGGTCGGCCCGGTCGGCGGCCGGTGTTTCGGACGCCTGGCGCCCGGCCGGTAGATCGCGCGCGGCGACATAGGCCGGCAGCAGACAATCGCGCGGCCGCTTGTCGCCGCGCAGGTGTAAAAAGCGGGGAAAGCGCAGGTGCGAGCCTTCCGGCCAGTCCGAATATTTGACCGTACACACCAGCTTGGGCTCGATCCAGTGATCTTCTCGCTGGGGCGACGAGGGCGGGGCAAACGTCGGTTCCCACGGCCGGAGCTCGCGCAGGCTCTCGGACAGCACCTCGAGTTCGCGGCCGCCAAAGCCACTGCCCACCCGGCCGGCGTATACCCATTTATGGCCGTGCCAGACCGCCAGATGAAGCGATCCAAAGCCGACCCGCGTGCCCTGGGGAGAGGTGTAGCCGACCACGGCAAAGTCGTCGGTGCGGTCGCTGCGTATCTTGAGCCATTTGTCACTGCGCTGGCCCTGATAGGTCGAATCGACCCGTTTGGCCACCACGCCCTCGAGACCACGGTCGACCACCGCGCGGTAAAACTCCTCGCCACGGCCGAGAATATGGTCGGCATAGCGCAGCGGGCCGACCCGGGGCAGCATCTCGCGCAACAGGGATTTGCGCTCGGAAAGTGGCAGAGAACGCAAATCGTAACCGCCGAACGCGAGCAGATCAAAGACCACCATGGTCACTGGTTCGAGCATGGATGCGCGGCGAATATCGACTGGACGCTGCAACTGGGTTCTGCCCTGCAGGCGTGAAAAGACCGGTTTGCCCTCTTCGTCGAGGACCACGACCTCGCCGTCGAGAATGAACGAGGAGTACGGCAGAGCGGCAATGGCACGGACCAGATCGGGAAAGATATGGCTCGCCGGCAGACCGCTGCGGTAGCGCAAATACGGCTCGCCTGCCGATCCGCCAGCCACCACCCCGTCGTCCGATCGAGCCGATGCCGGGAGGCGCGGCGATTCATCCGACGAACGTCGCCCGGGCGATGTCGGCTCTGGCGACCGCACCTCGTGCAATGGATCGTCGCTCGACGCCTTGCCCATCTTGGCGGCGAGCAGACGATAACCGTCGTATTTCAGCTCGTAGATCCAGTCTGACTGGGAAAACGGTGCTTCTGCTGTTTGACACAGCATCGGTTCGATTTTTTTGACATCGAGGTCGCGCCTGTACACGCCGAGATCGGCGATACGCCGGCTGATCGCCTGCTCGCGATCAGCCGCACCGGCCAATTCTTCCACAGTGAGACCCGAGTAGATCGACTCGTCGCCGGGCGGACGCTGGCCTTTTGGGTCGGCAAAACCGTCGCTTTTTTTGATCAGCAGCCACTCTTTCGAGGACTCCGGGGCGACCGTGCCACTTGCATGACCCGATGCTCGGGTCCGGACCAGGGTCCAGCGGCCGCGCAGCTTGTGGCCGTGCAGATCGAAGAGCAGCTTGCCCTCTTTGAGGCCGTTCACCGGATCCTCGATGGGCACCCACACGCCGGTGTCCCATACCACGACAGTACCGGCGCCGTAGTTTCCTTCCGGGATCGCACCCTCGAATGTCGCGTATTCGAGTGGGTGGTTTTCCACCCAGATGGCCAGGCGCTTTTCGGCCGGGTCGAGAGACGGGCCCCGGGGAATCGCCCACGACACCAGAACACCGCCGAGTTCGATACGGAAATCGTAATGGCGTCTGCGCGCGGCGTGGAGTTGCACCACGAATATGCCCGATCCACCGGTGCGGTGCTCATCGACCTGATGACCAAAGGGTTCTGGTGTGCCTTCGGCGTCGCGCCTGGCGCGGTATTCTTTCAGGCCATCATCGCGCTGAGAATTATCGGACATGATGAGAACCTGCTATTATAACCATTATGGTTGCTCGCGCTTTTGGATCTGGAACAGTTTCTTTTGGCCTGGTCTCGATACCTATCAAGGTCTACACGACCAACAAACCCGGTTCTTCCATTTCGTTCAACCTCTTGCACGAAGAGTGCGGAACCAAGCTCAAACAGCAATATATCTGCCCCAAGGATAACGAAGTGGTGCCGCGGGACAAGATGGCAAAGGGCTACGAGTACGCCAAGGGACAATACGTCATGCTGAACGAGGAAGAGATCAAAGCCCTCGAAGCAGTCTCCAACAATACCATCGCGCTCAGCGAATTTGTGCCTGCGGAGGCGGTGGACCCCCTGTATATTGAAAAGTCGTATTACATCGGACCGGACAAGGGTGGCGAGCGGGCCTACGCGCTGCTCGGTCGCGCCATGACCGACACCGGTCTGGTCGGGCTGGCGCGCTACTCGGCCCGCGGCAAGCAGTATGTGGTCATGGTCCGGCCGTACGGCGAAAAAGGCCTGGTCATGCACCAGTTGCGCTACCAGGACCAGATCCGCGCATTCGACGAGGTTCCGCTCGAAGACACCCCGCCGATCAGCGATGGCGAACTCGGGCTCGCAGTGCAGATTATCGAGCAGATCGCGGCCAACGAGTTCAAACCCGAAAAATACTCCGATGAGGTCAAGGAGCGGGTACTCGAGTTGATTCAGCACAAGATCGACGGCGAGGAGATAACGGTTACCCCCGAGGCGCCCAGGGGCGAAATCATCGATCTCATGGAAGCGCTCAAAGCCAGCCTGGGCGGAACACCGGACGACGGCGCAGAAACCGCGCGCAAACCAGCCAAGCCAGCGCCGCGCCAGCAATCGACGCCCAGCGCGGCCAAGGCGTCCGAGTCTTCCCAGTCGTAGCTACATATAGAACAGTTTATATATCTCCCGCTCGGCCGGAGGCCGCGCCCTGCCGATCAGTCGCCGGTCGCCAATCGGCCGCCATATGCGACTGTCGACGCCAAAGGCGGCCCCATGACCCGTCGCTCTGACAGCCGCCGACCCAATTGCGACCCCCGCGCTCTACCCAACTTGTCGGGGCAGCGTTACGCTACTCGGCGAGGAGTGTCACACCCCTCGGTTATGAAAGAGAGCATGGGAGACATTGTGCCGTTGTTTCGCCGTTCCGGGTCGAGTCGAGCTGATACGCCGAGCGCTGCTGAATGGTACGAGCGCGGCTGCGCAATCGAAGCGCGCAGCAGAGTCGCAGGACGATCGGCCAGCCTGGGCACTGCCATGCGGGCATACCAGCGCGCGGTTGCCCGCGATCCGAGTCATGCGGCTGCGCTGAGCAACCTCGGCCGTCTACTGCACGCCGCCGGCGACATCACCGCTGCCGAAGAGCACTATCGCCGTGCAGTCAAAGCGGCGCCCGAGGAGCCCATCTACTGGTTCAACCTCGGTGTTGCCCTGCAGGATCGCGACAAGACGCTCGCCGCGGCCAACGCGTATCGAACTGCGCTCACCCTCGATCCCGAATGCCGGGATGCTCATTTTAACCTGGCTGGCCTGCTCGACCGGCGCGGCGACCGGCGCGGCGCACTTCAGCATCTCGCTGCCTATCGACGGCTGGCTCACGGTTGACCGGTAGAGCAACCCGCGTCGCCCACTGGCACAGCTGGCGCGGGTCTTGCTGCTATCTGGCCCATGCGATTTTCTTCGCCGGGTTACAAAGTCGTCGCCGCTTCTTGTGGAGGCGGCTATTTGCCAAGAAAATCATTATATTATGTCAGACGTCTGGAGTTTCTGGCAGCCTTGTGGGCAGGCCTTGTGGCGGCCGCTTATCCGGCCTGGGCTGAGGACGAGACCCCCCAGACCGAACCCAGCCACGACGCTCGACAATCCGATGCGGTTTCAAGCCCGGACGCCAATCCGCCGACCGAGCAACCCCTCGACGAAGACGCGATTCTGCTCGGCATGGCCATGGAGGGGGAGGTCATCGAGGTATGGGCCGAGCGGCCCGATAAACCGTTCGATCGCGACACCACAGTGCGCCTCACCGATGTGGAGCTATCCGAGCGTGGAGTGACCAATCTGGCCGAGGCGCTCGAACTCGTACCGGAGCTGAATGTCCGATATGCTGGACGGGGTGGCCGCACACTCGACGTCCGGGGTGGACGCAAGGGCTCGATCAAAGTCCTCATCGACGGTGTCCCAGTGGCCGACCCGTTTTACGGCACATTCGATATCTCGTCGATTCCGGTGACGGACATCGTACAGATCCGGGTATCGGCGACGCCAGCGTCGCCCATCGATGGTGTGGGCGGCCCCGGTGGGGTGGTCGAGGTACACACCCGCGACGCAATTGGGGGCCGCCGCCTCGATACGCGAGTGCTCGGCTCCAGCCTGCCCGAAGCACACGCTGCGGCCACTGCGCGCACCATGCTGGGCGAGCACTGGGCCGTGCGACCCTCGGCAACCGCCACTGTCGGCTCGCACGAGTTTGGCTTCATGACCAATCGCATCGACGAAAGTCGCCGCGAGTTCAACGGTGCCGTGCGACTCGAGTACCGCAAGGGCAAACGCAGCCTGGTCGGCGATGTGGCCGTGCAAGACCGCAGCTTCGTGGTCCCGCCCAAGGACACCATGCGCGGCGATATCCGGTTCATCGACGGTGAAAACACTGTGCGCGTCGGCTTAACCGGTGATGATCAGATCGGTTCATGGCGCCTACAAGGTCAGCTCTTTGGCCAGATTTTAAGCCGCGAATCACTAGTCTACACCCGAAGCAACGCCCGCTCGCGGTACGGCCCGGCCACGGCCTACGAAAACTACAGCATGGACAATGTGTCCCGCCTCGAGGATCTGATGGCGACGCGGTTTGGCAGCAGATTTTTGGCCAACAGATCGCTGCGCAAGCGTTTTCATCTGATCGGTTCGGCGGTATTCATCACCGAGTCGGCCGACGTGGCCAACGTCAGCCTGCTCAACAATGCATCGGGCGACGAGAGCAAAACCGAGGGGCGGAGCAGCATGGGCGAGGTGGCTGCGGGGCTGCAGTGGGAGGATGGGCCATTTCGGATCGACTCGGCAGTGGGTCTGGCCGTGCCGATCGGGGTGGACGCCAACCCGTGGCCCGAGTTCAAGGTAACCGCGTGGGCTCGCGCCATGCCCGGTATCAACTTCAAACTGACCGGCGGCTACAAAGGGCGATTGCCGACCCTGCGCGAGCGCTATCAATCCGGTACGGGCAACGAGTCGCTGGATCCCGAAGAAGCCTTATTCGGCGAAATCTCGACCATTATCAAGGTTCGGCGGTGGTTTTTCTTCGAGTCGAGCGCCTATGTGCGCGACACCGAGGGAATGATCAAGCTGGGCCTGGACAGAGACGGCGTCTATCGCCTGCTCAACCTCGGTCAGCTCACCATTCGGGGCATTGACAGCCAGGTAAAAATTGCCCCCGAACGGGCGCTCAGCGGCGGTGCCAGCTGGAGCTATATCAGTCCTGCGCCGCTCAGAGGCGGCGATGAGCCACTCGACTTTTTGCCCCGTCACCGCGCTGCGATCTGGCTTTCCGCCCATCGCGACCAGCGCGCGGGCGGAACCATTCGGCTGCGGTACACCGGAAACCAATGGGATCAGGGGCAGAAATTGCCGACCCGCGAGATTTTCGACCTGTCGGCATTTGCCAAGATCGGCGCCGGCCTGTTCGCCAATCTGCGCGTGGACAATCTCACCGATGATCGTTTTCAGCTCCGCGCCGGCGTGGAGTCGCCCGGCCGGGTGATCATCACATCGCTCTACGGACAGTGGGAATAACCCACATTATTTTGGCCGAGATCCCGGCTGGCGGAGCAGCTTGGCTGGCGGCACTTCAATGGTCACGCTCTGCTGAGTTGGCTCGGCTGTGATTGTCCACGGCTGGCAATGCAAGGTGAGATCCTCGCGGTGCTGAAAAATCTCGCGCAAGAACTCCGGATCCTTGACATCTCCGCTCAGCGGTACAACGCATATCGTGTGCTGGCCGGGGCTAATTCCGGCCAGCGAAAACGATAGCTGGCCGGGGCGATCGCCCGGCGTCGAACCGGCCCGGGCCGCTCTGATACCGCTGACCAGGACTCCCTCGCTGCGTTCGCGCACCAGCATTTCCAGCTCTTTGATCGTACTGGCCTCGAAATGGCCGGGCATAACGACGATTTGAGCCGACGGAATGGGCGTGCCGTATTGACCAACCACCAGCGCGTCCAGACGGATTCCTCGCTCCTTGATGGCGAGATCCAGATCGAGTACCTCGCCGGGCTCGAGTTCGATCGTGCGGGCTGTCAAGGCGTTGGACTCCATCTTCGTGCCCATGGTCACGTTCACCTGGTAGCGGCCAGCAGCCAGGCGTGGAACCGAAAAGCGGCCCTCGCGCACGGCAACCATGACAAATGCCTTGCCGTCGGTCCCCTCTGCCAGGGGCGCGAGCAAGATCAGCCAATTCGCCGTACGCGTCGCGTCCTCACCGTCCAGGGTGACGACGCCGCGGACGCTGGCTAAACCGCGCAGTCGCAACTCCACGGTGTGCTCGCCCAGCCCGCCGTCGCCATCGCTGCGGGCCGGCACCAGCACGGGAAACGATCGTCCTTTTTCCGACTCGGCTGCGATCACCATGGTGCGGTCAGGTACACCGCGGAGCACAAAAAAACCATTTTGATCCGTCGTGCAGCGCTGCAGACGCTGCGCATGCTCGAAGCGGCCTCCAAATAGTGCGGCCAGGTGCATACCATCGCTGAGCATCGTGTTGACAATCACCACCTCGGCGCCAGCAGCGGGCCGGCCGGAGGTACCGACGACCCGGCCGCGCACAGTGCGCTCCGATGTGGTCTCATCGCCGTCCCAGCGCAGGGTTCCCCTGGCCAGAATCTGCCGACCGCGCTCGCTGGTCCAGAACGGCTCGATCTCGCGCCATCTCGCCATCGCGTCGTCGTGCCGGCCCAGGGTGCTGAGCAGCGGCACGGTGGCATCGCGGGTCAAGATGCTCTCCGGATGATCCGGGCCGAGAATCTGGCTCTTGTCGGCATGAGCCCGTTCGACCAATTCCAGACTGCGCTGGTATTCGCCCCGCGTTTCGTACACTGCGGCCATCGCGATGAGTACATCGGCTGCCTCGACGTCGGCATTGGCTTGTTCGAAGGCAGAGCGAGCGCTGCGCAAAAGAGCCAGCGCCTCGTCGTAGGCATCGTCGTCGCGAAATAGCCCGGCCCGTACGATGTCGAGTTCGGCTTGCAGAGTTTCGTCGCGGCCGTAGCGATTGACCGCCGCTGCGGCCCGCCGGGCCATGCGGCGCGCGTTGTGACGATCAGACGAAAAGCGGCCTTCCAGGGTGGCCAGTGCGACCAGGGCGCGGGCGTGCATCTCGTCGTGAGCCGATTCTTCGGCCACCAGTGCGGCCTCGTTCAGCAATTCGCGGGCCGCTCGCGTCTCCACTGACATGAGCTTGAGCTCGCCGCCGAGAAAGAGTGCTTCGGCCACCACGCGAGAATTGCCGAGATCGCGCGCTCGAGCCGTGATCTCTTCGATCCGGCGGTGAGCCTCTTCGAGGCGCAGGGCGTCGCGCAGTACTGCGACCTGGCGAAGTTGCGACCGGATGTCCCTCACCTGTTGCCAGGTCTCGGGATCGCCTAGCTGCCGGCGGTCCTTCCCCGCTGCAGCGACCGCGCTGCACTGCCGCGGATCGGGCAAGGCCTCGACCGCTTGCACAGCGGCTTCGACCGTATCGGTATTGGCGCGGGCAAACTCGGCCATCAATCCGCCGAGCCGCTCTCGGTACTCGAGCAAGCAATCCATGCGGGCGTGAAACACCGGCTCATGGCGCACCTTGCAGATCTCGCCCTGCGCCTCGCGCCAGGCTCTGCGGTCGGCGTCGAGATGCCTGGCCACGCTTTTGATAGCGGCCTCGGCGCTGCTGCTCTTGGACTTGCGAAATGCCGACTCGACCGCGGTCCGGGTCTGGTCGTCCCACAATCCGACAAAATGAGCCAGGTCGGTGTCACATTCGGGCACGAGGATCTCGCCGGTCTGGCCGTACAACGCCATCGCGACAACCAGCACGGCGATCGCGGCCGCGGCCACCGCGGCTGCCGCCACCCGGCGCCACATGGGCCGAGAACTGCGCGACAGTGCGATCAGGAGATCCCGCATCGAATCGTGACGATCGGCCGGATCAGCAGCCAGACCGCGCACGAGCTGGCGGCGGAGCCGTTTCGGCACCGGCGAGTTCTTCGGCTCGTCGGCAAACTCGCCGCCCACCTTGGCTTCGGTCAAGGTCTCGATCGACGTCCCGACAAACGGTCTCGCACCGTAGAGCCCCTCGTACAGAGCGACACAAAAGCTGTACTGATCGCTGCGCTCGTCGACGTGCTCGCCCACATGTTGCTCTGGTGCCATGTACGCAGGTGTTCCCAGCTGCATACCGGTTCGGGTGAGCGGTTCGATGTCGGCGTCGGACTGGCCGGCCGGGCGGTTTGCGTCGGGGTTGCCAGGATGCGTTTGGCCGGCGTCTCCTCGGCCCCCATCACCGGGGTTGGCGCCGCGTTCAGCCGGGGGTTCGGTCAGCCGGGCGAGGCCGAAATCGGTGACCAGAACCCGGCCATCCTTGCCCATGAGAACATTGGCCGGCTTGAAATCGCGGTGAACCAGGCCGGCTTTGTGAGCGGCGCGAAGCCCGCGCCCAGCGAGCAGGAACTTGCCCAGGACTTCGCGCCAGTTGCGTCTGGCCGGCTCGGCGTGCTCGAGCCATTCGGCCAGGCTCGGACCGTCCACGAACTCCATGGCCACGTAGTCACGCCCACTCTCGGTCGCCGCGTCGTATACAGTGATGACATTGGGGTGATTGAGTCGAGCCATGGCCCGGGCCTCGCGCAGAAAGCGCGCGCTTTCGGGATTGCTCACCGAGCCGTCGCCGTCCCGCCCGCACAGGAGTTTTAGCGCGACCTTGCGGTCGAGCCCCGAGTCGTAGGCCGCATACACCACGCCCATGCCCCCGTGACCCAGAGTGTGCAGGATGGTATAGCGGCCGAGCGATTCGCCAGCCCGGAGCGGCCCATGCACTCCCTTGACCGGCCGGCTCGGGGTGACCGAGGTGGCAGTGGCGGCCAGCGCCAGCTCGGCCTGGCCTGCCGAGTTGGTCTCATGCCGGGTTTTTTCGCTCATTGGCACGCTCAGGATAGCGCGTTTTTTTCCGCCATGCCCCGCCGCTCGGTTCCGCCAAGGTGGTCGCGTCGATCACCCGTCCCCGCCTATAATCGGCGTGATGGCAGATACCGCCGGCATCACGCTCAGCGTCGCCGATCGCGAACGGCGCAAGGGAGATGGACCCACGCCGCGGCCACACCTCATTCTGGCCCTGGAGTGCAGTCGGCCGCAGGCGCTGTCAGCGCGCTACGACCTGGGCGGCGTCATGGGAGTCACCATAGGACGCGGCCGGGACCGGCACGCCGAGCGGACGGGCGAATCCGGCCGCCAGGAGCTCCGCGTCTCCGTACCCGATCGCTGGATGTCGTCGCGTCACGCTCGTCTCGAGCAGAGTTTCGGTCGCTGGATACTCACCGATACCGAGTCCAAAAATGGCACCCTGGTCAACGGCGACGTCACCGATCGCGCGGTATTGCGCGACCGCGACATGGTCGAGCTGGGCCACACTCTGTTTGTGTTTCGCGAGTCGGTGGCGACGTTTGCGGGAGAAGCGCGCGATCTCGACCTGTCTGCCGACCGCACGCGGGCACCCGGGCTGGTCACGCTGGTTCCGGAATTCGCCCGCAAGCTCGACAAGCTGGCCCAGGTGGCCAACTCGGCGATCCCGATCCTGTTGCAGGGCGACAGCGGCACCGGCAAAGAAGTCGTGGCTCGAGCCGTGCACACCCTGTCGGACCGGCGCGGTGAGTTTGTTGCGGTCAATTGCGGCGCAATCCCGGCCAGTCTGGTCGAGAGCGAGCTATTTGGCCACAAGCGGGGAGCGTTTTCCGGCGCTCTCGAAGATCGGGCCGGCATGGTCCGCGCCGCCGACCGGGGCACCTTGTTTCTCGACGAGATCGGCGATCTTCCGGCCAGCTCCCAGGCCGCGTTATTGCGCGTTTTGCAGCAGCGAGAGGTCACTCCGGTCGGCGCCACTCGACCCATCCCGATCGATCTGCGGGTGGTCGCGGCAACTCACCGCAACCTCGACGCCATGGTGCAGGGCGGCGGCTTCCGCCAGGACTTGTTCGCCCGCCTGGCCGGCTTTCGCCTCGACCTGCCCGCCTTGTGCGAGCGCCTCGACGACCTCGGCCTGCTCATCGGCAGTCTGCACGGCAGAGTGACCAACAGCGATCATGCCGGGTTCGACCCCGATGCAGTGCGCGCGCTATTTCGCTACCCGTGGCCGCTCAACATCCGCGAACTCGAGCAAGCACTGGCCACTGCCGCGGTCCTGTGTGGAGGCGAGTGCATCGGGCTCGATCATTTGCCCGAACACGTGCGGGCGGGCAAGACGCCCAGCGTTGCGCCCGATCCCAGCATGTCGAGTTCGAGCCGGCCGCTCAGCGCCGACGAGCTCAAGCGGCGCGACGAGCTTTTGGCCCATTTGCGCGAATACCGGGGCAACATCAGTGCTATCGCCCGGGCCATGGGCAAGGACCGCAAGCAGATTCAACGCTGGATCAAGCGCTACAGACTGCGCGCACAGGACTTTCGAGACTGAACGGCGACCTGAACCGGTCTTGTGGTTGGTTCCTATGTAGCCCCGGTGTCGGTCGACAACGACGTCAACGTCATTGAACAGGTAATTATGTGAGTCTATCTTGCACCCATGAAATCGTGAAACTGGGCTTTTTAGCGAAATCTTCGCCGACCGGCGCAACCGCTGCGGCTTTTTGCGATGTTTGTTATTCAAAGAACCAATCTCGCAAACAAAAGGACCAGCGGCAAACTGATCGCCGTGCGCAACAAAAAGACCGCGATCAGGTGATGGAATTTCAGGGGAATTTCGCACCGAAGGAGCAGGATACCGACTTCTGACATGTAGATGAGCTGGGTTACCGAGACCACGCCGATCGCGTAGCGGGTCGGCTCCGCATCCACATTGGCGACCAGCAGTGCGGGCAAGAACATGTCGAGAAATCCCGCGATGAGCGCCGGTGCAGCGGTTGTTGCCTCGGCCATGCCGAGAAGCTCGAGAACCGGCACCAGTGGCGCGGTGAGCCAGCCGAGCACGGGTGTGAACTCCGCCAGCATCAGGCCAAGACCGCCGACCACGATCACTGCGGGCACAAGACCGATCCAGATGTCCAGAATGTAGCCGATACCGATCCGCACTTGGGTCCCGAGCGAGGGCGCCCTGACGGCGCGGCGCGCGGCCAGGGTCACCGCCTGGACGAAAAGCGAGCCTGTGGGCTCGGCATCGAGGCGCGGCACGACCCCGTCTCTGTGCTCGTCGGTGATGCGCGAGAGCGGCGGAATGCGCGGCATGATGATGGCAACGGTCAGGCCCGTGACCACCACCGCCGCATAAAAGGCGAGAAACCGATGCCCAAGGCCGACTGTATTGGCGACAATAAAAGCAAAGGGCACCGAGACGATCGAAAAGTTGGTCGCGATCACGGCGGCCTCGCGTTTGGTGTAATAGCCGCTGGTATATTGTTGAATGGTGACCAACACGCCAACTGGCGCCGAGGCCAGCCACGAGGCGAGGACGTCGACAGCCGAACGGCCCGGCAGCCCGAAGAGAAAACGGAAGACCCGCTTCAGCACCGTGCCGCAGAATTCCATCAGGCCATAATCGGTCAGAAAGGGCATCAGAAAGCCGGCAAACAGGAAAAGCGGCAGCAATTTCACGGCCAGATCGTTCATCACGGTGGCCCCGGTGGAGGCGTGCCAGAACACCTCCGGCCCCACTCGCAAGACGGTCATGGTCCCCATGATTGCGCCGGCACCTCGCAATACCAGCCACAACGTCGAGACCATGAAGAGCCGTGCGCCGAGGGTCCCCGGATCGGCCCAGCCGGGCCGGATCATCCTCACCAGCGCAGAGCCGAGCGCGCTGATCCACAAAAGCCCGAGGACCACAAACACCATGGCACCGCCCATTGCTGCCGTGGTCCAGTCCGAGAGAAAACCCATGACGATGGTCCAGTTACCCGCTACCTTGATGGGAGTCAGAAAGGTCAGCACGCCGACCAGCGAGGGGATCGCGAAACGCCACATCGCGCGTGCGTCGGGCGCGGGATCACCCGCGTGCGGCGGTTCGATGCGAGGATCCGTTGCAACATCTTGTGGCGCTTTATTCATGATCACTCCTGGTCACGCCCCGGCCCGGATAACTCTCATACCTTATTGCAGGGGCGAGCTTGGACCAGATACCCGGCAAAGCTCAAGCCCGTTTATCGCTCGCGCCCTCCTATCGGCATTTTCGGCCATCCCGGCTCCAAGACCGAGTAGACTCGCCGCGTGCCGACCGAGAATCGCCAGACCCCCCCCTACTCCCAGGCCTATCTGCGCTACGCCCTCGGCATCTTGTGCGTCGTTTATATCGTGAACTTCGTGGATCGCCAGGTCCTGGCGATCCTGCTCCAGTCGATCAAGGACGATCTGCTCTTGACAGACCTCCAGCTGGGCGTGCTGTCCGGGACAGCGTTTGGTCTGTTCTATGCGACGCTCGGCATTCCGATCGCGCGACTGGCCGATCGCTTCTCGCGCAAGAGCGTCTTGACCATCAGCCTCGCTCTGTGGAGCGGCATGACGGCGCTGTGCGGTGCAGCCACGGGGTTTGCCACACTCCTGCTCTATCGGATCGGTGTCGGGGTCGGCGAGGCCGGTGGCGGCCCTCCAGCTCATTCGATGATCTCCGACTACTTTCCGCCCGAAAAGCGCGCCACCGCCCTGGGTATTTTCTCGCTGGGTGTCCCCTTCGGCATCCTGGTCGGTTTTCTCGCCGGAGGATGGCTCGACCAGACTCTCGGCTGGCGCACGGCCTTCATCGTGGTCGGCTTGCCGGGGCTGGTGGTCGCTCTCATCGTGGCGCTGACCCTGCGCGAGCCGCCCCGCGGTCTCTCCGAGGGCCTCGACATACAGCGCAACTCGAATGCTTCCCCCACTGCGGGCAGCGCAATCGCTTTCCTCTGGCGCATGCGCAGCTTCCGTCACGTGGCGCTGGGCTCGGCCCTCTACGCCTTTGTCGGCTATGCGGCCACGAGCTGGGCGCCGTCGTTTCTGGCCCGGTCCCACGGCATGACAGCCGGCGAGATCGGCACCGCCCTGGCACTGATCATCGGCCTTGGAGGCGGCCTGGGCATCTACCTGGGCGGCGTCCTTGCCGATCGGCTCGCCATCCGAAATCCCCTGGGACGGGTATGGGTTCCGGCCGGGGCTCAGTTGCTCTCGTTTCCCTTTAGCTTCATCATCTACACCACGTCAAACACGACCCTGGCACTGGTCATGTTCACCATTCCCGCCTTTCTCGGCCTGATGTACCAGGGGCCGGCCTTCGCAGTCACCCAGTCGTTGGCCACGCCCAAGATGCGCGCCACTGCCGCCGCTATCTTGCTCTTCGCGATCAACATCGTGGGTCTCGGAATCGGGCCCGTGTTTACAGGCGCGGTCAGCGACGCCCTCGAGCCCACCTTGGGCGGCGATTCGCTCCGCTACGCGCTGCTCATCACCTCCATGGTATTGGCCTGGTCGGCGTTTCATTTTTACCGCGCCGGGCGAACCCTGGTGGCCGACCTGGAGACCGCGCGCCAGGCGGCCGAGCGAGAGTCGGCCGGACTGCCCACCACGGCGACCGGGTAAGCTGGCCGGGGTAAAACAGTCCCCGAAATGCCAACCATGGGCTAGATTACGGCCATGAGTGACACTCCAGTCGATTACAAGGCAGTCGGAAACGTCGGCATCGCGCGTTTCGACGACGGCAAGGTCAACGCGCTTTCCTATCGCGCTCTCGACGCGCTCAACAGCGCCCTGGATCAAGCGGAACGCGACGCCGAGGCGCTCGTCCTGGTCGGCCGGCCCGGCAAGTTCAGCGCGGGTTTCGACCTCTCGGTCATGCGCCAGGGCGTGCAGGCGGCAACCGATATGGTCAAGGTGGGCGCCGAGCTCGCCCTGCGACTCTACGCCTTTCCATGCCCGGTGGTCGCGGCCTGCTCCGGGCATGCCATCGCCATGGGCAGCCTTCTGCTCCTGGCCTGTGACAGCCGTATCGGCATCACGGGTGACTTCAAGATCGGCCTGAACGAGGTGTCCATCGGAATGCCGCTGCCGGTGGTGGGAATCGAGCTGGCTCGCGATCGGCTCAGTCCGCGGCATGTCACCCGCGCGGTCCTGGAAGCGGAAATCTACTCGCCCGAGGGCGCGGTCGAGGCCGGTTTTCTCGATCGGGTAATCGCCCCCGACGCGCTCGATGCAGAGGCCCTGTCTGAGGCCCAGCGCCTGGCAGGCCTGGATACCCCTGCTCACCATGCGACCAAGAAGCGCATGCGGCAGGCAACCATCGATCGGATTCGCCAAAGTCTCACCGAATAGTACGGGAAATGACAGCCGGGCGTTTATCGCCCGGTACCGACATCTGCCAATGACATCTCAGCGTAGCGACAAAGGCAGCGACGAGGGCGCTGGCAAAGCCGACATCGGTGGCCGCTATGCCCGCTACGTCCTCGCCGTTCTCACTGCGGTCTATGTCTTCAACTTCTTGGATCGGCAGATTTTATCGATCCTTGCCGAGGATATCAAAGCGGATCTCGGCCTCGATGACGCCCAGCTGGGTTTTTTGTACGGAACGGCATTTGCCGCGTTCTATGCCGTGTTTGGCATTCCACTCGCGCGCCTGGCCGACGTGTGGAACCGGCGCAGCCTGATCTCCATCGGCCTGGCCTTTTGGAGCTCGATGACCGCGGTGTCGGGACTGGCGTACAGCTTTGTGCACATCACCCTGCTCCGCATTGGGTTCGGCATAGGCGCGGCCAGCGCCTCGCCCGCGGCGTATTCGATCCTGTCTGACTATTTCTCTCCGGCCAGACGGGCAACCGCCCTGGCCTTCTACGCCGGCGGCATCTACATCGGCATCGGACTCAGCCTGATGCTCGGCGGCCACATCGTCGAGTACTGGAACGCTCGGTGGCCAGCCGGAGCGGCGCCGCTCGGTCTGGCCGGCTGGCAGGTGGTCTTTTTGGCCGCCGGATTGCCCGGCCTGTTCCTGGCCATCTGGGTCCGCACCCTGCGCGAGCCGCGACGCGGCCAATCAGAGGGACTCTACTCACCCGATGAGCCCCATCCATTTCGCCAGTTTTTTGTCGAAATTCGCTCGGTATTGCCGCCGCTCACAGTGTTTCACCTGTGGCTCATGGGCGGCACAGTGACGGCGATACCGATCAATCTCACCGCTGCCGCTGGCATCGCGGGCATCGCCTACGGAATGGTGGTGGTGACCGGGGACACCGCCCAGTGGCTCGCTCTCGGCATCAGCACATACGCCGCGATGTCGTGGATGCAGGCCCTCGGCCTGCGCGATCGGCCGACCAGCGTGCTGATCTTGCGCACCCGAGCGCTGCGCCATGCCATCCTGGGCTTTTCGTTCCTGTCCTTTTCCGGCTATGGATTGGGTTTCTGGGTCACACCGTACTTCCTGCGCGTACACACGGTCGGCCTCGCCGAGCTCGGTTTCTGGATGGGCGGCTGCAAAGCCCTCGGCGGCTGGATCGGAATCACGATGGGCGGCATTCTGGCCGATCGGCTGCATCGGCGGTGGGTGGCCGGCCGACTGCACGTCGCCCTGATAAACGCCACCATGCCGGTGCCCTTTGCCCTGTGGCTTTTATCCACCGGCAATATCCAGCTGGGGTACTTTCTGTTCTTCCTGGTCAGCGTGTTCAGCGCCATGCGGATCGGCGCCGCCGTCTCGACAGTGCAAGACTTGGTTTTGCCCCGCATGCGGGCCTCGGCCGCGGCGTTTTTTCTGCTGGTAAATACCCTGATCGGCCTGGCCCTGGGCCCGTATGTCATCGGCAAACTCAGCGTCGTCACCGGGAGCTTGCGCACCGGCATCATCCTGGGTCTTTCGGCCAATGTTGTCGCCATGGTTTTTTTGCTCCTGGCCGTGCGCGACCTCAACCGCGAGGACAAGACGCTCATGGAGCGCGCCCGCGCGGCCGGTGAAACCAAGACGACAATCGTCGGCCAGGGAGTTTGAGCCGGGCTCGTCCCTGGAGTAGGATCGGGCATGCACTCCGACCCGGCCGAAGGCAAAGCCGCGCTCCCCCGCGTCGCACTCGTGACCGGTGCTTCGAGCGGTATCGGGCTTGCGACCGCCAAAAAGCTGGCTTCGATGGGTCTGCACGTCGTTGCATGCGCGCGCCGGATGCAGCGCCTGGAGGCTCTGTGCCGCGAATTGGCCCCAGCCAATCAGCGAGTATTGCCCATTCAGGTCGACCTCCGCGTCGAAGGCGAAATCGCGGCCATGTTTGCATCGATTCGCGAGCGCTGGGGCGGCGTTGACATCGTCGTCAACAATGCCGGGCTGGGACACTCGGCGCCGCTGCTGTCGGGTGACACTGCGTCGTGGCGGGAAATACTCGAAGTCAACGTTCTGGCCCTGTGTATATGCACGCGCGAGGCGGTCGCCGATATGGAACGCCGGGGCGTGGCTGGCCATGTTATCCACATCTCGTCCATGTCCGGCCATCGCGTGCCCCGGAGCAGTGGCCTGTACTCAGCGAGCAAACACGCCGTCCGTTCATTGACCGAAAGCTTGCGCCTGGAGTTGCGCGAACGCAACAGCCCCATCCGAGTGTCTTCGGTCAGCCCCGGATTCGTCGACACCGAGTTTGCCGCTCACTATTACAAGAGCGACGATGCCAGGCGAACGACGTACCAGCAATATCGTGTCCTTCAGGCGGAAGATGTCGCTGAAGCGGTGGCGTTCATCATCACCCAGCCGAGCCATGTGCAGATTCACGACATCTTGATGCGATCCACGGAACAGCGAATGTGAGCGGGCATTGGCCGCGGAGCAAATCGGGTCAGAAGTTCAGGCCGCGATATTTGTAGCCAAGTTGCAGAAAAACCAGGCGACTCGGCTGGGCGCCACCGAGGATATCGATGGTCCGATTGTCAAACACATTGAGTACGTGCAGCTGCATGGAGACGCCGAGCGGGCGGAAGGTGTAACCGGCACTCAGATCGGCGACAAAGCGCGAAGGAACCTTGCCATCGTCGAGGAACTCCGAGCTCTGCCAGTATCCAGAGGCAAATTCGTAGGCGTTGTGAAAGCGGCCGGCGGCCTTGACGAAATAGCCCGGCAAGCCCCAGTCGGAAACGGTCGCCGAGCCCTGTAGCTTGACAGTCGGGGCGTTGAGTGGTTGCGGCGAAAGGACCGGATTGTCGGAGGTGAACTCACCCACGCCCATGATCGAGCCACCCGCGGCCAGCTCGATGTGTTTATGCGCGTGCACACCGACAGAGAGATCTGCGCCGTAGACCCTGGCATTGCCAAAGTTGATATAGGTCAAGAGGCGTCCCTCGAAGGGCGCACCCGCGTTGACAATCTGATCGCCCACAAACGCCCAGGTCGGCATCTCCTCGGCATTGGGATCAGAGATGGCGATCAAGGCGCTGATAAAGTTGTTGTACCAGGAATGATAGGCGGCCGCATCGATCCAAAACTTTTCGGCCAGGATGCCCTTGTATCCGATTTCCACGGAATGGACTTTTTCTGGCGCCAGTGGAGCGATTTCAGCGACCACGTTGTCGTCCATATCGCGGATGGTATAGCCGCTGATATTGCCCTGCGCAACGCCGTTGCCGAAGCGCAGATACTGCTCGAAGAAGCTGGGACTCTTGAACGCCCTCTGGTAGAAGAACCGGATCTTCTGATTGTCGGCAAATGCATAGGTCATTGCGGCCATCGGGCTGAATTGGGCCGAATAGTTGCTGTGGGTATCGACCCGGGCGGCGCCCACGGCGCGCAGACGGTTCTGCCAGAATTCACGGTCGAGCTGGGCATAGCCGCCAAATTCGGTCAGCCGCAGATCGTTCTCGGGGTCGTCCGGATCGGCCAGCTGGCCGCTGTCTGGGCGATAAAGACGCCACTGCAAACCGACGGTCGCGTTGACTCCAAACAGGGTATTGTAGTACTGTAGATCTGATTCCATCATCTCGCTGTTGTCGTAGAGGGCGATATCATCGCGGATGGGATCGAGATCGGCCGGACTCACCGGTTCCCCGTTGGCGTTGCGGTCTTCCGCTATTCCGGCCAGGACGCTCAGGAAATACGAGTCTTCGATCGTGCTGGTATTGTGTGAAAACTGAGCGTACACGTGGGGATAGCTGACCTCGATGTTCAGATTGCTGGTCCGCGAATCACGCACGTGGATCCGGGATATATTGCTCAACAAAAACCGATCGATCGAAGACAAGCCAGCGCCGGCTTTTACATACAAACCGTCGTGTAGATAATAGGCGTTTCCCTCGACCTTTCTCACTCCAATATCGTAGTTATCGAGTAAATCGCCCTCGAAGTACGAGGTCCCGTAGAAATGAGCCATGGTATTGCGATCCGGTTCGAAATCCTCTGCGCTCATGTACTGGCCGGTGAGTTTCCAGCCGATGCGACTGCCGATCGTGCCCGCCACCCGCGCAGAGCCGTCCATGAGACTATGGGTGCCGCCGCGGACCTGCACACTGGCGCCAGATTCGTCCCATGGCGTCTTGCTCTGCACGTGAATCACGCCGGTGTGTGCGTTGGGGCCATACAGCGCCGATGCCGGCCCGAGCACCACTTCCATCGACTTCATGTCCAGGTTGTTGACCGGGATCATATCCTCTTGCGGAACTGCAGTGCCGGCTACGCTGGCCAGCCGATTGTCGATGATGAACAGCATGCGGTTGTTGAAATGGGTGCTGAATCCGCGTGTGCTGAAGCGGTGGTCGAGTAATCCGGCGTCGGCGTAATCGACGCCGTCTACATAGGCCAGCGCCGAGAGAAACGTCGAGCCAGCCGGATTGGCCAGTTCGTCCCCGGCAACTGTCTTGATGTTGACCGGGGCATCGAGCAGTTTTTCCGGCCGGCGAGTCGCAGCAATGACGATGACCTCGCCTTCGGCCACGGGCTGAAGGGATACGGCAAAGTTGCCTGTTGCCATGGCCCCGCCACTCACTCGTACTGGATGGTCAGAGCTGACCCAGATCCCACTCAGCACCCGGAGTTGATACTGTCCCGGCGGTATATCCTTAATCTCATAGCGGCCATTCTCATCGGTCAATACGACAAAATCAGTATCTCGCAAAACCACTGTGGCACTGGCCATGGGGGCGCCACTAGCATTATCAGTTATCTGTCCGGCAATCCGACCCGGTTTCGAGCTCGCAGAGTTACTCGGGGAAGCGTTTTGACCGTGGCTGATCTGGACGATTCCACAGCAAAGTACCATGGCTGCCAAGGTAGGACCGATTGCTTGATTGCTCATAATTGATATCCCTGCCCCCCCACGGGCGCTGTAGGCTCGTCGGTGGAGGTAATGACCCGACAAATTGTATTCTCGGCTGATCGAGAATACAATTCAAAATAGCATAGATCATCGCTGAATCGAATCCCGTAGATAACAATGGTCGATCAGCGATCGTCATTGCACATCATTGCACGTCATTGTACACAGATATAGGTACGGTCAAGGGTGCACCACTGGCGCCATGCCCCCGCGCGCTTTTTCGACGCGGCGTACGCACCTCTGGTAATTGGCTCGGGCCCGGTCCTCGCCCACCCCCAGGAGGGTTTTGCGCCGGTCGATGGGTATACAATAGCTCGTTGCGGCCCACAGCCGTGGATCGCCGCGAGTGACCGGCCGAAGATCAGTCCATATCCGTATCGACTGATCAAGCGATCCCGACACCACGCGAGTGCCATCGCGACTGAACACAGCTCCGGTAATTGTACCTCGGTGGCCGCGTAGAGTGAGCAGCAGCCCCGAACCATCGGCGTGCCATATCCGCATAGTCTGATCGGCCGAGGCCGACAAGATGTGCTTGCCGTCGGGGCTAAATACTGCCGACCAGACGTCGTTTTCGTGTCCGCGCAGGATCAACGGCTCTGCCGAGCCGTCTGCGTTCCACACCCGCACAGTATCGTCAAATGACGCCGACGCGACCCGTTTCCCATCGGGGCTAAACGACACTCTCCAGATGCGCCCGGTATGGCCGCGCAAAATCACCGGCTGGCCCGAGCCGTCCACATTCCACACCCGCACAGTCAAATCGTTCGAACCCGATACCAATCGAGTGCCGTCCGGACTGAAGGCGACCGACCAAACTGTCCCTTCATGACCGCGCAGCACTGTCACGTCGCCTGATCCATCTGCGCGCCGCACCTGCACGGTCTGGTCACTGGACGCTGACGCCAGGAGATCACCGGCCAGGCTGAAATCCACCGACCAGACCGACCCCTTGTGGTGACGCATGATCACGGGTGCCCGCTTTCCGTGAATGTCCCACACGCGCACGGTCTGGTCGAAGCCGGCCGACGCGACCCGAGTGCCAGCGGGGTTGAACGCGATCCCAAATACAGAGGCCTCGTGGCCGCGGAGTATCTGCGGTGGCTCATTGCTGGGCACATTCCAGACTCGCACCGTGCTGTCATACGATCCTGACGCGACCTGGGTGCCGTCGGGTGACAATGCCACCGACCACACGTTGCCTTCGTGGCGGCCGAGAAGACGAGACGAGCGCGGGGTATCCAGCCGCCACAGCCGTATTGTCTTGTCGTTTGAAGCCGACACGATGTGATTGCCGCCGCGATCGAACATGGCAGACCATACCTGATGGGTATGGCCGCTATATACCCGCGGCTCGCCGGCGCGATCGATATTCCAGACTCGTATGTAATTGTTGCCAGACACCCACAGGATCCGTTTGCCATCGGGATGAAAATCGACCGAGTAGATGCTGTCCTTGTCGTGAAATAACTCGACCGACTCACTCATTCCATCGGCGTTCCACAGCCTGACCGAGCCGTTTGCCGCGCCGGACAGGAGGTACCGACCATCGGGGCTGACCGCCACTGCGATGACCCGGTCCTTGTGGCCGCGCAGTACAATGGGCGGATCGGCGCTGCCCACGGTCCACACGCGGACGGTCTTGTCGAGGCTGCCCGATACCACTCGCCGCCCATCTGTGCTGAACGCCACCGCGTATACCGGCCCCTCGTGCCCGCGAAGGACAGCCACGGGCGCACCGGTTTTCGCGTCCCACAGCCGCACGGTCCGATCCCATGATGCCGACGCGATATAGAGGCCATCGCGACTCCAGTCGACCCCCCACACCTGACCGCCATGTCCGCGCAGCACGTGCGAGCCGGCCGAGCCGTCGGTTTTCCAGATGCGCAGGGTGTGGTCCCAGGACCCGGACACCACCCGAGTCCCATCGGGTGAGAACGCGGTCGAGTAGATCGAATCGGAGTGCCCGTGTAGAACTGCCGGCTCACCGGTGCCGTCTGCGTTCCATATCCGCACCGCCTTGTCCGCAGATCCGGACGCAATGCGGCTGCCGTCGGGACTGAACGAGGCGGTGCCCACAGTTTCGGGATGGGTGAGAATGATCGGCGAGAGTTCCTGAGCCAGGGCCCAGGTGGCCAACGCGAACCAGCTGGGCAAAAGCTCACCGACCTCGACTTCCCGCAACAGGGAGATGACCGTGGTGGGATCGTCTTTGCGGACTTCTGCCGCGGCGATGCGGGTCGCGTTGCGCGCGCTGGCCGCTTCCCGTTGTGCCCGTGCCGATTCCCTGTGCGCCCGCACCGATTCCCGCTGGGCCCGTTCCGACTCGACGTGCGCCCGGGTGGCTTCCCTCTCGGCACGAACGGCCAAGTAGGCCAGAACCACCGCAACAGCAGCCAACAGGACCAACATGGTACCGACAATGCGCCGCCGACGCCGCTGCGAGCGCTCGGACAGATCGAATAGCGCTATCAGGTAGTCCTCTTCGCGTCGGCCCAGTTCACTGCGCGATTCGGCCTGATAACGCTGGTACCAGACTTGCGCCTCGCGTGCGGCCTGGCCGCGCCACAGCAGCCCGTCCCCGCGTCGGCTGGCCTCCCACTCTTTGGCCACTCGGCGCAAACGGGAGATAAACGCGGCGTCCTCTTTGCTGTCGCTGAGCCACTGCGACAACACAGGCCACCGCTCGATCAGCGACTCGTGGACGATCTCCACCATCATCTCGTCGCTGTCGCGGTTCTCCACGGCGAGCAAACGGGCGTCGATCAGGCGATCGAGGACTCGCTGCAACTCACCGACCTCGTCGCGCGCCAGCTGGCGCAGCTCATCCATGCCGACCACTGCCCGGGTTCGCTCGGGAGTCACCAGGCGCAAAAAGATCGCGCGCACCAGGACCTTTTGCCGAGTCGACATGGCGCTGAGCACCGAGTCGGCGTGGTTGGCCAGAGTTCCAGCCACCCCGCCAAAGCGCTGGTAACTGGCGCGAGTCAACAGGCGGCGCCTTTGGTCGCGGTGCTCCCACAGCTTGCTGGCCGTGAACTGCAAGATCGGTAGCGGCGAGGTGGTCTGCTCCAGAGTGTCGAGGATTTCCTCGACCAGCGCGGTATCGTCGAATTCGTACCCGGCTGCTGTGATCGGCTGCAAAAGCGCCGCGCGCAGCCCATCCCGGTTCATGGGGGGGAGCAGCATCAGCCGTCGGCTCAGATCGACCTTGGCCGCGTCGGTGTCGGCCATGCGGTCGAGAAAATCCGAACGCATGGCCAATACAACTCGCAACGGTGAGCTCACATCGTCGGCCACTCCGGCCAGGCAGGCAAAAAACGCCTCTCGATCGGCGTCCTCGGCCATGGTGTAGAGCTCTTCGAATTGATCGATGAAGAGCACGATGCTCACCAGCTTGCGGCGGGCGCGCATGCGCAATTGCGCGCCCAACAAGCCCGGCTGCGCTTGTAGCTCTGCGCACAGCTCGTCGCGTGCATCGACTTGGCGTTGCGACAGGGTCGTGCGACCGACCTGCAAGGACAGCTCGGTACTGGTGGTGCGGGTATCCCAGGTGGACAACAGCAAAAACTCCGCCAGTGCGGCCAGTGGATGCCGACCCGGCCGAAACATACAGGCTTCCCATCCATCGCCGTCGCGTTTGAGGGCGGGGATGACCCCGGCCATCACAAAAGACGATTTTCCGGCTCCTGAAGGTCCGACAACGGCGATGAGCGGCTGATCGGACATCCGCGTGACAACCTCGCCAATGGAGCGATCCCGGCCAAAGAAGCGGTCTGCGTCGTGCTCTTGAAATGCCGCCAGACCGGCGAAGGGATTGCCTTCCTCGCCCACATCCGCGGATCTGGACGCCCTGGGCAAGAGGGCTTCCAGCTCGGTCAAAAGAGCCCACGCCGAGTCGATGCGGTCCTCTTTGCGCTTGCGCAGACAGCGGTCGATGATCGACCCGAGCTTGCCGAACTCGGGATGGTTATCGGCCATGGTCGGCATGGGGATGTCCAGATCACGCACCGTCCTGAGCGCTCGTGCGGTCAGAGGCGCCAGCGGATGGGCACCGACCACGAGTTCGTAGAGCATGATGCCGACCGCCCACAAGTCCGAACGGTGATCGATAGAATCCGCGCCCCATTGCTCCGGTGACATGTACCGGTAGGTGCCGATCATACGCCCGGGACGGGTGAACCTTGCCTGGTCGTCGTGCCCGCCCGAGCCGGGCAAGCGCGCTCCGCTCGCGGTGGCCGGCGCGCTCTCCCGGGTCCCATAACTGCCCACATCGGTGCCGGACGTGCGCAACGGATTGACATCATCCGCACCGCCCCTGTCCACTGCCGGTGAAGCAGTATCGTGACGCTTGGCGATGCCAAAGTCGACCACCTGGACCGCTCCCGCATCGGTGATCATGATGTTGGTCGGCTTGAGATCGCGGTGGATGATGCCGAGTTCATGAGCGCGCGCCAGCGCAGTAACCACGGGCACCATGATTCTGGTCGCCAAAATCGGCGATATCCTGTAGTGAGACTCAACAGGCGATCGTTGGTCCGCACCCGAACGCACCGACCTCTGTTGCTGTCGCTGCTCAATGCGTTCTTTGACCCACTCTTTGAGATTTTTTCCCCTTACGTATTCCAGCGCCATGTAGGACTGATTACCGCGCTCGACAATGTCGTAAATGGTAACCACATTCTCGTGGCCGCTAAACTGAGCGGTAGCCCGTGCCTCGGCCAGGAAGCGCTGGATGCCCGACCGGCTGTCGGGATTGTAGAACTTGAGAGCGACCAGTCTGCCCAGGCGAACATCGCGTGCCAGCATGACCTGTCCCATGCCGCCGCGGCCCAGGGAGCGGATCAGCTCGTAATGGTCGACCAGGATGCCCGGTTTGATCGGAACCGGTTGCTCGGTCGGGGAACGTGAATCGTTCAGGTGCAGGATAGAGCGTGTGACAGTCGTTTCATCGCCGTTATCGACCTCGAGTATCGTCGTCGCCTGCTGATCCTCGACCGATATCGGTCGAGGCGGCGCCGTCGTGTGTCGAGGCGCGACATCCGAGTCGTCTTGACCACACTCGTCCCCAACCTCATCAGCACCAGAACTCGCCGCATTGCCATGGGCCGGGGGGCTTTCATCGGACTCGATCATGCTTCTGGTGCGTTTTGCGGATCGGGCATGTAAGCACACAAATGTCTCTATTTGAGAAGTCAATGATGCGTTCGAAGCAAACCGAATGCTCCGGTGACAGAGTTCAATCATACGCCGCTATGTGAGGCAGTGGAAGATTGCACCGCGGTCTTCCACTGCGCCGGACCCATTGTTTCGTTTCGCTCGACACGGTAGCTCACCGATTTTTCACCAGCAGGATGATTTCTCTGAGCAGCGGCAGGCGGTCAAGGCTTGACAGAGCCGGCCCTGGCGCGGTCGGGTATGATCAGGCTGAGCAGTATTCCGGCCAGACCGCCCACGCCAGACCTCGGCCGAATAACGGCTTTGCCCAATCTGCGGCAAAGGCCAGCACATCGGGCCGAAACTGCCCGCTCAGACCCAAACCGGCCGAGACGGCCAGAATGACCAGAGTGCGTTTGTCGAGCGTCACGCGGTGATAAATAATCGATATTCCGCTGGCAAAGATCATTAAAAACATGATGAGACCACTGCCACCGATGACCGACGGTGGAATGGTCGCAACCGCGGCGTCAACTTCATATCCGTCCCCGTCCAGGTCTGCAATGTCGTCTTTCCGCATACCGCCCTTGCCCCCATTGACCGATAAAACGCGCGTTCTGGCTATAAAACGTTTTACTATCCCGACCTGTCGATTCGCGACTCATTTATTGCCGGGGAATGCGAAATTGGACCTCAGTTCCCCGGCCCGGTCGGCTGTCGATCTCGATGCGACCCCCCATGGACTCCACCACGTGGTGGACCGCCGCCATGCCCACCCCGCGCCCCGAGGTCATGGTGGCCTCGCTGCGCGTCGATACGCCGGTCGAAAACATGGCGGCGATGAGGTCGTCGCGGGTCTCGTGCGGCAGACCGGTCTCCCTGGCTTTTTGGGCCAGTTTGTCCCAGTCGATGCCCCGGCCATCGTCAGCTACAACAATGACGCACTCATTGCCGTCCATAAATGTTTTGAGCCAGATCTGTCCGTATGGCAGCTTGGCCGCTGCAGCTCGCTCGTCGGGCGTCTCGAGACCGTGATCGATGGCATTGTTGACCACGTGGATCAAGGAACTCCAAAAACGGCCCCACCGATCCGACGGCAATCGCATCCCGTTGGATTCGACATAGACCTCGATATCTCCCTTGTCCAGGCGAATGGCCAGCGACTTGGCTTGCTTGGCCATGCGGAGCAGACTGTTGCGGGTCGGCTCTTTCTTCCACGAATCGATGAGTTGAGCCAGGTCGAGGTAGGGCAGCCGATCGAGGATCGCTCCGCGCAGTGTTTCGTAATCGGCCTCGCTGACCTCGAGCTGGTCAGGTGCGTCGATGAAACTGGCGATCTTTTCGCAGAATGCCCGCCACACCTCGACAATGGCCAGACTATCAGACGGAACCACCTCGCCGGCGTCTTTGGCCCGGCCCTCCACGTCGTGACAAACCTGCATGACACTGTGAACGCCAAAGAATCCACAGTTGCCCTTGAGAGTGTGAATGGCCAGCAGCATATCCCGGGTCGGGATGAGGTTGTCCTTGATCAGCTCAACAAGCTTTCCGGCATCGTCGAAAAACTGGATAAAACCCGCGCGATCGGTGTTGATCTGCTCGAATACGCTGATGATCTCGCGCTGCGCGTTCTCCAGCCTGCGCCGCTCGAGCTCGTCTGTGCGATCGGTGATGATCAAGAGGATCTTGACCAGCTCGTCACCCACTACGATCGGTGTGTACTCAAAGGTAAACTGGCGGCCGTCATACTGCAGATGAGAGGGCAACTGGTCGAGCGCCATCTCCATGGGCAGAAGATCCGAGATCACAAAGTCCCAGGCCAATTCGAACCACTCCGCCAGCTCCGGCGTGTTGCCCGTCAGGTAACTCCACAATGTGGCGCCCTCGGCCGGAACTCCAAACCAGCGGTCAATGGGGGCAGAGCGAGCCGGCGACAGGGTTCCATCCCGATTGATCGTGATCAGCCCCTGCTCGACATTGTCGAGCAACAAGCGGTTTTCCTGATTGAGCGAGCTGAGCTTCTGATTGGCCCTGCGCATCCGCTCGGCCGCGCTCTGCAGCGCATCAATGAGGTTGTTGTAGCACTCGGATAAGTCGCCGACCTCGGTGCCGCGCTCGACCTCGACCTTGAGATCGTCGGTGTATTCCGAGACCCCCATGGCTCTCTGCATGGACATGGCCAGGTCGAGCAAACTCGATGTCGCTCCGTGCTCGACCACATTGAGCCCGATCCGCTCCTCCGCGGCGGTGACCCGGAGATCACCGGCAAGTCGGCGCAAAAGCCACAGAGCGGCCAGCGCCGTGGTAAACGTCCAGGCAAAACAGACCATGACCGCGATGGCCTGAATCTGCAGCTGAGATAGCCAGTCTCGCCCGGGCACGAACGGAGATAGCGCCAGGGTGCCAAATGCACCGCAAAAGCCGTGCACGGCAACCGCCCCCACCACATCGTCCTGGCGCAGCGTGCGCTCGACAAAATGCCGGCCAAAATAACACACAATACCGGCTCCGGCCCCGATCAGCGCCGCGCCGTACACCGGTACGACATCGCATCCGGCGGTGATCGCGACCAGACCGCCGAGAATGCCGTTGGACACAAACGTGGCCTCGGGACGGCGATTTTTGGACAGAAGCCAGCAGGCCGCTGTACAGGTCAATCCGCCGAATACACCGGATATCAGGGTGGTCATGACAATCCGCCCGATGATCGGGCTGGCCGCGAACGCGCTGCCGCCGTTGAATCCAAACCAGCCGAAAAACATCAGCGAAACGCCCAGGACGACCAGAAGTAGATTGCTCTCCTGAATGTGATTTCGCGTGCCGTCGGGGTTGTACTTGTCGATGCGAGGGCCGACGATGCAAAGCGCGGCCAGGGCAACCCAGCCGCCCACCGAATGGACCACCGTGCTGCCAGCAAAGTCGTGAAATCCGAGGTCCTCCAGCCAGCCGGCGGCCGCTTCGCCGTGATACAGGCTGCCCCACGCCCAGTGTCCGAACACCGGATAGATGAGCGCAGAGATCACGGCCGAGAGGACGAGATATCGGCTAAATCGCATCCGCCCCGCAATCGCGCCCGAATCGATGGTCGCAGCAGTACCGGCGAACATGGCCTGAAAAACAAAAAATACCGGCAACCACGGGTCGTCCGATACGCCCACCATCCAGTCAGAGGTGCCAAAAAAGCCGTGCTCGGATACTCCGAACATCACTGCGAAACCAAAAATCCAATAAAACACCACCGCAACCACAAAATCGGCCTTGTTCTTGATGGCGACGTTGATGGAGTTCTTGGCCCGGGATTTGCCGGCCTCGATACACATGAAGCCGGCCTGCATGAGAAATACCAGCGCTGCGCAGATGAGAACCCACACGTAGTCGACCGGCGTGTGTTCGATCTCGGATCGAGCCGAGGACGTGGCCTTGGCCGCGGTCGTGGCCCAGGCCGGTCCGGTGCAGAGAGCGACGCCGCACAGCGACGCGAAAACCATCAGACGCCGGGGCGTCGGGACAAATGCCCTCATACTACGTGCCATCGCAAGACGAAAAGAGGCTGGGCCACCTAGTGTAACGGAACTCCGATCGCAGCCGAAGGCCGCGGGCCAGTTTATGAGACATTTGCCCGACCTCTGCCGGCCGGGGCCGGGACCAGCAGTGCCCGGCGATTAATCCGGCCCGGCCGGCCCGGCCACAGCCCTGGCTTGGGCGATGAACGCGCGTATCTTTTCGGGATCCTTGATACCCGGGGCCGACTCCACGCCGCTCGCCACATCGACACCGTAGGGCCGCACGCCGGCCACAGCGTTGGCCACATTGTGTGGATCGAGGCCGCCGGCCAGGATGATGTGCCGGCCCAGCCGGTCGGCTTGGGCGACCGCTGTGCGGGCCAGATCCCAGTCGAACGTGCGACCCGAGCCGCCGTAGCCGGTGCTCGGTGTGTCGATCAGAAACACGTCACACGGGTAGTGGGCGATACGCGCCACGTCAGCCGGTTCAGCCATGGCCAGGGCCTTGATCACCGCCAGGCCCTCGCCGGCCATTCGAGCGCACAATTCGGCGCTCTCGTCGCCGTGAAGCTGGATTCGATCGAGGCCGATATCGCCGGCGATGCTCGCCATCTCGGCCGCAGCTTGATTGACGTACACCCCGACCACAGTGACAGTGCGGGCAGCCTCTGCGGCAGCCCGGCGCGCAGCTCGAGCGACCCGAGCTGCGCTGGTGCGATCGACGTGGCGTTTCGAACCAGGCCAGAAATTCAATCCGAGCCAATCGGCGCCGGCAATCACGGCAGCGCGGGCATCCTCGGGCCGGGTAATCCCGCAGATCTTGATCAGAGTCATGCCCCCTGCCCGGCCAGAAGTTCGCGCAATGCCACTCCGGGCGAGGCCGCGCGCATCAGCCGCTCGCCGACCAGGATGGCATCGACCCCGGCGTCGCCGAGCATGCGGACATCGTCAGCGCTGGCGATCCCGCTCTCGCCGACCATGACCGTATCGGCCGGGATGCGCGCTCTGAGCCGTGTGGACAGGGTCATGTCGATGGTGAATGTGGCCAGATCGCGGTGGTTGACTCCGATGATGTCGGCGGTGGCAGCGAGGGCGCGGTCGGCCTCATCCTCGCTGTGCACCTCGACCAGAGCATCCATACCGAGCCGCCGCGCTTCGGCCATGAGCGCGACCAACATCGACTGGTCGAGAGCGGCGACAATGAGCAGAACAGCATCCGCTCCGGCCGCCCGGGCCTCGACTACCTGATACGGGTCGATGACAAAATCCTTGCGCAAAAGCGGCAGATCGACGGTTTCGCGCACCTGGTCGAGAAATGACAGGTGGCCGTCGAAGAAGCGCTCGTCGGTGAGTACCGAGATGGCCGCCGCTCCGTCGTCGCGGTACTCCCGGGCCACCTCACGCGGATCGGCGCCGGCCCGGATGGCCCCGGCCGACGGCGATGCCCGTTTGATCTCGGCAATCACCCGGAGCGGATCGCCGGCCTCGCGATCACGGCGCAGCCGGGTGGCAAATCCGCGCGGTGGACTGACCTCCTGGCAGGCGAGTTCGAGGTCGGCGAGCGGCCGCGCCGACTTCGCCCTTTCAACCTCATGGCGCTTCACGGCAAGAATCTTGTCGAGGATGTTGTCGCGCGTCACGTCTCAACACTACTGTGTCATAACCCAGGAGTGGTAGACATTCTCGAGTCTTTGGAGGCAATTCCTTGGCACCACCTACGGCGCAACACCCATCGAATGGCGCGGCCAGGCGACACGCGCGCGCGCGCGCACCGTCCCGTGCCGCTGTGCTGACGGCGGCCACTGCCGATAAGTACGATCTATATCAGCGCTCCGTGCAGGCTCCCCAGTCCGACGTGGAGTTCTTGCTCACGGTGTACCGCCGGATCCGGCGCCGCAAGCCCCATCATCTGCGCGAGGATTTCTGCGGTACAGCGCTGCTCGCCGCCACCTGGGTGGCGCAGGGGCCCCGCTTCAGCGCGGACGGATTCGACCTGGCGCTCGAACCGCTCGAGTGGGCCAGAACGTACAACCTCGTCTCACTGGGCAGCGCGGTATCGCGCATCGCCCTGTACCAAAAAGATGCCCGCGAGCCAGCAGCGCAGCCCGCCGACCTGCGCTGCGCGCAAAATTTTTCCTACCAGGTATTCAAAGCCCGCAATGAGCTGCTCGACTACTTTCGTTCTGCGCGGGCCAGTCTGGCCAAAAACGGTCTCTTCGTCATCGACCACTACGGCGGCTACGACGCCGTCGAAGAACGCGTCGAGGAACGCGTCGTGGACGGCTCGTTTACCTATGTGTGGGACCAGCAGACCTACGAGCCGGTTACCGGACATCAGAAATGTGCCATTCACTTTCGCTTCGACGACCGCAGCGAACTGAACGAAGCCTTCAGCTACGACTGGCGCTACTGGAGTCTGCCCGAACTCAGGGATCTATTGTTCGAGGCCGGCTTTCCGCGCGTCGATGTGTACTTCGAACAATTCGACGAGGACGGCTACGGAAACGGCACCTTCGAGAAAGACGCCAAGGGGCCGATTGGCGCGTCGTGGATCGCGTATCTGGTTGCGGTCAGGTAGAGCCCATCTCGCATCGCCATGGCCGGGCCGAACGGTGTTGACGCCGCCCCTGTAACTTTGTGGTTTTTGCTTCGTACGGGGAGAACATGTATTCCCGCCGGAGCTCAGCCGAGGCAGTGCGCTACTTGTTCGAGCGCTTGCGCCATCCCCCATCCCGAAAGCAACCCACGCCGCGATTTGTGCCGCTTGTCGGTGTACAGCACTCGTCTGGGGGTGAAAGAATCCCGCCTCGGAGCATGACAGATCCCGTTCAGGAGATGAAGCGAGCGGTGGGCAGAGCCGCCGCCGATCGCGTTGCGTCCGGAATGGTCGTCGGCCTCGGCACCGGTTCCACTGCAGTTCACGCCATCGCCCGGCTCGGCGAGCGACTGCGCTCGGGCCAGCTCGACGGCATTGCCGGAGTTGCGACATCGTTTCAGTCATCGGTGCTGGCCCGCGAGCACGGCATTCCGCTCGTCGCCCTCGATCAGACCGACCGCATCGATATCGCGATCGACGGCGCAGATGAAGTCGCCCCGAATCTGTGCCTCATCAAGGGCGGCGGGGGCGCTCATACCCGCGAAAAAATCGTCGACGCGCTGGCTGAAACCTTCGTCGTCGTGGTCGACGAATCCAAACTGGTCGACCGCCTGGGCACCGTGTTCCCGGTCCCGATCGAGGTCGTGCCCATGGCTGTGGCAGCTGTCATGCACGCAGTCGAGTCGCTCGGTGGCCGACCCGAGCTGCGCATGGCGGAAAAGAAGGCCGGGCCAGTAGTCACCGATCAGGGCAATCTACTCATCGATGCGCGCTTCGACGCCATCGATCAACCCGCGCAGCTCGAACGCACGCTCAACAATATTCCCGGCGTACTCGACAACGGTCTCTTCGTCGATCTCGCCGACCTGGTTCTGGTCGGTGCAGTTGCCGACGGTGTGCCGTCGGTTCGCGAGTACAGGGGGGAAAGCGCAACGTGATGGACTCCGCCGACAAAGACACTACCTGTATCAATACGATCCGCACCCTGGCGATGGACGCGGTCCAGGCTGCCAACTCCGGTCACCCGGGAACGCCGATGGCCCTGGCGCCAGTGGCCTATTGCCTGTGGCAGCGATTTTTGCGCTTTGACCCAGACGATCCGATATGGCCCAACCGCGACCGCTTTGTGCTGTCGGCCGGCCACGCCTCGATGCTGCTCTATTCACTCTTGCATCTGACCCGGGTCAAGGCGGTCAATCCCAAGTATGAAGTCCTCGGCGAACTATCGGTATCGCTCGACGACATCAAGAGGTTTCGCCAGCTCGACAGCCGGTGCGCCGGTCACCCCGAGTATCGCTGGACCTCGGGCGTCGAGACAACGACCGGACCGCTCGGCCAGGGCGTTGCCACCAGTGTCGGTATGGCGATGGCCTCGGGCTGGATGGCGAGCACCTTTAATCGGCCCGGCTTCGACATGGTCGGCTACGACACCTATGCACTGTGCGGCGACGGCTGCCTCATGGAGGGCGTTGCCGCAGAGGCCGCGTCTCTGGCCGGACACCTCGGTCTGTCCAATCTGTGCTGGATCTACGACAACAACAAGATCACCATCGAGGGTCACACCAACTGGGCATTCACCGAAGACGTCGCCACCCGCTTCATCGGCTACGGCTGGAACGTGACCCGGGTTGGCGATGCCAACGACCTCGACATGCTCGAGCGGGCGTTTACCACGTTCAAGAGCACCGATGACCGGCCCACCCTGATCATCGTCGATAGCCATATTGCATGGGGCTCGCCCAACAAGCAGGACACTCATGGCGCACACGGCTCTCCGCTCGGCGAGGAGGAGATCCGGCTGACCAAGAAGAACTACAACTGGCCCGAGAATGCCCAGTTCCTGGTTCCCGACGAGGTGCCCGAGCACTTTGCCCAGGGCATTGGCAAGCGCGGGCGCGCCGCGCGCGAGGCGTGGATGGAGCAGTTTCGGGCCTACGAAAAGGAGTTTCCTCAGCTGGCCAAACAGCTCTACCAGATGCAACACCGCCAGCTGCCAGACGGCTGGGACCGGGGCTTGCCGCAGTTCGAAGCCGGCACATCACTGGCCGGCCGCGATGCCTCGGCCACGGTGCTCAACGCACTGGCCAAAAATGTGCCATGGCTGATCGGCGGCTCGGCCGACCTGGCGCCGTCGACCAAGACGCGGCTCACCTTCGACGACGCCGGCGATCTCACCGCGGACAATCCAGGCGGCCGGAATATTCACTTCGGCGTCCGCGAGCACGCCATGGCGTCTGTCCTCAACGGCCTCTCGCTGTGCAAGATCCGGCCCTATGGATCGGGATTTCTCATCTTTTCCGACTATGCACGGGCCGCCATCCGGCTCTCGGCCCTGATGGAAATCCCGGTCGTGCACATCTTCACCCACGATTCGATCGGTGTCGGTGAAGACGGACCGACCCACCAGCCGGTAGAACATCTGGCCTCGCTGCGCGCCATGCCCGGTCTGCTCGTGCTCAGACCGGCCGACGCCAACGAGGTGGTCGGGGCCTGGCGGGTGATCATGGAAACTCGCCACGAGCCGGCCGTACTCATCCTGTCGCGGCAGAAGCTGCCGACCATCGATCGCGCGACCTTCGCCCAGGCCGATGTGGCGCGCGGCGCTTATGCCCTCACCGACGACACCGATCCCGACGTCATCCTTTTGGCCACCGGGAGCGAGGTCTCGCTGTGCCTGGATGCCCACGCCGCGCTGGCCCGGGACAACATCACAGCGCGCGTGGTCAGCATGCCGTCGTGGGAGCTCTTCGAGGCCCAGGACGACGACTACAAGCGCACAGTGCTGCCGCCCCGGGTGCGGGCCCGAGTCGCGGTCGAAAAAGCATCGACGTTTGGCTGGGACCGCTACGCCGGCTCCGAGGGCCAGATCATCGGCTTGGAGACCTTTGGTGCATCGGCGCCCCTGGCCGAGTTGCAGAAGAAATTCGGATTCACTGTCGACAATGTTGTATCGGCGGCGCGCGCATCGATCGCCAGCGCGGCCGAGCGACGCGACCGCGAGGGAAAGTGACTGCGCCCATGACCACGTCCACCAACGAAGCCTCTCTGTTTGTCATTTTTGGCGGCACCGGCGACCTGTCGCGCCGCAAGCTGTTGCCGGCGCTGGGTAATCTGGACACAGAAGGCCATCTCAACCCGCGCATGCGGGTCCTGGCTGTCGGACGCCGGCCCAAGACAGACGAGGAATTCCGCCAGCTGGCCAAAGACGCCCTGGGCCAGGCCGGGCTGCCGTCCGAGCGAATCGAGGCAACCGCACGCCGCCTGCACTACCAGGTGCTGGACCCGGGCAAGCCGGAAGACTACCGCACGCTTGGCAGGCGGCTTTACGACCTCGGCCGCGAGCACGATATTCCGGCCAACTACGCCTTTTATCTGTCTTTGCCGCCGCGGGCCTTTCCCCTCGCGGTCGCGGGACTGGGCGAGGCCGGATTAAACCAGCCCGAGGGCTGGTCTCGTCTGGTCGTGGAAAAACCGTTCGGCAAAGATCTGGCCTCGGCAGAAAAGCTCAACGCCTTGGTCCACCAGCATTTTCAAGAGGACCAGATCTACCGGATCGATCACTACCTGGGCAAAGAGACCGTGCAGAATCTGCTGGTATTTCGCCTGGCCAATGCGTTTATCGAATCGTCGTGGAACCGCGAGCGGATCGATGCCGTGCAGATCACAGTGGGCGAGAATCTCGGTGTCGGCACCCGCGCCGAGTACTACGATCACTCGGGCGCACTGCGCGACATGGTCCAGAACCATCTCACCCAGCTTTTGACCCTAGTCGCCATGGAGGTTCCGTCGTCGTTTTCGGCCCGGGCGATCCGCCACGAAAAGATCAAGGTCCTGCAGTCGATCGCGCCTATCGAACCGGCAAACGTGGTCCGTGGCCAGTACACGGCGGGCGAGTTGAACGGCCAGGCGGTGCGCGGATACCTCCAGGAAGACGGTGTCGCAAAGGGCTCGCAGACCGAGACATTTGTCGCGATCAAGCTCTTTGTCGATTCGTGGCGATGGCAGGGAGTGCCGTTTTATCTGCGCACCGGAAAGTGCCTGCCGGCCAAGACCACACAGATCGCGGTCCGGTTCCGCGAGGCACCGGTCGGCTATTTTAAGCAGATGGGCTGCAATCAGGACACCGCAGACGTTCTCACCATTGCCCTTCAGCCCGACGAGGGATTCATTTTTCACCTCGACATCAAGATGCCCGGGGCGCCGCTCCGCCTCGAGCGAATCCCGCTGCGCTTCAACTACAACGAGCATTTCGAGGGCTCGCTGCCCGACGGCTATCAGACCCTGCTCCTCGACGTTCTCAACGGCGACCAGACCCTGTTTGTCCACAGCGACGAAGTCGAGGGATCGTGGCGGGTGTACGCCCCGCTGCTCGACAATCCGCCCAAGATCTACAACTACGCCGCCGGCACCTGGGGGCCACCCGAAGCCGACTCGCTGGCCATTCCAGAACGTGACCTGTGGCAGAAAGAGACCGTGTAACACGGCCTGAAACGATCGGGTGAAACCATGGGTGCAACCACGATAACCCCGAGTATTCGCAGCTACGACCCCGATCAGCTGAGCGCTGCCGCGGCCGAGCAGATCGCCCGAAACATCGCCGAGGTGATCGCCGAGCGGGGCACGTGCCGGCTCGGCCTGGCCGGAGGCGGCACCCCGCGTCCAGTCTACCAAACACTGGCCGGCCGACCGCTGGCAGACCAGCTGGCCTGGGACAGGCTTCACCTGTACTGGGGCGACGAGCGCTGTGTCCCGCCCGACCACGAGAGCAGCAACTACCGGATGGTCAGCGCGGCCCTTCTCGATCGGGTTTCCGTGCCCCGGCACAACATTCACCGGATCGAGGGCGAGCGCTCACCCGACGACGCTGCGCGCGCCTACATCGACGTGCTCGGCGACCAGCCGCTCGACATTCTGCTTCTCGGCATGGGCGGTGACGGACACACAGCATCGCTCTTTCCCGACACAGCCGATCTGTCCCACACCGGCCCGCGGGTGATCGCGACCAAAAGCCCGGTTCCCCCCCATGATCGGGTGTCGCTCGCCATGCGCGCGATCAACGAGGCGGGCGCGGTCTACCTGTTGGTTTCGGGCGCCGGCAAGGCCGACCGATTGGCTCAGGTTTTCGGCCAGATCGAGAGCGGTGCGCCGGTGTTGCCGGCGGCCCGGGTACAGCCGTCGAGCGGGCGCCTTTTCTGGCTGGTCGACAGCCAGGCGGCCAAATCCATCGCCGGCCGGTCGAGTACAGACCGGCCCTCACCCACGAAAGGGGCCACTTCATGAGCCAATTGACCGAATCTGCGGCGTGGAACGCCCTCGCCGCTCACCGCGCCACCATGGACGGGGTGACCATCCGCGGTCTTTTCGAGTCCGACTCCGGCCGATTCGACCGGTTTTCGCACACACTCGGCGACTCGCTCTTGTTCGACTATTCGAAGCACCGGGTCACCGAAGAGACCATGCGCCTGCTTCTCGCCCTGGCCGAGCAGGCCGACGTGCCGGGCTACATCGAGCGGATGTTTTCGGGTCAGCGGATCAATCTGACCGAGAAACGGCCGGTCTTGCACATCGCCCTGCGCAACCGCAGCAACCGTCCGATCGAGGTCGACGGCCGCGACGTCATGCCGCTGGTCAATGGCGTGCTCGACAAGATGCGGTCGTTTTCCGGCAAAATTCGCAATGGAGAGTGGAAAGGCCACACCGGCAAGTCGATCACCGACATCGTCAATATCGGCATCGGCGGCTCGGACCTCGGCCCTGTCATGGTAACCGAGGCGCTGAAACCCTATACCAAAAACGGCCCGCGCACTCATTTCGTGTCCAACATCGATGGCACCCACCTGGCCGAAACTCTGGCCGGGCTGTCAGCCGAGACGACCCTCTTCACGGTCGCGTCCAAGACCTTTACCACCCAGGAAACCATTACCAATGCCACCTCGGCGCGCACCTGGCTCGTCGACGCGCTGGGCGCCAACTCGGCCGTGGCCAGACACTTTGTGGCGCTTTCTACCAACAAGGACGAGGTCGCCGGTTTTGGCATCGATACCGAGAATATGTTTCCATTCTGGGACTGGGTGGGCGGTCGCTATTCGCTGTGGTCGGCGATCGGGCTGCCCATTGCTCTGGCCATCGGCATGGACCGGTTCGAAGAACTTCTGCAGGGCGGCCACGACGCCGACGAGCATTTTCGCACAGCGCCCCTCGACCGCAACATCCCGGTCACCATGGCGCTGCTCGGGGTTTGGTACCACAATTTCTTCGCCGCCCACTCCCACGCCATCTTGCCCTATGACCAGTACATGCATCGCTTTGCCGCCTACTTCCAGCAGGGTGATATGGAGAGCAACGGCAAGAGCGTGGACCGTGCGGGCCGGCGGATCGGCGACTACACCACCGGGCCGATCATCTGGGGCGAGCCGGGCACCAACGGCCAGCACGCGTTTTACCAGCTGATCCACCAGGGTACCCGGCTGATCCCGTGCGACTTCATCGCGCCGATCCACAGCCACAATCAACTCGGCCGCCACCACGATATTCTCATGGCCAACTTTTTTGCCCAGACCGAGGCTCTCATGCTCGGTCGCACAGAACGAGAAGTTCGCCAAGAACTCGCTGCTGCCGGCCAGGACGTCGACGAATCGCTGGTCGCCCACCGCACCTTTACCGGCAACCGGCCGACCACGTCGTTTCTGATCGACCGCATCACGCCGAGGACCCTGGGCACGCTGATCGCGCTCTACGAGCATAAGATCTTTGTCCAGGGCATCATCTGGAATATCAATAGCTTCGATCAGTGGGGCGTCGAACTGGGCAAAAAGCTGGCCAAGACCATCCTGGCCGAGATCGAAGCCGATGGCGACGTGCAAACCCACGACCCCTCGACCAATGCGCTGGTCAATTACTACAAAGAGCAGCGCGGGAAGGATTCGCGATGAGCAAAACCCTGTACGAGCAACTTTGCGACATGACTGTCGTTGTCGCGGATACTGGCGACATCAATTCGATCGAAACGTTTAAACCGCGCGACGCCACCACCAACCCGTCGCTGATCACTGCCGCAGCGCAGATGGACGAATACCGCGATGTGGTGGACAGCGCTCTGCGCCAGTCGCGCAAGGAGATCGGCAGCGACAACCAAAAAGTGGTCGCCCGGGCCGTCGACCGCCTCGCCGTGGAGTTCGGCAAGCGCATCCTCGGTATTGTCGATGGCCGGGTGTCCACCGAGGTGGACGCACGGCTGTCCTATGACGAGGACGGCACGGTGGCCAAGGCTCGCGAGCTCATCGGCTATTACGAGCAGGCCGGGGTCGCGCGCGAGCGGGTGCTGATCAAGATCGCGTCGACCTGGCCGGGCATCCGCGCGGCCGAGCGGCTCGAAAAAGAGGGCATCCATTGCAATCTGACCCTGCTTTTTGGCCTTCACCAGGCGATCGCGTGCGCCGAGGCCGGGGCGACTCTGATCTCGCCGTTTGTCGGTCGCATTCTGGACTGGTACAAAAAAAGCGCCGGGCGCGACAGTTATCCGGCGGACCAAGATCCCGGAGTCTTGTCGGTCACCAGCATCTACAACTACTACAAAAAGTTCGGCTACAGCACCGAGGTCATGGGGGCGAGTTTCCGCAACCTGGGCGAAATCCGCGAGCTGGCCGGTTGCGACCTGCTCACCATCGCACCCAAGTTTCTCGCCGCGCTGAGCGATATCGTGGACGAGCTGCCGCGCAAGCTCGAGCCGAGCGGGGCCAAGTCGATGAACATCGACCGCATCACAGTCGATAAGGACAAATTCGACCAGATGCACGACGCGGATCGCATGGCCCATGAAAAGCTCGACGAGGGTATCAAGGGGTTCTCCAAGGCCCTGGTCGCTCTCGAGCAGCTGCTGGCCAATCGCCTGG
This sequence comes from Pseudomonadota bacterium, assembly GCA_022360315.1. Taxonomy (GTDB): domain Bacteria; phylum Myxococcota_A; class Polyangia; order Haliangiales; family Haliangiaceae; genus JAKSDA01. The sequence goes on from JAKSDA010000518.1 coordinate 49,578, forward strand.
CCGATGTCGAGGGCAGCCAGCTTCCCCACGTCGATGTGAGCAGTCTGTTCAAGGCCTATGACCTGGACGGCGACGGTCGGATCACCCGCGAGGAATGGGGCGGCACCGACGCTGTATTCGACGCGCTCGACACCGATGGAGATGGCGCGATCAGTCCGGCCGAGCTCGCGGCTGGAATCGGCGGTGCGCACAGTTTAACCGATTAGCCGGCTGCCCGGCTGCCGGGCTTCGCCAAAACACCGCTTACCATTCCCTGCCGGGACGTCCGGCCAACCAAGGACAGCGCAATGGCTGAAAACCAGAAATCACAATTCGGAATGATCGGAATGGCTGTGATGGGCCGCAACCTGGCCCTCAACATCCTGGATCGCGGCACCTCGGTCGCGGTCTACAACCGCGAGAAAGACATGATGGAATCGGCTGTGGCCGAGAGCGGCGGCAAACTGCGCGGCACCTCGAGCCTCGACGAGCTGGTCGGCAGCCTCGACCGGCCGCGCCGGATCATGATGATGATCAAGGCCGGAAAACCCGTCGACATGGTCATGGGCCAGCTCAGGCCGCTGCTCGAGCAGGGCGATATCGTCATCGACGGCGGCAACTCGTGGTACGAGGACACCCGGCGCCGGGAGCGCGAGTATGCCGAAGCGGGCCTGAAGTTCTTCGGAGTTGGCGTGTCGGGCGGAGAGGACGGCGCGCGCAACGGACCGTCGCTGATGCCGGGTGGCGACAGAGAGGCCTACCAGGCGCTCAAGCCGGTATTCGAGGCCATTGCGGCCAAGACCGACTCGGGTCCATGTGTGACTCACGTCGGTCCCGACGGTGCCGGTCACTTTGTTAAGATGGTGCACAACGGCATCGAGTACGCCGACATGCAGTTCATCGCCGAGGCCTATCACGTGCTCAAAAGCGCCGGCGGCCTGGCTCCGGACACCCTTGCCGGGGTGTTCGAGGAGTGGAATCGCGGCCCGCTCGAATCGTTTCTGATCGAGATCACCGGACAGATTTTTAAAGTGCGCGACCCCAAAGGCGATGGCTTCCTGGTCGATCGGGTTCTCGACAAGGCGGGTCAGAAAGGCACCGGGCGCTGGACCGCGCAGGTGGCTCTCGAGCACGGCGTGCCGATTCCGAGCATTGCGGCGGCGATCGACGCCCGGGTTCTGTCCAGCCTCAAGGGCGAGCGCGAGAAGGCGAGCCGGGTCCTCAGAGGGCCCGCGCCGGCCCCCTACCCCGGCGACGGCAAAGAACTGATCTCGTCGGTTCACGATGCCCTCTACGCCGCCAAGATCATCGCCTATGCCCAGGGCATGGACCTCATTGGCGAGCTGTCCCGGGTCCACGAGTGGTCGATCGACTTGCGTGAGATGGCCCGCATCTGGAAGGGCGGATGCATCATTCGCGCTCGTTTTCTCGACACCATCATGCAGGCCTACGAGCGCAACGCCCAGTTGCCCAATCTGCTTCTCGACCCGGATCTGCGCGAGCGCGTCGAGTCTCGCCAGGGTGCGTTGCGCAAGGTGGTCGGTCTGGCCCAGGAGCGCGGCATCCCGGTGGCCGGCATGGCATCCGGACTGGCCTATTTCGACAGCTACCGCACGGCCAATTTGCCGCAAAACCTCACCCAGGCCCAGCGGGACGCATTTGGCGCGCATACCTACCAGCGCGTCGACAACCCGTCCGGGCCGTTCGTACACACCGACTGGCTGGATTGATCTCGATGACTGCCGCTGAAAACGATACCAATTCCGAATTGCGCGTCCTCACCATCGATATCGGCGGGACCGGGATCAAAATGCTGACCATTGATGGAGAGGGTGCTGCGCTGTCTGCGCGCAAGCGCGAGCTCACGCCCAAGCCGTCGGACCCGGACAGGGTTCTCGGTGTCATCTGTCAAATGATCGTCGAGCAGCGTCCGTTCGACCGGGTGTCGGTCGGATTTCCGGGGGTGGTGAGCCGGGGCGTGGTCAAGACCGCGCACAACCTGGGTACCGAGATATGGCGGGGATTCGACCTCCAATCGGCGATTGCCGAGCACACCGGCAAACCGACCCGGGTGGCCAATGACGCCGACCTGCAGGGCTTTGGCGTGATCGACGGCAAGGGGGTGGAAATCGTGCTGACCCTGGGCACAGGCCTTGGCACCGCGTTGTATGTCGACGGCCACCTGGTGCCCAATCTCGAGCTCGCCCATCACTTGCTCAAGGACAATAGAACCTACGAAGACCTGACCAGCGACGCCGAGCTCAAGCGGATCGGCAAGGAGCAATGGAGCGAGCACGTCGCGCTGGTCTTCGAGGCCCTCGAGCCGCTCTTCAACTACGACATTGCGCACCTCGGCGGCGGCAACGCAAGGCATTTTACTGGGCAGTTGCCGGACAACGTGCGGCTGTTTCAGAACGTCACCGGGCTGGCGGGCGGCATCCGTCTGTGGCAGGACTGGCAGGTCAGCTAAGAGAGCCGGTCTAAAAACCTCGAACCGAGCCAGAGCGACGAGGCGCACCGCCAGGTGGGCGAGGAGTGGACAATACTGGGTGTACAAGCCGCGCCCTATGAATTCCCCTACCTAGGCCAGTGGTGTGGTGGTGGGTTCGGCCAAGACCAGGAAATGGTAGCGAAAAACGGGGCCACCAGTTCCGCGGACGTCCATGAGTGTACGGTAATCCGCTGCATTTGTTGGTGTCACGTGCAATCCAGTGCGAGGGACGCG
>JAKSDA010000548.1 GCA_022360315.1 Pseudomonadota bacterium
TTAGCTTCTATCGTCAAGTCTTGGCCGTGTCGATTCGGCAACCGGCGGCAAGCCCGCGCTTATTCCTGCGCGAAGGGCAGTTCGCGTGAACTTGCGGGTCCTTTCCGATCACTGGCCTCGACAGCGCTGGGTTGTGTTTGCGGAGAGCTCTGCGCCCTGGGAGGAAGCTGGGCCTGACCTGGCGAACCGGAGTCGGCCTTGGCAGGTGGCTCGGGTTCGCGATCATCGTGGTGCATCGCTCCGTCGGGCTGGACCTGCTCGCCATCGGATCGAGCGCAGGTTTCGGTAGAACTATCGGCCAAACCAGGGGCGCCCGAAAGGGGCTGGTCTGGGCAGGTGAGCGCCTCAGTACCACCAGTGGGCTGGGTTGCACAGTTCGATATCTGCGTCTTCTGCGTTTGATCTGGCGGCAAGGTGAGGTCGCGTGTCCTCACCTCGGGGGCCTGAGACCTCACAGCAGTGGCGAGCGCGGGTTCTGCCAGCGATGTAGTGAGCGTGGATGTACATGTCGCATCGTCGGACACTACTTCGCGCTCTGGCGATTGTGGCGAGTCCGGACTAACCCGCTCTGTCGGTTTGGCCTGACCTGGTTTGGGTGGGATTGGTGAATTTGACGCCGCCTGGGGGGATGCCGGTGCTGGGGAAGATGCCGGTGATGGCTGGGTCTGCTGTCGTGGAGACGGCTCAGTGCTGCCATTGGATGCGGCTGCAGCCTTCATGCGTGCTTGCTGAGCCGCGATGATGGGCTGGACGAATCCCTGGAGCAACTGAACAACCATGGGAAATAGCGGAGATTTTGCCAACTGACTCAACCAGCTTTCTGTCGGTTGTTCACTCTCTGTCTCGACGGCCAGCGTATCGGCCAGCTTGTAGGCGAGCTGTTCGACGTCGACCTGGGGGGTCGGCTGCTTGCGCTCGAGGGCGTCCACACCGTTTGCAACCCTGATGGTTTCATTCGCCACGCGCATCATTTCGGCGCTGGCTCGCTGCTGTTCGGCCATGGCCGAA
>JAKSDA010000151.1 GCA_022360315.1 Pseudomonadota bacterium
ACCCATTACGGCCGACCAGCCCGCCGATGGCTGTGTTGCTCATCGGTCACGTAGGCCCACTATGCTCCCTCTTCGCGCCTTGCCCTCGACGCGCTGGACCGACCCTACTGGGCACTTACTTACGGGTCGCGGTACTTAGCCAAGATCGCGAACCATTTGTAGTCTGTTCGATGATGGGTGAGCGACCGCGGGTCAGAAGATGGAACTTGGAGATGGTCTTGGCACGTCGCGCAATTTTGATCGGGCATCGTTGCGCTGCGACATCAACTTCTCGATCGGAGTAGAGCTGGATAATAAGGACAGATTTTTGTCTTTTCAAAATCATTGAGCGAACAGAGGCCAGGCTGCGCGTTCGGTTTGTCGTACGGTCAGATACCCCGCGATCCTGGCTGGCAGCGATCGGGATTTTTCCGTAGGCTGCCGATTCAAGTCAGCTCTACAACGCCGAGCATTGGCCACGCCCAGTCCGTATTACTCTGAGCCCGGTCAGGAGGGATACGATGGACAAGCAGTCGGTCCGTGTTACGCTACTTGCCATGGCGAGCGACCTGGTGGCGAGCGACTCGGAGCTCTTTGATAGTTGGTGCTGCGGGGATACAGAGGCCGGCAACCAGCTCATTCAGCGCCATTTCGACAGTGTTTATCGGTTCTTCGAGACCAAGGCCGCGGGCGACGTCGACGAACTGGTTCAGTGCACCTTTCTCAGCTGCGTGCAGGCCCGCGATCAGTTCGCCAAGCGATCGAGCTTTCGGACCTATTTGTTTGCCATCGCGCGGCATCAGCTCTATCGCAACTGGCGCCGCCAGCGACGCGGCCGAGAGGTGCTCGACTTCGGCTCGATCTCGGTCGAGGCCATGGTCACCACGCCGACCGGTCAGATTGCCAGGAATCAGGACCAACGGCGTCTGCTCCGCGCGCTGTGCTCGCTGCCGCTCGACCAGCAGATGCTGCTCGAATTGCACTACTGGGAAGACATGGAGATCGGCGAGCTGGCCGAGATTTTCGAGATTGCTGCTGGAGCGATGCGCGCGCGCCTGTTCCGGGCCCGCAGAGCTCTGCGCAAACGCATGGAAACGCTCGCCGATGCGCCCGACCTGAGTCACGCAAGTGTAGAGGATTTTGAGACTTGGGCCCGTTCCATGCGGCGCAAGCGGCCGGCTGTCAAGGCCGCCAGCGCGGCCGAGTGACCCGGCCTGGGCAAGGTCGGGCCGGACCAGTAACGCTGCAGGGTAAATTTTTTTGCATAACGCCGCTTTTGCCGGTGACTCTATCCCTGTGACAGCTACAACTATCCGCAACGGTACATGGAGGTCGCAGTGAAGCAAGTATTTGTACTCGGTCTGGCCGTCGTCTTTGTTGCCGCCATGGCTGCCTGCAAGTGCCCCCAGTGTCCGTCCAAGCCACCGGCACACAAACACACGTCTCAGACGCTCGATATTTGCCCCAACAAGCCCCGGGTTCTGCCCTGCAGCCGGCCCGGGCATTCGCAACCCCCGACATCGAATGCATCGTTCGGCGCCGAGCGAATCGGGCAGACCACAAAGGCGATCTCATCGGGGTGTCCGATAGAAGATTGTGGAGACAATTCGGCATTCATCAACGGCTATCCCATCGACGAGCTCCATCTCGCCCGCGGCAGCAATACTGGCCAGCGCAATCACCAGAAGGTCAGGATTGTCGACTTCATTCCACCCCCTCCGTACGACAGCCCCCGTTTGCGGCGGTGGAATTTCGTGCTGCAGGTGGAACGCGGCGAGTTCGTCGCCCGCCACTTCGACCCCAATCAGCGAAACAACATCGAACTGCGCGGCGAAGAGCTGATCGGCAGCAAGCTCATCGTCGAAGACCAGAAAACCGGCGCAAGCGATATCATTGTTATTTACGATTACCAGCCCAGGCTGTCGTGGAATGAGCCGAAAGCCGTGATTCACAAATATTTACTCACCTACTCGCCACGCAGCGACGGACTGGGCAAAGATGTCGATTGGCGGTGTTTTACCACGCCGATCTGCACAGTTGCGGAAAGCGAGTGGGCCGGAGACCTGGCCTGGACCGTTGTCGTGTCCAGGGAACGCTACAAACACGACGCCAATAGCCCATACCAGCCAAAACCGACGATCGTGGTCGCCGGCGCCACCGGATGGTTCAACATTGCCTGCCAGGGCAATGCGCTGTACAAGATGAAGATGATGGGCTACGATCCCGAGCCGGGTCCCGGGCAGGCCCATACGGTCGAAGATGAGCGCATGGCCACGCTCAGGATGATCACTGCCGACTACTGCGGAGACGACGGATCGTATACAGTCGACGGTACCCCTCTACACTGGCGCAATCGGACCTACTCGGTGAACAACAAATCGGCCTACGCCGACCCGGCGGCATGGCTACCTGTGGACGATTTTGCGATCGAAGCGATCTGGACCCACGAGGGTGCCAAATGTCTCGATGAGCCACGCCACGTCACCACCGGAGCTGTCGGGTGCAGCCTTCCCTCGTGCGCCGAGTTTCTCGGCACCGCGGCCAATCGCTGCGGCGACATCGGTGCGATCGCTCCCAACGAATGGCAGACCTGCAAGCCCATTGCTATCTCTCCCTGAGCCCGCGCTGCTGGCGCCAGAATTTCAGCTCGCGCAGGCGCCACTCATAGCCCGGCCCGGCGCTGCGATACCAGGTTTCGGCGCGCGATATGAGTGCCTCGGCGCGCGCTGAGCGATCCGTTGCATCCTCGCCTGTAGACCCGTCTGACCACAGCGCCCTGGCCAGGGCGACCTGAGCCAGTGCCAGGCGACGCTGCTGATCGACGTTAGGACCGCGCTCGACCATCCGGACGAACACCGACCGAGCCCGGTCCAGGACCTGCCTGGCCACTGCGAGGTTGCCGCGGGCCAGTTCGCTCATCCCCTGGCCGAGGAGTGCAGCAGCGATTCGCTTTTCGATCCACCAGTGATGTTTTCGATCCTCGAGTGCGTCGATAGAGGCTTGGAAAGGTGCCAGAGCAGCCCTGTATTCGCCGCGGTACAACAGCGCATAACCGCGGGCCAACTCGCGATGGGCGTTATACTCTGGAAGAGTATTCTGCGGCAGATCATCGCGCGCCGGCAAGAGCTCGTATAGATGCGTGAGCCTGCTGGCAGCCCGTTCGCGCTCGCCCAGTTCGGCGTCGAGAAAACCGAGATAGTGCATGCACCTGGCCAGCCGCTGATATGACTTGCGATGGTAGCGCTCGTACATCAGACAGGCCGGCTCGAGGATTTCATGCGCCCGGCGTGGACTCATCACGGTGTGTCCATAGACCAAGTGCCGGGCCAGGGTCTGCGGATGGGTCGGCCCCAGCGCGCGTTCGAATTGCTCCAGTACGCGCTTGCTCAGATCGACGCGCCGTTCCAGCCCGGGCGTCACCAGGGCCAGATTGCTCAAAATGTTGGCCAGCTCAACCGATTGCACGTCGGTCGCTCGATTCTTGATGTTCAGTGCTTTTTCGAAGTACTCGCGGGCCCTGTCCGCATCGCCGCGAACCATGTACACAACACCGGCATTGTTGAGCAAAAGCGCATGGCCAAACGCGCTCCTGGGCGCCCGCTCGGCCAGGGCTTGTGCCCATGACAGGACCCGCACCAGCTTGCGGTCGCCGCTATCGGGCTCGACTTTCTCTGTGGTTCCCTCGGAATAGACGCGGCGAGCCAGGGCTTGCAGCGCAATGGCGTCGGTCCCCGCAGCCAGGCCGACCGTCGCGGCGCGATGCAGCGGCTCGATCGACTCGATGCGCCGATTCATGAACAGATTGATTCGGCCCTGCACCAGCAGGGCTTCGGCCAGAAGCGGCTTGTACCCGACCGATTCGGCCGCGCTCACAACTGCGTCGGCAATGGTCAGGCCGTCGCTGTACCGGCCGGTGTGTTCGAGTGCTCGGGCCCGGCTCAACTGTTTGCGCAGGGCATCGACGCGGCCGGCGGTCGCGGCGTCCTCGGGCGGGGCGACCTCGGCTGTGAGTGCCTCGGTATCGGCGCAATAGCCCAGCGAGGGCAGGCTCTGCACCACCTGAACCGCATTGGTGAGCGATTCTGCGTCGGTCTCGGCCAGCACCGACAATGCGCTGGCAAGCGAGGTTTTGCGCCGGTCGAGACAAGACATTCGCTTGTCGAAAAGCACACCCGACTGCAGGCCGCGCCGGTGAGCGATACAGGCGTCGCGACTCATATCTGCCCAGTCACGCGCATAGGCATCCAGTCCGGCGGCCACCCGGGGCCATGCATGTTCGGCGTAGGGCTGTCCGGTAGCCGCGAACGCCTGCTCGAGCGATGCCCGGCGATCGCCATTCCACACCCCGGCCAGCTGGTATTCGGCGCCCTTGCACACGGCGGCGGCCGGTTGGTGAGACAGCGAGTTCACCGCGATCCCGATCGCTGCCACCGCCGCAATAGCAGTGATCCAGCGCCGGCGAGCGCGAGCCGGATCGCGCTCCAGAGCGGTCAGAAGAGCATTCATGGATGGATAGCGCCGGTCCGGTTCGAGTTCTAAGCCGCGGCGCAGAACCGGATAGATCCATCTGGGAACTCCATGACCCCGCCTCGGCTCGACCAGGCGATGCTCGTGCATGGCAGCGACGATTTCTTGCCGCGAATCGCCCGGATACGGCCGCTCTCGGTACAGCGCTTGATACAGGGCGACACAAAAGCTGAACTGATCGGCTTTCGGTCCAACGTTGGCGCCGGTGAACTGCTCGGGTGCCATGTAGTGCGGGGTTCCGATCAGTACGCCAGTCCGGGTCAGCGGTGTCTGCAGCCGGTCTGAATCGGGCGCCTCCACCGAATCGGACGCGCCGTAGATCGCGACACTCGGGTCCTGGCTACCGGCTGCGCCGCCGCTGGCGACCTCGACACTGGCGACCTCGACACTGGCCGCCTTGACGCCGGCTGCTTCGACACTCGCTGCCAGGTGCATCGCACTCGGGTCTTCCCCACTGTCGGCCTGACTTGCAATATGCAGCGTCGTTGCATTCGCGACTTCGGCGTCGTCGACGTCGGTGTTTTCGTCTGTGCAGTTCGACGGTTCTGCGGTCTGGCCGCGCGCCAGGCCGAAGTCGATCACGCGGACTCGCTGATCGTTGCCGATGATGGCATTTTTCGGCTTGAAGTCGCGGTGGATCAGTGCTTGTGCGTGGGCGGCGGCCAGCCCTCGCCCGGCTTGTAAGTAGACCGCCAGCACATCGCGCCACGGCCGTTCCCGTGCCTTCACCCACTTGTCCAGGGTCTGGCCCTGCACGAACTCCATGACGATAAACACGTTGCCGCTCAGAATCCCTACATCGTGAATTGGCACCACATTGGGATGAGCGAGGCGAGCCAGAGCCTGGGCTTCGCGCAAAAAGCGCTCGCGCGTCTCTTGGGGGTCGCGCTTGCCCGGGGCGATCAGTTTGAGCGCGACCCGACGGTCGAGTCTGGGGTCGTAGGCTGCGTAGACCACGCCCATTCCACCAGCACCGAGCTGTTCCAGGAGCACGAACCGGTCCCGCTTGACCGGCTCGCTCGACACTCCGAACAGCGTTTCACGCAGCTGGGCCAGCAGTTTTTCCCGTTCTACTGGCGGCGCTGCGGGCTTCGCAGCATCGAAGCCCTTGCGCAGTTCTTCGGTCGATTCAGTGACTCTCGGCTCTTTGTCGCTCATTACGGACGTTGCGAGGTTGCCATACAATGGCATCGAGCGAGGCAGAATTCGAGGTGGGTCAGTCGTCGCTCAGCTGCGCGGCGATGCTCTTGAACAGCGCGCTCAATTCGTCGGTCGGCACCAGTTCGTGAGCCTCGGCAGTGGCGTCGCGCTGCACCGTGAAGTGTTTGGGGACCTCGAGTAAAAACCGCGACGGCGTGCGTTCGGTGGTGCGGCCGCGGATGCGCCGCAGCGCACTTCGGGTGAGATACAGCTTGTCCTGCGCCCGCGTCATACCCACGTAGGCCAGCCGGCGTTCTTCGCTCACGTCCGAGGCGTGGTCGGGATCGAAGACATCGGTTACCTGCGGGGCCAGCGTGCGGGCATGAGGCAACAGCTCCTCTTCCATGCCGACCATGAAAACAACCGGAAATTCGAGCCCCTTGGCGCCGTGCAGCGTGGTCAGGACGATCTTGTCGCCCGGGTCGGGGGTGTCGTCGCCGTCGTTGACCAGTGAGAGCTGGCGCAGATATTGCGCCAATGCAGACAACCCGGGGGATCGTTCGTGTTGCCGCTCGAGGCTGGAAAACAGGCTCTCGATATTGTCGATGCGGCGCTGCGCGGCACTGTGGCTGCCCGCGGCGCTGTGCAAGTCGGCGTAGAGTTCGATGTCCTCTACCAGCACGCGAGCGACAGCGGCGCCGCTCTGGCCCGCTTCGAGACCTTGCCGCACCTTTTGCATCAACGCCACAAAAGCGCCGATCGCCTGCCGGGTGCCCGGGCGGATCTGCTTGCTCATGGCCTCGTCGATGCGCTCGAGCACGTTCCACATGGTGGTGGTCTCGGCCTGGGCACGGGCTGAAATGCGCTCCAGCGTGGTCGCGCCGATGCCGCGGGCCGGGTAGTTGATGATCCGGCGCAGGGCGATTTCATCGCGCGAATTGAGGGCCAGACGCAAATACGCGATGAGATCCTTGACCTCTTTGCGCTCGAAAAACTGCTGGCCACCGTACATGACGTAGGGAATGCACGCGGTGCGCAGCTCTTCTTCGAGAATTCGACTCTGCACGTTGGAGCGATACAAGATCGCAGTATCGCGATAGCTCCACCGTCCGCCCCGGGTCAGCTGGCCGATCTCGCGAGTGACGAATTTGGCCTCGTGTTCCGAATCGGTGGCCACGACATGGGCGAGCAGGTCACCATCGGGTCGATTGGACCACAGAGTTTTGCCGTGGCGATTTTCGTTGTTGGCGATGACTGCGTTGGCCGCGTTCAGAATTGTCGGCGTCGACCGGTAATTCTGTTCGAGCTTGACCACTTTGGCCCCGGGGAAAACCCGCTCGAACGACAGGATGTTGGCCGGATCGGCGCCCCGCCAGCTATAGATCGACTGATCGTCATCGCCGACCACACACAGATTGCCATGATCCCCGCACAGGTGCTTGACCAGCATTAGCTGGGCCCGGTTGGTGTCCTGGTACTCGTCGACCAGTACATGGCGAAACCGCCTCTGCCAGCGCTCGCGTACCTCGGCATTTTCTTCGAATAGACGCACCGTCTCGGTGATCAAGTCGTCGAAGTCGAGCGCCGCGTAAGCGCGTAGCGCCTCCTGGTAGCGGGGATAGATCTCCGCGGTGATCTCGTCGTATTCGTCCACCTCGGCCGGCCGGTATTCACCGGGCCGAACAAAGCGATTTTTGGCCAGAGAAATGCGAGTCAAAATGGCCTTGACGTCAAAACGCCGGTCGGTGACGTGCACGGTGCGCAGGAGTTCGCGCACCGTGCCAAGCTGATCGGCGGCGTCGTAGATGGTGAAACCAGACGGAATACCCAGGGCCTTGTATTCGCGGCGAATAATTTGCAATCCCAGCGAGTGAAACGTGCCCACGGTGAGCTTTGCGGCAGTCTTGCGATCGCCGACCAGCTTGCCGACCCGCTCGCGCATCTCTTCGGCGGCTTTGTTGGTGAAAGTCAATGCCGCTATCCCGTGGGGCGGAATGCCCCCCCGGAGCAGATAGGCGATGCGGTAGGTGATGACGCGAGTCTTTCCAGAACCGGCACCGGCGAGCACCAAGAGCGGGCCCCCGCCGTGGATCACAGCCTCGCGCTGAGGCGGATTGAGTTTGCTCAGGTCCAACGCACCGAACGATGCGGGGACCCTTGCGCCTTGTCAACTGGCCGACAAAACATATGTGCCGAAGGTGGTCTGCACGGCCGACTCGACCCGGTAGAATCGGCCGGCGCAGCGGCGCTCTCGCGCCATGTCGGACAATCGGGTCGCTGTCGCACGTCTGCAACATGCAGTCGAAAATGTAATAAAAACTCGGATTGCACGGCCGGGCTGCTCGGCGGCATGGCCCCGGCCCGTCCACCGGCGCTGGGCTGAAATGCGACGCCGATCGAACAGCGGTCGAGTCGTACCCGCTGGCCGATCTCCCGCGATTCGATGCGATCGGTGTACACTGCCAGGGTGACCGACAGCGCGGATCGATACAACCGCCTGGTCGAGGAGATTCGCCGCGAATTCCCCGGCTTTCGCGTGGTGCGCAAAGATCGGTCGCGATTTCAGCAACTGCTCCACTACGGATTGTGTCTGATCACCCTGGGCCGCATGCGTCGCTACCTGGATGGCTACCAGACCACGATCGGCAGAACGGTCTACGTCACGCCGGATTGGGACTGCCGGGACGCTGACGACCGCTATGTGACCTTGCGTCACGAACGGGTGCATTTGCGCCAATTCCGGCGCTACACCCTGATCGGTATGTCGTTCGCGTATCTCTTGCTCCCTCTACCGCTTGGCCTTGCGTACTGCCGGGCACGGTTGGAGTGGGAGGCCTACGAGGAGACCATGCGCGCGGCAGCGTCCCTGTTCGGCATCGAGCACGTACGCGGCCCGGCATTTCGCAACCGCATCATCGAGCAGTTTACCGGCCCGTCATACGGCTGGATGTGGCCCTTCCGACGCCACGTCGACGCCTGGTACGACAGCGTGCTGGCCGCATTGACCCCGGCGGACGGAGAAAGCGCTTGACTGATTCGCGCGACCGGGCAATGGGCAAACAAGCTCGCCGAAGCCGGCCGCTGGCGAGCAGGCCGCCGGCCATCGTGCCACCGGCACGCGGTCGGTCGAATCGCCTCGAATCTCCGATCATCGGGATCGATTTGGGGACCACTAACTCGGTTGTGGCCATTGCCGACGAGGCTGGCGAAGTCCAGGTCTTGCCCGACCACAAGGGGTTCAAAATTCAGCCGAGCGTGGTCGCCTTCCATCCCAACAGCTCAGTCGTGGTCGGCGCCGAGGCCAAACAGCGCCGGATCATCGACGCCGAGAATACCGTCTATTCGGCCAAACGCCTCATCGGCCGCACCTTCAACTCTCCCGAGGTCACTGCTGCTGCTGTGCGTCTGCCCTACGCCATTGGCCAGGGTCAAAACCGGCAACCGGTCATCTCGACGCGCGGCGGAGAGCTGGCTATCCCCGAAATTTCGGCCATGGTGCTCGACCACATGCGCAAGCTCGCCGAGCGCCACCTGTCGAAACTCGGCCAGCTCGACCATCCGATCGACCGCGCAGTGATCACAGTGCCGGCCAATTTCACCGACGCCCAGCGTACTGCCACCTCCAACGCCGGAGCCATCGCCGGACTCTCCATTCCCCAGGTGCTCAATGAGCCCACCGCCGCGGCTTTGGCCTACGGCCATAAACGCCCACTGGACCGGGTCATTGCGGTCTATGATTTCGGCGGCGGCACGTTTGACGTCACAGTGCTCAGGCTCGCTCACAAGGTCTACGAGGTGCAGGGTACGGCAGGCAATTCGTTTCTGGGCGGCGATGATATCGACGAACGCGTGGTCGACACCATGGTCGAGCTCTTTCTCCAGAAAGAGCGCATCGATCTGCGCGGCGACCACATCGCCATGCAGAGGCTTCGCCAGGTTGCCGAACAGATCAAAGTCGAGCTCTCACGCCGGCAGCGCGCCATCGTCACCATCGATACCATCGCCTACGGTCCCGGTGGCAAGCCGATCAACATGCAGCTCGAAATGACCCGAGAGCAGCTGATCTCGCACGCCGCCGAGGTCGTCGATCGCACGTTTCCAGTCTGTGAAGAAGCCCTGCGCCTGGCCGGCCTCAAACCGCGCGACATCGATGACGTCGTCCTTGTCGGCGGCTCCACCAAGATGCCGTATGTGCGCCAACGCGTCGGCCAGTACTTCGACAAAAAACCGCGGACCGACATCAACCCCGACGAGGCCGTGGCCGTGGGAGCAGCCCTGCAGGGCATGGCATTGCGGCGTATTCTCGGTCCGAGCAAGCAATCCGTTGCGCCGCGTCCGACCACAGCAAGGCCCGGCGCAGGGAGAACCGGTACAGCACGGCCGGCAATCGCGGCCGGCGCCAAGGCCGACCCGCGGCGTCCAGTCCCCCCCAGGCCTCCATCGGAATTTGAGAAAGCAGAGACATTAGTATCACCGCAATCCGATGGTCCTTCGGCCCGGATCGGCGATCTGGCCACTGCAGACACTGCGCAGATCGAGCTGCCCGAGGCGTCCACGACCGGGCGCCTGGGCCGGCCGATTGCACCGGCGCCGCAACCGCGCAAACCCGGTGTCGGGCTTCCTCCGCCCATCCCCAGGGCAGCCATTTCGCGGCGTCAGGTTGCCGAGGAACTCGATCTCGTCACCCCGGAGACCGGTAAAATTGCTCGGACGTCCCGCCAGACGATGCGAAGCGGGGTTCATGCCGGGCACAGCGGGCGCACGGCCGACCCTTCGATCGAGCTGGCGGCGCCCCAGCCCGATCTTGCCATCCCGCCGTCTGGCAGGTCTGCACGGCTGCGCGGCGCAGCAAAAGCTCCTGCGGCCAAACCACAGGACTCGAGTATCGTCGACTCCGGTAACATCGCTCCAAAGAATTTTGATTCCGCAGAGAGTAAAGTCGAGCCCGATCGATTCGGCCTCGAAAGGAGTGATCGGGCCGACGAGGAACGGGATGGCGATGGCAACCAGGCGGCGCCCGAGGACAGCTCGGCCGGCGACGGCAGCTTCGACGGCAGCATCGAGCTGGATTTGCGCGCTCTGGATGTGGGCAAGTCATCGAGTGACTTCGAGGCCGAGGAGGACACTTCTGTCCGGGCTTCAGCAGGACGGGCGCCCAGTTCCGATTCGGCCGGCTCGGCTTCCCTGCCGCCGCCCGAGCTGCCGGGAACAGGCAGCGATGGGGGCATCGATCTCGACCTGAGCAAAATGGGTCTGCCGCCGCCGCAACCGGCCTCGAATCCCCTGCCAGCTGCTCGCATGGCAATGGATTCCTCGCCGAGCCAGCCGTTGACCGGGACCGACTCGGGCAACGAGGCCGAGCATCACGTCCCGCTCGTGCTCGACGTTGTCCCGCACAGTTTGGGGATCGGGACCGTGGCCGGTTATTGCGAAGGACTCATACACCGCAACTCGCGTCTGCCCAGCCAGATGAAACGAGTATTCACGACATCGAAAGATCTGCAGCGAACGGTGCGAATCTCGGTTTGCCAAGGCGAGTCACGCCGTCTCGACCAGAATGTACTATTGGGCGACCTGGTGCTCGAAGACCTCGAACCCAGGCCACGTGGCCAGACTGAAATCGAAGTGACATTCGAGATCGATGTCAGTGGCATCTTGCACGTCCGCGCATGCGACAGCGCGACCGGCATCGAGCAAGAGGCATATCTCAATGTCTTCGGCACCCAATCGGCCGAAGAACTCAGAGTCGCCTCGGATCGATTCCACGAGATGCGCGGCTAGCCCTTTGCGCGCCGCTGCGCATTGGCTCGGATGGCTGCAGACAAAAACCCAGTGAGCCCTTTTCCGTGTTTGTCGATATTTGCCGAAAAGCGCGGATCGCCTTCGTATAGATCGGCGAGCCGGGCGTGCTGTTCTGCGCTGCAGGGATAAAACCAGCGATCGATCGAGAGCCGGTGGCGCTCGGCGATATCCATCACCTCGTCGTCATCGGGCTGCTTGCCGGCCTGCTGTGCCTGCGCCGCATCGTTGTAGATGGCGGCCTGTTCGGCGCCGAGTTCACGCCAGTCGGACTCGGTGTAGCGCTGTGTCCGCTCCACCGAGATCTTGTAAGATTCGGTGTGGCCCCAGCGTTCCCGGGCTTCTGCCTCGTGCTCCGACGGATCAAATCCATCGAAGATCTTCTTCATGTCTTCAGTCACCATGGTTGTTTCTCCTTTTGAATCGAGCAATGCCAGTGCCCGGTCGACCGCGCTCAGCATTTTCTGAGTGCGGTTGGCACGGCGTTCGAGCTCGCGGCGCTGATCGACCAGCGCTTGCCTGCGATCGTAACCGGGATCGTCGAGCCATCTGCGGATTTTCTCCAGCGAGAAGCCCAGTTCGCGCTGGATGACGATCTGCTGCAAGCGCAACAAGTCGTCGTCCGTGTACAGACGATACCCCGCTCGACTTCGATCGCCCGGTACCAGCAGTCCGAGTTCGTCGTAGTAGTGTAGCGTCCGGACCGAGACCCCGGCGATGCGGCTGACCTCGCTGATCCGATATCTGCGCGGCGACTCCATGGGGGTATCTATGCAGCCTCACGCCACGTGAGGGTCAAGCGATTTTTGTCATTTTTTGGCCAAGCCCGCTCAACGGCCAAAAGCCAATCGGCCATGGGTTGCCAGACTGTTAGTCCGCCTTGTTCTTTTGAGTCTCTTTCCGGGCGGAGTTCTTTTTGCGCGACTTTTTGACCTCTCGGGCCTTTTTCGTCCGGGCTTTTGGCTTCGCGGCCTGCTTCTTTTTTGGGATCAGCTTTTTGGGGATGTGAAAGCTGATCTCGGGGATCTGGTTGCGGTACAGATAGCTGTAGGCAAAGTAGCTGGCCAGCACTCGTTTGGAGTAGCGACGGGCCTGATCGCCCTTGATCGCCTCGATCCACTCATCTGCCGCCAGTTTGCCCCGCTCTCTGAGCCAGCGAGACACTGCACCTTCCCCCGCGTTGTACGACGGCGGCACGAGCATGACGTGTTTTTGCCATTTGGCCCACAGAAAGCCCAAAAACCGCGACCCGATTGTGACGTTCTTTTCGGGATCCCGCAGATTCTCGCGCGTGATGGCAATGCCCGTGCCCTTGCCAAATCGACGAGCTGTGGGAAAGATCATCTGAGTGAGGCCGATGGCATTGGCGTAGGACTCGCGCAGCGGATCGAATGCGCTCTCCTCGCGGACAATGGCCATGAGCAGTTCCCGGGGAAAACCGTGCTCGGTGGCGTGTTGAGCGACCAAATTCCAATGGCTCTTGGGATAGGCGATGTGCCAGCGCTCGCGGTTGCCGGCGACTGGCCATGTCCGCTTGTACTCCAGCAGGTGCCATCGAGTTGGCCAGTGCGATTGACTGTAGCGACGGGCGCGGTCGTAGAGAAATGCCGTGGCCCAGATCTTTTCGATTCGCTCCGGGTCGGTAACCGGACGTTTACCCGGCGGGATATTCAAGCCGATGCGGCGCATTTCGGCCTCGGCGGGTTGGCCGAGACCGAGGCGTATGAACTCGACAGCGCGGGCAAAACCCGGTGACCCGTATACGGCTCGCGGCTTGAACTGCAGGGGAGCAATGCGCTTGTCGCTGCCGACGGAGTTCAGACCGGGCACCGAGCCAATCTCAGCCACCACAGCCTTGAACCTGGCCGGATGCTCGGCGCGCAGTCGGTTCAGGGCCAACAGCGCGTAGTACGATAGTGGATACCGCATCGCGGCCTCGCGGTAGGAAGCTGCGGCCTGTCTCTTTCGCTTCAGCCTGGCCTGGGCCCGGCCCATCCAGTACTGGGCCTGCCCTTCGGCCCAGTAGTTGTGGTCGATCGGCATGATTTCGATCTGTTTGCGAAACCAACGGATGGCTCGCTGGTACTCGCCATCTCGGTAAGCCCGCCAGCCCAGGCGCCAGGTCGCTTCGGCGCGCATGTCGCCATGGGGATAGAGTTTGGGAATCGAGGCCAACACCTCGGTAACTTTGCGGTCATCGCCCAACTCGGCGTACTCCTCGGCCTGGCGCAGGCGGGCATCGTCGACGTAGGTGTGTGTGGAGCTGACTGTCTCGGCCTGGCGATAGCGGTCGATGGCCACGTCGTGCTCGCCGATAAACGCGTACGACCGCCCAGCCTGATAGCTGGCCTTGACCTGTAAATCGATATTGCTGGCCTGTTTGCACGCGGTGATGGCGTCGTCGAATAGAGTGCTTGCGCGCTTGCGATTGCGCGCCTTGAACACACTGTTGGCTCGGTGATAGGCGGCCACACATCGGTTCGCAACAGTGAGGCCAGGCGCACCGAGAGCACGGGCAAAGTCGGCTTCCGAAAGCGGGTTGCGCATGGCCCGGTAATAGACCATGCCGCGCTCGATCAACTCGTCGGCGCTGAGCGTTGCGAGGGGTTTGCGCTGGTCCGGCTCCATCGTGGCCAGCAGCGAATCGAAGCGTTCTTTGGCCCGCTTGCCCCACTCGCTCAGCGGCGACTCGATGGTGATCTGGCGATAGAGATCGAACGCATGGGGCACGGCTTTACCGGTCTCCTCGTAAGCTCGAGCCAGTCGGTAACGCGCTTCGGCGCGCCGCGTCCCCCTCCCCTGCTCAGCCAGATATCTGGCGTAGTGCCGGATCATGGCCGGGTAGTTCTTGTCAATACGCAGAAGATCGCCGATGAGCAGTAGAGCGTCGTCGCCGACGATCGAATCGGTCGCGACCGCACGGGCGTGACCCATGGACGCCTCGGGCTGGTGGGCGAAAAAGCGAGCCCGCGCGGCGTGGTAGAGGATGTAGTCGGCGATCAGCGGCAGCCGAGCTGCTGCGTACTCGAACCCGGCGGCGGCGCGGTCCCAGTGACCCAGGTGGGTGTCGGCAATGGCCATGAGAAGCCGGATACGGGCTTTGCTCGCGCCATCGAGGTCGGACCGCCTCGCAGTGAGATGAACCGCGAAGCTGGTTCGCGCTGCCTTCCAGTCCTCGAGGGCGAATCGCCTGGCCGCTTCGCCAGCGGCTCCGGTGCGAAAGTACGGAGTGGCCAGGTCGGGTGTGAAGCGTACCAGTTTACCGACTTGACCGGCCTGCGCCGTCTGTATCGGGCCACTCGACCGACCAGGTCCACCGCGATGCAGCGCCAGCACAGGCGCTGAAGCAGCGCTGGCCATACCGGTCGCGTGCGTGGTCACCGCATCGATCGAATAGCCGGCCGCCGGGCCACTCTGCTCCACAGAAACTCCGCTTCGCATTCCCTGCCGGGTCGTGCGGCCGTCCCGAGCCGAGCAGGAGGCAAAAAGAGCCAGAAGAACCACCAGACGAGTCAGTCGCATCACGCTGGGCGCCTACCATGTGAGCAGGAGAACTCTGAGCAAGGTGATCGAGTGGAGCGAAAGGCCATCATCGAAAGCTAACAACGTCTATGACGCACGGCAAATTCCATCTTTGTGGCCGCGGCTCTATGCGGGACAACTCGCGCTGGCGCAGCCGCTCGCGGTACGTGGCGCATACCGAATCCGGCGCCCTTCAGTGTCGGTCTCGGTCTTGCGGCTACCTGTCTGCGCGACCTCGGGCCGGTCCTTGCTCGGCAGGCCTTGACCTCGCGCAGGGGCGGGCAGCCGCTCTGGACTCGCCCGAAAGTCGCGCAGCTGGCGATGACGTGATGTCGTTTGCCGGCGACCTGATCACTCTGATGATGGCCGACGTCGAAGACGACGCAAGGCGGTGAGCCGATCCCTGGTAGTTGCCCTCACCCGGATTCCCGCTCGACTCCTCGAAGCTCTCCCCCACCACTCAACCGATGCGTTTTGTGAGGATGATCTGAGCCTCCTGGAAACCCTTTGCCAGATATAAATTCTTTGCTCGAGTATTGATCGCTGTGACCGCAATGCGCAGAGCCAACGCTCCGCATGAGCGGGCGTAGTCCTCTGCCGTCTGCATGAGCGCTTTTCCGATGCCATGGCCGCGAAACCCCGACTTGACGACCAGCTCTGATATGAGTGCGTACTCCGGGTCAGAATCGTCAGGCTCAGAACGCGGTACTCGGGCCAGCAGCGTGACGAATCCCACCACCTGCTGGCCGATCTCGGCGACGAACAGTTTGCCCTGGAAATGCTCACATCGCTCCAGCATCCAGGGAATATATTCATTCACGATATCGGCACCCGTGGGTTCCCCGGGCACCATGTCGGCTTCGTGGTCCTGGAGCTCGATGAAACACTCACGCAATGCCTCGGCATCGCGGTCGGGCTCGTACTCTCTGAGTATGGCGTTCAGCATTTTTGTCACGGTCCTACACACGATGCACGTTGACCACCGCTAGCGGGCGAATCGGCCCAATCGGACAGCCAGGATGGTCAGGCTGCGAGCCAGGTACAGAGCATTGACTACAGTATAGGCCCAAAAATAGATATCGATGCGATTGAACGCAGCGACGATGAGTATGTAGCTCGGGTAGTGCACCACGATGCGGGCCAGATACTCGAGGCCGGTGAGCGAGCGCCCGATGGCACCGCTGCGCTGGGTGATGACAGCTGGTTGGCCGTCTGCGGTGGGCGGTGTGGCCCCATACTCGGGCCGGCGCATGAACGAGGTTACCGCAATGCCCGAGGCCAGACAAAACATTCCGCCAAGAGTGCAGAGAAGGACGCGTTCATCGCCTGTCTGCTGCCATAGATGGACTCCCACGCAGCCGTAGAGCAACATGGCCTTGATCTCATCCACCAAAAAGTCGAGCAGGTGGCCGAGCACCGAAGATGACTTGCGCACGCGGGCAAGCTGGCCGTCCACGCAGTCCAGAATGAATGACAGCTCGAAAACCAACGCGGCCAGGAACACCCACAGGTGGCCGGTCAGCCCGACAAACATGGCACCGGCCCCAGCGCACACAACAAGCGAGGCAAACGTCACCTGGTTTGGTGTGATTGGAGTACCCTCGAGGGCGTAAACCACTACAGCGGCCGGCGGGCGACAGATCCACTCAGTCCACCAATTGATATCCTTTTTTTTCTTCGAGGCGCGGTATATTGCAGCAATTTCGCTCAGCATGGATCGACCGAGGTGGTCCAAAACGAGGTCCGGGCGGCCAGCGCCGCCGGCCGGGAACCATATCGCAGGGCGATTGCTCTTGCACAACGTGCGTCATACAGATACGTTCCGCCAGACAACAGGGGGTTTGGGATGTCCGAGCACGCGATTCCCGAGTCGCTTCTCGAAAACATCAAAACCGGTCACGCCGCTCTCGTAGTGGGTGCAAGAATTGCTGGCTCCGCCTGCTGGAGCGACCTATTGGCTCAAATGAGTCATGAACTGGTCGAGCGGAGTTCAAAGCACGAGGGCACCGACGATGCAGAGTACCGAGCCGTGACTGGCGAGGTGGCTGATCTGCTCCACAAAGGAGAGCATGCGCGTGCGGCCGGATTTCTCGCCCGCCGGCTGGGCCGTGAACTGGTCAGCCAGATCGCCGGCAAAATCTGGCAGGTGCCCGATGAGATCCCGCCAGTGGCGCGAGCCGTGGCACGGCTGCCGTTTCGCTACGTGTGGACCACTCTGCCCGGTGACTGGCTCGAATCCGCCATCTCCGTCGAACAACCAGAGGGTTGGCCCCAGCTGGAAGTCGTTACGTACCAGCGTACCGCCGCTATCTCCCGTCACCGACGGGCATTGGTCGAGATATTAGGCCACTTTGAAACACATCTGGTTGCCCCCAAGACGGTCCGAGACGCCCTGACCAGTGCCACAGCTCTGCACGACCATGTCGGTGAATTGTATACCAGAGGCTCACTGGTTTTTGTCGGGTTTTGCTGTGGCGATCCGGATCTCACGATACTGCTCGACCGATTGTTCAGTCCATTCGACACTCCATCGGGCGAGCACTATTTGGTTACCTCGGGAATTGGTCCGGTAACTGCCGAGCAACTCGAACGCGAACATCGCATACAGGTCGTAAAGCTTGCGGCCAGCAATGACCATTGTGCAGATGTCGCGGAGGGATACGGCCGAGTGGCCAATTCTCTGGACGATCGCGCTGCACCACATGACGTGGCAGCGGGGGACGCGCCGGGACGGGCGTTGCTCGATTATCTCGAGGCGCTCGCCCTGGCTTGCAGAGCAGCGGAGATCACTCTGACCGAGAGCGACCCGGCTGACGACGATTTCGAAGGCTGGCTGAATCGTTGGGCCGAGGAACCCGAATTAGCGCGCCGCGCTGTAGAACGTATTCTCGAGGCAACGCGCAAGGGCGACGATGCCGAGAAATTGGTCGAGATGTTGGCGGCTCGCCTGGAGCGAGCAGAGGAGCCGGCCGAGCGGGTGCCGCTGCTCCGCGAGTCGGCCCGAGTACTGGAACAGCGTATCGGAGACCTGGACCGAGCGCTCGCCGCACTGATTGCGGCGTTGCGCGAGACTCCGGCAGATATCGAGCTGGTCGACGAGGCCGCGCGCGTAGCCGACGCGGCTGCCAGTTGGACCGAGTTTGTCGCCGAGGTTTCCCAGCTCGCTGGCGAGCTCACCGATGCGGGCGTGGCTGCCGAGTACTGGCTCCACCTGGGCAGCTGGTACCTGCGCCGTCTGGACCCGACGGCTGCTATCACGGCCTATCGCCAGGCGCTCGAGTTCGCCCCCGACGCGGTCGATGCCTATATCGGTCTGGCCGATCTCTACCGTTCCTCGCACCGCTGGACCGAGCTGGCCGATCTCATCACCGAACACGTCGCCATCGAGAACGACGTCAAAAAAGCCCACGATCTGTATTTAGCCCTGGGCGAACTGTACGAAACCCAGCTGGCATCGAGTCGACGCGCCATCGATGCGTACCAGTCGGCGGCCGAGCTGGCCCGTGACAACGACGCTGCACTGGCTGCACTCGAGCGACTTTTCCGCCGCGACGAACGGTGGAGCAAATTGGCCGACGTTCTCGACCAACAGGCGCAGATGTTCGAAACCACCAATTCCCGGCGATCTAGCGCGATCCGGCGCGAGCTGGCAGCGCTGCGGGCGGACAAGCTCGACGATCAGGCCGGTGCAATTGCCGAGTACGAAGCCGCCCTTGCGGTGGAACCAGACGATTCCCGGACGCTGCGAGCGCTGGCCGATCTGTACGAATCTTCGGGCCAGACCGACGAGTATCTGCGCACCCTGGAAGCCCTGATCGATGCGTTGCCCGAAGGTGAACAGCCCCTGTTGCTCTCGCGTCTGGCCGAGGACGTGGCGGAACGCGATCGGCAGAAAGCGACCTGGTGTTACGAACGCATCATCGTGATCGAGCGCGCCGGTCCGGTCGTCGAGAGAGCTTATCGCGCTCTCGAACGCTTTCGCCGTCACGACGGCGCCTGGCAAGACCTGGCCAACACTCTGGCGGAGCACATCGAGGTTGCCGAAGATGCCCACTCGCGTTCCTCGATGTACATACATCTGGCTGCGATCTACGACACCCACCTCAACGATCCTCACCGGGCTATCGAGGCCTATCTACACAGTCTCGAGCTAGACGACAAAAATCGGACCTGTCTGGCGGCGCTGGGCAATTTATTTCAGCAGACCGGAGCCTGGGCTCGTGCCGTCCAGGTCATGGTTCAGCACGCCGAGCTGGAAAACGATCCATCACTGTGGTATGGGGCGGGCAAGGTCGCTACCGAGCATTTTAACGAGCTGCGTGCACTCGTCGAAAAGACCGGTCAAACCGGTCAGGATGCGGGCGAGTATTCGAGCGGTGAGGATCCCGCCGCAGTGGCGGAGCGCTGTCTCGAGAAAACCCTCGAGATGATGCCGGGCCACAAAGGTGCCCTTCTTGCCCTGGCCGAGCTCGACAAGGTCCAGTCCCGCTGGGCCAGCGCAGCCGACAACCTCATCCGTGCCGAGGAGCACTGCACGACCCGACGGGAGCGCGTCGAGATCATGGTCGCTGCCGCCGAGATACTCGAACAGCGTCTCGGCGATCGCGAGCGGGCCCTCGATCTTTATCTGCGTGTGCTCGAGATCGACCCGGATAACGCCGATATTGGCCTGCGGGCGGGCGAACAGCTGAGCGGAGCTGGGCGCTACGAGGAAGCGGTTCCGATCCTGGAGATGCTGGCCAAGCGGAGTGTGGATGGTGCGTCGGTGGCCAGCCTGGAAGCTCGCCTTGGCCGCGCCTACAGTGCGCTGGGCGATCACCAGGCCGCGGCCGAGCACTACCGCCGTGCCACCGAGCGCGCTCCGGACGACCACGAGGCAGCGCTCGGCCTGGCCAACGCTATCTATGCCACTGCCGAGCGAACCAGTGGTCAAAGCGGCACGACCACCGGTACGCAGGGCAAGTTATTGCTCGAGCAGTGGCGCGAGGTAGACAGGCTGTACCGAGAACTTCTGGCCCACCACCGGGCCGGCCTAGCCGACGGCAACGTGGTCGAAATCTGGTACCGCCTGGGCCGGGCCGCACAGCAGATCGGCGCCGACGACAAGGCCGACGGCGCGTATCGCCGCGCGCTGGAGCGCGATCCCATCCATGGTCCCTCTCTGGCAGCGATTGCCGAGGTGGCTGCTGTGCGCGGCGATTGGCACAGCGTTATCGAAAACAAGCGGATCCAGATCGACGCCACGCTGGGCAAAGACGAATACGAAGGTGAGCCCCGGGTGCGGCTGCTCACCGAGATCGGCGATGTCTATTACAAAGAACTGCACGATCCCATGAGTGCACTCGACGCCTACCGCGAGGCTCTCGAACTCCAGCCGACATCGAGTGTGCTGCTACACAGAGTCCTCGACATATACACCGAGAGAAACGACTGGCGCCATGCAGTGGCCACTCTGGCCAATTTGGCCGACCACGAGGTCGTGGAGCGGCGGCGGGCCAAGTATCGCTACGCCGCCGCGGTGATCGCCCGCGACGAACTAGGTGACAACGACCTCGCAGTTGAGCAGTTTAGCAGGGTACTCGACGTCGATCCGACCAATACGCGATCGCTTCAGGCCATTGACCAGTTGCTCGGGGATCTCGGTGACTACAGAAAACTGGCCTGTACCTACCGCGACATTCTCAAGCGAATCGGCGATGATGCGCCGCTCGAAACCCTTTTGCCGCTGTGGACCCGGGTCGGCGAGATCTGCCTCACCCACCTCAACGACATCGAAGCGGGTATGGCCGCGCTCGAAGTCGCCTCGTCGCTCGAGCCGGGCAACATGGAACGCCACGAGGAGCTGGCCAACCTATACCTGGAATACGACCAGCAGCGCCGCGATGATGCCATTGACGAGCTGCAGATCCTGCTCCAGAACACGCCGAATCGGATCGAGCTTTACCGAGCTCTGTCCGATCTCTACGCCGCATGCGGCGACACCGACAAGGCGTATTGTCTGGCTCAAGCTCTGGTATTTTTGGGCGCGGCCAACGAAGCCGAGAGCGAGTTTTTCAGCAGCCATCGGCCCGGTGCGTTCAGTGCTGCCAGCCGCCGGCTAACCGAGGAGCTGTGGCGCACAGCAATCGTGCACCCGGGCGAAAATGTCCATCTCAACGCGATGTTTGCGGCGTTGTGTGTTCCCATCGCCTCGCTCACCGCACGGCCGGCCAGCGCGTTCGACCTGAGCGACGATGACCGGGTCGAAATCGACCGGGGATCATCTATGCCGGTTGCCCGCGTTTTTAACTATGCAGCCGATATTCTGGCTCTCGAGCCCAAACCGAGTCTGTATGTACGAGACAGTTCTGACGGGATTCGGGTGGCCAACACCCATCAGCACGGGCGTCTGGTCCCATCAGTGTTGGTCGGTCAGCCGCACATTGGCATCGACCAGGAGACCGTTCTCGCTTTCCAGGTCGGCAAGCGCCTGGCGTATCTGCGGCCCGAACGCTACGCTCACTACGCCCTTCAGACAGTTGCCAGACTCGAGACCGCGTTTGCCGCGATGTTGGCTGCATCAGGTGCTGGCGACCGAATGACCGGCCGAGACGCCGCCGACATGGCCGAGCACATCCGCGACAGCGTCCCCGAACCGATTCTCGACCAGGTCGCCACCCTGGCCCATCAGATCAGCCCCGGAGTGGCCGCCACCGGCCTCATCACCGGGTGGCGGTCGGCTGCCGATCTGACCGCCAATCGAGCTGGCTTCATCCTGTGTAACGACCTGGAAACCGCGGCCCGGGTTATCGCTACCGAGTCGGCGGCCATGTCGACCCTGTCGGCCAAGGAACGACTGCTCGATCTTCTAGCCTATTCGGTATCGGAGCGGTACTTCGCCATTCGGCGCCACCTCGGATTGGCCATTGACAATTAGGTCGCCGGGATCCCCGGGATCCGGGATCCCGACCCATGGATCGCGGAGCCGACCAAAGGCGAGCGGCAGGCCGAAAGCGCGTTGCGGCGGATGGCGGATATTTGGCGACTTTGCAACTTTGATCCTCGCAGAAAAGCATTTTCGTTTCAGTTGGTTGCGCGAGTGTCCGCAGTTTCCCTTACCATCGACAAGACCGACCGCTGATGATAGATATGTGCTTGAGACTACAAACCGGCTTCACGAAGGGCACGTTCTAGCAGATCGGCAGCGCCGATCTCTGCGGCGATCTCGTCCATGTAGGTGCGATCAAGCGACGCACCTTGCATCTTGAGCACGCCGACTACGTCGCGCCATTGTCCTTCCGATACTCCACTACTAATTCGGTACCAGTCCAACTTGCGCATAACTATATTCTCCGGTGCCGTCACGTAGAAGGTTCGAGCGACGTCTGCCGTGATCTGAACGGATTGGCGACGCTGCATTTGCTCGCGATCTAATAGGCTATTTCCCGCTAAGAAGATATCGATTTTGTCCATAGAGGCCAAGTGCACTACATTGAAGGAGGAGTGTCCCCGAAGTGCTTCGCGGATAGCTGATTCATCGACGTAGAAGTCGTTCTCCAAGCGTTTGACGATAGGCTCGACATGACGGCCGAACATAGCAACCAGAATATCAACATCCGCTGTAGCGCGCGGCTCACCGTGAATCGAACTCGCGATTGAACCACCGACTACATACTTAATGCTCAGAGATTCGAAAATCTCGACCATTGCCGTTAAAGCTGCGAATGACTCGGATCACGGTTGAGCGAGAGGATCCCATCCGAATGCTCGAATCATGGTCTGGCGATCATAGCGAATCGCTGCCACTCGTAGACGAAGCTCGCGCTCAGTCGCGTTTGGGAAGCGCTTACGGAGTCCGGCGAGAGCCAGTTGCTCAGTCTGTCGGTTGAGCCTGGCCACCATCTCTAGCTTCTGCCAGGGCTCCATGGCACGCATGCGGTCGAACCAGAATTGTTCAACTTTCTCGCTAGTATCTCGGGACTGTGTGACGTATTCGCTCACGAGGTGGGATAAAGCTACCAGACTGGACAAGTCATGGCTACCCGCAATGGATGGCGGTCGATCGTGCCCGACTAGTTCCCGGTTTGCTCCAAGATATCAGCCTCCAAGCTCCAAACAACAAACAACTCCAAATGACGGTAACGGTGACCCGAGTCGGGGGTAGCATTTACTCAGGCCCGTCTTGTAGGCTGCCATTTTCCCAGTTTGCCATCTCACGGTATCTGACGTTCAACCACACCCCTGAACGGTTAGCCGGTTCTGCTGAGGGTGGTTTGAAGCCGCTATGCTGATTGAACAATAAATACTTTTGCAGGATTGATGCCGCGACAAACACATAGAATGGGAGAAGAGGCAGCGCCGACGCTTTCTAGCATCAGAGACATAATGCCCAGCTCAAGGGAATTCTGTACAGCAGTGAGTCGCAGCAGATCGCCGCGATTGGTCAGCTGTACAGCAGCGCTGAGCACAGTCACGGCAACAGGCGCAGAGGGCTCAAGCAGCTGCGGCGGTGTCGGCCTCGAACAATGACGGCGCGCTTTCTTCACTGATGAGGGGTTCATTGCGACTCATGCCTCCGTCTCCTTGTTGTCCTTGGCCTCGCTGGCCATCGGAAAGTACCTCAGGTGCGACCGTTGACCCACGCCGCGAACTCGGTTTGCGCGTTTGAGCCGTGCTACTGGCACTTTGAGCTCTTGGGCCGTCGCTCCTAGCTTGCCCG
>JAKSDA010000472.1 GCA_022360315.1 Pseudomonadota bacterium
CCCGATCGCAGATCTCGGTGAGCCAGCGCAGCACGAACTGCTCGTCGGCGGGCTCGCCAGTGATCAGGTTATCATTGCCTTTCCAGCGCTGCCGGTTGCAGAAGTCGATGGCCATGGGGTAGCGGCGGCGGTAGTCACTCAGCCCGGTATGGGCCGAACCGAAGATATAGACGTAGACAGGACGAAAGTATGTCTCGGTGTCTTCGATCTCGACCCATAACTCAACCTTGAGATAGCCATCTGCGTCGCGTAGCCTCTCGACCTGTTCAGCAAAGAACGACCCGTGATCGTCGCCGGGGTCGAGTTGATGCTCGGCGAGGACAGGGGTGCGATGGTGCCAATCAGAGCCTTTTTCCTGGCATTTCAGCCTGCCGAGACAAGGCTGGCTGGACTGAACCATGGCTGTGATACATCGCGCGGCATCGCCGAACTCGTCAAAGTCCAGGTCTATTTCCAAGTCCCAGCTCATTGGGTGACTCCTCGTGATGGTTAGCGAGAGATCTTGCCCAAGTCTCCGCGGCGAACGATAACCGGCTTGCCGGCGAACTCCCAGCGTTGCCACACGTGTGGATTGCTGGCACCGTCCACCAGATGCCACAGTTCTCCCCGGGCAGTTGCCTTGAAATTCGGCGGCATGATCGAGTCGCGATGTACGATGATCTCAAAGTGATCGACTCTGTCGAGGATTTCTTTGGGGGCGTTATTGGCGATCTCTTCGAACTTGTGCACTGCTGCATTGTCGTCTCCCGTGAACTTGGGGAATCTCTGATTCTTGACCTCAGTGGGCACCAGCCGACCATGCTGCTCTTCCACCAGCATATCGACCATTGGACGCTGTTCCCGCCTGACCTTCTGCTCCATCCCCAACCCCCGCGACGCCCTGGGTTCACCCAGGGTGATGTTCTTGTTGCGCCAATCGCCGCGATAGAGCCTCTCGGCGTGGATCTCGGCGTCCGAGATATCGTTCATATAGCCCTTGCTATACTGAGCCTCGAGCTCGCGGCGGCGGGCGCGCACGTTTTGCCTGGAATTCGCTGCGTCGGAAAAGCCGCCGCGCTGACGGGATACTTTGTGTTCGGGCATGCGATTGCTCAGGGTTGGTGTGGGCTTGCCCGCGGTGGTGACTGCGTCGGTCATCAGGCCGCTGTGGGCGCGGGTCAGGGTTTTCTCGACGGCTTTTTGCTCGCTGGCCGATAATCCGGCCTCATCCAGGTGGCGCAGGGCCCGCTGCAATTGGCCCGAGGACATGGCGGTATCGGCGTTGCGCAGGGTGGTGACTGTGTCCTCGCTCAGAGCGGCCAGGCGTGCGGCGTCCATGCCGGCGTCGCCGAGGGCGTCGAGCAGGCGAGTGGCCTGAGCGTGGTCGGCGCTCAGCCCGACCACGCGGGCGGCGCCGCTGACGTCGGTGACCGCGTCATCGAGACTGCGGACATGCTCGGCCGCAGTGGCGGCAATGGGGTTGCCCGGGTTGGTCTGGGCCAGCTGGTCAGCGCTGTGGCGCAGTCGGTGCACCACAGCCCGGCCCGGACCCCAGGCCAGGCGGGCCACACCAAAGCCGGCCATGCTCAGGTTAAACATCTGCCAGGCGCGAAGAAAGGCGCGGCCGCCCCGCAGATGTGCGATCTGGTGCTCGTGGTCGGCGACGTACTGGCCAACCGCGGGCAGGACGATCTCGAACAGGCCAGTGGCGAACTTGCCGAGCAATGTCCTGGACGCGCCGACCAGGACTCCACCCATGGCCAGGGTGAGCACGGTCAGCTTGGCGAATTGAGCACTGGAGCGGTGGTCGTCGGAC
>JAKSDA010000226.1 GCA_022360315.1 Pseudomonadota bacterium
CCGAGCCAGAGCGACGAGGCGCGCCGCCAGTGGGTGCTCGAGGAGTGGAGAATACCCGGTGTATTTGACCGACGAGCAAGCCCGCTGGCGGTGATGGATCGGCGCTCTGGCGACGCGGAGAGTTTTTGGACCGGCTCTTAGAAGCCCGCTGGCCGCACACCACGACGAGCAATGCCAGAGCGAATAGCCACGGTGCAGCGTGGTGGCCGGAGCTGCCCGCACTGGACGACACGGCACAGCCGCCGTCATTGCCGGGCCGGTCTGGCGGGCCATCGGACTGGCCGTCGAGCAAACGCTCGAGAGCCTGGATGTCGTCCTCGGCTCCATCGACAAGCCGTGTTCGGGTACACAATCCAGTCCCGAGAATGCCCTCGTACCGGCTGGCATAGATCAGATAGGACTGTCCGACCTCGAAGGCAAAGCCACAGGACGCGTCGGACCCGCTGGTATGGACCGCGATGTCGACCTGCGACTCGCCCTTGAACCAGCGCGTTGCCCGCACAGTCACCCGATAAACGCTCGAGGGTCCATCGTCTGGAACCCCGGACGATTGCTCGATGGTGACGACCTCACCGATCAAGATAGCATCCGACTGAGTGAACGCTTCTTCGACGTCCACACGGGCGCACGAACAGGCTAGCGCCACACCGCCGTGTGCGGTCCACGCCAGGACTCCGACGAATACGGGCAGCAGCCATCGAATCATGCTGGACAGGCTATCACCATGCGCCAGCGGATCGAATACCTCGGCTGAACCCGATGGCCTCTACTCTTGATCGGCGACAAACGCGGCGTACGCCTCCGCCGACATGAGGTCGCCGAGTTCTGCCGGGTCCGAGAGCTGGATCTCGACCATCCATCCCTCGTCGTAAGGATCCTCGTTGACATACTCGGGCGAGTCGCCCAGTGGCGTGTTTACCCGCAGGAAGGTGCCAGACACGGGAGCAAACAGATCGGCCACTGCCTTGACACTTTCCAGTGTACCGAAGACCTCTCCCTTGTTGATCTTATCGCCTTCGTCGGGCAGTTCCACAGCCACGACGTCGCCCAGCTGCTCGCCGGCAAAACTGGTGATGCCGACCCGGCCTATGTCGCCGCCGTCTTTCTTGCTGACGCGCAGCCATTCGTGGTCTTTGGTGTATTTGAGATCGCTCGGGTACTCGGTACTCATCGCGCATTCGCTCCTGGGTTCAGGCCTGGCGCTGGTAAAACTTGCCCTTGACTAGAGTCGCCGCGACGTCTTTGCCGCGGCAGTCGATAGTAATCTCGTTTCCGATCTGAGCGTATTCGATCGGCACATATCCCAGTCCGATGGCAGCGTCGACCGAGATGCCCTTGGTCCCGCTGGTGACCCGGCCGACAACCACGTCGTCACCTTGCCGGCTGCGATCGACGATCGAATACCCGGGTCGGGCAATGCCGCGCCCGGTGATGGTAAATCCGATCAGTTTGCGGCGCGGACCCTCGGCCTTTTGCGCCAGCAGTGCTTCTCTGCCGATGAAATCGCCAGCATCGGGTTTGACCACCCAGCCGAGACCGGCCTCGTAGGGACTGGTCGTGTCGTCGATGTCATTGCCGTAAAGACTGAGCCGGGCCTCGAGCCGCAAGGTGTCGCGGGCACCCAGACCGCACGGCACCAGCCCGGGCTCTGCTGCGGTGCCCTTGCCGGCACCGGCCTGCAATAGCGCGTTCCACAACGACTCGGCCCGCTCGGCAGGACAGGCCAACTCGAAGCCATCTTCGCCTGTGTAGCCGGTGCGCGCCGCCATGCAGCGAACTCCCGCGATGTCGGCGTGGGCAAAGTGAAACGGCGCGATCGCTGCCAGATCAGCGCTCGACAGACCAGAGACCAGGGCCACTGCATCGGGTCCCTGAACCGCGATGAGCGCCGTGGCATCGCTCTCGTCACTCACCGCGATGCCGTAGCGCGACTCGGTGTTGTCCCGGATCCAGGCCAGGTCCTTGGCGATATTGGACGCGTTGAGGACGATCATGTAATCGTCGGCGGCACGCCGATACACGATGCAATCATCGACAATGCCACCGCTGGCGTTGCACATGACCGTGTACAGGGCCGACCCGTCGCGCATCTTGCCGACGTCGTTGGTGATCAGCCGCTGCACGGCGTCGGCCGCGCGGTCACCCCGAAGGGTCGCTTCACCCATATGGGATACGTCGAACATGCCGGCTCGACTGCGAACCGCTCGATGCTCCTTGATGATGCCGGTCTTGTATTGAACCGGCATATCCCAGCCGCCGAATTCGATCATTCGAGCGCCCAGCGCTTTGTGTGACGCATGGAGCGGCGTGCGTCGACCGGTTGATGTGGATTCGGAAGAACTCAAGGCCGACCAAGGCTACCAATTCGACACCGAGAAGCAAAGGTGGCGAGGTGCGTCTCGGCATCGAGTCTGAACTTATTTGGTCGAGATCGCTCCGAATCGCCGGCTCGCAATCGCGGGCTTCACTCCGGCAGGCTGGTGCCGTCGCATTGAATGAGATGGGTATTGGCGAGCCCGGCCTCTCGATGCACGTGAGCAGCCCGATACTCCGGGTCCGCGAGCATCTCCAGAAAGGCAGCGCGCGACGGGTAGTATTCAAACTCTTCTCCACTGGATTTGTCGGTGCTGAGATGTCGCGGGACCCAAGTACGTTCCCGCAATTGAGGGCCCACTATGCCCGACTACACAGGGTCACGTCGGAGTGGATCCACAACCACACAGGGTCACATTGGATCTTTTTTTGACCTGACCCTGTGTAGACTCCGATTCCGTTCAGCTTTTGCAGCAGAATCGGGTAGCCTGCGCCCGTCATGAAGCTCGACTACGCTTTTCTGAAAGACAAGACTTGTATCGTCACCGGTGGGACTCAGGGACTGGGCGAGGCCGTGGCCCGGTTTGCTGCAGCGCGGGGCGCTACCGGACTGACCATCTGTGGCCGCAACCAGGCCCGCGGCATCGAGGTGGCGCGCGAACTCGAGTCGACAGGGTGCCCGACGTTGTACGTGCGCGCCGATCTGTCACAAGAGGCCGATTGTCGCCAGGTGGTTCGCGAGCACGACAAGCGCTTTGGCCAGCTCTTCGGATTGGCCAATGTCGCCGCGTCGACCGCCCGCGGCACTCTCGACAACACCACTGTCGAGCAATGGGACCAGATGTTCGCCCTCAATGTCCGCGCCCCGTTCGTCCTGATGCAGGAGTCGGTGCGCCTGATGAAAAAAGGCCGCGCTGGCGGCAGCGTCGTCAACATCTCGAGTATCTCGGGGCACGGCGGGCAATCGTTCTTGACCGCGTATTGCAGCTCGAAGGGAGCCCTCGATGTGTTGACCAAAAACGCCGCTCACGCCCTGCGCGACCACCGCATCCGGGTCAATAGTCTCAGGATCGGCTGGATGGCCACGCCCGGCGAGCACGCCGTTCAGCGCGCCGACGGAAATCCCCCAGATTGGCTCGATGCGGCCGATGCCTCGTCGCCTTTTGGCCGAATCCTGCGGCCCGAAGAAGTGGCCAAGCTGGTGGCTTTTCTGTGGAGCGACGACGCCGCGATGATGACCGGATCACTGATCGACTACGACTACAACGTCATCGGCAGCAGGGATTGAGCGATCCGCGGAAACCTGCCGTGACGGTCGCGATCACGCCGCGGTCTGCAGTGCACGAGAGATGGGGATGTCGAGAATGAACTCCGCGCCCCGGCCCACTCCATCACTGCGACAGTGCAACCGGCCGCCCATCTCGGCGGCCGCATTGGCACTGGCGTGCAGTCCGAAGCCGTGCCCGTCGGGCCGGGTGGTAAAGCCGTGCTCGAAGATGCGAATCACGTTCTCCGCCGAGATGCCGACTCCGTTGTCGGCCACGGAAATGCTCAGGCGACCCGGATCGGACTCGAATGCCCGCACAGTGATACGCTTGTCCGGCACCGGCGCGAATTTCACCGCCTGGTAGGCGTTTTTCACCAGGTTGATCAATACCTGCAGAACTCTGTGGCGGTCCATCGAGACCGGCTCGACGACCGTGCACTGGCATTCGATGGCCACGCCGATTGCCTCGCTGTCTGGCCCGGCGCGAGTGAACTGGAAGGCGGTCTCGATCACGTCGGCGACTGCGACCTGCTCGATCACTGCCGCGCCTCTGGCATGGGATTGCTGAACCGCGACAATCGCCTTGAGATGCTCGATGTGCCGGCTCAAATACGCCAATTCGCCAGCCATGTCGCGTTCCCGTCGCCCCAGTCGGTCGGCCAGCGCGCACAAAAACTCGGCAACCTGGCGCGGTCGCTCGCCCTGGCTCAAAAAGTCGGTCAGATCGTGCTGGTGCTGGTGGAAGAGCTCGGCCAGCCTGGCCACCTCAGCCGCCGCGGAGACGCGGATGTGCCGCTCGAGCTGCCCGGTCGAGCAATTGACGCTGTTGAGCACATTGCCGATGTTGTGCAGGACATTGCTCGCGATCTCGGCCATGCCGGCCCGGCGCGACGCCTCCACCAGCTGGGTCTGGGCAGCTGCCAGATCGCGAGTGCGCTCTTGCACTCGACTCTCGAGTTCCCGATTCAACTGGGCCAGCTCGTCGGCCAGGCGTCTGGCGTCGGCCAGGGCCGTATTCTGCGTCTGGAGCAAAAAGAGATAGTCGGCAATTGGATCGTGGAGGGCAAAATCGCGCAGAGTGATGTCTAGACCCTCCAGATCCACCAGGTCGGTCGCCCACGGCGAGCCCAGAAATGCCATCGCTTGCTCGCCGTCGAGGAGCAGCATTTGCCCCTTTAGCATCATCGCTGGCACGGCCCTGGCCCGCAGCATGAACAACGCCTCGCAGCGGGCCACCAGGGCGCCGAACTCGGGCTCGATGGCGGGACGGATGACCGCGAAGGATTCACCGAATGGACCGCACTCGGCCAGCTCGGGAATCAGCCTGCCGAGCACGCTGCCCGACTGGATGACGTTGCCATCTGCCGCAATGACCAGGTGGAAGGGAAACGCAGTGGCAAACGCCCGGGGGTCGAGACCGATCACCTGGCTAGTCACAGCATTCATGAGGTCAGATATGTGATGACAAACTCATCGTGATCAATGGCGTTGTCGGCATTGTTGCCGGTGCCGCGCACCCGATCATGGTGGACTTCGATGGCTGTATTAAAGAGTTCGCCGAGCCCCTCGAGCAGGCCCTTGACCAGGGGAGCCAGGCCCGCTCGGTGAGAAAAATAGTGCAGGCGCAATCCGCGCTCGGTGACATCGCTAACCTCGAACGAAGGCGGAGCCAATCCGGCAAAGCTGAGCGACACGCGCCCGTGAAGCATGTCGAGATTGGCCAGAAACTCGGCGAGATTATTGCCAGCCATGCGCAAGTAGTGACCGTAGCCCTGGCGGGCGGTGTATGTGGTCCAGTAGCGACCAAACGCCTCGAGCACCTCATCTGTCGACATATCGAGCACGTCGCTGGCCGCGGCGACCAGTTTGTGCGTGATGTCGTCGCTGTATGACTCCATGCTCACAAACGAGTCGACCGGCACCTGGGCGGTGGTGCGTATGGTTTTCCAGGTATCTTCGCCGAATTCGGATATGATGAGATCTTTGATTGCTTTATTGACGAGACCGTACAAGCAACTCTCCACGGTGAGGTTTGCAATCGGTGGCTAATCGAGCATTTTCGGCCCGGATTTGGCGCGATGCAAAACGTCGCAAATGGTTTCGGCCAGAGTCAGCACTCTGTTGCGGATCGCCTGGGCCTGAGCGCGCTGGGCGTCATCGAGTTCGGTCTCGAGGAGTGCGTCGAGCATGTCGATAACCTGATCGAGCGGTGCGCTGGTGTCGCGGTGCATGGCGGCAACGTATTCGTCTTTGGCCCAGGTCCAGGCATCGGCAGCTTCGCGAGCTTCGCGCAGGGTGTGCCAGATCGCTTTTTGCTCACCTACATTGCGCACCGCCATGGCCTTGCCGACGACTTCATCGACGTGGTTGCGAATGGCGGAGACCGCGATCGAGACCTCGATGCGGCGGCCATGCCTGTCGAGCCACTGTGCTTCGAACGGCGGCACGGATTCGCCGTTATCGATGCGGTCGAGCCGAGTGCGCACTGTGGCCAGATATTCGGGCGCGACCAGACAGTCGAGCGAGCGGCCGCATAGTTCGCGTGCCGAATAGTCAAGGAGCCGTTCTGCCGCCGCGTTGCACGACTGGATCATGCCCGACTGGATGCTGAGGATGGCGTCCGCCGAGCATTCGACAACGGCTTCCAGCCGGTTTTCGGTGATTTCGGACTGGGCCGCGAGTAACTCCAGCTGCCGCTCGGACTCGCGCTGCAAGCTCCATTTCTGGCAAAGTGCCTGGGCCAGCTGCGAGATCTCCTCGCTGTCGAAGGGCTTTCTCAGCAAGAGCAGGCGATCGCTGCGGCCGAGTCTCTCGGTGAGTTTACTCGGCGGATAGTCGGAGTATGCCGTGCAGATCACGACCTGGAGATTGGGATCGACCCGCCACAGTTGCTCGATGGTCTCGAGGCCATCCCAGCCCGGGGGCATGCGCATATCGACGAACGACATGGCGTACGGCTGTTTTTCGCCCAGCGATTTCTGGACCAATTCGAGCCCCTCGATTCCCTGGTATGCCGATTCGACAACATACTCTTCGCGTCGGGGCTGCGGCGGCAAGGCTTCTGTATCATCGGCACCGAAGAGCTCGGCGCGGAGCAGATTCAGCCTGGTGTCCTCACTGGGCGGATTCAGAACCCGCCGGATATCGTTGTGGATATCGTGGTTATCGTCGATGACGAGGATACGTCTATTGCGGCGGCTATTCATGGTCTGGCAGTGCCCTATCGGGCCTGCTCTGACTCGGATAGGCAGGGCGAAACTTGATCGCGGGACAGCCGCGCGATCCGGAACCGGGCCGGGCCGGTACTGCCGGCGATCCCATTTTGAGCGAGCTCGCAGAGTGCCAGCCACAGCTTTCTCGGCGCCGCAGCCATCGACACCGATGGAGGCTAGCGACGAGTTGCCGGGTTACAATGCCCCGACTACCGAAAAGAGCTCGGAAAAGAGTTTGCAAGGAGAGCGATTCTTGACCACGCTGACGATCAAATCAGCCCACTTGCCCGATGGATTGACCCTGCGCTACGCCGAGCGCGGCACGGGTCTGCCGATCCTGTGTCTGCACGGCTACAGCGACTCGTGGTACTCGTTTAACGCGGTCATGGGTTATCTTCCCGGCGATTTGCGGGTTGTGGCGCCCAGCCAGCGCGGGCATGGCGATTCAGGACATCCGGCCGGGGGATATGGCGTGGACGACTTTGCAGCAGACGCCATTGCGCTTCTCGATGCTCTCGGCATCGAGCGGGCTGCCGTGGTCGGTCACTCGATGGGCAGCTTTATCGCCCAACAAGTCGCCCTGCGCGCGCCCCAACGGGTCACCCATCTCATCCTCATCG
>JAKSDA010000073.1 GCA_022360315.1 Pseudomonadota bacterium
GCGCACACGGTGTTGGGCGGACAGTAGACTCCGTCTTTGCAGATCGACAGCTCGCCCGAGAAGCAGGCAGGCAGGATGGCCGAGCTGGCGAGCAGACCGGCCAATGCAATGGAAATAGATGCTGCGATCGTGGGTATGTTCATGAAGCTCTCTTGCCGCTGTCAGCGGCGCTGGCCACGCGCTGACAAGCCGTCAACTCAGTAATGGATATGCACAGCGAGGCCAACGGAGGACGGCCCCACCCGCGGCACTACAGTGGCCCGCGGCGAATCGCCGCGCCGCTCGGATGAGCGCGGGGGCAGTCGCGGTCGATTGGCGTACACTAGAAGGGCACCGGTCACGAGGGCGCCGCCGCCGACCACGTAGGCGCCCAGGGCCAGACGCTGCTGCCACAGGCCACGATTGCGGTACAGGTCGACGTCGTTGTCGCGCTCCGCGGCCGCACAGCCGTCGACGACCCCTTCTCCAGCAGATCGGCCTGAACACTCCAGGCCCTGCAGAACCGAATCGGCGCGGCTGAACTCAGCCGACGAGCGCCAGTGCAGCACACCGCCAGCGCCGGCCACGAGGCCGCCAGCGGCCACGACGCCCCAGGGCTTCCACTGCGCCCAGCGGCGCTGTGGCTGCCCTGGGGCTGGCGGCGGAATGGGATCGATGGTGATGCGGGCGCTACGTTCGGCGCCGGGAGGCAAGGACAGGGTCTCGACTCGGTCGCGATGACCGCGCTTGCTGGCCACGAGCTGGTGCGGCCCGGGCACGATCAACTGGGTACGCCGTCCCGGGCATTGCACCATAAGGGCACCGTCGAGGCGCACGCTCGCGCCGGGCTCGGTGCAGGTGACCTCGATGCGGGCGAGCTGGCGCTCGAGCATACGCTGATAGCTCCTGGCCTGCTCGTGGCGGTCCTGACCCAAGTCGTCTGGGCAGCGCAGAGCGCGGGTCATGCTGGCGTGGGCGGCGATCGGCTGGCCTAGCTCGAGCAGAGCCAGGGCCAGGTTGTAGCGCACAAAGGCGTGGTCCCAGTGAGTCAGGGCCTCGCGATACAGCGTTACCGCACGCTTGAAAAGACCGTCAGCCAGGGCCCGATTGCCATCCTCGAACAGAGCATTGGCTCGAGCATACGTCTCGGGCTTTGGTGCGTCTTGGGGGCACACGGACGCTGGAGAAGACAGTGTGGTGGGCGGCTGAGCGTGGGCGCCGCTCGGGCCGGTGGCCAGGGCCCAGAACATAAATGTGGCCAGAAAAAATGTGCAGCAAACGGGCGCACGTCGGGTGCGCTGGCGATGCCCGACACATCGCCGGCCCTGAACAAAGATGGCGAAACGGCGCTCGCGGGCGATCATCGCTCGTCCTCCATATTTTCCTTCGCCGAATCGTCTCGTGGAAGTCGCGCAGGCGGCGCAACAGCTGGGCTGTCTGTATGTCCCGGTGACGCCGGCTGTCCCCTCATTGGCAAGGCCCGGTCGATCCAGCGCCAGCGCAGCTGGCTCTCTAGGCGCTGGCGCCGATTGCTTTCACGCTGCAATGCCCTCTGCAAGCTCTCATTGGCTTCCTGCGCCGCGCGGGCATTTTGTACGGCCCGTATTTTGGCCCGTAGCGCCCTGTTTTGCGCTCGGATGGCCAGCTCCACCGTATCTTCGAGCTGGCGCTGATTGGCCAGGAGCTCCTCATAGGTGCGCTGCTTTTGCCGGGACGCGTCGTGCGCTTCCTGTAGAGCCCGCTCTTCGGCCAGTCTGGCCGCCTGGGTGGCCGCGAGCTGGGCGCGGACGTTGCGCTCGGCCGTCTGCGCTGCCACCGCTTGCCGAGCCGCCTGGCGCTGGGCGTCGCGAATGAGCACCAGGGCCACCGCCGCCGCGGCCACTAGGAGAGACAATCCCCCAATGATGGCCGCGAGGGCGCGGCGCTTTCTGCGGCTCGCTCGGGCGGCCAGGGCAAACACCGCATCCAGATAGGCCCGCTGCAGCTGGGGAAGCTCGCCGCGGTAGCGACGAGCAAAGCGCCGAGCCTCTTCCATCGCTTCGCCCCGCCAGACCAGATCGGTGGCGAAGTTCTTGGCCTGCCAGTTCTTGGCCGCCTGGCGTAGCTGCTCGAGAAAGGCGGCGTCCTCCTGGGTCTCGTCGAGCCAGCGCCGCAGGGCGGGCCAGGTGTGCAAAAGGGACTCGTGGACGATCTCGACCGTGGTTCCGGCCGGCTGCTGGGATGATTCAGTCGCTGCGTTGCCGGTGTGGAATTGGGCCTGCGTTTGGATCACGAGCAAGCGAGCGCGCACCAGCTGGTCGACAATGCGCTGGACAGCGCCACAGCTGTGCTGTGGGCCATGCTCGAGGGCATGGAGCTCGCTCATCGACACCATGGCGCGGGTACGTTCCGGGGTGACCAGGCGCAGAAAGATGGCCCGGATCAGGGGTTGATCCGTGGACGGGAACTCGCCCAGGGTGGCGTCGGCATGGCCGGCCAGGGCCCCGGCGATACCGCCCAGGGCTCGATAGCTGGCCTCGGTCAACAGGGCGCGCTGGCGATCCCGATCGCGCCACAGGGTGCTTGCAGCGAACTGCAAGAGCGGCAGAGCGCCGGGAATATGCTCGAGGTGATCGAGCATGTGCTCGACCATGGCAGCGGATTCGAACTGATGGCCGACCATCTCGGCCGGCTGCACTAAGGCATCGCGCAGACCGTCTCGATTGGGCGGTGCCAGAAAGTACAGCCCCCGGGACAGCTCGGCCATGAAGTGCTGGTCCTCGGGCACCCGGTCGAGAAAGTCAGAGCGAATCGATACGACCACCCGCAAGGGCGACGTGGCGTCATCAGCGGCGCTGGCCAGGCACGCGGTGAAGGCGCGACGCTCGTCTGCAGTATCGCCCAGGGTATACAGCTCTTCGAACTGATCGACGAACAGCAGCACCCGGCGATCGAGCTTGCGCGCCCAGCTGCGCAACACCGTAC
>JAKSDA010000169.1 GCA_022360315.1 Pseudomonadota bacterium
AGACGCTGCTGCCACAGGCCACGATTGCGGTATAGGTCGACATCGTTGTCGCGCTCCGCGGCCGTACAGCCGTCGACGACCCCTTCTCCAGCAGATCGGCCTGAACACTCCAGGCCCTGCAGAACCGAATCGGCGCGGCTGAACTCAGCCGACGAGCGCCAGTGCATCACACCGCCAGCGCCGGCCACGAGGCCGCCAGCGGCCACCACGACCCAGGGCTTCCACTGCGCCCAGCGGCGCTGTGGCTGCGCTGGGGCTGGCGGCGGAATGGGATCGATGGTGATGCGGGCGCTACGTTCAGCCCCGGGAGGCAAAGACAGGGTCTCGACTCGGTCGCGATGGCCGCGCTTGCTGGCCACGAGTTGGTGCGGCCCGGGTGCGATCAACTGGGTACGCCGTCCCGGGCATTGCACCACAAGGGCACCGTCGAGGCGCACGTTCGCGCCCGGCTCGGTGCAGGTGACTTCGATGCGGGCGAGCTGGCGCTCGAGCATGCGCTGATAGCTCCTGGCTTGCTCGTGACGGTCCTGGCCTAGATCGTCGGGGCAACGAAGAGCATGGGTTATATTCGCGTGGGCGGCGATGGGCTGGCCGAGCTCGAGCAGAGCCAGAGCCAGATTGTAGCGCACAAAGGCGTGGTCCCAATGAGTAAGGGCCTGGCGATACAGGGTCACCGCACGCTTGAACAGTCCGTCAGCCAGGGCCCGATTACCGTCCTCGAATAGAGCATTGGCTCGTGCATAGGTCTCGGGTGCTGGATCGTCTTGGGAGCACACAGACGCTGGGGAAGACAATGGTGTGGGCGGCTGGGCATGGACGTCGCTCGGGCCGGTGGCCAGAACCCAGTCCACAAATGTGGCCAGAAAGAATGTACAGCAGACCGACGCACGTCGGGGACGCTGGCGATGCTCGACGCATCGCCGGCCGTGGACAAAGATGACAAAACGGCGTTCGCGGGCGATCATTGCTCGTCCTCTACATTCCCCTCCGCCACGTCGTCTCGGGGAAATAGCGCAGGCGGCGCAACAGCTGGGCTGTCTGTATGTCCCAGTGACGCCGGCTGTCCCCTCAGCGGTAAGGCCCGGTCGATCCAACGCCAGCGCAGCTGGCTCTCCAGGCGCTGGCGCCGTTCGCTCTCGCGCTGCAATGCTATCTGCAAGCTCTGATTGGCCGCCTGCGCTGCGCGGGCATTTTGTACGGCCCGCATTTTGGCTCGCAGTGCCGTTTCTTGCGCTTGGATGGCAAGCTGCACCGTATCTTCGAGCTGGCGCTGCTTGACCAGGAGCTCCTCGTAGGTGCGCTGCTTGTGTCGGGACGCATCCTTGGCTTCCTGCAGAGCCCGCTCTTCGGCTCGTCTGGCCGCCTGGGTGGCTGCGAGTTGGGCGCGGACTTGCTGCTCTGCCGCGTGCGCTGCCGCGGCTTGCCGGGCCGCCTGGCGCTGGGCATCGCGAATCAGTACCAGGGCCACCGCCGCCGCCGCCACCATGAGCGAGAGCGTACTGATGATGGCTACTAGCGCGCGGCGCTTTCTGCGGCTAGCTCGGGCGGCCAGGGCAAACACCGCATCCAGATAGGCCCGCTGCAGCTGGGGAAGCTCGCCGCGGCAGCGCCGAGCAAAGCGCCGAGCCTCTTCCATCGCTTCGCCCCGCCAGACCAGATCGGTGGCGAAGTTCTTGGCCTGCCAGTTCTTGGCCGCTTGGCGTAGCTGCTCGAGAAAGGCGGCGTCCTCCTGGGTCTCGTCGAGCCAGCGCCGCAGGGTGGGCCAGGTGTGTAGCAGCGACTCGTGGACGATCTCGACCGTGGTTCCGGCCGGCTGCTGGGATGATTCAGTCGCTGCGTTGCCGGTGTGGATTTGGGCCTGCGTTTGGATCACGAGCAAGCGAGCGCACACCAGCTGGTCGACAATGCGCTGGACGGCGCCAGAGCTGTGCTGTGGGCCATGCCCGAGGGCATGGAGCTCGCCCATGGACACCATGGCGCGAGTTCGTTCCGGGGTGACCAGGCGCAGAAAGATGGCTCGGATCAGGGGTTGATCCGTGGACGGAAACTGGCGCAGGCAGGCATCTGCATGGCCGGCCAGGGCCCCGGCGATGCCGCCCAGGGCGCGATAGCTGGCCTCGGTCAACAGGGCGCACTGGCGATCCCGATCGCGCCACAGGGTGCTGGCAGCGAACTGCAAGAGCGGCAGAGCGCCGGGAATATGCTCAAGGTGATCGAGTATATTCTCGACCATGGCAGTGGACTCGAACTGATGGCCGGCCATCTCGGCCGGCTGCACCAGGGCGTCGCGCAGGCCGTCCCGATTGGGCGGTGCCAAAAAATACAGTCCCCGGGATAGCTCGGCCATGAAGTGCTGGTCCTCGGGCACCCGGTCGAGAAAGTCAGAGCGAATCGATACGACCACCCGCAAGGGCGACGTGGCGTCGTCGGCGGCGCTGGCCAGGCACGCAGTGAAGGCGCGACGCTCGTTTCGATCGTTGCACAGGGTGTAGAGCTCTTCGCACTGATCGACGAATAGGAGCACCTGGCCATCGAGCTTGCGCGCCCAGCTGCGCAACACAGTGCCCAAATATCCGGGTTCCCTGGCCAGACGGGCGATCAGAGCGTAAAGCTGGGACACGTCGGCGGCCACCGTCGTAGACGTCAGCGCATCGGCCGACTCGATGAGCATGGGCGCCATCATATGACCCATGGCGGCCAAGGGCTCGCGCC
This sequence comes from Pseudomonadota bacterium, assembly GCA_022360315.1. GTDB lineage: Bacteria > Myxococcota_A > Polyangia > Haliangiales > Haliangiaceae > JAKSDA01. The sequence continues at coordinate 2,713 of JAKSDA010000169.1, forward strand.
CGGGACGGATGACCTTGAGAGCCCAGCGGGTCCCGGACTCCTTGAGCGCAGGGACCACACCAGCGCGCACAAAGCTGGACTTGCCCACCCCCGAGGGGCCCACGACTCCGAGCATGGGCTGATCGCGCAGCCGCGCCACGGCCGCAGCGATGTCGCGATTGCGGCCAAAGAATCGATGGGTATCCGATTCCTGGAAGACACTCAGGCCTGGATATGGACTCTGATCCGCGTGTAGCTTGCGGCTGATGCGGCCCGGCTTGATCACCTCCAGGGCACTCTGCAGCCGATCACCGAGCTGGCGTGCCGAGTCAATGCGCTCATCCTTGCGCTTGATCAGGGAGTGATCGATGATCTCGGCCAGCTCATCCGGGATATCAGGCGCCGCTGCGCGCACGCTGGGCATGGGCTCGCTCAGGACTCCCGTGATCATCAGACCCATGCCGCTAACATGCTCCAG
>JAKSDA010000417.1 GCA_022360315.1 Pseudomonadota bacterium
CCGAGCCAGAGCGACGAGGCGCGCCGCCAGTGGGTGCGCGAGGAGTGGAGAATACTGGCTGTATTTGACCGACGAGCAAGCCCGCTGGCGGTGATGGATCGCCGCTCTGGCGACGCGGAGAGTTTTTGGACCGGCTCTAAGGTCGAGGTGCGCAAAGCGGTACTCAGAAGGGCCACAGGCTCCACGTGTAGTACAGACCGGCATAGGCGAATCCGGCAAGGGCCCAAGCGCCGAGCAGCCGGAGCCAACGGTCGGACATCGGTTGCCGGGCCAAGCGGGTAAGAGCATAGGAGGACGCTCCGCCCAGCATTGCTCCGCCCAGGCCCCACAAGATGGTGCCGACATAGGCCATGGCAATCGCCCCGCCTGGTTGGGTGGTCAAGCGCCAGCTGCGCTCGTACGGAAAATAGGTGAGTCGCGGCCAGGCACCGAAATCGCACAGCACGTAGCTCACGCAAAACCCGATGACCGCAACACAGGCGGCTATATAGATGCGCTGCCAGTGGGGCATCGAAAGCAGCCGAGGTGTAACCGCTGTGAATAATCCCGGCCAGCCGGATTCTGTTTACCAGTTCGCGCCGACGAGGTGCTTTTCCATGAACATGACCGAAAGCAGGGTGAAGATGTCGTGGTTGGTTTTTCGGAGGAATCCATGGCCCTCGTTCTTGGCCAGCAAATACCACACGTCGTGACCGGCATCGCGCACCGCTTTGACGATCTGTTCGCTCTCGCTGGCCGGTACGCGGGGATCATTGAGGCCCTGTGCAACAAAGAGCGGGGTGTTCAGCCTGGCCACCTGGGTGGTCGGCGAAATTCTGTGCAAGAACTCGCGCATCTCGGGATCGCGCTCGTCGCCATACTCGGCCCTGCGCAGGTCGCGGCGGTAGGCCCGGGTGTTCTGGAGAAACGTCACGAAATTGGAGATGCCCACGATGTCCACCCCGGCAGCGATGCGGTCGCCGAAATGAATCAATGAAGACAAAACCATGTAGCCGCCATACGAGCCGCCGATCACTCCGACCCGCGCGGCGTCGAGTTCCGGTCGAGCGGCGATCCAGTCGAGTAACGCACCGATATCCTTTACCGAATCTTCTCGCTTCTTGCCGTTATCGAGAGTCAAATAGGTCTTGCCGTACCCGGCCGAGCCGCGCACGTTGGGAATGAGCACGGCGATGCGGCTCTCGGCCAGAAGGTATTGGACGAACGGGTAGAATTTCGGCCGCGCCTGCCCTTCCGGACCGCCGTGAATCCTGACCACAACCGGAAACGGACCCTCGCCCTTGGGCCGAAAGTAGAAGGCCGGAATCTTGCGTCCGTCGAAGCTCTCGAACTCGATGAGTGTGGGCTCGATCAAGCTGTCGCTGTCGAGGCCGCCCATCTCACCTGCGGTGAAGCGAGTCAGTTTGCCGGAGCCGACGTGATACGTGTACACGTCGCCGGGACGAGTCGAGTTTCGCAGGGTAAAGGCCACAATATCGACCTTGGCAGCATAGCGCAGGCCCGAGATGGTGCCCTTGGGCACGCCCTTGATCGGTCGAATCCGGCGTTTTTGGGTATCGAGGACATGCAGCGCCGAGATTCCCCCGCGGTTGATGGTGAACGCCAGCTTGCGGCCATCGGGCGACAGAGCCACAGATTCGACATCCCAGTGCAACTGGCCGGTGAGTGGGCGAAAGGCAGAGCCGGTAATGTCGGTTTCGTAGAGCACGGAAAACTCGCCGTCGCGATCACTGGCGACATAGACGGTTTGGCCATTCCGGCCAAAGCACGCGGTTCGGTAACTGGCCCTGCCCTCGGGCGAGATCCGGGTGATCTTCTTTGTGGCCACGTCGACGGCGTAAAGACGCGATTCGTTGATCGAGATGTACTCGCCCACGAGCAGCTTGCTCGCGTCGGCCGACCAGTCGATCGGGTACCAGTCGCCCTTGCCCTCGACGAGCATCCTGGCCGAGGCCGGATCGCGGCCATTGGCCAGCCATACGTCGAAATCGCGCTTGTTGCGCGAGTTGCTCGAATACGCGATGAACCGACCATCTCTCGACCACTTCGGAGCTTTATTCCTGGCCTCGGAATCGGTGAGGCGAGTACTCCGACCGGTGCGCAGATCGAGGCGGAAGATCTGGTACTGCTCGTTGCCGCCGACGTCGGCGGAGTACAGCACGGCGTCGCGATCGCCGGGTACAAAGCGACCGTACGAGGCCGGCTCGTCGCCAAAGGTGAGCTGGGTGCGTGCGCCCATCGGCCCGGTCACCAGGTGGACCTGCCGGGTCTCGGCGAACCGCGTGGTGATGAGCACGCGCTGGCCGTCGTCACTGACATCGGTCAACGATGCCGGCCGGGTGTTGAGATACTGGCCCATGCGCACCCGCAGGGCGTCGGGGATGGGCGGAGTGCCCTCGAGCCGGAGCGTGTCGCTGTCGAGCACCACGCGCGGCGAGTTCGGGCTTGCCGGTGCTTCGGGCTGATTTTCTGCCGGCGATGTTGCCGGAGCACCGATCGCAGCCGTGTCGGAACCGGCGGCCGGGGCCGCTGTGGGTTGCGGTTGGGTCGGTGGCGGCGGACTGCCAGCGCAGCTTTGCATACCGGCAGCGGCCAAACAGAACAGAAATCGCCGAACTCGAACGTCTCGCATGATTGGGGAGTACCATTCTAGGCCGGCGAGCTCAAGGCCGACTTCAACGCCGACAATAGCGCGCAAGGTCGGCGTCATATCCAAAGACCGAGACCATCGTGCGCGGCAAAAGCGGCAACTCGGGGATCGCGTTGAGGAGTCAGCGTCCGGACACGAAGAAAGTCATTTTCCACATTCCCTCGGGGCCGATAGCGAAGCCGACGCGGTAGCCGGCGTAGTCCGGTGTCTCGGTATGTGCGGGCGGGCAGGTGACCCGCTTTTTGTCCTTTGCCGTGCGGCACCCCGCTTCGATGATCTCGACCAGATGGCCGAGCACGCTCGAGTCGGCCTGCCACATGACGAGGGCGTCGCGGGCGCCGGGCGGAGCACCCAGACTCCACACAAAGTCGGGGTGCAAAGTCGCGCCCAGGGCGACAAAATCGCGTGCCTTGCCGGCGCCGAGCGCAGCCGCGATCACTGCGGCAGCTGCTTTTGGCACGTCGCCAAATCGAGCCGGATCGATGTCGGGCCCGGCAGCTGCCGTCTGACTCTGCGGCCGGGGTGTGTCTTTGAGCTCGATGGCATGTTCTTTCAGCCGCTCGTGGATGGCCATGTGTAGCGCATTGGTACGGCCTTTTAGCCAGTGCGGTTCATCGCCGCCCTTGAGCTCGGACGGACGCGCATTGGCCAGATCCCACACCGAGGCCTGGCCGGCGATGTCGATCCGCCACGGGTTGCCGCCCACCACGCGGACTGTGAAGCGGATGAAGTATCGCTTGTCCGCCCCTGCTGTGGCGTCGAACAGGTTTGTCGGGTTGCCCCGTCGGACCTGGGACGAGTCCCCCGTGTCGGGCCGGATGCGGAGCGGATGCCAGGCGGTCTTGATGACGCCGATGGAAGCGCTTTCGGTCAGTCCGGGATAGAGTGTGCGGACAACTGCCAGGGTCTCGCTGTAGACCAGAGCAAAATCGGTGGCGTAGCCCGACCGTTTGACCTTGCGGACCTCGGCTTTCGATGCCGCGCATCCGGTTGCAGCAAATGCTCCGAGCCACAGGCACGCCAGCGCCCGAGTCGTGATACGAATCGTCCGAAAAGACATTCCTGAGCCTCGAGCAGATCATCATGGGTGGCAAAGCCAGAAGTCAATCATCTACGCCCGGCGGGGCGAGTATTCGAACTCGGACTCAATCGCCCCAGCGTGTCGCAAAGGTCCTGGACGTATTGGCCCAAACCTGGGCCCATGCAGAATGCGAGCTCGACCATGACAACCCCTATCAGCTGCTTTGCGCTACAGTGCTGAGCGCGCAGTCGACCGATCGGCAGATCAACAAGGTCACTCCGGCCCTGTTCGAGCGCTATCCCGATGCTCACGCATTGGCCGAGGCCGACCCGGGCGAACTCGAGGACATGATCCGCTCGACCGGTTTTTATCGCCTCAAGGCCAAGCGATTGCGCGAAATGGCCCAGCTCTTGGTGGAGCGGCACGGCGGCGAGGTTCCGGGCAATATGCGCCAGCTGGTCGCCTTGCCCGGCGTGGCCCGCAAGACCGCCAACGTGGTGCTGGGCGTGGCCTTTGACATTGCGGCCGGCATCGTGGTCGACACCCATGTGCAACGGGTCAGTCGAAGGCTCGGCCTGACCGAGCAGCGCGATCCGGACAAGATCGAGCGCGATCTCATGGAGCTGGTACCCAAACGGCGATGGATCTCGGTCTCGCACGAGCTCATCTGGCACGGCCGCCGGGTGTGTGACGCGCGCAAACCCGATTGCGAGAATTGCTCTCTCATGCCGTTGTGTCCCAGTGCCCTGTCAGCCCAGGCGACCGGGGCCAAGGGTCAGTCAAAGAGCGGTGAGCGGCGATGAGCAGGCCCATCCCGGCGGTTGGTGGGATCGCCTTTGATCGGGCTGGACGGGTCCTTCTGGTCCAGCGGGGCAAGCCGCCCGGCGAGGGAATGTGGACTATTCCCGGGGGCCGAGTTGAACTCGGCGAGACACTGCAGGAGGCGTGCGCGCGCGAGCTTCGCGAAGAAACCGGTCTCGACGTCCGGGTCGGGCCGGTCGCCGAAGTGGTCGACCGCATTGTCCGGCGCGGTGACCAGATCGAATTTCACTATGTGATCATCGACTTTCTCGTCTGGGTGATCGCTGGCGAGCTACGCGCGGCCGAAGACGCGCGCGATGCTCGTTTTTTTGCCGACGCCGAGCTGGCCGACCTTCCCCTCACCGAAGGAGTCTTGCCAGTACTGCACCGGGCCCGCGAGCAAATGGCCCGGCTCGGCGAACCCAAAGCGATGCCGACAGCCGAGTCCAACGCGGATGGCTGAGCCTTATTTGATCGCGTGCCGCACTCCGCATCTGGCATTTCTCGACAGTCATCTGGCCTCGCTGTCTCGATTGCCGAGGCCGAGATCGTCGTAAAAAGCGTCGAGCCGCACGGCACGGCCGAGAAAGTTTTTGAGCAGTACGTCGGGTTCCCGGCTGCCCCCGGGTTCGAGGATTTCTCGCCGGTAGCGTCTACCCACCGCGGGATTGTCGAGGCCGGCTCGCATAAACTCGGTGAACATGTCCTGGGCGAATACCTTCGACCATAGATAGCCGTAATACCCCGCGTCGTAGCCCCCCATAAAGCCGGCGAAGCTGGCCTGCGGAATCGTGTCCAGCGCCGGTGGCAGCGCTGTCAGCTTCGAGGTTAGATCGATCCACAGCTGGGTGGTGTCGATGGAATGACCCGAGCTGTGCACCATTATATCGTACACCCCGAAAAACGCCTGTCGCGTCCAGAAAGCGCCGGTGCTGATGCGCTTGCGCGCGATCATCGTCTCGATGAGCTGGTCGGGCAGTGCATCTCCGGTGGTGATATGACTCGATACGCGGCGCAGGATCGACGGCTGCCAGGCCCAGTTTTCCAGCATCTGCGAGGGCGCTTCGACAAAATCACCGCGCACACTGGTCCCGTAGAGTGTTGCGTACCGTGCCGTGGACAGGGTGTCATGGATGAGATGACCAAATTCGTGAAAGAAGATGATCACGTCCTTGTGACCGAGTAGCGGTGGCTTGCCGGGTTCGGCCGCCGGTCCGTTGCCGATCATCGCCGCGATCGGCAGCTGGTATCCGCCGTCGGGCAACACACGACCTGCACGCAAACGATAGTGGGAAAAATGCAGCGCCTTGCCCGGGCGCGGGTGAAGGTCGAGGAAAAACCAGCCCAGCGACGTTCCGCTGGCGCTATCGGTGATGCTGAATTCGAGGACACCTGGAGCCCATGCATTGGCCGGCGAGATGGGCTGGAAAGTCACACCGAAGAGCGTTCCGAACAGGTCGAGTACTGCGGGAATGAACTTATCGGCGGGAAAGTATTCGCGGATGGTCGCTTCATCCGCGCCATATCGGGTCCTGGTCAGTCGTTCTTCGTAGTATGCGTAGTCCCAGGCGGCAAATGGCGTACTGTCGCCGCTGGCGGACTTCATGTCCGCCAGCACCTGGATTTCCGCACGTGCTGTGGGCAAGAGCGTGGCGCTGATCTGTTCGAGCAGCGCCAGGGCGCGCTCTGGCGTTTTTGCCATCTTGTTGTCGAGTCGATAGGCGGCCCAGTTTTTGAACCCGAGCAGATGGCTGAGCTGATCGCGCAGGGCCAGAGCACGCTCCAACCGCTCGACATTGGCCGGGCCGCCGCGATTGTAGAAAGCTGTGAAATAGCGCTTGCGCGCGCCGTGAGACGCCTGATTGGCGAGGAATCGCTGGACCGTGCCATACGCGACAGGCACGATGTATCCGTTGCGGCTGGTCTGCAACGTTCTGACCATCGACGCTGGCAACGAGGCGGCTTCGTCGGCGGAGATCTCGATGGTCGTGGGTTTTTCGCCGAGTGCTTGCATATATGCGAGCTGTAGCTTGTTGAGTCGATTGAGCCACTGCTTCGCCCTGGTGCGGCTGGCCGGATCGAGTCCGGCACCAGCGCGGCGACCAGCTTCGATGTAGATCGTGGCCAGTTGCCTGTCGGTCGGGTCGCTGGCCCTGGCCCGTGCCGCCCGGGCCAGCTGGTAGAGAGCTGGATTGGCCGATAACTCGACGTTGAAGCTGGCCACAGCTTCCCGGCACGTTCTTGACGCCCGACGGACCGCCCTGTCCACAACAACCGACGCGAAAAGCGTGTGCGCGATCAGTGCGTCATTCATGTCGGCAACCGCGGTCTCGATGGCGTGGAGACCGGCGAATGCCGTCAAACCATCTCGACACCGACCCGAGCTGCACCGGTCGCTCGAGTGGTCGGCCGTCCGCTCGCTCCGCTCCGCAACAACTGCGCTTCGCATCGCACGCCGGGACATCCGGTCGAGTATCGATTCGATGCGGACTCGGGTTTTGCGGATCTCTGCCGTGCAGCCGGTTGTGATCTGCTCTGGCGACAGCGACCAGTCGATGCCGGTACCGGCGATCGGTGCGGGAGTTGCGGCGCTCACCGCCGGACCCGACGACAAGCACGCTGTTGTGGAAATCACAGCGATCGAACTCGCCACGATCGCTGCAGCCAGTGACGGAATGCCGAGCTTCACGACAGGGTACCCGGTGCGAGCATAACACGCGCGAGCACCGCGACTGGCTTGCGGTCGCCGGCCTGAACGAGCGTCGAGCGCGAGCGGAAACTCGCGCTCGACCTCAGCCGTTGGTAAATAGACTGTTTATCGGGAAAACTGGCGACCGCGCACGGCCGCCGACTCACCCCTGGCCAGCGAATTGTCGCTGGCCGAGGGCGAGTCATCCGCGCGGTGAACGAGAACCGCTAACCGCAGACGTCCACCTTGTCGGGACAGCAGTCGCCGTAGAAGCTGCACAAGAAATCGCAGAAGCAGCCGGACGGCGCCGAGCCGCCACAGTTACCCACGCAGCTGTTGTCACCGCCGCCCTGGCAGGCGGGGTCATTGGCGCAATCGGGGTCCTGGCAATCGGTGAGGCCGTCGCCGTCATTGTCCACGCCGTCGTCGCAGATCTCGGGATCGGGCTGCTGGCAGGCGGGGTCGTTGGCGCAATCGGGGTCGTCGCAATCGGTGAGGCCGTCGCCGTCGTTGTCCACGCCGTCGTCGCAGACTTCCTGTGGCGGCTGGCAGGCGGGGTCATTGGCGCAATCGGGATCGTCGCAATCGGTGAGGCCATCGCCATCATTGTCCACGCCGTCATCGCAGATCTCGGCCGGAGGCGCGTCGGTAAACCAGCCCGACAGTTTCTCAGCAGACCAGCAGTGAGAGCGGCTGCCCTGTTGCGCGGTAAACAGGTTCATACAGGAATCAGGCGCATAGCCCATGTAGTTCTCGGTCTGAGTCTGGCCCCACGGCGTGCCCTGGCAGTCGTTGCCACCTGGAGGAGTACATTCCTGGTTGGTCGGCGTGGGCGGGGTGTCCGAGCAAAAATCGCCCCGGTTATCGCCTTCTTCACCGCTGGCGAATTCATAGCAATCGGAGCAGTCGTCGACCTCGCTGACCCCGTGATGGGTGTGCCACAGGCCGACGCAGTGACCCATTTCGTGGGTAGCTGTATGTGCGCCAGCGCCCGTGGCGATGTTGTTCAACCAAAAACCGCCCTGTTTGGTGAGAGCGTCGGGATCCCAGGGAAAGGTCGCAATGCCGAGCAGGGTGCCAAAGATGCTCGATTGCTGGCACGAAATAAAGATATTGATGTTCTGACCAGGAGTTTGCGCATACTCATTCTTCATGTTCGCGATGTCCTCGGCCCATTCTGACGAGAACGGGCTGTACGGCGCGATACACGAATAATTGCTGTTGTCGTGAAACTGCGTCTCGACCAGTTCGAACTGGATATTGGACGGCAGGTAATCAGCATTCATCTGATCCATGGTGGCGTCGACCGTGGCCTGAGAGATGCCTTGACCGCCACTATCGGTGCGCATGACGTGAACGATGACCCGGATGGTCTTGACCTGGCTCTTATCGGTCGCGTCGCGAACCACCGGATCGTCGCACTGTCCCTCCACAGGGCAGGCGGCCACTGCCTGGGACAGAGCGAGCTTTGCCCGCCGGGCCTCCCACAATACTTCGGTGGGACACCAATCGGTTTTCTTGGCCTGAAGATACTCGGGGTTATTCAGCGGTTCTTGCGCGGTATCTTGCGGTTCTGCGGTTTGCGCCTTCTGGCACGCAAACAGCGAAGTGCTCATAAAGAAAAGGGCTAACGCGAAATAGTTTTTCATCAAAAATCTCCTCCAACTGATAAAAAAAGCGCATTTGTGCGCGGGGCGGATCGGGTGGTTCTGAAAGCCCGTGGAAATCCGCCCAGACTAGGGTGACTGCGATAGAGTGACTGCGATAAGGCAACCGAGGCAGGTGGCTCCGGAGGGCGACGCCAGCCGATCGAGCAATGCTGATGGCGACGCACCACGGTGCTCCGCTCGACTCGCAAGGGTCAATCGACACCGGCCCCCCAAAGGGGCGTGTCTATTGTTGTCCTCCTCCAAATGGACTCGAATAGCTCCCAATCCCGTAATACCTGACTCCAGTCTAATAACTGCGCATCATATATCGGTACTCGCAAAAATGGAAGAACAGTTTAACGCCAGAGCAAAATAGATAGCTCGATTGTTCACGCTACCATGGAGACTCGGGGGGGTCGCTGGACTTCTCCAGCAAACACTGGCACTCGACCGAATTGCCTCGATGGCCAGCAAAAGGATGCGATTTGCGATGCGTCACGATCGATTTGTAGTAGACGCAACGATCGATACGGAATACCACCGTGATTTGTAGCAGTCACAACCCTGGGTACGGGCCGCCCGCTGGCCAGATGTAGTAGATGGCACGCCGGCTACGACTACCTATCAGCGATTTACTTTTGACCAGATTTGTTCCGTGCAGGCATTGTTTTGAATACATACTTCAATACCGAGTATGCGCATGGTGAGTACGGAAGCGATCGAAGGCAGACATGAGGGGAGAAATGCGTCGTGGGCGAAAGGCCTGAATGGAATTTGGCCCTGCCGGCCGAACTTCCGCTCACATCGGGGCTTGGGGGTGCTCGAGGGGTTGCTGTGAAGCGCGACAATAGCCGGTTATTCGACCGATCGAATAACCAGCCGCCCGGCCGCTCTGCTCGGAATGAACACCGCTGTGCATTAACTGCCGGGGCGTCCGGCCGGCCGGATATGTCGGCACCGTGGAAGCCGATACCGCCCGATGAGCTCGGTGCGATCATGCGGGGCGCCGAGTTTTCTTGGGGGCTGTCTGGTGGGTACGCTATCGAGCGCTTTGTCAGAGAGCCTTTTCGCGAGCACGGATGAGTATGTCCGCTGTTTGCACAGCTGTCCCATTGCTGCGCAGGCCATTTATTGCACAGCCGGCTCGCTGCAGACCTAGTTCGGTCAAGCGGATCGTGTTCCCTGGCCGGTACGGATGAGTATTTGGTTGCCTGTCATACACGTAGTTCCATGGAACGGTGCAAGGGGCGGTTGGCCTGCGTCGTGCAAACTCCACCAGCAAGCCAGTTAAACCGCCTTTCATGGAGTTCTTGTTGATGAAAAACCTACAACGTATTTGTCTGTCCTATTTGGTTTTCGCCGCTGCCGCCTGCAGCAGCACCGACCACGTATCCAACGCGCTGCAAGCTGCCAGTCCTCCGGTGGAGGCAGCGGTCGAAAGCTCGCTGGCTCAGTCCGAGGCCGCCGAGGCATCGCAGACTTCGGTCGACCAGATCGGCGACGCCGCCGAGCAAGCGGAAAGTGCTGCGGCCGATGCGGCCAATACGGCCGGCGATGCTGACACCGAACAGGCCTTTTCAGATGCCAGCAATGCTCTGATCGCAGCTGGCAATGCAGTTCTCGATGCAGCCAACCAGGCCGCCGTGCACGCCGACGCCGCGATTGCCTCGACTCTCGAAGCTGCTGCGGCGTTGACCCAGGCGGTCGAAAGCGCCACTGTTGCCGACGATGCGCCCGCACTCGAGCTTGCCGCGGCCGAGGTCGAGGAACTCGCCAACGACGTCATACCCGAGGTGATCGGCCAGATCGAGAAGGTGGTTGATTATGCGGAGAAGGTCTCTTCGTTTGCCACCGACGTAGCCGAAAAAGCCAGTGAGATGGAGCTGACCACAGTGAGTGATTCGCTGCTCGTTCTCGCCTCCGAGGCGACCAAAGTGGCCGAGACCGTCGGCACCCGCGTCGAGGCAGGCGAGGCGGCTGCGGACGCGGCCAAGGCTGCTGCAGATGCCGCGGCCAGCGCTGCCGATGAGCTCGAAGATCTCGAGTGACAATCTCCCAGCGCCGCTGCACTTCGCTACCGCTGTCCGAAATAGCTGGGTTGGAGGCGGAGCCGGAGCGAAGTCTTCGAGTAGATCATCCTCCAACTACACTGCACTATCCCTGATTACGTACAGCTCTCTCCCTGTGAATGCGACGTTTGCGTCGTCCGAAGCTCGAAGACTTCGCTCTGTCTTTGGTCCTCCGAGAGTTGGCCTCCTGTAGTATCTGTTCGGCAGGCCCGACCCGGTCACGGGTAGGCGGCTTGTCGGGCATTTTTTCGTGGTGGTCCGAGGCGCTTTTCGCACCTTCGCACGTCGACCGGACCCGGCCGGCAAGTTGTCCCAACTGCACATCTGGAGAATAATATATGGCTGAAATTGTTGATTTTTTGGTCGGCTATGGCATTGTCGAGACGAACCTGAAGCCGGGAGTGCGCACCGTGTCCGAGTATATGCAGTCTGTTAAAGAGTGGGTTCGCTCGTTTCGCGGGGACGTGGAAGTCGTCAAGTCAGTGGTCTCATCGAGTGGTGTGGACAAGAATGCCCGCAAGTTCGCCGCATCTGCTCTGAATTATCTGGTCACTCGCCTGGATCTGGTTCCCGATTGGAACCCGACCATCGGTCTTATCGACGACGTCATGGTTCTTCGCGTATGCCTGCGGTTGGCAAATGCCTACAGCATGAGCGGACACCTCGATGAAGACGTTCGCGGCCGAGTCGAGCAGTTGATCGACGACGTCGACATCATCGAGACATTCCTGGGTGATGAGTTGTACGGAAAGCTGCGCAAGTACTGTGCCAGGCTGAGCGAGACCACGGTACGGGGGCGCAGTCCCGAAACCATTGTCGCCGACCAGAATATCCGCCAGACGCTCTTTGACGAGATTGGCGACGACATCCTGCGCATGCCCCCGGCGTCGTTTGAGAATCCGGATGACGTGGCGATCCGCTTCACGAGCTATCTGCACCACAAGCTGGCTTAGTACCGCGACCCGTAAGTAAGTGCCCAGTAGGGTCGGTCCAGCGCGTCCGCAATGCACGTATTCGCGCTTTCGTGGATTTCATCGGCGAGGCTCTTGGACAAAAAAGCGCGACCTCATCGAAGACCGGCTGGGCGCTGCAGCTTTGCCCGAAAATCTCACGATAACGTGAGATTGCAGCATTCTCGCCGAGCTGCAAGCGCGCCCACGCGCCGGCTTGCCCGCCGCTCGCGAGCCACCCCTGCGACATGTAGTCCTCACTTGGCGAGTCGAGTTACCAATGTGGAATGGCCAACTCCCTGGCTTTGCGGGGACGCAAAATGGCATCGCAATTGCTCTGACTAGATCGCGTGAAGCTCGCTCTGAACTCGCAGCGGCAGGAATCCTATGCCGGGCAGCTCGCTCGTCAGCTGGTCGCGCAGCAGCGCTACGCCGAAGCAGCCGACGCGTTTCGCCTGGCCACCAGTGATGATCCGCATTGCCCCGAATGGTGGCTTGGTCTGGCCCATTGCCTGATTTTGCAGGGGACCCACCGAGGCGCGGTGCGTGCGCTGGTCGCCGCCACCGATCTGGACCCGGGCAACGCCGAGGCTTACAACGAGCTGGGCTGCCTGGAAAAGCACCCCAGGCTATCCGAAGAGGCGTTTCGCGCCGCGATCGCAGCAGATCCCGTCAATGCGCTGTATTGCGCCAATCTGGCGGTTAGTCTGTTCATGCAATGGCGTTTCGACGAAGCGGAAGCCTCGTTCCGCAAGGCGATGTGGCTCGATCCGGACAACCTGTGTTACGCCATCGATCTGGGTCATATGCTCATGGAGCTCGGGCGTTTTTCCGTGGCCAAGTCGATATTTCGCCGCGCCGCTCGATCGTGTCGTCACGACGCGATTCTGGTCGGTCGCGCATGGCAACTATATCAAGAGCAGCGCTACGACGAGGCCGACGAGACCTTTGCCCGGCGGATGCAGACCGACTGTGACGAGGACATTGCCTGGGCCTACCAGGGCTTTGGTCTGGCGTTGCGCAAACTGGGTGAGAACAGCCCGGCGATCATCGCGTTTCGCGCCGCTGTGAGCCTGTGCCCGGAGTCTGCCGTCTTTCACCGCAATCTGGCCGATGCTCTGTCGGCTGCAAACCGAAAAGGGCCAGCCACAGCCGCCTACGAGAGGGCGCGTCAGCTCAGCAGTTCACGAGGCGACGACCCACAACAGGGCTGGACCATCGCGCTGCGCGGACAGGATCACACCGCTCGCCATCACGTTCGGCGGGCTGCGTTTACTCGACAGTGACGCGGATCGCCTGCCATACCACCCCGCCCGTGCCGTTGCGTACCACGCAGAACAACCAGCCTTGTAAAGACGCGTCCGCTGCCACCATCTCGACTGGGTTTGACTGGTAGCGCTCGATCGTCCCGGCTGTGCTGTACCAGGCAAACTTGGTCTGAGCTGGATCCGGCCCGACCGAATCCGGCTCTAACTGGGCCTCGAGCTCGACGATCTGTCCCGGCTTCACGGTCAGAGATCCCGCAGAGAGAACATCGGTGCCGTCGGCGGTAAATGCGACGATTTGTGGGTTGCCCAGAGTTAGATCGGCAATGGTGACGACCTTGACGCCGACCAGTTCGGAATCGTCGGTTTTGACCCGAGCGGTCACTGATGCCAGGGTAATTGCCTCGGCGGTTTGCGGCGGTGCAGTGTAGATGACCGAGCCGCCATCAACCATTGCAACGCTGCCCAGGGCCGGCTCGCCCGGATTGGTCGGGCTTGTCTGCCACGTCACATCTGGTGCTTCGACCTGGCCATTGCTGTCGGCGACAAGAATGGTCAAGACCGCTGTGCCGCCGGCTGGAATGGCTGGAGGATCGGCGCGGATCGCCAGGATTTGTGGTTTGGCCAGCTCTGCGGGGGTGGGGAACTCGTCACACGCCGCCATGGAGACGGTTGCGCCCGCAAGTGCAACTGCGAGTGCCCGGCGCGCCACGTGATTGGCAACGCGATGCGGGCGACGGCTGGCGAGACCCTTTGCGATCTGGTCACGTGGCGGCGGCCAGTTGGGTACGGGGGTTGGTCGCGTGGTCCGCGGAGACAGCTTCATGGGATGTATAAGGTAGCGCGCCAGTTATTTCCCGCCAGCGCGCACGTCGGTGATTTTTTCGAAACTGTCATCGGGCGGGGTTGTCACAGATTTGCGAGATACGGATATCGGGCGATTTTGCGGTCCACCGTTCCGAGGTTGCGATCCCTTGACGTATCACTGTGACGCAACACTGGAGCTGGGCTGGCCAAGTCCTCGACTCGTCCGATCGCGCCACCGGCATACGACCGTTTAAATAGCCGGCCGTACGAGCGCTGCTTTGCATTGCTCGCCGGGACAAACCAATCGACCGAGCTCCGGTCGCTCCTCGCTGCCAGGCGTGCTGATTGGACGGCGCCCGGCGCGGCGATACCGACACAGGAGAGGAGTATTCGATGACTGATCGCACCCACGCCCCCACACAAACATCGCCGAGTACTGTGGAGGTGGTCGCCATGCTCGGTGATTCGATCCTCGACGTCGTGCACGTCGAGCCAAAAACCCGTCCCAGGCCGCGATGGTCGCTCTACGCATTGCGTGCTGCGGCGGTGGTTTTTTTCGGCCTTGCCGGCTTCGCGTTCCTGTCCGGCATCGGCGTCGCGGCCGAAAACGAGCGGGCCCTGCACGCATGGACCAACGTCGAGCGGCGTCCTTTCCGCGAATTTCGACCCAAGCGATCGAGCGCGGTCCACGACTGGCTCGCTCTTACCGCTCTGGGTGGCGGATTTTTGGCTCTAGTTATTGCGCTGATCCGCGCCCGCGAGCCCTTGCCGCGGTCGACATTTACCATCGGTACCGCCCCAAGCGCCGACCTGTGTATCAAAGATGCCCCATTTCCGCGCATGGCCCTGCTCGTCGAGCGCGGCGATGAGATCGCGGTCTGCGTGGCCGGCAAGGTGCGCGCCGAGCTGCGCCAGTATGGCCGGGTTCACTCCATCGAGGCACTGGCCGCGCTCGGCGTGACGCGACCATCGGCGCACCATCCCGATGGTCGGGAGGTTCCGCTACCCGAGGACGGCACGGTCTATGTCCATGTCGGCGCCGTTGCATTTGCGATCCGCAAGGTCGCTGCAGGGCGGGCCAAACTGGCCACTCCTGCGCTCATCTTCGAGCGGCGACTGCTGGGATTTTTTGCCGTTTCGGGCGCGGCACATCTGGCCGTCGTGGCGCTGCTCGGGCTGATCCCGCCCGATCCACACGGCCTTTTGCTCGACCTCGGCAGCCGTGAGGCCCGGTGGACGCGGGTGATCAGTCGGCCCAATGATCGGCCGATCGCCGAGCCAGAATCGGGCACCGGTGGCACCCGAGAGGGCAGCAGCGGAGGCGGCGTGGTCGGCGGACTGGGCAAGGCCGGTGATCGCACAGCGAGGGCGGAACAAAAAATGTCCATCAGACGGCGATCGAGAAGCCCCCAGCTGGCCTATAGCGATGCCATTGGCCGGGCTCGACGTGCCGGCTTTGTCGACTTGCTGCGCACCCCTTCCCACTCGCTGATCGAGCTGACCCAAATGGCCGATTTTTCGTCTGGCGACGGCTTGTTCGACATCCACGGCAATCTCGATGGTGACGACTACGGACCGGGAACCGGAGTTTTCGGCAACTCCCACCGCGGCTACGACCCGACCGGCGGTACGGTCCGGGTCGGCGATTATCCCACAATTGGACCGTTTGGTCCCGGCTTCGCGGACCCCGGCTTCGGAGAGCCAGGCGTTTCCGTGCCGCGGCGTCCGAGAACGCCGGGGACTGGTTTCACGGCCAACCAACCCAGGGTGGTCGGCGATATGGATCGAGAGATCATCCGCCGGTACATCCGCAGACAGCGGCAGCGGCTCCGCTACTGCTACGAACGCCAGCTCGCGGTCGAGCCCAACCTTGCCGGCACAGTGAACGCGACTTTTCTCATTGATGGACACGGCGCGGTCATCGCTTCGCGGGCTTCGGGCCTTCACAGTGAGCCGGTCGAAGCATGCGTGGCCCGGGTGATCAAATCGATCCGGTTTCCCCGACCATCCGGGGGTGGCTCGGTACGAGTCACATATCCATTCCACTTCCGCATCTCGGGTTGATCATCGGCGCGGCCTCGGTCCCATGTCGATTGCCAGTGCCAGGTACCGCTCCTGGGCAGCTGTAACCTGGCGATGGTGTTGTAATAACCGTGGCGGCCAAGGCTGGCCCGACGATTTTTCGTACCGATACATCGGGAGGAAACGGAGGAGGTTTTAGAGGTCCGGCTGGTTCGGGATGGCTCGAGCAATGGTGGCGGCTGGCGATCCGCCGGACCACCTGGCTCGAATTGAGCCGGGATCCCATCTCGGTTAGACTGGTTCGTCGCCACACTTTAGCACTGTCTGACGCACAAGAGCTGTTGCAACCTCTCTACTGCGAGCCATTAGAATAGGGTTGGCTTGCCACGGTGCATGATATGCGGTCGCCGGTGGGCGAACGGCTCTCCGCGCTGCGGTCACGATCAACTCAGTGACCACAGAACGGGGCAGAGTACAGAGGGCACTGCCCGCTCTGGACGGTGGCGCAATCAACCTCTGCCGTCGATCGAGGGATATCGCATCGTCCATTTGCTCGGCTCGGGTGGATTCGGCATCGTGGTCGCAGCGACCTGCGAAGCCGATGGCCGCGAGGTGGCGATCAAGACAGTGGACCGCGAGGATGCAGTGTCGTGCCGACGGCTCTTGCGGGAGGCCGATGCGCTCCGCGCCATCGGACCGCCCTACGTGCCACAGCTCTACGCCACCGGACAGACCCCCGATGGCTCTCCGTATCTGGTGCTGGAAAAACTGATCATTCCATCACTGGACAAAAAACTGGGCGACCCCATGGATCGCAACCAGCTGATGGCCCTGGCCAATCCCATTCTCACGGCAGTCGAGGCCACCCATGAGCGCGGCTTCGTGCACCGCGATCTCAAGCCGGAAAACATCTTTGTCAGCGGTTCGTTGTTTACTGCCCGGCTGATCGACTTCGGTCTCACCAAGCTGGCCAACGCCACATCCGATACGCCGCTCGAGGATACGATGATCGGCACTCTGTTGGGCACGCCCGTGTACATGTCGCCCGAGCAGTGCGAAGGCCGTCCCGACGTCGATGTGAGAGCCGATATCTATGCCCTCGGGGTGATCCTGTACGAAATGTTGACCGGGCAGCCGCCGTTCTTCGGCAAACCGGCCGAGGTGCGCGACGCTCATATCAATCGCCGTCCACCCCAGCCGTCCCATGTGGCGCCGGTGTCGCCCGCTTTTGATCGAGTTCTGGTCCGCTGTCTCGCCAAGGAGCCCGAGCGTCGATACAACGACGTCGGCGCCCTGCGCCGCGCATTGGTCACAGCGATGGAACAGGGGAGCGATGTGGTCCGAGTGCCGGCTCCGGCACTGCGGCGGACCGAGATGTCCAGCCAGCCGCAGATCATCGGACTGATTTTTTTCTGCTCACAAGGGACCAGCCGGGTCGTCGACCGGTTGTCGTCGCTCGGTGGTCAGCTCATCTTTGTCGAGGCCGAACGCCACGTTGCGGCGTTCGGCCTCGATACCGGCGGAAATCCCATCGAGCGCGCATTCGATGGCGCGCAAGCCCTGATCGAGCAGGGTCTGGCGACCTGCATCGTGGTCGACCACGAACGTGCCAAGTGTCATCGGAGCCCGAACGGGGCTCGCCGCGTGCTGACCGCAGCGTTTCGCGATCGCGATCGCTTTCCGCGTCCAGGCGACCCCTCGGGCGTGCTGGTGACCGAGCGCGCGATCGATGGCCTGGGACCCCTGCAGACCTTCCCGATCGAGGGACGCGATGGCATTCGAAGGGCCTTGCCTCATTCTCTGGCCGCCGGCGGTGACTCGAACGGAGCCGAGCCGCTCATCGGACGCGCCGAACAGATCGCAGAACTACTGGCCAGCGCACAGTGGGCAGTCGACGATAAACAGCCGACCCTGGCCACCGTGATCGCCGAGATCGGCCACGGCAAGAGCCATCTCGGCAAAGAGCTCATCACGCGATTGGGCGAGACTCTGGCCGGTGCTCAGATCATCGAACTGCGCGCTCGCGAACCGATTGGCGTCCCGCATGGCCAGTTGCTGCAGGACCTTCTTCGCGCGGTCCTGCGCCTGCCCGACCGGGCACCGGACGACCGCGGCCGCGCGGTGCTCGGCGAGCAGCTCGGCAGTGAGCTGGCCGAAGAAGTCTGGCCTGCGGTGGCCCTGGCCCTCGGTTGGGTGCCCGCCGAGGCATCCCAGGTCCGCAAGCTCAGCGCGGCGCCGTCGGCACTGCGCTCGGCCGCCGCGCAGGGCGCTGGCGAGGCATTGTCCCGATTGGCCCAGCATCGGCCCGTTCTGTGCGTCATCGACGACGCTCATTACGCCGACGAGACCACGCTGGACGCCCTCGAGTATGCCACTCTGGCCGAGAATCGGGTGCCGCTGTGGGTTTGTGTCCTGGCCGATCCGATCTTCGATCGAGCGCGGCCAGTATGGGCCAACCGGGCCGGTCGGACCCTGAGGATCGAGCTCACGCCGCTGGTCGAGGACATTGCGGCTGCGCTGTGCCGGCGCCTTCTTCACCCGGCCAACAACGTACCCGAGCAGATCATCAAGCGCCTAGTCGAGTGGACCGGGGGCAATCCCCTGCTGCTCACCGAACTGGTCGGCGGGGTCAAACGGCGCGGCCTGATCCGGCGCCACGCCCGCGGTGAGTCCTGGTACCTGGCCACCGATGAACTCGAGCGCCTGCCCGAACTGCCCCAGGTCGAGTGGCTGGCCGAGCGCGAACTCGGCTCCATGTCGACCGAGCTGGCCAGCTCGGCACGGCTAGTCGCGCTGCTGGGTTCGGAGTTCACCGTGGTCGAGGTAGAGGGCGTGCTCCGCGAACTCGAGGAGGACGGCCTGGGCGAGGTCTTTCCGCTCGACGCGTGGGTGAGCGTCAGCCGACTGCTCGGCCAGGGTCTTCTCATATTGCGACAAGACGGATATTTCGAATTTCGCCACGCATTGATCCGCGACATGGTCGTCCGGGCGACCCCGGGCGATTTGCGCTGGCAGATCCACCGAGCCGCATTTCGCTACTATCGAGACGTACCGGCCCGGGGAAGTCCCGCCCAGCTGAGACAGCTGGCCTGGCACGCCGAGTACTGCGGGCTGGTCGGCGCCGCGGCGGCCACCTATATCCATCTGGCCGAGCGGGCGCAAACCCGTCACGAATACCTCGACGCCGAGCTCATGTACAGCCGCGCTATCGAACTCATGCCCGAGGACAAAAGCCCGGCCCGCATGCGCTGCTACAACGGCCGGGGTTTGATGCACTACCGGCTGAGCCGCTTTGCCGATGCTCTGGCCGACCTCGCCATGGCAAGGGGCATGGCCGACCACCTCGGTGACGTGCCGGCCCAGGTCAAATTGCTGCTCGACCAGGCCACCGTCTTGGACTGGATGCAGGACTTTGGCGAGGCTCGCTCGCTGGTCCACAGAGCCCAGGTGCTTTCGGCTCATGTCGATTCCGACGTGGTCGAGGCCCGCCTCTGCATGGCCATGGGACGAGTGTGTTTTCGCAGCAACGAACTGATGGAAGCCAAGAGGTTGTTTCAGCAGGCCGCGGCTCGTGCAGAATGCATGGGCAACGAGGGGTACGAGACCCTGGTCGTTTCGCTGATGCTGCTCGGTTTGATCTTTTCGTTCGGAGGCCAGACCGAAAAGGCAACCGCGATGTTCAGCCGGGCCATCGTGCTCTGCGAAGAGCGCGGCGATAAGCTACACTTGGCCGCCGCCCTCAATGGCCGGCGCAATCTGTGGATCGCACAAAAAAATGCCGTCCACGCCGCCGAGGACGGCCTGCGCGCCCAGCGTCTCGGTCGCGAGATCGGGCAGACCCAGATCGAATACGCCACAGCGGTCAACCTGGCCGAGCTGTACTATTTCGCGGGCGATCTCGACGCTGCTTGGACGCATATACAGCGAGCGGTCGAGATCGAACCCAACAGCTCCAGCCGGCCGGTAGCTGTGTTGCTTCACGCCCGCCTGCTCTGCTTTGCCGGCAAGGGCGCCCAGGCCAAACAAGTGCTGAATCAGATCGTCGTCGAGCAGAAGCGAGCCCGCGCTTCCGGCAACAACGACGCCCTTTTGACCACGTCCGATCAGTTGCTGTGCGAGATGGTCGGACTCTCGGTCGAGACCGCCGCGCCCGAAAAGTGGGACGAGCTTCTCGCCCGCGCCCGCACCACCATGGGACCGATCGAGCTCATCGAGCTCATCGAGTTCATGTCCCTGTCCTCGCTTGACCGCGGCGACCAGGAGACCGCCAAAAAGCTACTCGGACGGGCCATGATCGCCGCGCAACAACAGTCCCACCTCATCGAAGAGCGTATCAAAGCACGCCTGAACCGCCTGGCTGACAGAGGTGCGCCGAGCGCATAACCATCCGATACTCTTGGGCGACTGCCGCCACGGACCCATTCGCCGCCCGGTCTGTCAACAGGGCCGTGCCTGTAGACGCGTCGCGTCATGAACGTGCGTGGTAATGTTTTCTCGACCTTGTTCCGGGGCACCTGATTTCTATAGAGTGTCGGACCGGAGAAACGAACCATGGGATTTACAGATCTTTTCCGGCCGCGGCATCGCCACAGCAATGCAGCGGTACGCGCAGACGCTGTGCGCCAGATGGGATCGGACGAAGCTGATCTGGTGGCTAGCATTGCTCGCCACGACCGCGATGTGTCGGTACGGCGCATTGCACTGGACAAGCTCGACGACCCCGAGCTTCTGGTCGAGATCGCCCGAGACGAGGCCGATCGCGGCTTGCGGGAGCGGGCCAACCGGCGCGCGGCGGATATATGGGTCGCCCGCGCGGTTGCGGCGAGCGACCTTGCCGAGGCCGAGCGCTCGCTCGCCGGGCTGACCCGGATCGACGATCAGAAAGCCGTGGCCGAGGTGGCGAGTCGGGCCGAGAGCGCCGAGGTGCGCGGATCTGCGCTGGCCAAGATCCGCGACCCCAGAGCTCTGGCCGAGCTGGCGCGCAATCCCAGTACCCCGATGGTGACGCGTACCACCGCGATCGCCCGCATCGACGATCCCGAGGTATTGCGCAGCATCGCCATCGACGAGAAGCGGAAGGACGTCGCACTGGCGGTTCTCGACCGCATCTCGGACGAAAGCGCGCTGGAGGTCATTGTCGGCAAGGCCAAGAACAAGGCGGTCAGGACCCGAGCGCGCAGAAAGCTGGCCGAGCAGGCCAGGGCTGCGATCGAGGTTGTTGCGCCCGAGGTCAAGCGCAAGCATGCCGAGCGAGTGCAGCTGGTAAGGCGGGCCGAAAAACTGGCGCGCGGCGACGAATGGGTCGCGTCGGCGGGAGAAATGGACGTCATCGAGCGCTCCTGGCACGATCTCGGCGACCACGGGGACGATCCCGAGCTGGAGACGCGTTTCCACAGGTCGCGCGATCGCTATCACAAGCGCCGGCAGGCTCATGTCGATATGGCGGCGCGCAAGGCGGCAGCGGATGCGGCGCGAGCCGGTCACAGCGAGACCGCCCGGGGTGGTGAAAAAGACGGTGACCGGGGCGCAGATCTCGACACCCGCGATCGGGCCGGGACCGCTGTCGAGCCGGCCAGGGAGGCTCAGCCCGGCGGCGAGGCCAACGAGCTGGGCGTCGAGGGCGAAGCAGCGGTCACCGACGACTCGCGAATCCTGGACGAGCAGAGAGAAGACGGGCAAAAAAAACCAGACGAGCAAAAGCGCAACGAGCAAAAGCAGCGCCTGGAGGAGCGCAAACGGCAGCAGCGAGCGCGGCAAGAGCGCGATCTGGACGCCCTGCGCAAACTGAACCAGGACATGGAGAAGCAGCTCGATTCCGGCAAGCGCAAGCAGGCCGAGCGACTGCTGCAAAAGGCCGACAAGACGTTCGAGAACCTGAAGCTGCCCGACAGTGGTGGCCAGGAGCTGTCCCGCTATCGCGAGCTGCGCCAGAAGCTCTTCATCCGAGTGCAGGAGCTGCGCGAAGCCGACGCCTGGCAGCGGTGGTCCAACGTGCCGAGGCAGGAGGGGCTGATCGAAAAGGCCAGAGCCCTTTTGACTGTCGAGGACGACAGCAATCTGGCCGAGCAGCTCAAGATTCTGCAAGCCGAGTGGAAGCGGACCGGCCCGGTGCCACACAACAAGAGCCAGGAGCTGTGGAATGCATTCAAGAGCACCTGCGACGAAGTCTACGCGCGGGTGAAGGGGGCGCGCGCGCGCATGGCCGAGCAGCAGGTGCACAACTTGACTGTCAAGCGAGAGCTGTGCGAACGCGTCGAAGCTCTGGCCGAGTCGACCGACTGGGACCAGACTGCCGACGAGATCAAGGGCCTGCAGCGCGAATGGCGCACTATCGGGTCGGTGCCGCGCAAGCATTCGGACGCGATCTGGAAGCGCTTTCGGGCTGCGTGCGACCTTTTCTTCGAGCGCCGAAAACCCTATCTCGAAGAACTCATGGCCGAGCGGACGCAGAATCTGCAGCAAAAAGTCGAATTGTGCGAGCGGGCCGAGGCCCTGGCCGAATCGACCGAGTGGAAACAAACTGCTGCCGAGCTGCGCACCTTGCAGCGCGACTGGCGCGACATCGGCCCTGTGCCGCGCAAAGACGCCAATGCGATCAACAAGAGATTTCGGGCTGCATGCGATCGATTCTTCGAGCGCCGGCAAAATCAGCGCGATCGGGAGAAAACCGAGCGGCAGCAAAAGCTGGCCGACATCGCCGCCGAGATCGACACACTCATCGAGCTGGTCGAGCGGGGAGAAAGCGTCATTGCAGGCGAGCCGGCCAGTGATGATGGCACGGGTCGGCAAGCGGGCGAGGGTGAGGGTGCCGAGGGTGCCGAGGGCGCGGAAACCGGTGCCGATGCTGCACAACGAGCGCTTCGTGTTCGGGCGACACTGCGCGATCTGGCACTCGAGGGGCGCGAGCTTCACACCCTGTACGAGCAGGCCAGCCGACTCTATCGAGTCATACTCGACCGCACACCGGATGCATTCGACGGCACCGAGCTCGATCCCCGGACATCGCAGCAAAAGAAAGAGAAGCTTTTGCTGCGCGCCGAAGAGATGGCTCCGGGTCCTCAGCTATCGGCGCCCGAGCCGTCGCAGCAGTCGCCCGAGCAGCTGGCCGAGACGCTGCGGGCAGCTCTGGCCCACAACGCGCTGAGCGCATCGCTGGCGCAGAGCACGGATGGTCGAAATCTGGCCGACAACATCGCCGTGCTCGAGGACAGCTGGGTGCGGGTTGGTCCGGTCCCGGGCGAGCATGGAGAGTCCCTGGAAACGCGTTTCTCGGCCGCCTGCGAGCGGGCGATGCGCCTCGCCGGAGTGGACCCGAGGCAGCGCAACAAGCCAGCTCGTTCGCCGCATACCGGACGGCCTGCCGACCGCGGCAGCGACTCGTCGCCTGTGTCAGGGGACAGCACCAATCCGTCGCATGTCGACAAGAACAGTGCTGCAAAGGGTCTCGCCGGTCGTTGACCATCCGGGCTATAACATTCCGCTCCCCGCAGAGGGAGCTTACCCTGTAGAAAGAGAGAGCTATGGCGCTCGACTTAAAACGTATCGAAGCACTCGCGTCGGAGTACGCCGATCGCCACCCGCGGGACCTGGTAGGGCTTGCTGTCGGAGAATACGGCACTGACCTGTCCATCTCGTTTAGCGGCGCCGAGGATGTGGTGCTGATCGACATGGCGGTAAAAGCCGGGGGAGAATTCCGGGTCTTTGCGCTCGACACCGGTCGTTTGCACCCCGAGACCTATCAGTTTTTGGATCGGGTGAGCGAGCATTACGATATTTCGCTCGATGTCATGTTTCCGCAGCCCGAGGCGGTGCAGGATCTGATCACGGAAAAGGGTCTTTTTTCCTTTTATCGCGATGGTCACAGAGAATGCTGCAGCATTCGCAAAGTCGAGCCACTGGTGCGCGCTCTTTCGGGTCGTGCGGCGTGGCTCACCGGGCAACGCAGAGACCAGAGCCCAGGTACGCGCGCCGCTATCCCGGTGGTCCAGCTCGACAGGACTTTCGGGTCGCCCGAAACGCCGCTAGTGAAGTTCAATCCCCTCGCCAACTGGACTTCCAGCCAGGTCTGGGCATACATCCGCGAATACGACGTGCCATTTAATCCCCTGCACCAACGCGGTTTTATTTCGATCGGGTGCGAGCCCTGCACCAGGCCGGTTCACCCCGGCCAGCACGAGCGCGCGGGACGTTGGTGGTGGGAAGAGGAGACCATCAAAGAGTGCGGACTTCACGCCAGCAACCTGAATGAGTGAGGCCGGCTCAGATTCCTCCAATGTCGTCGACGTCGATGTGGCGAGCTTCTTCCCGGCTTGACACGGTTTGCTGTAATCGCTCGCGAATGAGCCGGAGTGCGCTGGTGTAAACCGTTTCGTCCCCGTCATCACGGACGACAAAGAAAGGCGCATTGGCGACCCCGAGCCGGGCCCCGAGCTGCATGCCCGGGCTATCGGGGTCGTCTTCATGAGCCCAGATAATCTCGTCGATGCGATGCCACAGCTGGCGCTTTTTGAGCGTCTCGGTGATCTCGGCGCACTTGCGGCACTCGGAGCCGTCCTGCAGCTTCTTTTTGACCATCGTGATATGCATACAGTTGTTGTACCGGCAGACCGCTGCGAGGGAAACACATAGCCCGCCACGCGGCCGCCGCGCGGGCCCTGACCCGTGCCTCTTCGAAATAGTTAACTATCTGATAATTAGCGGTTATTTCGAGCCCGGCCCGGTCCATTCCAGCTCCTCATTTCGGCCGCAAGCACAACCTGTCAGTGAGTGCGATTCGATCTCGGCCTTCGGTCTCCAGTCTCGGTCTCGGCCTTCGGTGAGCACCAGCCGTCCGGACCTGTTATCTGCAGCAACAATGGTTCATCGCGGAAACCATGGTTTCCTCGTAGATTGATAATCAGACCAAGAACCTGTCGGTAATGATGTACATACAAATACTCTGCCAGATACGCTGGACACGCAGCATTGAGATATGTAGATATATATATGTTTTATTTATCTTTGACATAGGAGTCTATGAGTGAATTTATCTACCAGGTTATGCAGTCTGCAACGGACGGCAAATGTGGCCATCTTCTCGGCGATGATGGGTTTGTTCGGCGGTTGCGGGTTCGGCAGTGCAGAAGGCGATGGCCGGGAGTTGCACGCATACGCGGCTGGTGTCGAATACCACGGGCCGCCGTGTCGAGACTCCGCGACGATCCGGCGCTGGTCGCCCAAGGTGTATCTGCACCCATACGACAAACACCGCCCGCAATCGATCCAGGTCTATCGCGATCACGGCGAGGTATTTGACGCCAGCGGCAACTGGCTCGGTGCTGCTGGCGACCTGGACCTCTCGCTTCTTGGCGCGGATACGTACATTTCGCTGAAAGATTACGTCGACCGCGGTTACCCGACCGGTCACGATGCATTCGAGACCGGCCTATCCGCAGTGGCCGGCGAGATGCTGGCACCGATGTACGTAAAGGGGATGGAGCGCGCCGAGTTTGTCGATTTAAAATACATATTCTTTTACGAATTTAATGGTTTTCAGATGTTTCGGGCCAGTTTTTGGGGCAAGAAGCGAAACTTTCCATTTCCCCGTTTCGCGCGCCACGAAGGCGATTGGGAGCACATCACGGTTCGCTTGCACAAAAGCGATTGCTCGATTGTTGGGGCGTATTACGGTCAACACGGCGACCAGGTTTGGTATGGAGCGGGCGAGCTGAGTTTTGAAGATGGCGATCACCCGGTCGTATACTCGGCGCTCAACAGCCACGCCAGCTATCCGCGCAGCGGCACGTTCACCGAGAAAGAGCTGCCCGGAGTCGGCGTTGTCGTCGGCATCATGTGGTCCAAAGTCGTCGACGAGGCGGCCCGTACGGCCGGCGAGGCCGAGTCGCGCGGATTGCGGACGTACAGCAAACCATCGGACTTCAACGCCACGGTGGTTTGGCGTCCATGGGCGCATGCGCTCGACGCCGACAATCCCGACTTGCTGGTCGATCTCGACCGCGAGTCTCACTGGAGCCAGGGCATCGCCTATTGTGGGCATTTTGGAATCGCCCGCCTCGACAATCGCCACATGGATACCCCGCCATCGCTACCCTACAACGGCCACAATAAGTTTTTTGCTCTGGCCAAGGTGGCCGATTTCTTCGGTGCGCTCAGCGAGTATCACTACGGTAGCGGACCGCGTTCACCCAGGCATCAGGGGGGCGGCTACTGGTACGACGACGAGCCGTAACGACCGCTCTACAGCAATCCGATGATTACAGTCGGACATGGTTCGAGAGACAAGGGCTAGACCAGGCGAATGCGAGGAGTCCTGGGGAGCGGGATTCACGACTGGCGAGCGAGCCAGCGGCTGCTCGGCGCCAGATACGACTGCGCGAGTACGTAGGTCTGCCCGATCGCATGGGCGTGATGGCGAAGCAAGTCGCGCGGTACGTCGAGTGGCACCTGGCCGGCACCGTAGGCCTCGATGGCGCGCACGAGCTCTTTTTGCTGGTGAGGATCGAGCGCTTTTTTGCACATACCCGCCAGGTGCTGCAGGACGTTGACATGACTGCCCCGACTGGGCGTGCGGGACAGGGCCTCTGCGAGACCCTGCCCGTAACGATCGATCAGTTCATCCAGTGGGATGGCGCGCGGTGCCGCCACGAGCGGACCGAGCTGACGGTAGTGAAATTCACTGTGGGCCAGGATCAAGAATTTGTTGCAGGTGTGAAACTTCACCAGGCCGCCGCGGCTCGGCCGCGCAGCGACAAACTCGCGCCATTGATCCAATACCAGCTCGGCAAGGGCAGTGAACTCCGCGTCCAAACCGGGTCAATTCCTCATCTGCGCCATTTCACCTCAGACCGAGGTGGTGTGCGATGAATGCATACGTATCGGCGTCGAGCTCGATGGCCTGGCGGATCGAGTCGCCCCCGCCGTGGCCGGCATGGTTCTCGACCCGGAGAAGAGCTGGCCATACGCTTGTGACCGAGGCCTGAAGTTGCGCGGTGAACTTGCGTGCATGCATCGGATCGACGCGATCGTCACTGTCGGCAGATAACATAAGAAGGGCCGGATACAGCACATCATTACGAACCCTGTGATAGGGCGAATAGGCCCACAGCACCGCCATTTCTTCCTCATTCTCGGCCGAGCCATACTCGGGTATCCACATTCGGCCGCGGCCGAAACGATGATAGCGAATCATGTCCAGAAGCGGCACTCCGCAGACCACTGCCGCCATGAGATCGGGCCGTTGCACCATCGTGGCACCGACCAGCAAGCCGCCGTTGGACCGCCCTACGATAGCCAATTTTTCGGCTCTGGTATAACCCGAGTCGATCAGATACTCGGCAGCGGCAATGAAGTCGTCAAACACGTTTTGTTTGTGATTGCGCATCCCGGCACGGTGCCATTCCTCGCCATACTCGCCGCCGCCGCGCAGATTGGGCACGGCGTGGATGCCGCCCTGCTCCAACCACAGCACGGTTCGGGTCGAGAACGTCGGAGTCTGAGCGATCGAAAAGCCGCCGTACCCGGTGAGCAATACCGGGTTGTTGCCATCTAGCGCAATGTCGTCGCGGCGGACGATGAACATCGAAATCTCAGTGCCGTCTCTGGATGGATACCAGACCTGCTCGACAATCATGTCCGATGTGTCGGCCGGGACATCGATGCGCCGCCACAACGAGGTATTGCCGGATGGTACCGAGAGCCGGTAGATCTCAGGCGCTTCGACAAATGAACTGTAGGCAAAGTAAGCGACATCGTCGTCGGGAGTGCCGCTGAGTTCAGTCACCGTGCCCGTGCCCGGCAGTTCCACCTCGCGGATCTTGCCGCCGTCCAGATCGTGAATCACAATCGCACTGTGAGCATTACGCAGATACGATAGAACCAGGTGGTCCCCGATAATCTGTGCGGCTTGCAGGGTGGCGTCGCTAGCGGCGACGATCTCGCGCCAGCTCGACCGCTCGGGTCGGGCCGGATCGGCGCGAAACACCCGGTAGCGCGAGGCTGCTTCATTGCTGAGTATGTAGATCTGTCCGCAGTGAAAGTAAGCCCAATAAATGGCATCTCGTCCAGAAATCAGTGTGGCGAACCCACGAATCGGACAGTCGAGCCCCGTCGCAATGGGTGAGTGATCGGACTCGAGATTGCAGAAATAGATATCGCTTGCTCCCCAACCCCGATGATGAGTTACCCAAAGGAAGTTTCCATCATACGAAATTTGCACTTCGATATATACGGATGCATCATTCGTGGAACCGACAATAAGTTGGTCGGACGTTGGATCATTGCCAATGGCATGAAAGCGAACTTCGGCGTAACCGACCAGTTGATCTGCCTGTACAGTCGGATCTTCGGGCAGCCTTACGTAGTAAAAACCCCGACTATCCGGCGTCCAAGAGGGCGATGCCATCATTGCACCTGGAATGGTTTCAAGCTCTTGGCCGCTGATGACATCAATGATGTGCAGGGTGGCGTCATCGGCGTTGTTTTCGCTGCGTTTGTATGCGAGGAGAGAGCCATCACGGCTGGGGAAGGCCTCGTGTACCGAGACGCTGCCGTTTTCGCTCATGCGATTGGGGTCGATAAGTACCCGTTCGGCGATGTCGGTGGTAGCTTCGGCCGTCTCGACCATACAATACGCCGACTTTTCCTGCGTGCGGTTCCGCCGCCAGTAAAATAGCTTGTTGTTCCGCTGCACTGGCGGCGACGCGGAATCGATATAGCTGAGCTCTTCGAGTCGCGCGCGAAGCTGTTCTCGCCCTGGTAGTGCCTGTAAATGCGCGCGAGCGTACTTGTCCTGTGCGGTCATCCACTGCTGAACCTCGGGATCGGTGGCATTTTCCAGCCAGCGGTACGGATCTGGAACCGGGCGCTCGTGAATGATATCGAGGATGTTCTCGCGACGGGTTGCGGGATAGTTCGATTTCAGCATGATTTCTGGAAGCGTATGAGCGAGCGACAGAGAACCGGACTCCCAACCGGGGACCGGGAGCGCACGGCGTCAGCCGTGCGCATGGTACCGGCCGTGCACATGGTACCAGCGGTGGGCCACGGGCGATCAACCGAGCGACTGGCTATTCGATCGGATCCATGGTCGGGGCAATGGCCAGGAGGTTGGGCGACGACCGCGCGGTAGTCGTACATTAAACGACAACGGTCTACGAGTTCGCAGCTATCGATTGTGTTGAATAGCGTCATTGCATATAAGCCAGACGCTCGGTGACATGGTAATCTTTAATCCGGGGGACGCATCCAGCGATGCGTTTCTGTGCCGTCATGAAGCTCGGGGGTTCCGACGACATTCGTCAGATGGAGCAGGCTGTCGTCTGCGCGATGCAGACGATCTCCGAGCAGAGTACGGTCGAGGATGTGGCGCGCACTGCGCTTGCCTGGGCGGTCGAGCTGACTGGCAGTCTGTGCGGGCTACTGGCATTTACCCACGACGGCGCGCTGCGCTGCGTTGTCGAGCTGAATGCCGAAACCGGTCGCGTTGTTCTGCGGACAACGACGTCACTCGTCGACGTGGCGCCGCAGCCAGCTGCGCTCATCGAGCGAGTGTTGAGGTCCAGGTGCGAAGAAATTGTCGAGACGGGTCATTTCGACCTGGAGTCTGGTGGCGGCAACACTGAGCCTGGCAGTGCGGGGGCTGGACGCGGGACGGCTGTGGGCTTGCCGATTCTGTGCCGCGGTCAGCTGAGCGGGGTACTCTATCTCGAGATCGACAGCCGGGACATCGAAACGCCCGCTCTGCTCGATGTGAACTCCGGGTTGCATTCCCTGCCAGTACATCTGGCCAGCGGGTTGGCTTTAGCTCGCCTGATTGCGGCTCAAACCGCTATTGTGTCGGCTCATCTCGCCGAGCGTGCCGCTCTCCTGGAGCGGCTGGCCGAGCGCCAGCAACAGCTCGAGGCGGCCGATGCGCGTGGGCAAGCTGCCAGTCAGGAGCTCGACGACATCGCGCACTGGGTCGCTCACGATTTGCGCACTCCGCTCACCAGCGTCATGGGGTTCACACAGATTTTGCTCGCCGACTGGGCTGAGCTACCGGCCAGCGAAATCGACAGCCTGCTCGGTACGATCGACCAGTCGAGCATGAAAATGGCTCAGATCCTCGACGAGCTGCTGGTGATCGTCCGGCTGCGCAAGGGCGGTGTCGAGCGCACCGCGCTGGATATGGAAGAGATCGTGGCTCAGGCTCAGCTTCGGCTGGCCAATGCGATTCGCCGCTGCGAAGGCCGCATCGAAACTGCGGCGTCGTGGCCTGCGGCTGCTGGCTACCGGCCATGGATCGAGGCCGTATGGAGCACCTTGATACGCAGCGGCCTGGATCACGGGGGGCGTCCTCCGTCTCTGACCTTGGGAGCCACCGAGCAGGGCGACGGCTTGATTGGTTTCTGGTTGCGCGACAATGGTCCGGGGTTGTCGGACGATACCCGGGCGCAGCTTTTTGCCCCGCTTCAGTACAGCGGCGGGACACACAATCAGGGACATGGCTTTGGCTTTGCGTTGGCGAGACAGATCGTCGAGGCCCTGGGGGGTGAACTGAGTATCGAGAGTGTCCCGGGCCAGGGCAACACGTACTACTTCACCCTGCCGGCCGTCGAGCCCACCGGGTATCGCGTGAGCTTTCCCGGCAGCCGTTGACCCGGGCAATGGACCACCTGCTTCATCGATGTGACAGTCGCCTGTAACCCCGATGATACAGCCAGGCCCAGCTGCCTGGCGATGATGCTGTGATAAAGGATGTGGGCCAATCCGGGGTAAACATTTTCGCCGAGTTGTACTGCTGCGCGCCTATAACATGTGCAATACAGGTCGTACCTCCCCGCCTGTAACAGAAATGATATAACCAGTTGTGAATTATATGATGTCACCCAAGTAGGTAACATCGTATGCAAGACCGAAATCCGACCCGGAGGAGTGGGCACGAATGTGGGGATCGGTGTCCCCGGAGCCTGTCACTGGACACCGGCAGCATATCGTTCGGTTTATCGGCGATACCGTGTTTGAAATTCGAGTATGGTGAGATTGCATAGGCTGTTTCATCGCTCCTCAATATTTTTTCGACACGGGCAAATATCGTCCTTGCATTTTTGCAGGAGATAGATATCCTCCATGTACCTACATCGAAGCTACGCGATGGATGAATGGCTTGGGGGAGCGGGATGGGCGGGACACAAGCCCGCTCCGGCCCGGCCGACGCGCCAGCGGGATGCTCGCGGTCGCGGTCATCTTGAATCAGTGTCCTGTCGGCAGGTCACCCCTCATCCCCCCGGGGGGAGATCGCGGGCCGCTGGCCGCAATTGCCGCAGGGCATTGACGTTTGTTTTATTGCAGCGGCTGGGATGGGACTGCCAGACCGATTTTCTTCCCATTCCGATGCGTACGGCACGATGAGAGCATGTCCTGGTGGCGGGGACGGTATACGCGTTTTTACTTGGCGACACTGTAGGAGCTGGTCTCCGGTCTTACAGGCGTAGAAAAGTGCTTCAGGTCGGTCACAGTGGGGTGGGGCGATGGTCCAAGAGAGTAGAAGCACAGACGACAACTCTTGGAGGAACTGTGAAAGCCGATACCCAATATGTGACAATCGGAGCGCCAAAACTTGAGGTATTCCGGTATCTTACTGACATCCAACACCTTCCCACCTGGGCGGCGGGGTTTTGCCACAAGCTCGAGGTCCGAGACGGCACATACTACGTGACCTCGCCGGACGGAGTCCTGGTATTCGAGATGCATGGTGACGCCGAAACCGGTGCTGTCGACCTTCGCTTCGGTCCTGGGGCCGATCGACTGGTCACCTTTCCGATGCGGGTCGTTGCGGTGAATGCGGATGTGAGTCTGGTGACATTCACGGCGTGGCAGATTCCGGGGATTGATGACGACGTGTTTGCCGGGCAAGTTGCCAGCATCCGGGAGGAGCTGGACGAACTCAAAAGGCTGGTGGAGATGTGATGAATCCATATCCGTTTTCCGAGCACAGCACCATCGATGACAGTGACGACGTACTGGTCGGCCGGGCCAGGGAGGGAGACCACAGTGCTCTCGATACTCTCGTGCGCCGTCACCAGGCGTGGATCTACAACCTGGCGATACGGATGCTCTACCAGCCGGAGGACGCCGCTGACGCGACCCAGGAGATCCTGGTCAAAGTGGTCACTCGAATTTCGTCATTCGAGGGACGGAGTGCATTTCGCACCTGGTTATACCGCATTGCGACCAATCATCTGCTCAACCAGCGCAAGTTGCGAAAGAGCCTGGACTCGTTCACGTTTCAAGCCTTCGAGGCGACCATGAGCGAGTTTGCCGACGCGGATGTGCCCGCCTCTCGAATTCCGGCCAGGCTCCTGGTCAAGGAGAGCCTTATCGGCTGCACGTCGGCGATGCTCCTCTGCCTCAGCAGCGAGCAGCGGATGGTTTATATTCTCGGTGCGGTTTTTGGTGCCACCGACCGGGTTGCGGCGGCGATCCTCGGCCTTTCGCCGGCGGCGTATCGCAAGCGTCTGTCGCGGGCGCGAAGCGATCTCCATGCATTCATGAGCGGCCAGTGTGGCCTCATCGACAGGACGAACCCGTGCCGATGCGAAAAGAAAACCAGGGCGTTCATCGAGGCCGGGCATATCGACCCTGATCGGCTCATGTTCGCCGACGAGCGATTGCAGCGAATCCGCGAGGTCATTCCCGCTGCGATCCAACAACTGGACGCGGTGAACTGCGAATATGCCAGGCTCTACCGGGAGCATTATTTTTACCAGCCGCCAGAGGACTATGCGGATGTGCTCGGCGAGCTGATCCGGAGCACGCGATTTCAGGCCCTGGTTCATGCGACCGGCGAGCCCGCCTCGAACAAACACCGGGGCGAGAACGGACCGGTATAATCGCACGCCTCGGGCCTGTGGCTGCTGGGCAACCAGGTGAAATGGCACGGCTCTATCGCCCTTTGCCCCGGTTCCTTACCCTGCGCATCTCGTCCTGGCAACTGAGCATCAAAACCAAGCTCCACATCGCTCAGCAGACGCAGTCCTTCTGAACAGACGGTCAGTCGAGGATGGCACGAAGAGCTTCCAAGAGCAGTGTCGACACGTGTCGAGCATGAATAATGAGCGGCCCTGGCCCGATTTGACTGCGATGGGCGCTGGTGAGGTATAAGGTGCCATCGGCGGCAACCGCGACACCCTGCGGATTGGTGAGCCGGGCCGCCGTGGCCGGGCCGTTATCGCCGTCGTGGCCTAGGCTGCCCGTTCCGGCCACAGTGGATATGATGCCGTCCGGGCTCACCCGGCGAATGCGCTGCGGCACGGGAGTGGCGATGCAAGACGAAGCAGCAGAAATACGCTGCATTGGGCGATTACTGCGGCAAGCACGCACGGACCTGACAATGACGCAACCGAGGTTGCCGACGCGGTGGGCATTTTGCGCCGACTGGTACGCTCGAATGTGATCAGGTGCTTCACGAGCATATGGTGGGGTGAATGATATTGAACATGCAGAAATGAAAGGAGTAACGATTGTCTCTACCCTCACATAACTTTCATCATCACACCAACGGAAACAGAATACCAGCGAGGGCGAATCGACTCGTACTGAAGTATTGCGATAATAAGAAAAGAGACTACAGTTAAGATACGCTTGTTATCGAGCGTGGATACCCAGCCTGACGACACCCAACAACGTTGGCAGTGAGCCGGTGAAAGAATGCCTACGTGCATTCTGTGGTCGGGATGCACAACCACGGGCGATATCTGGCACCAGGTGATGTTGAGAGCGACAACTGAGACACTCCAGGTCAACCGACCAAACTTTACGATGGTTGCGGCGAGCTGAACCGCTGGGACAGTCGGTGACAAGACCAGACCGCATACCGCTAATCAGGCAGGATTGGGTAGATAATGAGTCTGAATCTTATTCGCAAGGATAATCGCAACGAATACAGGATTGGTGATCAAAGTTACTTCCTGATACTGGACGGCGCCGACACAGGGGAGCGGTGTTCTTTATTCGAAACTGTGATGCCGCCCGGTTGCAGAGCATTGCCCCATACCCATACCCGAGAGCACGAGAGCTTATTGGTTTTGGCTGGCGCCCTGAATGTAAGCTTCCTGAGCGGAGACAAGAAACAAATAACTCTGCATGCGGGTGACTTTGTAAAATTACCCAAAGACATCCACTATAGTCTTCACAATCTTGGTACGACTCCGGTACACGCATTAGTCTTCTTTGTCCCTGCTGGCATGGAGTCCTACCTAAAGGTCTGCTCCGATCCCCATTTGACTGGCAAAGAGCGCAGAAAGCTAGCCTTGGGCTACGGTGTCGAATACATAGAACCTGATAACCTCCCATTCATCGACAAGCAAGAACAGATATAATCTAATAGATTAACTATCTATGTGGGACAGACGTTGAAAGTAACGATCACGCTACCGTCCGGAGCCAGTACAGACAACTCGCCGTCGCAGCGACTCCTCACCCGCCGCTTTGTCGTGCTGCTGGCCACCTTGCTGAGCTTCGGCTTCGCGCACTCGAGCTACTTTCTCCTGCCCAAATTCATGGTCACCGATCTCTCCGCTTCAGCGGCACAGATCGGCCTGGTGATCGCGGGTTACGGTGTCGTGGTGGTGTTCTGCATGCCCGCCATGGGCGCGGCCGTCGATCGCTACGGGCGCCGGGACTTTCTGACCGCCGGCTCGTTGTTGATGACTGCATCGTCGCTCGGCTACCTGGCAGTCGGGGGAGTGGGACCCCTTCTGTTCGGGTTGCGCGGTCTTCAGGCCGTGGCGTTCTCGATGGCCTACGCCGCGGGCGCGGCCCTGGCCGTCGACGAAGCCCCGCCGCAGCGGCTGGGACAAGCAATCGGATTGTTCGGTCTGGCCTTTCTCGCCATGGAAGGCGGCGCGGCGCTGGTGATCGAGTACCTGGCCGAAGTCGCGGGATGGCCCTACGCCTTCGCTGTCGCGGCGGGAGCCGCGGCCGCGGCCACGGCGCTCTCCCGTCTCGTCCGCAGTCAATACCGGATGGCAGACCAATATTCCGACTCAGTCGGACTCCTCGAGATGCTGGGTCGCGGCGGTATGTTGCGGCCGATGCTGGTGGTCGTCCTGGCAGGCACCGCGATGTGCGCGATGTTCGTGTTCCACCAGCCCTTCGCGCTCGAACTCGGGGCGATGCGCGTGGGCGACTTCTTCATCGCCTACACCATCGCTGCCATAGCAGTTCGGCTAGGCTTCGGCCAGGTGATCGACCGGACCGGGCGGCGACTGTTCTCCGCGTGCGCGCTTCTCGCCTACGCCGTCTCTGTGACCGCCATGGCGTGGCTCGAGCCCGGAGCCCTGGCGCTTTACGGCGCTGGGCTGGGTATCGCTCACGGGCTCTTCTACCCGGCTTTCACTGCACTGGCGGTAGAGGGTCTCGGCAAGCAGGAACGCGGCAAGGGGATGACGCTGTTGCAGGGGTCCTTCAACGTCGGCTTCGCGGGCAGCGCCTTTGCCCTCGGCCTGCTGGCGGAAGCGCTCGGCCACCCCGCCGTCTTCATCGCTGGCGGCGGCTGCTGCCTCCTCGCTCTGAGTCTGGTGCTCACATCACCGGGCCGCTCGAGTCGACTTCGCCGGACTCGAGCCCGCCTTCTCGCCCACGAGTTCAGCCACGCGTTGACCCAGGCCGGCCAATCTAGATACAAAAGTGACAGACATACTTAGCCGGCGATTGCTGGAGTTCACCCTGCCAAAGGACGAGACAGCGCTCGGCGAACGTCTCACCCCTCGCGGCTACTTCCTCAATGGGATCGAGGTACGCCGCTGCCTCGGCTGACTCCAAGCCTCGTGCGATCCGAGCCTCCAACCCCTTTCTGGCCCAACCGACTACTTCGCTAGCCAGCTCACGCATTGCTGTGCCCCCAACCATCCCTTTGAGACCTTTTGTAGCCGCTTCCTCACGAGCATCTCGCAGAGTAGCGAGTGTATAGTCGCCAAGTCGCGCCCACACCGCATCACGTGACGGCTTGTGGTACAGTAGGCCAACCCAGAAAGCGGGCACAGTCATGATGTGAGCGTAGGCTGGTCCATCAGCCCCGCGCAGCTCGATCGTGTCGCGTAGCCGGACGTCGGTGTAGATCTGCGACAGGTGCTGCTTCCAGTCCTCCAGCGTCGCCGCCTCCCCATCACTGAATCCATTACGCATGAGATCGCGAAACGAACGACGCACGGATACAATGGCACCATCCTTCTGCTTGCGATAAATCATCCGAAAATCAAGAGCCCAATCGATGAACTCCTGGAGACCAAAGTTTGCGTCAAGGGCGGGCGGGACAAACCCAAAACGATCGGGATCACTTTTGAAGAAGTACTGAGTCCGACGAGACAAGGCGCCGCATACCATGCCTGCTTCCAGAGGAGAATTGGCGAACAAAGCGGTCACGACTGGTATGAGAGCCACGCCCGTGCGAACCATCTCCGCCGCCTCCCCTTCCGAATCATAATCAAGAGTGGTTTGCGTCGAGGTGATGTGGGACATAGCGAGAGAGCCGGCCTCGCCTTGCTCGCCAAGGGACGCAAAGTACTCGCGCAGCGACTTGCCGTACCGCTTGGGCATCCAATTGAAGGAATCGATCGCATTGAAGGGAAAGTTTGCTCCAGGTACGAGGGCTATCCCCACGGCTCTCCCGGCCTGGGCTAGAACGCGGAGAGTAGCTTCTACTCGACCATGGAGTGAGACAAGCTCCGGAGCTGGGGCAGAGCATAACTCGATAGCTCCGCCGTTCTCCAGGACCACACTTCCATTACCATCTTGCAGTGCGACCCCTACTGGGTTATCCCCGTCGAAAATTAATGTCCCGCCCGACAATTGCTGAAAGCGCTCGAGCAGCGCTCGCACCCCAGCGTTCCCTTCATACGGCGTGGAGCGACCCGTATCCGGCCGTAGCGGGGCGATCTCGATCTCAACGCCGATATGCTTTGCTGGTTTGGATGACCCCAGAAAAACCGCCGACAGCTCCTCTCGGGCGAGCGACATTCTCTATACCTCAATGCATGGACATCCAGCGCTCTTGGTGCGTTTCATCCCACCGTTAGATGACTCGCTGGAACTGGCCTCGGTTGCAACGGGGCCAACCAATACCTCGTTACTATCTGTCAAAACTCTGAGGTAGGGGCATAAGATATCGAGATGGTATTGTGTGTAAGGTGTCAGACCGAGCCCAAAGTGGGCTATCCCATTGGTTCCGCCAAAAACCTCATTCATACCCACATTACCCGGAAGCGGCTTGAGATTCCGATTTATACCCAGTCCTACTTCCCAGATCCGGCGATAGCGGGAGTCGCACCAGAACATCGCCTCCAAGGTGCGCTGGGCGGGCTCGACCGATGCATGAGTGCTCCGAATGCTAGTTATCACACCGTTCTCGACTGTCGCGACGATTGCATGGTTTTCCATCGTGGCCAGCTCGTTGTAGAGTCGAGCTTGGTCTGAACGCTCAAAGTTCACCCTACCAGAGTGAAGGATAGGGAAGCCACGGAACGCGATCTCGCCATTGATGGTAAGATTTGACTCGGTACTGTACTTGCCATGAAAGAGTGGAAGAACACTTACTTCCCCGGCCGGAGCGAGCTGTTGTCCACCCCAATCTAGCGGGCCTGCTTGTTCGAACCACTCGTAAGTTTCATCCAAATGGTCAAACACCGCCTCGGTACCGTACTTGTCGTCGACCAACCTCAGACGTTGACTCTCTTGCCCCTTACTGAAAATGCGATCGGCAATGGTCTGTTGATCAAGAGGATCGGTTACCTCGAGCATGGACAGGAAATGCTCGATCACGGTGGGAGTCGTGGGGGTCGAGTTTAGTGGCATCACGGCTAGCTTACGCCGGCCAACTTCATGTGACTCTACTGACGATATGAGGCTATTGGGCGAGATCACCAGGACATGGGCTGGTTCTTCAGCTTGGGCGAGAACCTGTGAGAAAGAGTCTTCACTGTCATAAGTGAGCTTGTGGCAGGAAGCGTATCCCTCTGCCTGGCCAAATGTGAATGTATCGACGATATCACTGTTCGTGATGAGATAAAAATGGGCTCCATCACTGCCGTTGAATTGAGTGATTTTGGACGGGTGTACCACAATATTCATCATTCGATTTTCCTGAGAGTCACCTATGTAAAAAAATGGGAGGCATATTCAGCCTCCCATTCGCCTCGTTACCTAACCGAGCAGGTTGCCGGTATAGGAACCATTCTTGTTCCGCTTCTTCATGAAGCCCTCCTGTGTTGGGTGTTAATATCTAGTGAATAGCGCTTTTCTACCATCCCGTGGGACTCAGATCAAGAACGCAGGCTGTAGCATGCCATCGATCGGCGTCTACGTAACGCCCAATGCGGGCCATTTCTCAGGCTGGCGAAAAGCAGGTCGTGCTCGGCTTCTCACGGCGCCTCGCATCGGCGCACCGCATTGCCCCTCAATCCGTACCGCCGATGAAAATTTGAGGATTACCGCGGGGTTAGGATTGTCATCAGTTGGGGATGTGCAATCAAATGCACCTCCTGCCATGCAGACCCGTGCAGGCTCGCAAATCCAGACGCTTGCTCTCCGCTGTCCGCCGCAGTTTGCTCGAGCCGCCATGGACCTGCCGCAGGCTTGTATCCGGGTCCAGTAGCCTCTACGGGCCGTTTTTGCACACGGGTCGGAGGCGCTGCCGCGGCGAGCAGCGGGACAACGATCGAGCTCCCTGGCCTGATTGCACGTAACGCTGAATCGGCGCCCGGCCGTACACTCGGCGTCCGCGCCCACTGGTGGCGCCGCTTTCGCATCCAGTTCCAGGGCTTGGCCGACCCAGCCACCACAACTCTGGCCTAGGTAGGTGAAATCACAGTGGGCTGTGTGTAATGCCAGTACTCGAACAGGATGCCGGTGTAGTTCAATAGATCGCGGCCGAACGCACTGGCACGACCATCTCGTTGAGAAAACGAGACAAATTTCCTGAGCAAATGCGCCCAGCAGATCTGGCGCTGCTCCATTGCCCAAAAATTCAGTGCCCCGGCACGGTCGCTTACCAGGACTGCCTTGAGCGCACCGAACATCGGCTTGAGTGTGGCGCTGCTGCCGTCGGCAACGATCTTGAGTCAGGGGCGATTGCAAGCCCTGGGTTTGCAGTGTTGCGGAAGAGCGGCAAGAGCGGGCCCTGGCGCTGTACCGGGACGGCAATCAGCTATTTGAAGATTCGGTATATTCATCGGAGCCGCAGCCAGGTATCGCGCGGCCATCGACGAGTGGGATCACCCGACTATTCATTATAATCTGGCCCTGACCTTGACCGGCCTGGCCAGACGATCGAGGTCTACCAGAGCGCGCAAAGGGCCCTGCGCTAGCAGGAACAACTGGGACGGCGGGTTAAGAACCTGTCGTGCTATGCCGGGTGTGCTACTCAACGCAAGATGAGATTTACACTTCATGCCCGCGTGCTCGATGGTCGGCTGGTTCTGGATGAGCCGATTGACCTGCCTGATGGAACCGAGGTAGAGCTTGTCCCCGCCGACGAAGCCGGTGAGCCTACCGTGTCCCATGTAAGATGGTGATGATCTCGATGATGCGGATCGGGCTCGATTGCATGCGTCGCTGAAGCGAGCTTCTGACCAGTTTGCCAGCGGTCAAGGTATTCCGGCTGAGGATGTTCTGCGGCGACTTCGTGGCCAGTGAGTCGCTATCGCATCGAGCTGTCGCCTGAAGCCGGCGAGACCGCCAGACGTCGAAGCGGCGGGCCTTGCATCCGTGACTCGACTTCTCTCGGTGAGAGGTTGTCGCCGTACTCATCGGTCAGGTAGCGTGCTCGCCCATGCTACACTGGAGCCATGTTGGATGCCGTTGCCAAGCTCCGGCGACTATCACGAGCCAAGTATGAGCACCTGGTCGAACTGGGTGAGTTCGACGACCAGCGGGTCGAACTGCTGGCGATTCCCCTGTAGGGGCAAAAGCCCTGTTTTGCTCCAGTTGAAACGCGACTCCGACCTAACCCGGACAAGCCGGAACCAAACAGGTTCCCAGGGGCTCTGCCCCTGGACCCCGCCGGGGACTCGTCCCCGGACCCCTCGGAGCTTCGCTCCGAAATGATTCGGGTAGGATAGTGGAGCATCAGGCCGAAGAAGAC
>JAKSDA010000610.1 GCA_022360315.1 Pseudomonadota bacterium
GCATTATCGATATTCATATTATATCTAGTGCATAGGCATGCTCTGGACATAAGGATTTTGTGTCCCGCAGCAAAGGGGGAAGTGTGCGCGCAGCCCAAAATCTTTGCCGAGAATGACAGAATCTACTCGCTAAGAGACTAACCCAGCGACGTGCGACTACGTAGACTGTTCTGCCGCTGTTTGTGGAGACGGACTATGGAACCCTGACAACAACGAAGCCTGCGACACAAGGGGGGTTGATACCGCAGCCTGTGACTCCGGTGACTGCTCTGCACCTGAGTGCGGAGATGGCTATTACAACGCTAAAGCGAATGAGAAATGCGACGATGGATTGAATAACAATGGAAAGAACCCTGATTGTCGTAATGATCAACGACCGCTTTGCGTTAATTGCGTGTGCATATAACATTGTACCCCACGAAAATGATCGTACCTAGGATTAATTGGCTCGGCTATCTTTGCGTACTGCTCATTGCTCCTCTAAATGTGTTTGCTCAGAATAACCAATCTTTGGATTCGGAGCGTTTGTTAGGCACAATATGGAATAATTCGGCAATTGAGATAAAAGGTGGACTGAACTACGTCGATTTCTACGGGCCTGATACCGATAATGAAGAAGTTTTGTCTCGATTCAGACTATGCTCATCAATCAATTATATCGGAACAATGGCGGGTTTGATCGGTTTCTCCGCCGGCTATTACCTTCACCGGAATTTTGTGGGACAGCTCGAATGGGCGAGGACGTGCGCATAGAATTCATATAACACTGGAGGGGCGCGGCTATCTTGGCATTCAGTCAGTCGATAAAGACAGTGATTTCAAGAACCGCTCCCTATCCCTTACTGTTGGCCTCCGATGGGCGAACCAACCGAGGGCTATTGAACATAAGATTTTGGACATCCAAGACTACTGCTCAGATAAGAAGGGTATGCCCAGTCTAAGCAGCTGTCCCAATCTTGATGGAGATGGGGATCGGGACGGTGATGGTATTTGTGATGACGATGATGATTGTGATGACGAGAAAGGGAGTCGTGACCTAAACGGCTGCCCCGATGGTGACGAAGATGGAGTTCCGGACTAGCTTATGCAAAGAGGAATCGGACGACAAAGAAAGCATAGGGTGTCCCGATAGTGACGGTGACGGAATTTATGACAATGAACCTCTTTTCGCGCAAGGAACATTGCAGCAGTTTCGCGAGCGATTGATCGCTGCGGACATAGCTAGGTGATTCATCGAGTGCACCAGATTTCCATTTTCCACATGTGCCGAGTTCAAACGCGCATATGGGAAGGCATATTCGGTTTGCGTCTCTGTTTGGCGAGCCTATGTTTGTGTGGGCCCCGATGGCGGCGCAGCGGGGCCGGGGGAAATGAGCGGCGCCAGCTCATCGAGTAGCGCCGGCAGCCGGCTGTACCGCTCGCGCAGCCCGGCGATGTAGCGCTTCCAGCCGGCGTCTTCTGCGCGGTCGGGATACAGATCGCGGATCCGCTGCAAATACCGACAGGCGTCGCGGTAGTTGGCCCGCCCGCGGCGCTCGATCAGAGCTTCGACATACTTGCCGTACAGAGCACGCGCAGCCTCGGGATGACTGTTCTCCGCCGCTTGGGCGACCTCATCGACCAGCTTCCACTGGTAAAATGAAATCTGTGGCGGCAGTGCGGCCAAAGCCTGCGCGACCTCGTCTTCGCACAGATATATGCGAATGCGCAGGTCGCGGTATCGAGAATCGGCAACAGCAGCCTGAAACTCGGATTCAACGTCAGCCCAGCAGTGGAGCGAGCTGGCCACCGCGCGGGCTCGTCGGTACAGACCCAGCGTGGGCTTTTCAACAAACAACACCCGCATCAGTGCCAGCGCCTCGGCGTTCTTGCCCCGCCGTTCGCAATAATCGATGAGCCATTCGAGAAGCTGCCAGTTGCTCTTCTTGCCGAGCGATTTCTTGCCCTTGCTAGGGCCGGCCGCCTCGCTGTGCTGGCGTACCAAGATCTCGACCAGCTGGCGCAGCTCGTGTTCGGCAGATTGCCCAACCGGCTCGCCATCCCGGTTCGCAGAACCGTCATGCGACGATACATCCGCTGCAATTCTCCGCTGCTCCTCTTGCCCGTTTCTACCAGATTCACCTCGCTCGGCGTGCTGGACAACTAGATCGGTTAGCGCGGGCTGGCGGCGAACCAAGAGCTGGACCAACTCGATCAGCTGACCTCTACTCCGCTGCTCGAGTACTTCGTCAAGTCCCTCGATCGGAGCAAAGGCGTCCGGCGCATCGCGATAGGCAAAGAGTAGAGCCGCCACGTGCTTACACGTGCCCTGTCCTCCGACTGGACACGAACACCGAGCCTGTACGATTCCACTATCATCCAGAATAGCCTCCACATGATAGGGATCAGGCCGCGAGCCGTGGCACGAGGCCCGCAACGTCCGCCCCACCAGCCGGCCCCCAACCACGGCACCCGCGTCCGCATAGCGTCGCCCTCGGACCAGACTTCGCGTATCAACTTGCGATTCTATGAGTTTCTCGGTGATGGCTGGCAACGTCATGTCGCCTCTCCCAGAACTCTGAAAGTTCTGGTACACTATACCCTACTTTTCCAGTTGAGCCGATGCCGTGTTGTTTTTTGGCGACGAAGCCAGACACTCGACGAAAAAAGACGATTTTTTATTTTATTCCATGAATTCACGTAGTTAAAAATCACATGATGATACTG
The DNA here is from genome assembly GCA_022360315.1 of Pseudomonadota bacterium. GTDB lineage: Bacteria > Myxococcota_A > Polyangia > Haliangiales > Haliangiaceae > JAKSDA01. Next base: position 2,707 of record JAKSDA010000610.1, read on the forward strand.
AACAAGTTCTCAGCAAACTGAACATCAGACCAGTGTTTTAAACTGGGGGCATGCGAATCGCCTGTGTCTATCTGCCCGCACTTCCGCTGCAAGCGCACGTTCGCCAGGCCCCACATGTAGCTGGCATGGCGCTGGCGGCTGCCGAGTCCAGTCCGCTCGGCTCGACAGTGACGACGTGCAGTCGAGCCGCGTGGGCGGAAGGGGTTCGACCGGGTATGTCGGTGTCCACGGCGCGTGCCATTTGTCCCGAGTTGCGGGTCATCCCGGTCGACAGGGCGGTGTATCGCCGCACCATCGAAGCGGTGGTAGAGAGTCTGATGGTGCACTGCGAGGTGATCGACGCTGGAGGGGACTTCGACTTGATAGCGCCGCGCCGGGCGATTTACGTCGACGTGCCGGCGCGTACGCGGGGTGCCAGTTTTGGGCAGAAGCTGCTCACTCAGCTGTCGCGGCAGGGATTGCGCGGCCGTGTCGGCATCGCCGACGATCGGTTTACTGCGTACGTTGCAGCTTTGCGAACCGAGCACCGCGGCCAGCCCGATGGTGAGCCACCGCTCTTTCATCAATCGTGCACGGTGGTTGCACGCGGCGGAGCGGCGGCGTTTCTCGCTCCCCTGTCGCTCGGTCACCTGCCCATTGATCCGGACATCAAGCAGTTGCTCGAGACCTGTGGAGTGAAGACTATGGGTGATTTTGCCGCCTTGCCGCCCCCTTCGGTGGCGCGAGACCGGGTCGAGCCCGGCACTGACTACCAGGCCCTGGCGCGTGGCCAGGGACCGGCAACCCTGAACGGTCTGCGATACGGTGACGTGGCGGCTCGTCCAATTGTCGAGCGCATCGATCTCGAGTACGAGTTACACGACTACCAACCGCTCTCGTTCATTCTGCGCACGGTCTGCGACCGAGTCAGCGACCGCCTGCAGGGCCGCAACCGCGCGGCCAATGCCCTCGAGTTGTCTCTTGCCGACAGCTCCGACGACCTGCACTGGCCGGGCGCAACAACCGATCGAAAGGGCAGAGATGGAGCCCCGGCGAGCACATCGATCGCGATACCGCTGGACCGACCGGCGCGCTCTGGCCGCAATCTGCTCGACGCGATCCGCTCCCAGCTGGACAGGAGCCAGATCTCGCATCCGATCGCAACAGTATGGTTGCGCATTGCAGCTGAGGTTGAAGCTGCCGAGGCCGAGCTCGACCTGTTCGCGCAGGGCAACTCGCAGCGCGACCTGGACCGCGTTTGCGACGCGCCGCAGAGCGGCGCTGTGGGCGCTGCAGGCTCTAACCCCAACGTCGCATACCGCAGCAAAACGACTCCAGCGCCCCGGCATTCGCGCCGCGGGATCCGGCAGCACAATCGCGCGCGCCAGCAAGTGCTGCGCCTTTTCGATTAGCGGCCGGACCGAAGAAATGGGTTGCGTCCAATTCCTTGCTGCCCGCATATCATCGCAGTGGCCGCGAAATGGACCGCCACCGCGATCGCCGCCGTTTTCGCCGTTCGCTGCTTGTGCTACAAACCGCGGCCATGCACAGCGCGACACGAGCAGTTTATTTGGCATCGGTGTTGGCCCTTTTTGCCGCCTGCGGTGGTGCGCAGACCCCGGCGGTTCAACACTCGTCGGGGCAAGGCGACAAGTCCGCGAATTTCGAGCAATACGATGCGCGGACATTTTACGAGACCACGGTGTTTTTTGGTGGCTCCTTCTCGTCCGATGAGAAGCGCATCCTGGTGACCTCGGACGCGACCGGTATCTTCAACGTCTACGCCCAGCCGATTTCCGGCGGCGCTCCCACGCCGCTCACCAAGTCGACCAAGGAGTCGATTTTTGGCGTGGGATACTTCCCGGCAGACGACCGGATTCTGTACTCGTCAGATCAGAGTGGAAACGAGCTAAATCATATCTACGTCAGGGATCGCGACGGGACATCGCGAGACCTCACCCCCGGCGACAAGGTCAAGGCGCGATTTTCCGGCTGGAGCGGCGACAAGAAGTCCTTCTGGCTTCTCACCAACGAGCGCGACGCCAACGCGTTCGACCTGTACCGCTACGCCACAGACGGCTACGCCCGCGAACTGGTCTACCAGAACAAGGAAGCCCATTTTGTCAGCGACGTATCGCCCGATGGCCACTATATCGCGCTGAACAAGGTGCGCAACAACGCCGATTCGGATATCTATCTCGTCGATACTCAGTCTCCTGAAGCCACGCCCCGGCACATCACTCCCCATCAGGGCAACGTCGAGCACGGTGTCATGTCGTTTTCGCGCGACAACAAGAAACTTTATTACTCCACCGACGGTCATGGCGAGTTTCAGCAGATCTGGTCGTATCATCTCGAAACGGGCAAACACCAGCCCGAGGTCGTCGCCGACTGGGATGTGATGTACGTGGCGTTTTCCGAGACCGGTCGGTATCGAGTCAGCGCGATCAACGCGGACGCGCGTACGGTACTGGAGGTCATGGATACTGAGACCGGCGAAAAACTGGCCATTCCCGATCTGCCCGGGGGCGATATTAAGCGGGTGTCGTTTTCGCGCAGCGAGACCAAGATGGCGTTTTATCTGGCGAGTGACCGGTCGCCGTCCGATCTGCACATACTCGACCTGGCCACGGGCGAGCACCGCAAGCTGACCAATGCGCTCAATCCCGCCATCGACCCGGCGCATCTGGTCGACGGTCAGGTCGTCCGCTACGCCAGTTTCGACGGCCGCGAGATTCCCGCCATCCTGTACCGGCCGATCACCGCCTCATCACAGAACAGGGTGCCGGCATTGGTGTGGGTCCACGGCGGTCCCGGCGGGCAGAGTCGGCTCGGCTATCGCGCGCTCATCCAGCATCTGGTTAATCACGGCTACGCCATCCTGGCGGTGAACAACCGCGGATCGTTCGGGTATGGCAAGACGTTTTATCACCTCGACGACAAAAACCACGGCGAGGGCGACCTGAAGGATTGTGTGTGGGCCCGCAAGTACCTCGAGAGTCTGGATTGGGTCGACGGGGCCAGGGTCGGCATCATCGGCGGCAGTTACGGCGGCTTCATGGTATTGGCCGCGCTTGCCTTCGAGCCCGACGCGTTTAACCTGGGTATCGACATCTTTGGCGTATCCAACTGGCTGCGTACCCTGGAAAGCATCCCGCCCTGGTGGGCCGCATTCCGCGAGGCGCTCTACGCCGAGATGGGCGACCCCAAAACCGATCGCCAGCGCCTCGAGCGCATCTCGCCGCTTTTTCACGCCAAGAATATCAAAAAGCCGCTTCTCGTCATCCAGGGGGCAAATGATCCGCGGGTGCTGAGGGTCGAGAGTGACGAGATTGTCGCCGCTGTGAAGAAAAACGGAGTCCCGGTCGAGTACATCGTATTCGACGACGAGGGCCATGGTTTTCTCAAAAAGGAAAACCGAATCACCGCCTCCGAGGCGTTCCTGTCGTTTCTGAACAAGCATATGGGCCAGGCGAAATAAGGCGGCCATGCCCAAATCCGACCCTCCTGACCTGGACTGGACTATCGTCCGCCAACATCCGGTCAAGGACTATCATATTTTTCGCATTGGACAGCACGACGCCGCTCATCCTCTGACTGGCGAAATCCGGACGTTTAGCGTCATCGCCATGCCTGACTGGGTCAATGTCGTGGCCATCACGCCGGGCGATGAAATCGTGCTGGTCCGCCAGTACCGCCACGGTAGTGCGCGGCAGACCCTGGAGATTCCCGGTGGGCTGATCGAAAAGGACGAGAGTGTAGAGCGTGCGGCCAGGCGCGAGTTGCGCGAGGAGACCGGCTACGAGGCCGAGGACTGGCACGAAATCGGCGTTGTCGAGCCCAACCCGGCGCTGCAGACCAATCGCTGCTACACGATGCTCGCCCGTGGTGCTCGTCAGGTGGCAGATCTCGATCCCGACCCCGGCGAGGTCATCGCGGTCGAGCATCGGCCGCTCGCCGATATCCACACCATGGTAAAGAGCGGCGAGATCATCCATGCCATGGTGGTTGCTGCGTTTTATCACCTGCACGGATATCTACAGGGCTTCGGCGGTTAGCGGTTAGTCACCTAGTAGCGTTCGGAAAAATCCCGAACGCCGCTACCATTATTGGGCAAAGCCCTCCGGCGGACTCCCGCCGTGCGCCCCATGTGGCCGAAATCGGTTGATCGCCGCTCTCGGCCGGGGCGCACGCAGATTCGGGAAAAACGATTTTTTCCGGATGCTGCTAGACGCTCTCGCTCGGCCCGAGACCGGCTTTTTAGACGCCCCCGCCTGTCGAATTGATCACCTGTCCAGTGATCCAGCCGGCTTCATCGCTGGCCAGCCAGGCAACCAATCGAGCCGCGTCCTCTGGCTGACCCCATCGGCCTTGCGGCGATCGCTGCAATACCGCGTCATGGAGTTCGGCATCGGCATAACCGGTGTCGGTGGCGCCTGGATTCACTGCATTGACAGTGATACCTCGCGCCGCCAGGTGGGCCGAGAGGCTGAGGGTGAGCTGGTGGAGGGCGCCCTTGGAAGCCACATACGACAGTTCTTCGGGCATCGGATGCAAATGCTGGCCGGATGTCATCCACACGATGCGTCCTCCTTGGCCGGCCTTGTGCTGCGCCGCGAATCCCTTGATGAGCAAGAGGCTGGCTCGAACGTTGACCGTCATGTGGAGGTCTATATCGCGAGCTTCGAGGTCTTCGAGCGCTCCTGCGGTGCTGTAGGCATGATTGACGACCAGGATATCGAGATGGCCAAAAGCCGCCAGGGCCGCTGCGACCACTCGCTCAGGAGAATCGGGCTGCGAGAAATCAGCGCTCAGATGCTCCACCCGGCGTCCGTGTGCTCGCAGTGTCTCGACCAGTCCGGATACGCCCTGTGGATCGGCACCCCATGGCTGCTCGCTGTCGTACGGGGCAAACGAGTGCAGGAATAGATCCGCACCAGAGGACGCCAATCGCTCTGCGATGGCAAAACCAATGCCGCGGCGCCGACTCACGCCGGTCACCAGTGCGACACGATCATTCAGCGTTGGCCCGCCCATGTAGCAGTCCTGTGATAGTACCACGCCAGCTTGCCCGAGCGGTGCCGATGGGTGGATACTCACCTCTTGTGACCCGGGACCAGGCAAAGCAAGACGACCAAGAGCACCAAACGCAAAGTGACTGGTTCGACCGAGTCCCCAAAGTGGAGCTCCATCTCCACCTGGAGGGCGCAATCCCATTGCCAGCGCTGTGGCAGCTGGTGGAGAAATACGGTGCTACCGGCCAGGTGGCCAGCCCCGAGGCGCTCGAGGCCAGGTTTCTCTATCGCGATTTTAACCACTTCATTCGGACCTGGATGTGGAAAAATAGCTTTTTGCGTGAGGCCGAGGATTTTGCATTCATGGCCGAGGCGGTCGCTCGCTGGCTGCGTGAGCAGAATATCCGCTATGTCGAAGCGTTCTACTCGCCACCCGACTTCGCTCATGCAGATCTGACCGCGGCCCACATCACTGACGCGATACGCGAAGGCGTGGACCGGGTAGATGGGATCCGGGTGGCGCTGATCGCCGACCTCGTGCGCAATTACGGCCCAAAGCGCGGAGCATCGACCCTCGACGCGGTTCTGGAAGTACTCGATCGCGGCGTTATTGGCATCGGCATCGGGGGCAGCGAGGCGATGTACCCGGCCGAGGACTTCGCCACCATCTACGAGCGGGCGCGCGCCGCTGGACTGCGCACCACTGCCCACGCGGGCGAGGCTGCAGGCCCGACGAGCATATGGGGGGCCATTCGCGCATTGCGGGTCGACCGCATCGGACACGGAACGCGGGCACGCGAGGACGCCGAACTCGTGGCCTACCTGGCCGAAGAACAGGTTCCGCTCGAGATGTGCCCGATCTCCAACGTCCGCACGTCCGTGGTGTCTGGCCTGGACGATCACCCGATTCGGGCGTTTGTGGACCGCGGGCTCCTGGTCACGGTCAACACCGACGATCCGGCCATGTTTCAGACCTCATTGGCGCACGAATACCGCCAACTGGCCGAGGTACACGGCTTTTCTCGCGCAGAAATACGGACGCTGATCGACAATGCCGTCACTGCATCCTGGCTGCCAGATGAGGAAAAGAGTCAACTCCGGCGCGATCTCGAGCAAGACCCGGGGTGGGTCGACGACTGAACTACACACCATCCAACCTGACCAGGTGGCGCTCACCCCGGTAGACAGCGCCGAAAAGCACGGAGCAACTCGAGCGAGCCCTTGGCGCGACGTCGCGCTGGTCGGCGATCTCAGGGCGATCGACGGCAACAAATCCGACATCGTCGGCGCCAGCATCGAGACACAGGCGGCGCAACCATGCCACATCGAGCGGCCTCTCCATATCGGTCTCCCTGGCAAGGGCTGGCGCAGACGAGCGTTTGCGGATTTTTACCACCGTGGGATAGGATGACAAATTCATGATCGGTCCTCGATTCGTCGGTAAAAAGCATTAATTGTATATGCAACTTAGAGAATAAAAAAATACTGCGGATGCCGCGTGGCGATTTTAGCGCAGTGCGGGGGCCATTTCATCGAGGGCGCGCAATCCGTCGCTACCGATCAGTCGGTGGGCTTGTTTTTGCGCCTTGCGCCATGCCGGGACGATATCGCGCAGCAACTGTTCACCAACCTTGGTGAGCGAAAGGGTCAGGACACGCCCACTGCCGCTGGTCGAGGTCCGAATCCAGCCCTTGTCGATCATGCGGCCGACACTGCGACTGAGGGTGGATTTCTCGAGATCAAGCACCTGCCCCAGCTCGGACTGCTTGGCCGGGGTCATCAGGGCGATGGCCGCGAGCAGGCTCAGCTGCGGCGCTTTCAGACCATGTGGACGCAGAGCGTCGTCATAGATGCGCGTGATCAAACGGCTCAGGCGCCGGGCGCGCAAATTGAGACATTCACTGCTGATCTGAAGGGCGGCTTTTTTGGCCGCCCTCGTCGTGTTCTTATTGGTGCCGGTCTGTCGAGCCATTACTGTTGTATGTACAACTAAAAGGACCTCGCGGCAAGTATTTCGATCCCCGCCGGGCCTATTTGTCGCGTGGCTCGACCTCGGTGTCGAAGCAGACTGACGCGCGGGTGCGGCCCAGCTTGACCGGTTTGTAGCGCCAGCGCTTGAGAGCGCGCTGCGATCGTTTCACCAGGGCTCTGGGTGCGTCCGTTATGTCGACATCGGTGACCTGGCCTCTATTATCGATGCACAGACGGGCCCGGATAACGATGGGATTGCCATCATCATCGGTCATCTGTGCGGGCCGGACTCGCGGCGCTTTGCCGTAGACACGGATGAGCCGGTCAGTCGGGACGACGTGGGACGAACCATCGTCCCGACGTATGAGCGTCGTCTGACTGTTCGGGCGTCCCGGCAGGGAATGCGAAGGAGAGCTGGCCGGGCGGCCGACCATTCGATCGGGTGCCCGGGTATTCTGAGCATCGGGCGGGGCAGTGCTGCCCAGGTCGGGCGCAGCATCGGCTGCACCCGATGGGTTTTGGGGATCGGCTACCAGCACAGATATGGGGAGGGCTCGATTCTGTCTGTCCTCGGCGACACGGCTTTGGCTGGAACCGCTCGGCACGAGCATATAGCCGACGACCGCCGCGCCGAGGCACAGAATCGAGACGAGAGTGATCTGGATGACTCGGTACAACTTGCGACGCGGTGGGCGCTGGTCTGAGAGAGAATTCTCGAATGTGTAGGGCTGTGCCCGGTTGGCGGACGGTGGAGTGGAGGGATGCCTCGGCGTATTGGCTTGCCCACTGGCAGGACGTGCATTGCTCTTGGGTGCGGTTGTTGCCCCCTCCGACAGCGCCACCGGCGCATCGTCTGACCGCGGGGCCGGCGCATCGCCGGTCGATTCGATCGCCGCCTCAATTGCCGCTTCAATGTCGGGCGCCGGGGGGTGGAAGCGTTTGAGCGTTTGTCCGGCGTCTTGGTCGTCTTCTTTGAGACTCAGTGCGTTGCTCGAAGGCCTCCGCATGGCATTTGGAATGGTCGGCAGGCTCTCGGTAATCTGCGAGTCGTCGAAGATCCGTGCCAGGTTGTCAATTCCGTGGTTTTCGTGCTGCTGGCCATCGAGCGTCTGGTCATCGCACCGGTCGCTCTGGCCGCCGGAGGTTTGTATCGGGTGGTCGAGCTCCTGGGTCGGGGCCTCGGCGTGGTACGCCGAAATCTCGTTCTGGTCTACCGGGCCCTCGTTCTGCTCTACCGGGCCCTCAGTCTGGTGCGCCGGGTCGCTGTCGGTTTCTGGCGTTCGTCTGTCGTCGCTTTGTTGCTGGCTGGCGGCCCGTCGCGCGGCGCGCAATCGTTCTATTTCGGGTGGAGGTGCCAGGCCATGCATGGTCACTCGATAGCTCGAGGTGGTCTGACCTCGTTGTGCATTGGCCTGGGGAGTGCTCTGGGGCCAGGCCGACAGCTGGGCCCGGCTCGGCGAGGACGCCGGCCGAGCAGAGGTTGATTTGGGTTGTGTCGCCGGCGCGGTTCTCTGTGGGGTGGTTGCGGGCAGAGAAGTCGGTTCGCTGGGACTGTGCCGGTGGACCAACTCGGGCAGCACGGGTTTGCTGGACTGGTCGCCCTGTTTTTGTGGGTTGTTCCCCCATACGATCTCGATCTTGGTCTTGTCGGCCGCCGGGACGTCGACCGGGCCGGTCGACGAGCGCAGGCTCGGCCTCGGGCGATTCGGTTTTTCGCCGCCTGTCAAACGCTCCACGATGCGCTGGCGCAGCCCCCGATGCTTGACTCGCTTGCGCTGCAAAGGCTGCTCAAACGCCCATTGCAGCCATTCGGCAATTTCGCGATTGGTCGCCTGAAGCGAGTGCTTCTTGACCACGTGGTCGACAGCTCGGTGCATGGCACCGGCGGTCTGCCATCGCTGGTCCGGTTCCTTGGCCAGTGCTGTCAAGACGATCTCGTCGAGTTCGGGCGGACAATCCGGATTGAGTCGCGACGGAGGAGGAACCGATTCTGTGGCGATCTTTTGCAGAGTGTCGTACTCGTTTTTGGACGCGAAAAGCGGGCGGGCAGTCAACATTTCGTAGGCCACGATGCCGGCCGAGAAAAGGTCCGAGCGGTGGTCGAGCGGTTGGCCTCTGATGGCTTCGGGCGCCATATAAGCAAACTTGCCCTTGACCCGTCCGCCGGACGTACGCAGAGATGCGGCGGTGGCCTTGGCGATGCCGAAGTCGATGACCTTGAGGTGGCCATCGGCGGCCAGGAGCAGATTGGATGGCGAGATGTCGCGGTGGACGATACCGAGCGCCTCTCCATTGTCGTCGTGGAGCGAGTGTGCATAGTCCAGGGCGTCGCAAAGCTGCAGGGTCAGCGATAGCATCATCGGTACGGGCATGGGCCCGGTGGCGTACGCTGTCTGTTTGAGGACCTTGCGAAGATCGCGGCCATTCACGTACTCCATCGCGATGTAGTACACCTTGTCTTCGCGGCCCAAATCGTAGATTTGAATGATATTGGCGTGCTGCAGTTTGGACGCGAGCCGAGCTTCGCGCACGAACGACTTGACGAACGACGCGTCCTCGGCCAGGTGCGAGAGCAGCCGCTTGAGCGCGACAACGCGCTCGAATCCCTCGATACCGCGCTTCTTGGCGCGGCAGACCGAGGCCATGCCTCCGACGCCGATGCGCTCGTAGACTTCGTATGGGCCGAAGTATTCGACCGAGAGCTCTCGGTTCGCTTTGGTCACCGCCAAGGTCGCATGGTTAATACGCTGCTGAGAAACAAAAACCGGCCCGTCGAGGGCGCGAGCCACAGTCCTCTTGACGTTGCGGTCATGCTCGGAGCGACTGTCGCATAGCATGAATCCTACCTCATAGCTGGAGGATCCAAAAATTCCGCATCGACGGGTAGGGCGCCAGCGATCGACCTCGAGCGGGTTTACGCGATGCGCTTGATGATGTGCCAGCCATACGGCGACTGCACGATACCGACCTCGCCAACGGCCAGACGCAAGCTCAGACGCCTGAAGTCAAGGACCAGACCGGCGTCGGGAGTCACCTCGATCGACTGCCCGCTGACGGCGCTGGCTCGGTCCTCGGAATACTCGGCCATGAGTGTCTCAAAAGGCTCGCCAGCCTGGACGCGCTGGTACAGCTCGAGGGTGAGTTCATCGGCCTGTTGCCGGGAACGGGATCGGGCGCGCGGATCGATGCCCCCGCGGTAGGCGTCGGTGAGTTCGCTCCAGCCGATGAGAATATGTTGCACCTGGACCCGGTTGGCCACGGGCTCACGCGCCATGATCGCAGTCGATTGCAGGCTTGAGTTTGCCTCCTCGGCGTCTGGCCCGGTCGTGGTCGGACCTGCGGGTGTACTGGTTGTCGGCGAGCTGCAACTGGCGCCGGCCAGGGCCAACAGAAAGGCGGCGATGAATCGCCACCTCGCCATCGGGCCGATCGAATAACCGGACGGCTGGTCGAGCAGCCACGCCCCCGAGCTGACGCGCGATATCGACCGGAATAGGCACGGTCTCATGGGCGGAGACGGTGACATGCCCATGGGGGCGGATCAAGGTCCGGACTCAAGTCCATCTCGCAGCGCGCCGATCCTCTGCGGCGAGCGCTTTCGAGCACAACCCGGTTGGTCTATCGATACTTCTTCCGATACTTCTGCGCGACGAGTATTTGCAGCCAGTCTCGGCAACCAGTCTTTGCACCAGGATCTGCTATTGAATCTGCAACTATTGGATCTGCAGTCCGGCGCTGCTCCGTTTCGATGCACACAACGCGGAATGTCACTACTAGAACTGATGGTCTCGGTAGCGATCGTCGGCATCCTGGCAGCCACTGCGGTGTTTCTCTACACCCGGCAGCTGCGCGCGGCCCGGGCGACCGAAGTGCCAGCAGTTATCGCCGAATTCAAGAGTCGGCAGGAGCAGTACCATGTCGAGAACGGCCGTTTCTTGACCACTGGAGATGGCGAGACCGACTATTGGCCAACGGCGCCCAGCGGTCCCAAAGTACCGACGAGCATTCAGCCCATGCCCGAGACCTGGCTCGAACTCAACATAAAGCTGGGCAAAAACGAGCTCTATTGTGCCTACGTGGCCATTACCGGGCGGGCCGGTGAGGAGACCGGCGCAGTCGCACAATCCTTCGGCGTGCCAGCAGCTCCCGCCACGGACTGGTACTACCTGCTAGCAGAATGCGACTTTGACGGCGAGCCGACAAACTCGCTGTATTTCACCTCCAACCTCAGCGGCGGAATCGCTGTGCGCGACCGCGGCCGCTGACCTCTTTCTGTACCCCTGGTGGTGATACCGGCAACCAACGATGAAGATTCAATGTGAGCTGTGTAAAGAGATCGTCGAACTCGGCTCGTTTCGCATGTCGATGTCGGGCATCGAGATCGATTGTGGTGCGTGTGCCGGTCATTTCTTTGTCAAGGCGGCGGGGTCGGGCCGGTCGAGCGGAGATTCTGTGGTAAGGGAGAGCGGCGGCAAATCCGATCGCGGCGTCGTCATGCGCTGTCCGAAGTGTCGGCGGGTCCAGGACCTTCACTCGGCCTGCCGCGAATGCGGACTGCGCACCGAGCTCTTTGCAGAATTCAGAGCCCGCAACGACCGCGGCGCCGATACCCAGTTCGACACACTTTTTGCCGAATGCGATGCCAACTGGCAGGACCAGGGTCGTCACGCCAAACTGGTCGAAGCCGCCTCGGCTGCCCTCGCATTCTCACCTGTCGCGCGATTTTACCGCGAGCGCCTGGCCCACCGCCCCGGCGATACGATCGCGCAAAAACAGCTCACCCGCCTGTCCCGGATGGCCGAGGCCACATTCATGAGTCGCGCCGCCACCCGATCAATAGGTGACGAGAGCGGACACCCGTACAAGAATGTCCTTCTCATGCTATTGGTGCTGCTCCTGGTCGGAGCCGCCGGTGTGGGATTGAACTCGGTGATGAAAGTGCCCGTGGAAGCCAGCTCGGGTCCGAGTTTCCCGGATCCCGGATTCGAGCGAATTGATTGAACACCCCGACCCGGCCCGCGAATACGGTCGGTGCTCGATCCATACCGCACTGCAATTGCAATCTCTTGCAGCGCCCTGTCCGGAGCCCCGTACTCGATACCTTACCTTGACAAATAAGTGACCATCGGTCACTATCACCATGGCTCACGGGTTCAGTACGGAGAGCTCAGCGAGGGCAGTATTGCTGTCCTGGCCGGCCGCCTGTCCAGGTGGTCGGGATGGTTTGAACCGAGTCCTCGATCTTGTTACGGGGTATACATGACTGTTTCTCACGGCATTGTTTTTAAGGTCAATGGCACTGAGCAGACCGTGGAGGTCGAGCCTGAAACGCCGCTCTTGTGGGTATTGCGTGAGCAACTCGGGCTGACCGGAACCAAGTTTGGCTGCGGCATGGCTCTCTGTGGGTCGTGTACTGTCCATCTCGATGGCCAGGCCATTCGGTCATGCGTGGTTCCGATACGGGAGGTAGCGGGCCGCGCGGTTCGCACCATCGAAGGACTGACCGGGCCGCGGGGCGGGCCTCATCCATTGCAGAAGGCGTGGGTGGCCGAGAATGTCCCCCAGTGCGGCTATTGCCAGAGCGGACAGATCATGTCGGCTGCCGCCATGCTGGCCGAGCGTCCTTTGCCGAGCGATGAAGACATCGATGCTGTAATGTCCGCCAACGTCTGCCGATGCGGGACATATCAGCGCATTCGCAAGGCGATTCACCGAGCGGCCGGCGAGATGGCGGCGAGCCGAGGGGGTGACTCTTGACCCGGCGACCATCGCGGACCGGAGCCTCTCGCCGCGACTTTTTGCGGTCCAGCGTGGGCACAAGTGGTGCATTGGTGATCGGACTTTATCTGCCCGGTTGCGCCCGACACAGCATTCGCCGGCGCGAGATGGCCGAGCACGCCGAGCGAACCGGCGAGTTCGTGCCCAACGCATGGATCAAGATCACCCGCGACAACCAGATTATTTTCACCCTGGATCGGGTCGAGATGGGCCAGGGAACCATGACCTCGCATACCATGATGGTTGCCGAGGAGCTCGAAGTCGACCCCGGGTCGATCCGCGTCGAGCTGGCCCGGGCGGAGCGCCGCTACGACCACGATCAGTTTTTTATGCAGGTGACCGGTGGGTCGACCAGCGTGGTCGAGGCCTGGCAGCCGTTGCGCAAGGCGGCAGCTGCGGCCCGGGAAATGCTGCGCAAGGCGGCTTCCGCGGCATGGAATGTGAAGATGTCCGAGTGTGAGGCCCAAAATGGAGCCATCCTTCACAAGCCGTCGGGTCGGCGTGCCGCGTACGGTGAATTGACCGAGATCGCCGCATTACTCGAAGTCCCGAGTCCCCAGCTCAAGAAACCCGATCAGTGGAAGGTGCTCGGAACGCCGCTCGGCAGGCTCGATGCGCCGGCCAAATCCGACGGTACGGCGAGGTTTGGCATCGATGTCGTGGTCGCCGGCATGGTCAACGCAGTGGTCATCCGCTGCCCGGTGATCGGCGGCAAACCGAGGGCGATTCGGGCCGATGCGGCACGGGCGCAACCTGGGGTAAGCGGCGTTTTTCCCATTCGCAACGGGGTTGCTGTGGTTGCCGATACCTATTGGCGGGCCCGCAGTGCTGCAGCGAAGGTCGAGGTCGATTGGGACGAGGGCGCGCTGTCCGGCTTTGACACCGAGTCGTTCCGCAAGGAGCTGGCCCACCGGGCCGAGGAATTCGGCAAAAATGTCCGCGATCACGGCAATGTCGATCGGGCGCTGGCCAGCGCGGCAACGAAGCTCGAGGTGGTCTACGAAGTGCCGTATCTGGCCCACGCCACCATGGAGCCGATGAACTGCACAGCCCATGTCTCCGACCGGGGTTGCGAAGTATGGGCGCCGAGTCAGGCGCCGGGTTTGGCCCGAGAGCTCATCGCCCATATGACTGATATACCGTTTGACGACATTGTCGTTCACAACACGCTGATCGGCGGTGGATTTGGCCGCAGGCTGGCCCAGGATTACGTCGCCGAGGCGGTCGACATCTCGCAGCGGATCAAAAAACCCGTCAAAGTCGTCTGGTCGCGAGAAGACGACATGCAGAACGACTTTTACCGGCCGCAGACCTACAATGTTCTCAAGGGCGGTGTCGACGCCGAGGGCAATCCCATCGCCTGGTCGCACCGCCTGGTCGCCCAGTCGATTTTTGGCCAGATCGGCAAGGATTGGCTGTCGGCCATGATGCCTGATTGGATGCCCCGTGTTGCCAAGCTGATGATGGGTAGATCCGGGGCGCGCATGTTCAAGACCAGTGTGCTGACCGACGGCACTTCGGTCGAGGGCGCAGTCGAGATTCCGTATGCGATCGAAAATCTGAATGTCGAATACGTCGAGCATGAACCCGGCGTGCCGGTCGGGTTTTGGCGGTCGGTCGGCCATTCCGAGAATGCGTTTGTGGTCGAGAGCTTTATCGATGAACTGGCCCACGCGGCGGGCCGGGACCCGTTCGAGTTTCGCCGCGCGCTTCTGAAAAAGTCGCCGCGCAATCTCGGGGTGCTCGAACTGGCTGCGGAAAAGGCCGGATGGGGCAAGCGTCTTCCGCCCGGGGTTTTTCGCGGCATCGCTCAGCACGAATCATTTGCCAGTTTTTGCGCCCAGGTTGCCGAGATTTCGGTCAAGGATGGTGCGCTGCAGGTGCATCGGGTGGTCTGTGCCGTGGATTGCGGTCAGGTGGTCAATCCCGACATTGTCGAGGCGCAGATGGAAGGCGCCATCGTGTTCGGACTGAGTGCGGCGCTCAAACAGCAGATCACATTTGCCGGCGGTCGCGTGCAGCAGAGCAATTTTCACGATTATGCAATGCTGCGCATGTTCGAGATGCCCCGGATCGAGGTTCACATCGTGGCCAGCGACGAGTCTCCCACCGGCGTGGGAGAGCCGGGTCTGCCGCCAATTGCCCCGGCAGTGGCCAACGCCATTTTCGCCGCCACGGGACATCGCATTCGCCGCTTGCCCATCGAAAGCGAACTGGCCAACGTGGGCAAAATCCGATGAGCTCACCAACTCGGGCACCACGTCGCCTCACTCTCCCTCGGTGTGCCACTCGGCGGCGGCTCTGGTCCAGCGTTTCGAGGCTGGTGCCGGTCTGGTGAGCCAGCAACAGCCGCGCCGTGGGTAACTCAGTTGACCTCGCCAGGGGCAATGTCATCGCTGTTGGGACGCGGTGTGACTGCGATATTGGCCAGAGCGGGATTGGCTTCTTTGCGCTGTTCGGCGGTCATGAGCAGATACTCGAGCCTGCCGACGCGCTGGAGCTCGTCGAGTGCGTTGAACCCACCGACGAACTGACCGCGCACATAGATGAACGGCACCGTGTTTTGCGTGGTCTCTGCGACCAGTGTGGTGGTCAGTGGGTCGTTGTCGGGCTCATCGAGGTCGATGAAGTCGTAATCGACTTTTAGATCTTCGAGCAGCCGAATGGCCCGGCCAGTCCACGGACACGAGGTCTTGCCGTAGATCTGCGCGGGCAGGTCGGGATCACCGAGCCGAGCAGGCGGCTTTGGGACACTCGCAGCCGGAGGAGGTGCCTGGGCCGCCCGGGCCGATCGCCTGGCCGCCCTGGCGGCCTCGGCCTCTGCCCTGGACGTGTAGCTCTTGCCGCGTGCTGCAGCGATACGCTTGCGCAGAGCGACGTAGCGCTGGTTTTCGAGCATACGCTCCACGATGATATCGCGGATCTCGCCGCCGATCTCGTCGGCGCGGTTCAATCCGGCCAACACGCTCTTCAGCGCTCGCTTGCCGGTCTTTGCAAAGACACTCATGGCCGGAAGATAGTCGCGGTCTTTGACCGCGGCAAGCCCGCGACCGGCTCGACCACATGCGGTCACTTCGCAAGGGATGCAACCTGACCGCGCGGCCCGACCGCTGTGCGTTCAGTTCTCATCTACAGGCAGAGCCCCGGATATCGAGTCCCGGCGATTGGCCTCGCAACAGAAACGCCTCGACTCGATCCACAACTGTAAGATGGGTTTCTGTTCAACGCTCAAACACGAACTGTTTAAAGTCGACTCGTTCCTGCCATCCCGCCCGCTCTAGCTCGGGGGTGATGTGCTCCTGTTCGGGATGGCCCATGCAGAGATACGCGATCAGCCTCCATTGCTGGGGAATCTCCATGATGGCGGCGATCTCGTCGGGATCGAGGATGGATACCCACCCCACGCCGATTCCGTGCGCGCGAGCGGCAAGCCACAGGATATTGATGGCCGAGACCACCGAGTAATGGAGCATTTCCGGCATGGTTTTGCGGCCCAGCCCAGAGCCGAGAACAGAATCCGTATCGGCGAAGACAGCCAGATGGACCGGCGCACGATCGAGACCGGCGAGTTTGAGGGTGGCATATAACTTGGCCCGTTCGCCCGCATAGTCGTCGAGGGCGTCCGCGTTGCAGCGCTCGAAGTTGCTCCGTACCCGGGCGCGTCGCTCCGGCCGATTGACCTTGACAAATCGCCACGGCTGGCTGTTGCCAACCGACGGCGCAAGAGCCGCCAGTTCGATGAGCGAATCGACAATCGCCGGCTCCACCGGATCGGTCCGGAACCGGCGAACATCGCGACGCCAGCGGAACAACTGCTCGAGTTGGCGACGGAATTCGGCGTCGAAGCGCGGCGGGGTCGCCGCGAAGGTCGGGTCCAACATGTCCGGCACTTTAACGTCGAGCAAGGGCTGCGCCAATCCTCGCCGCCCGGCCCGATGCCCTCACCGCACGACTGTGGCGAGCTTTCGATGCTCGACGCGATGAGAGTGGTAGTATTCTGCCCCCACACGGATGCCAGGAGGGCCCCATGGCTGTTACCGAGTCGTCCAGCACGACTGGTGCTACCGATAATTCGAATGTTATCAATGTCTTGAATCCATCTACCGGCGAGGTGATCGGCTCGGTTCCGATCCACTCGGAAGCCGAGGTCAACGCCAGTGTGTCGCGCGCTCGGCAGGCCGCGCAGGATTGGCAGGCCCTGCCCATGCCGGCGCGCAAAAGCGAGCTCGACCAATGGCGCCACGCTCTGGCCGCACGCGCCGACGACCTCGCCGACCTGATCCATCGAGAAAACGGCAAACCCAGGGTAGACGCCATCGTCGAGGTTGCGATGGCGCTGAATCACTTGCAGCACGCCACCAACCGCGCCGCAAAAGCGCTCGCACCGCATCGGGTCAGTCCCGGCATCTTGGCCAACTTTCGGGCCAGGATCAGCTACCATCCGCTCGGTGTGATCGGCGTGATCGGACCGTGGAACTACCCGATATTCACCCCCATGGGCTCGATCGCGTATGCCCTCGCTGCGGGCAATGCGGTGGTGTTTAAGCCTTCCGAACTCACTCCGCTCATCGGCCGCTTGCTGGCCGATATAGCCGCGCGTACCATGAGCGTGCCCAATCTGGTCCAGGTCGTCACGGGCGGCGGAACGACCGGCGCCGCACTGGCCCGATCGGCAGTCGATAAGGTAGCATTTACCGGCTCGTCGGCCACCGGTCGCAAAGTCATGGCCGCCGCGTCCGAAAATCTCACCCCGGTTCTGATGGAGCTGGGCGGCAAAGATCCCCTCATTGTCGCCGGTGACGCCGATGTGGATAAAGCAGCTGAAGCCGCGCTATTCGGCGCTCTGAGCAACGCAGGGCAGGCGTGCATCTCGGTCGAGCGCGCCTACGTGGCCAATTCGGTATACGACCAGTTTGTGTCGAGAGTGGTCGATGGCGCCAAACGTATTCGCATCGGAGGGGAAGACGCCGATATCGGCGCGATGACCCGCTCCGAGCAGATCGACATCATACGCGAGCACATCAGCGATGCGCTCGATAAAGGCGCCAGAGCTGTGGTCGGCGGTGTCGATACAGTGGACGGCAACTTCGTGCGTCCAACCGTTCTGGTCGACGTGACCGCAGACATGAAGATCATGCAAGAAGAGACCTTCGGTCCGGTCTTGCCCATCATCGAGGTGCAAGACGCCGAAGAGGGGGTACGCCAGGCCAACCAGACTGACTTTGGCCTGGGCTCGTCGATATTTGGTACCGAGCGGGTGCGCGAGCTAGCAGACAGAATTCGCGCCGGGATGACGTCGATCAATTCGGTTCTTGCCTACAGTGCCATTCCCTCCCTGCCCTTCGGCGGGGTCGGCGAATCGGGCTTCGGTCGCATTCACGGCGACGAGGGCTTGCGCGAGTTCACCCGTACCAAATCGACTGTCGAGCAGCGCTTTGCCTCACCGATCGACCTGCTCAGTTTCAACTTGCCGGCCAATACGTATGACCGGGTACGCAGCCTGATCAAAAGGCTCTACGGCGGCGGGGTGGTCGATCGCGCCAGCTCGATGATCAGCAAGCTATTCTAAAACCAAAACGCCAAACACTGACAAACCCGCTACGAGAACGAGCAATTTCGTGCAGATTGCGAGCGTACCCGCATCGGCGCCCAGCGCACTTGCAGGATGGAGTCATTGGTCGTCGGGTAGACTCTCCAGGCGGGCGCCGGTCAGGTCACAGTGGCCGGGCAGCTGCGCCACGCTGCGCATTCCCAGTAGCAAGAGCGGGACGATGGCCTCTGCACCGCCGATTCTTCTATGATAAGGATGCCCACTTCGGCAGACCCGAGTGGGCTCTTCCTCTGCCGACAATAGCTATGAGTAACTTTCTCGACCTGGTAGACCTGGTATCTGAAACAGTAGGCGGCGCAGTGCTGGCCGCGAGCGACGAGTTTTTTGCGCCCAAAGAGAACCTCCTCAAGGCCAGCGAGGCCCGATGGATCGCGGACAAGTACACCGATCGCGGCAAGTGGATGGACGGGTGGGAGACCAGGCGACGGCGCAGTCCCGGCCACGACTGGGTCATCGTCCGCCTGGGCCTGGCCGGCGCCCTTCGCGGCGTGGTCATCGATACTCGCCACTTTCGTGGCAACTACCCCGATTCATGCTCGATCGACGTGTGCACTCTGCCCGGCAATCCGAGCACCGAAGAACTGCTGACCGATGGCATTCCGTGGCGGGAGGTATTGCCTCAGTCCAAGCTCGACGGCCACGCCAAGAACAAATTCGAGATCGACGATCCAGCCGGTATCAACACCCGGGTGACCCACCTGCGGCTCAATGTCCATCCCGACGGCGGCGTGGCCCGACTCCGGGTCCACGGAGAGGTCATCCCCGATTGGGATTACATCGACTTTCGGGGCGGCCGCATCGATCTGGCCTCGATTGAGAACGGCGGCCGGGTATTGGCGCAGAGCGACATGTTCTTCGGCAGCAGCCATAACCTCATCATGCCCGGACCGGCACGCGACATGAGCGAAGGCTGGGATACCCGCCGACGGCGCGGCCCCGGTAATGATTGGGCGATCATCAAACTGGGCGCGCGTGGCACCATCGACCGGCTCGAGGTCGATACCACCCACTTTGTCGGCAACGCGCCGGGATCGTGCAGTGTCGAGTCGTGCACGGTGCCCCGGGATCGCGACGGCGACGTCGGTTTTTTGACCAGTGGATACTGCAATTGGAAGCCGTTTTTGCCCGAAGTGCCGCTCCAGCCCAACAGCCGGCAGTTTTTCGAGCAAGAGATCGTCGGAGCCGAACCGGTCACGCACGTTCGCTTCAACATCTATCCCGACGGTGGGGTGGCCCGTTTGCGGCTCTACGGTACCACGCAGCGTTCGGCCGGCATTCGCTCGGCTCTGGCCCGGTTGAACGCGTCCAGCGATGAGGAATTCGAGACCGATATGCTGGCCTGCTGCGGATCTTCTGCATGGGGCCAGGCGATGGCCGAGGCGCGGCCGTTTGCCGATGTGGCTTCGCTCGTGCGCACCGCCGACCAGGCGTGGTCGAAGCTGGACAAGTTCGACTGGCTCGAGGCATTTGCTGCCCATCCCCGCATCGGCGAGAGCAAAGAGGGAGGGGACCGATCGATCAGCTGGTCCCGGAACGAGCAATCCGGACTGGCCAACGCCAGTGACGCCGAACTCGATAGACTCGCCGAGGCCAACCGCTCCTACTACGAGCAGTTCGGCTACACATTCATCGTGTACGCCTCAGGCAAATCCGCAGCCAAGATGCTGTCCTTATTGCGCGAGCGACTCGACAACGACGCCGATGAGGAGCTCAAGATCGCTGCCGAAGAGCAGCGCAAGATCACCCGGGTCCGGCTGGGCAAGTTGCTCCGCTCCAAAAGCGACCACTAGCCCTGCTCGATTTCGACTGGCTGGATTTCCACGTATTGAGATCGGTCGACCATTGGCTGGCCGGACAAACGTATCGCGCGTTGTTGATTCCGTCGGCATGAAATGTAGGTATATGTGGCGCTCTGTGAGTTTATCCTGCAATGGTGGGCTAGCCTGGGCTAGCCGGGATTTGTAAATGGTTGAGTTGGAATGTACTACCTTCGTGGATTGCAGTGAATCTAACACCTTTATCGTTCAATGATACTTGTGTTCTCTCGTGTGTAATAGACTGTAATGGGCAAACCTGAATTACGGTGCTAAGGTATCGACTTCTACCTTGTCGATTATCAGTCATGTCACAAGGAATAGTGCAAAACGATATAAGGGGTTAAAATGAAGAAGTATATCAATGACACCATGTTCGGCATCAGGTTTGTCATGGGCGCGGCTGTTGCGGCGATTCTGGCCACTGGTTGTGGGGGTGAGGAGCTCGACGTCGACAGCAATCGTATCGACCTGTCGTTCGAGGAGTTCATGGAAATGGTCTACCAGGAGCCCTGGCAGGGAGGGGTATACATTTTTGACGGTGATCTGCCACTCGAGAACATGGAGCGCGTCACCGAGTATTACGAATCGTTCGTGTCCGGTCCGGCCCTGGCGGTCAACACGGTTGGCGGCGTTGACGACAAGTGGAGTAATACTGAAAAACTGAATTTAACGTACTGCGTCAGCGACAACTTTGGCGCGCGTAAAACCGAGTTGGTAAACGCGATGAACGCGGCAACAGGGGAATGGGAAGCTGCTGCAGACATCAATTTCATCTACGACTCGTCGCAGGATTCCGATTGCACTGCGAGCAACAACAATGTCGTATTCGACGTCCGCTTGGTCACCGGCCAATCGTATCTGGCGCGGGCGTTTTTTCCCAGCTCGTCGCGCTCGGCGCGCAACATTCTGGTCGACGAGGATGCATTCACGTCGAGCTACCCGCTGGTCGGCATCATGCGCCACGAACTCGGCCATGCGCTGGGTTTCCGCCACGAACACACCCGTATCGAGGCGTTTTTGGCCACCGGGCTGTTTTGCATCGAGAACCTCAGCTATCGCAACCTGACCGATTATGATCAGGGCTCGACCATGCATTATCCGCAGTGCGGCGGCACCAACAGTACGCTGGCCCTGTCCGATCTCGACAAACAAGGCGCCGCTTCGCTCTACGGCAATCCGTCATGAGTACCTGCGAGCCCGGGCCTGGCCCGCGGGTCACACGCTCGGTCTGTGTTTGGCGGCGGCCTTGAGCATGGCCGCGGCGTGGGCGCGGGCGCTCGCGGTGATCTCGACACCGCCGAGCATGCGGGCCATTTCGTCGCGGCGTTCTTTGCCGGTCAAGGTGCGCACTGCCGTCTCGGTCCGGCCGTCGACTTCGTACTTCGATACGTGAAAGTGCTGGTCGGCAAAGGCCACGATCTGCGGCAGATGGGTGACGCAAAGGACCTGCCTTTGGTCACCGAGGGCGCGGATCTGATGACCGACGACCTCGGCGGTCGCTCCGCCGATGCCGGTGTCCACTTCGTCGAACACGTAGGTCGCTACTTCGTCGGCCCGGCGCAAACACAATTTGAGTGCCAGCATGATGCGCGAAAGTTCACCGCCCGAGGCGATGCGCGCCAGTGCCTTGGCATCCTCGCCCTTGTTGGAGGCGAGCAAAAACTCGACTCGGTCGGCGCCGTCGGGCCCGAGCGGGCGGGGCTCGAGTGCCACGCTCAACATCGCACCAACCATCCCCAGCTCGGCCAGCGCGGCGCCAACTCGGTCCGATAGCTGATCGGCAGCCCGGCGGCGCGACTCGGTCAGTACAGCTGCTGCACTGCGCGCCGCGTTCTCCGCCGTGGCCCGCGCTCGCTCGAGCTCGGCCAGACGCTCGTCGCGGTGCTCGAGGCGCTCGAGCTCGGCGCGCAACTGGCCAGCACGGTCCAGGACCGCTGCCACATCGCCGCCGTGCTTGCGCTGCAGTCGGTGGAGCAAAGCCAGGCGGTCCTCGACCTCGGCCAACCGCGCCGGTTCGCTGTCGAGATTCTCGGCATACTGGCGCAGAGCACGCGCTGTCTCCTCGGCCAATACCCGGGCTTCCTCGAGCTGCTCGAATAGTTCGGTCAGACTGCGATCCACATCGATGAGCCGCTCGAGCTCGCGCGCGGCCAGGCCCAGGCTCTCGACCGCTGCCCCCTCACCGGCGTATAACAGGCTTTCGGCGCGCCGCGCTGCACTGTCCAGCCGATCGACAGATTGCAGTCGCTTGCGTTCGGCGTCCAGCTCCTCGTCCTCGTTTTCACTCAGCTGCGCGGCCTCGATCTCTTCTAGTTGAAAACGCAGATATTCGATCCGATCGGCGAGCTGGGCGGGATCGCCACCGAGCTCGGCGATAGCCGACTCGGCCTCGCGTATGACTGCATGGGCCGCGCGCATGGTCTCGAGTTCGCGGTCGTTGCGGGCAAAGGCGTCGAGGATGTCGCGATGTCGGCGGGCGTCGGCCAGGCCCTGGTGCTGGTGCTGACCGGACAGTTCGACCAGATAGCTGCCCAGTTCGGCGAGCCGTTTGGCCGTGGTCAACGCGCCGTTGACGTAGGTGCGGCTGCGTCCACCGCGCTGGATGACCCGGCGTATCAGGACGTCGCCTTCGCCTTCGGGCAGGCCGGCGCTTTTCAGTACGTCGCGCACCTTGCCGTCGAGATCGCCGGGGATTTCGAAAATGGCCTCGACCACGGCCTCTTTGGCGCCGGCGCGCGGAATATCGGCGCTGGCCCGGCCGCCGCGCAACAGGTTGACCGCCTCGACGATGAGTGATTTGCCGGCGCCGGTCTCGCCGGTGAGCGCGACAAAGCCGTCGCCAAAGTCCATGGCGACGTCGGACAGAATGGCGAAGTTGGTGACCCGAAGATGGCGGAGCATGGTGTGCCTCGTCACGAGGAGTGGGGCTGATCGGGCTCGCTGAAGCGAGCCGGGCGCGCGTCCCAGTGCAACTTTTCGCGCAAGACGTCAAAGTAGCGTTTGTCCGAATCAAACAGCAAGAGCGGTCGCTCGGCCGCGGTGATGTCGATCCGGTCGCCGGGCTGGAGCGAGTGACCCCACTGGCCATCGACAGTGAGCACGGCGCCGCGCGTGTGACCGGTGGGTTTTATGCTGACTGTGGCGGCCGCAGGCACGACCAGCGGCCGACTGGTGAGCGAGTGGGCACAGATCGGAGTGATCGCCATGGCTTTTTGCCCGGGCATGAGGATCGGTCCCCCGGCCGCCAGATTGTGCGCGGTCGAGCCGGTCGGAGTACATACCACCAGGCCGTCAGCCCGATATACCGAGATCAGATCATCGCCGATCGTGGTCTCGATTTCGATGAGGCGGGCCATCGAGCCCTGATGTACGACTGCGTCATTGAGCGCCGTCCGCTGCACCATGTCACCGCCGCTCGGCCGATAGGTCAAGGCCAGGCGCATGCGCTCGCTGGCACCCAGTTTGCCGGCGAGCGCGTCGGACAGGGCCTGTTGGGCCTCGGTGGGATCAAACCCGGTCAAGAATCCCAGCCGGCCCAAATTGATGCCCAAAATCGGCACCGCCCGGTCGGCGATCAGTGCATTGGCGCCGAGAATCGTACCGTCGCCGCCCAGCACCACCGCCAGGTCGATCTCGGTACCGATCTGCTCGCGCGGAACGATCATAACGCCCTCCTCGGCCACTCCGTCCTCGTCGGCGACCACTGGCAGGTGGCCTTCGCCGCGCAACCAGGGCACGAGCTCGGCGAGGATTTCCCGGCTCTCGGCACTCCCTGGCTTGAGTATAAAACCGATCCGCTTCACAGATGCTCCTTGGGCTCAGCAACCTGGATACGATACAGAGGAGTAACACAGGTCCCGGCCGCGCGGGTACCTCCTCACCGTCCGACGCCCGACCACTGCCCGTTGCACTGCGATCGAGTAGCCGGTCGCCCCGGGCGCCGGCTCGGTAAGAAATTCGCTCGCTCCGCATTGCTTGCCGGGGTGTCGGGCCGCAGAGCGAAGTCGAGTGCAATTGTCAGACTGCGACGCATGCCAGCAGCAACGTCAATGCACTTGGTCGGGCCGCAGAGCGAAGTCGAGTGCAATTGTCAGGGGCCCGGCTGTTGAACATAATGCATGCGTAGAAACAATCGTCGGCCAAAATAAGCCTGGGCGAGATTTCTCGCGTTCTACACGACCCACCGCACTGGAGAGCTCAACTATGAACCAGCTTCGCGTTGGCGATGTCATCTCGCGCAGCGTTTCGATCTTGTTGGCGAATTTCTTCTCGTTCATGCTCCTCACCGGGCTCGTCTACATTCCGATCATCTTCATGGCCGTGGACGTTGCCAGTGGAGGCGTCGATCAGGCCCACGCAATGCACTACATCGTGGGCGGGGGATTCCTGTCCACGGTGCTCCACTTACTTGCGTCTGCGGCAGTGCTCTACGGTGTGCTGCAAGAAATGCGCGGCAAACACGCCAGCGCGGGTGCATGCATCGAGATTGGCTTCAAGCGGTTGCTGCCCGTGCTCTGCGTCAGCGTTCTGACGACACTGGCGGTTTTCCTTGGCGTCATTCTGTTCATTATTCCGGGCATCATTCTATATACGATGTTTTGTGTCGCAGTGCCTGTTGCGGTGGTCGAGCAGCCGGGCATCGTCGAGTCGTTGACCCGCAGCAAGGAGCTCACCGATGGCCATAAAGGGTCCATCTTTGCCATCAGTATGGTACTCGTTCTGATCGCGTTCAGTATCAGTCTTGTCACTGGTTTTCTGCGGGTCGCACTGGGCTCGGGTGGTTTGATCATCGACATCATCGCCAATGTGTTGATCGGCGCACTGAGCGCAGTGGTCATGGTTGTCATCTACCACGATCTGCGTGCATTCAAGGAGGGCGTTGGCGCCCACGACCTGGTTCGCGAGATCGAGTGAGAGTTCGGGGACGGTCTAAGCTTGTAAGCTTAGAGGTCAAATCCTACATTGTCGCCAAAGTCAAAAGCGTACAGCGTCCCCGCCAGGATTCCGCTAGGATTGCGCCATGGAATATCGAGCTGTCTTTCGATGCATTGCCGAGTGCGAGGGTGATCTACCGCTTGACTCGGCGGTTTATCGCTGTCCCCAGTGCGGCGATCTATTGGACGTGGTACACGATATCCAGGCGCTCAAACGCCGTTCGGCGGCGGCGTGGATGAAGCTATTCGACAGCCGCGTCGGTACCACCAACTGGCCTTATGGGTCGGGTGTGTGGGGTAAAAAGGAGTGGGTTGCTCCCCATGTGCGCGACGATAACGTGGTCTCGCTCTTCGAGGGAAATACCAATCTGATGTGGGCACAGCGTTACGGTGAAAGCCTCGGTATTCCCGACCTGTGGATCAAGCAGTGTGGCAATTCGCACAGCGGCTCGTTCAAAGATCTCGGCATGACGGTGCTGGTTTCGACGGTCAAGCAGATGATCACCGATGGATCGAATATCTCGGCCATTGCCTGCGCGTCCACGGGTGATACGTCGGCATCGCTCGCAGCCTACGCAGCTGCGGCCGGCATCAAGGCGGTGGTGATCTTGCCGCGCGGCAAGATTTCCACGGCACAGCTGGTGCAACCGCTGGCCAACGGAGCTCTGGTTCTGGCGGTTGATTCCGATTTTGACGGCTGTATGCGCCTGGTTACCGAGCTGGCCGAGAGGGAAGGGGTCTATCTGGCCAACTCGATGAACTCGTTGCGTCTGGAGGGACAAAAGACAGTGGCGCTGGAGATCATGCAGCAGTCCGACTGGCAGGTCCCCGACTGGGTCATCATCCCGGGCGGCAACCTGGGCAATGTGTCAGCGCTCGGTGCTGGCTTTCAAATGATGCTCGACCTCGGCCTGGCCAGCAGCAGGCCGCGCATTTGCGTGGCTCAGGCCGAACGAGCCAATCCGCTGTACACCAGCTACCAGAAGCAGTTTCGCGAATTCGAGCCGGTTCGCGCTCGAACCACGCTGGCTTCGGCCATTCAGATCGGCAACCCGGTGAGCTACAAAAAAGCCGTGCGTGCGATCAGAGAATTCGACGGTGTGGTCGAGCAGGCCAGCGAAGAGGAACTGGCCAATGCGGCAGGCCGCGCCGATCTCGCCGGTCTGTTCTGCTGCCCGCACACCGGGGTGGCCCTGGCCGCCCTGGAAAAGCTATCCGAGCGCGGCGAGATCACCCGAGAACACCGCGTCGTGGTCATCTCCACTGCCAATGGGCTCAAATTCAGCGAATTCAAAACTCACTATCACGAGGGCATCCTCGACGGCGTGCCCACTCCCAAATACCGCAATACTCCAGTCGATCTGCCCGAGAACTACGACCAGGTGCGAGACGCCGTCCTCGGCGCTCTGTCGTGATCGCTGTGACGAGTCGCACTGTTTGCCGGACTGGCCAGCTACATACGCTCGCGTCGGAAAGATCCAACGTCCACAGTCAATGTGTTCTGTTTAGACCACGCCTTCGACGCGCTGTTTGTACAGTCGCAGGATATCGGCTGCAGTTTCCTCGATGGCCTTGTTGGTCACGTCGATGACCGGCCAGTTGGGATGTTTGCGGAAGATTTCGCGCGAATAACCGATCTCTTTTTCGATGTGCTGGCGGGTGCCATAGCTCGCATCTGCCGGCATGCCCAGATGCTTGAGTCGCTGCTGGCGGATGCGGACCAGGTTGTCGGGTTGAATGACCAGGCCGTAGACCCGGTTGTCGGCCACTTGTTCGAGTTGCTCAGGTGGATCGACGCCCATGACCAGCGGCACATTGGCGACCTTGAGGCCGCGCTGGGCCAGATACGTGGACAGCGGGGTCTTGGACGTACGCGACACTCCGACCAGAACCAGATCGGCCTTGGGCAAATTGCGCGGTTCGGCGCCGTCGTCGTTCTTGACCGCAAAATCGACCGCCTCCATGCGGCGGAAATAATCGGCGTCGAGCGCGTGCAAAAGGCCGGGTACGCCCGAGGGCTGGGTGCCGAGAAAGCTGGCCAGCTTGCCGATGAGCGCGCCGATCAGATCGACCGCCTCGACATTGTGGCGATCGATCAGAGTGAGCAGCACGTCGCGCTCCTCGGGGTTGACGACGGTGAACACGACCAGCGCGCGCAATTCGGCAGCGCGCTCGATGAGCTGCTCGACCTCGGTCTCGAGACGCACGCGTGAATAGGTCCGGATGTTGACCGGCGTGTCCTTGAACTGAAGGGTCGCGGCCCGAACCATACGCTCGGCAGTCTCACCGGTAGCGTCGCTGATGATCATGATGGTCTTCATGCCCCGAGGAGTCTACATCACAACCGGCAATCGATTGCGAGCCCGCACAGCCCCATATCGCTGTTCGGCGTTCTGGCCCCGCTGCGCGGTCCAGTCGACAACCCGTGGGCATTCGGGGTCGGGCAGATTCCCGTCGCCGAGTACGTGGCCAGATACCACATTGCATCCGCCCCGGCACATCTCGTGATAAGTACAGCTCGCACACGGTTCGGCTGCCTGGCGCCAGTTGCGAAACCGGGCAAAGGCGTCCTTGCCGGGCCAATAACGGGCCAGTTGGTCGACAGTCGGACGGTCCGGAGGCGGCGGCGCAAAACTGCAGGCGGTGACCAGCCCGGATGCCCTGGCTCCGATCAAGAAGTCGCCACCAATACAGCCATACACCGCCAGGGAAGCCAGAAAATCCGGATCGGGCCGATGGTGTACGACCATGGGCGTGTACGAGCAATCGACCCGAACTCGAATCCGCTGGCGCCGGGCCGCGCGCAGAATCTCGGGCAAAAAACGACGGTGCTGGGCGTCGGTGCATGTCGTCGAGGAAAAAGCGTGCGCGCCACGGCCGGCCGGCTTGAAGCGCAACAACTCGACCTCGTTGAGTCGGCATCTTCGCGCATAGGCGAACAGATCGCCGAGCTGATCGAAGTTGTGGCGGGTAACGACCACGTTGATGCCGATCTCTGCCTTGCGGGCACGTAGCGCCCGGATGGCTCGGTCAGCCCGGGCAAAGCCGTCGAATCCTCGGACCCTGGCATAGGTCGAGCCCAACCCGTCCAGGGACACGTTGATCTGGCCAAACCGATGAACTGTGGCCAGCAGGTTGTCGAGCCCGGTGAGCCCGCTGGTGGTGAGATTCGGAATGAGACCGCGCTCGCGCGCGTGCGCCGCAACCTCGCCGAGCCAGGGTAGTACGGCGCTCTCACCACCACCGAGTGCGAGGTGAAAGACGCCCATGGCGGCAAGCTCGTCAATGGCCCGCTTCCACTGTTCGAGCCCCCATTCGCCGGCTGCGCCGCGCGAGGTCGCCGCGGTGTAACAACCCCGACAGCCGGCGTCACAGCGGTTGGTCAGCTGCAAATGCGCTTCGAGCGGCGCGGTCAATACCGAGCGGCCAACCCGACCGTCGTCGTCGACATCGCGCCACACTGTCGGGTCTGGACCCGGCGCGAGCCCGAGGCGTCGCGCGCGCTTGCGGTCGACAAAGACCAGCGCGCGCGGTCGGATGAGCTGGATAATGGCACCGAACGGCTCGAGTCTGGCAGCATTCGGGAAAACGCGTTTGCCCGACAGTGCGCGCGACCCGGCGAGAGTCCGCCGGAGCGCTTCGCCCAAGAATCCATCACCTCCAACCAGTCGAGCGAGCTCAGTCGCTGCCTGGCGCAGTGGCTTTATCAACTGGAGACGCTTCATCGGCCAGAGCAACACCGCGTTTGGACTCTGAGAGTGGCGAGTTGTCCGGTGAACTCGCCGCCACGAGATCGCCGGGATCGCTGTCGGCAGGCGCGGCTACCGGCCGGCGCCAGCGGAGAAGCGCAGACACAACTGGTGTGGCCAACGCCAGCGATGCAGCGCCAAACAAAAGGAAGGTGACATCCACTCCGAGACTGGACGAGTTGGGATTGAGCCCCCATTTGACCGCCAGAATCCGGCCGCGCCGCCGGCGCCAGCAGGCCAGGACCAGTCTCGCACCGAACATGGAATCCACTATACCTCTGGACTCGCCCCGACTACCAGCGCTGAGGTGGCACTAAACAGAAGCGAATTCGTCGTGGATCGCACAAGGCGCTTCGCTGGCATTTGTAGACTGATGATGTGGCTGTTCATGGGGCTCTGAGCACTGTGAGCGGGCTCAGAAGCGAAACAGAATTGGACTGGCAGAATTGGACGTCGAGCTGGCGGCGTTGGAACCGGACGATGAGATATCGATGATGATGATGGCGCTGACACCGACCACGGCCCAGAACCACCACTGTTTGTAGGCGGGCTTGGATTGTTTTTTGCCTTGATCACCAAAGTTCTCGTGGGTGGTCGCGGCTGGCTGTTGGGCCGACGAGCGGCGCGGTATGCGAGCTGCACGTTGATCGCGGACGGCCGCCACATCGATCGACGCGGCGCGGTCGAGTTGAGGATCCCCTGTGCTCGGCTGTTGCACCGGGGCTCGGCGCAATTCTTGGGCCCTTCTGGCATCGTCGGCTCGCCTGGCTTCCTCGGCTCGCCTGGCTTCCTCGGCCCGCCTGGCTTCCTCGGCCCGCCTGGCTTCCTCGGCTCGCTTGGCTTCTTCAGCCCGGCGCGCTTGTTCGGCCAGACGCTCTTCTTCAGCCCGGCGGGTTTCCCGGGACAGCTCGGTCTCGAGGAGAGTGATTTTTGCCGCCACCGTATCCCGGTTTCTCGCGCTGGGCAGACGCTGCAGATAGGACCGATAATGCTGCAGCGCTTGCTCGCGTTGGCCCAGTTGCTCGTAGGCCAAACCGATGTTGAAGTCGAGAAGGGGAGACGGGGACAGCCGGTCTGCCTCGGCAAACTCTCGAATGGCATCGCGATAATCACCCGCAGAGAAAAGCTCCTTGCCCTTGATATAGTGCTCGCGGGCCCGCTCGCGCGGCGTTTGAGGCTGAGCCACGCTGGCCGCAAGAGGCGCAGCCAGAACGATGAGCGCCGCGAACCACGCGATCAAAAGGCGAATAGAACTTCTGTTTTGCCAGGTAGTCATCAGGTTGAGTTTCCGATCATACAGTCTGGTTTGCAGTGATCACGTCCGCTCCATCTGGCATTTTGACCTGCGATCGAACCGGAGTAATCTGGGTCGCGAGCGCTACTCGAGCCCCATGTTGAGAGTGCCGGTCCCCTTGTCTTCTTTGTCTTTGTCTTTGTCTTTGTCTTTGTCTTTGTCTTTGTCTTTGTCTTTGTCTGGATTCTGATTGGACCCCGGGTTCTGCTCGTCAGTCGGGTCGCTGGTCGTCGAGTCGTCCGGGTCGGGACGAATGGTTCTGGGGCGTTTGGACAATTTTACCGGTACGACCTTTTGGCTCCCATCGATTTCGATCGAGACATCGCGATAGCGCTGCTTGCTGATCGTGAATGTTTTGGCTGCGCCGGGGATGACTTTGACTCTGAGCGGAGTGGTGCCCAAAAACACGCCCTCATCATCCTTGACCACAGCTTTTTTCGGGCGTGATTTGATTGTCACTACCCTGGGCTTGTCCGCGGGCGTCTGGATCACCGTGGTGTTGTCGGGATCGATCGAGGGTGTGACCTGGTTGCTATTCGGCGTGGTGTCGCCGGGGGGGCTGGAATGATCCTCAGTGCTGGGGTTGGCGTTGTCGGCGCCCGGCCTGTTGGCCGTCTGTCCCGTGTTCTGATCTGGAGCGTGGTTGCCGCCCGGATCGACCGGGTTCTTCTGGCCGGAATTGCTATCCGGATCGCTCGTGTCGGGATTGCCCTGGTCGCCGGATGTCTCGCTGTTGCCCGCAATGGAACCCGACAGCCCGGCGGTCGGGCCTGATGGGGGATTGTCAGCCGGTATGAGTACAAAGCCGGCCGTGCCAGCAACGACTACGATCACGGCGATGATGGCCGCGATGAGCCCAAACCTACCCTGTTTGGGAACCACGACCGACGACGCCCCGACTGTGTTGTAGCCGGCGCTGTGCGGGGCAGATTGCATCGGCCCAGTGCCCGCGTGCTGCTGGAGGATCGGCATCGACCCGCTGGGACTGACCGGCGCCACGGGGCCAGACGAGGACGGAGATGGGGGCCGGGTCGCCACTCCTGCCGAGTGAGAAGACGAGTATCTCTGCGCTGGAATGGCTCCCGAGGGCTTCGGGACGTGCACTGCCATATACCCGCTCATTCCGGGCCCGACCAGTTTTCTGTGCAGGTCGATCAGAGCGGCGAGCAGCTCATCCATGGTCTGGTAGCGCTCGTCGGCATTTTTCCTCATCGCCCGCATGATGACGGGCTCGACCCCATCGGGCACAGTGCGGCCGTAACTCGCTGCTCGTTGCGACGGCAGTTCAGGTTCGGAGGTTATGTGCTGGGTCAGAATGCCCATGAACGACTCGCCCCGGAACGGGACCGAGCCGGCGAACATCTCGTACATGATGACGCCGATGGCGTAAATGTCGGCGCGGTGGTCGATACGCTGCCCCAACGCCTGCTCGGGAGACATGTAAAACGGCGTCCCAAAAATCATGCCCGTCTTGGTCAGATTGTTGTCGCCGCCGGATCCGGACACCTTGGCGATGCCAAAGTCGAGCAGTTTGGGCACCTCGTTGCCGTCTGGCTCCGCAGTGATGAAGATGTTCTCCGGTTTCATGTCGCGGTGGACGATGCCCTTGGCGTGGGCAGCCGCGAGTCCGTGGCAGGATTTGATCAGAATGTCGATCGCGCGCCCGGCCGGCAAGGGCCCGTCTGCGAGCATCTCGTTGAGCGGCTTGCCGTCGAGCAACTCCATGCAGAAGTAGAAGCGCCCGTCGTCGAGTGTGCCCGCGTCTTCGTAGCGAATGATGTTCTGATGGCCGATTCTCGACGCCTCTTGCGCTTCCTGCTGGAATCGCCTCACAGCCTGTTCGTCGGACGAGACTTCGTTGCGGAGAAGCTTGAGCGCAACCTTCTTTTCAATGAGGACGTGCTTGGCCGCGTAGACCTCACCCATCCCCCCTTCGCCCAGCTTGGACAAGATAGAGTAGCGCCCGTCGAGAATCTGCCCGATCATCGCGGTGTCGTCTGGTTCGACCCTATCTGTCGCAGCGCTAGATTCTGCGACAAGACCCTGACTGGAAGACCCCTCACTCGGTGGTACGCGATCTGAATCCATGACGCCTCAAGTATGTAACGTTCCTGTCTGCTTGCACAAGAAGGCCGCGATCACGGAACCCGGCAAAGTCTGGACACCTCGGAAAATTGGACAGACCTGCTACCGATATATCCCGACCAGCCGATCCTGCCGTAGAGCGGATCTTGTGTTGCACATACAGTGACGTACGGTGGTTGATCGCGATGTATGCATCGCTTGTAAGAAAAATCACAGAATTGCCATCCCCGGCTGATCTTCCCCCGGGAATCATGCGAAATGAAGGGACTTCGCGCGATCGCGGTCGATATCGTGCCAATGTGCGGAGACGCTGCGGGCAAGCCGGCTGCCGAGGCCCGGGAAAAGTCGAAATTCCCCGTTCATGTCCGACATTTTTGAGCGGACGCCGTATTTCACTCGCGCGGGACGACGAGTATTTTCGCGCCATGGCAGTAAGTGGCGTTGTCACGACCAAGACCGATCGCGAAATGGAAGACCAGATGCTGGCTGTGGCCGACGATCCCGAACGGGTGGACGTCTTGGCCAAGGCGCGGCGCTTCAAGCGGACCTGGCTCGAGCTGGCCGAATCCCTCTCCGGGGTATACGAGCGAGAATCGTGGGTGCGCTGGGGATTTGATAGCTTCGAGGAGTACTGTCGCAAGGAGCTCCACATCAAGAAGGGCACCGTGGCCAAGCTCCTGGGCTCGTTCCGTTTTCTCAAAAGCACTGCCCCGACCGTACTCGATCGCTCGCTGCGCGAGCCGAGCGCGCCGGTGCCCAGTTTGCAGGCGGTTGATTTCATCGCCCGGGCGACCGAACGCGGCGCGGCTGATGAAGACACCATGGAGGAGATGAAACGCGCGGCGTTCGATGATGGTGCCGATGGCGCGGTTTTATCCCGGCGTTTCAAAGAAGCTGCATTTCCGGTCGACGAAGGCGAGCGGCGCGAAAAGCTGCGCACTCAGCTGGTCAGCTCGGCGCGCCGCCTGGCGACGTTGATCGCCGAGCCCGATGCTCCGGTATCTCACGATATCGCCGTCACGGTCGAAGAATCGCTCGGCCAGCTTCTCGACGCTCTCGACGCGGTCAACTGACGAGAAACCAGTGGCCGACCCTATCAAGGACCAGTCAGCGGGCGGCAAGGCCCGAGTCAAACCGACTGCCGGTCCAGTCGGGGCCGACGGTCCGGGCAAGCTGGAGGAGCCAGCCAAGGCCGATGGTCCAGCCAGGGCTGATGATCCGGCCAAGACCGATGGTCCAGCCAGGGCCGACGGTTTAGCTCGGACCGACGGTTTGACTCGGGCCGATGGTCCCGCTCAGGTAGACGGTGCCGCAGGAGCGAACGGTGAATCAAACAGAGACGGTGCCGACCGCATCTCGCTGTCTCGCCGGGGTCGCGCCGCGCGCTACGTGATCGTGTTGATCCGCCAGCTCGTCCATCAATGGGCGCGCGACCGCTGCCCGCAGCAGGCGTCTTCGCTGGCCTTTCAGACTGTTTTGTCGGTCGTACCGCTGTTGGCTGTGGCGCTCGCGGCATTGCGCCTGTGGGGTAATGAAGCCGAGTCGGTCTTTGTCGATTTTTTGTCTCGCGAGTTTCTCCCGGTGTCGCGCGAGATCATCTCCGAGCAACTGACCGAGTGGTCCAAAAAGATCAACATGTCATCGCTGGGCATCGTCGGGCTCATCACCACGGTGCTCCTGGCCTTTGTCATGGTGAACAACCTGGAAAAGGCAATCAACGCCATCTGGCGGGCCGAGAAGAGGCGCTCGCTGGCGCAGAAGTTCGTCGTATTCTACGCCACGGCGACTCTCGCACCGCTGCTTTTGGGCGCTTCGTTGTACGAGGCGGCGCGGTTCGGCTTGACCAAGGGCGGGGCCGGCCTGCTGGTCAGCCTGATAACCAGTTTTGGGGCACTGTTTTTGGCCAATATGTTTCTCCCGGCAGTGCGGGTGCGGGTCAGCTCTGCAGCAGTTGGCGCTGCCGTCTCGACGCTTCTCTTCGAAGTTGCCAAGCACGCTTTTAACGCCTACGTGACCAATCTTGCCTTCTCCAAGTTTTCTGGCATCTACGGCGCGCTGGCCGTGCTGCCGCTGTGGCTGGTGTGGATTTATTACAGCTGGCTGGTTTTTCTGCTCGGGGTTGAGCTTGCCTATGCAGCGCAGAATTTGAGCTTCTTGCAGCGTCGCGACCGACGCAGTCCAATGTCCCTGGAAAACGAGATCGTACAGCGAGTAAACGGCGTGGTGGCTGCACGGGTCATGATGGCGATTTCATCCGCGTACAGGAGTGGCAAAAAAACTGTTTCTCGCCATACGCTCGAGGAAACCTTCGATCTGTCCGGCGAGGTTCTGGGCCGCATTGCGGCCCGTCTCAAAGAGCACGATCTGATCATAGAGGTCGATGGCGAGCAGTCGGGCTATTTGCCAGCCCGGCCGCCCGGTGAAATCTCGCTGTCCGATGTTCTCGACGCCTTTCGCAGCGATGACGTGGTCCGCCTGGCCACCGCGGCCAATACCCGTCTGGACCGGGTGCTCGCCGAAATCGACCACGACACGCGACAGCGCACCAGAGACCTCGCGTTCGACCAGCTCGATTAACCGTCACGGATCAGTATTGTATTGAGACGAGGGCGGTCAAGCGAGACACTGGACCGTAGTGTCCGATTGGACCGACATCAAGCCCGGCTCGATACGACCGGACAGGTTCATGCCTTTAAGTAAGGAGTGATGCATGAGACACTGCAGACGGACGAGTAGCTTTATTCTGTTGCTAATGCTCGGCTCGGTTGGCTGTGGCGACAATGTCGATAGTCGAACCCAACCCCCGACCGCCTCGGTAACCGACGAGCTTTTTGCCAGGAGATACGTTGCCGCTGGAGATCGCGCCTATGTTATCGGTATGGCTGACGGTAGCTTCGCACCAGCCGGTTGGCATATCCGGGGCGAACTGGGCGGGGTATGGGCTCATCCGATCAAGCTCCTGGACGGCTACTGGTTTGCCATCGATGGCGCCTGGTTGCCCGATGCGATCAGGCAGACCACTGGAGTCGCGTATGCGGAGCTGGAGTTTCCGCAAAAAAGCGGCCTTACTGTCACCCGCGTGGAGTTCTCGCCCGACTCGGCGCCAGTTGTCGTGGTCGAATTGACTGTCAAAAACCATACTGACGCCGCTCGTTCTGCCCGGCTTACCATGGAGATGCGCAGCGAGCTGATGGGTTCGTATCCGTGGGGGTGGACCAGTCCGGATGCGGCGGCAGTGAACGGCAAAGACGACGGCATGTTCGAGGCCGGGCAGCTTTTTTTCACCGAGCCGGACAAGCCGTGGACGGCAATTGTCGCAGCTGTGCCAGAGCCGGCGAGCCTTGCGGTCGGGGATGAGTACTGGGGTCCCGTGACAGCAGCACAACGGCCCGATTACCTCGAGTACGGCAACGGAACCGGCGGCCAGCTCGAGTGGGATTTGAGCGTTCCACCCCAGGGCAAACAGACCCTGTGGATCGCGATCGCGGGCTCTCATACGTCGAAAAGCGAGGCGCAGAGTGCCATTGACCTCGGGCTTGATGACCCCGAAAAACTGTTGGAAGAGAAGATCGCGGCCCGGATGGATCTGCTCGCCCTGTCCGAGATAGACCTGCCCGAGCCGCGCATCAAGGACGCCTTTGACTGGAGCAAGTTAAACATGGCCGACTTGCGCATCACGGTCACCGATATGCAAATTCGCGACGTCAACGAGGGCAAGGACTATCCCGAGCCAGTCGGCACGCTGGCTAAGATCACTGGGATCGGTGCCGGCTTTCCCGATTATCCCTGGTATTTCGGCACTGACGGCGCGTATACGTCGTTTCCCCTGGTCGTTTCCGGGCAGTGGGACACGGCGATGGACCATCTGCGTGGCATCCGCGACGTGTCGATCGCGATCAACGGCAATACGGGCAAGGTGGTACACGAAGTTATGACCGATGGCTCGGTGTATTTTGGCAACAACGCGGCTTCGGGCAACACCAATGAGACCGCGCAATTTATCATCGCCGTGGACCTTTTGTGGCGCTGGACTGGCGACGATGAATTCCGCGACGAGATGTTCGAGTTCATGAAAAACGGGCTGCAGTTCATCACGTCGTCTCTCGATGTGGACGGCGACGGCTGGTCCGAGGGTCACGGCATGGTCGAACGGCCGGGAATGGGCTCGGAAAAGCTCGATGTAACCGCTTATACCTGGCTTGCCCTGGTCGCCCTGAAGCGCATGGCCGAGGCCGTGGCAGACACCGATACAGCCACCTGGGCAAGACTCAAGCACGAGGCTCTGGATGAGGCGTTTGTGACCACATGGTGGATGCCCGATGAGAATCGCTACGCCGATTCGCTGTGCAATGCGGGCGATGAACTGGATCCGCCTGCGGATGCAGTAAATATCTGTACTGCCCCCGACACCCAGCTTCAGCAGCGCCACTGGATCAATGCTGTGCCCATGGAAGTCAAACTCGGAGCACGGCAATACGCTGAGTTCGCTCTCGAAGAACTCGAGGCCCATAGCGGTCCGTGCGGCCTCTACCACACCGGGCATATGGGTGGGCCCAAGCTGGAAGGCGAGCTCAAATGCTGGACCTTGCCAAACTCGGTCATGGCAGTGGCCGAGGCCAACTACGGCCGACTGCGCGATAACCAGGCCTTGTTCTACATCCGGGCCATCGCCGACCTGTTGAATCTGGAAATGCCCGGCGCCCTGCCCGAGATATCGTCCAGCCCACAATACAACCCGTTTGCCGACCTTCGAGAGCGCGCCATGTTCATGCAGGCGTGGTCGCCGTACGGGGTGCAGTGGCCGATTATTCACCACTTCCTCGGCGTCGATCCAGATGTACCTGCCAAGCGCCTGAAAGTCATACCCGACGTACCCGAATCATGGCCGCTTTTGTCGGTAAAGAACCTGCGGGTCGGAACCGGCACCATCGAGGTTGCAGCGCGGCGCGACCCCGGCGGCATCTACACCACCGAGGTCAAGGCCGAGCCGGGCATGACCTTGATCATCGGCCATACCCTGCCACGAGACGCCGACATCCAGTCGGTTTTACTCGATGGAGTGCCAGTACAACAACCGATCAGCGGCGGCACGCTGCGCGGACTCGAAGTCCACGTCGAGACCGATACCGACTCTCTTCACACCTTGGTGGTAATAGCTCGCTGAGTGGAGGCGAACGCTACCCCGCGAGGGCCCGCGCCACAACAATAGAGGGCTGGGCTTGATCACCGCCGGATGCGGAATTCCCACAGTAACTAGCAGTCGCCAACAAGTTTTTGACTGCCAAAGAATCGATTAATACTCGCCCGACACCCGACTTCCACAGAGCTGCTATATCCCTATTGAGTTTTACTCATCGTTCAATCCACAACTCTCGACCGATTCAGTTTATGGCCGATCGCACATGCCGACTCGCAACCTGTCGTGGCAAAGCCACCGCCCTTACACCCTCCGAGTCAGTTCCGTGAAGTTAATTACAGTTGTGTTGCAGATTGACTCTATTGTGATGCTGTTTCAACGTTTGTTCCATTACGAATAAATTATGGTGTGGAACGCATATGTGGCAAAAGGTGATAAAATGTAGGTCTAAACTATTGCACTCATACTGGACTATGCTTTACTAGACCTATGGATAGGCAGGGGCTCCTTGACTACATCGGAGTACCTCATGAACAAGACAAAGCGAGCCCGCAAACGACTACAACTAGCCAAAAATACTGTGAAAGAGTTGTCTAGCTCGGTTCTTGAAGGCATTGCAGGAGGCGACGGCGTTGCCCCTAAGGAATCGGATCCCAGACGTCCAACCGCCGATGATACTTGTTTTTGCTGAGTAAAAGATTCGACCAATAGTTTTTGTGCAGATGACACGAGTGTTTCAGTGAACAAGATGACAATGCTGACCCGGCATGATGAGGTAAACTCGGCTTATTGCGTTCCTCGTGTGTGGGTCGATGAAACCGGGTACAGTGATCGAATCTCGCTTCGAGATTCTCGTAAAAACGGGTGCGGGGGCCGGGGGCTGGGTGTTTATGGGCAGGGATCGGCAGTCTGGACACTCGGTCGCGGTCAAGCTCCTCGACCCTCATGAATCCGACTTTCAGCGTTTCGAGCGAGAGTCGGCTCTATTGACCGAATTTTCCCACCCCGGGATCGTGCGCTACGTGGCCCACGGGCGCATCGGCAGTCGTCGCTACCTGGTCATGGAGTGGGTCGAGGGGCAGACCCTGCGCGAGCGTCTCATCCACGGATTCACGGTACGCGAGAGTATCGATGTGGTCTGTCGGATCGCCGAGGCGCTCGCGGCAGTGCACGAGAGAGGTATCGTGCACCGCGATATCAAGCCCTCGAACATCATGTTTCCCGCGGGTCTGGACGATCAGATCAAACTCGTCGATTTTGGCATTGCGCGCAAGGTCGGCCAGCCGAGCAGTATGACCCGCACGGGTTTGATCATCGGCACGCCCGGCTACATGTCTCCGGAGCAGGTCCTCGGAGAACGTCACGTCGATGCGCGTTCCGACGTTTTTTCGCTCGGGTGCATTCTTTACGCGTGCCTGTGCGGGCGTCCGGCATTTGTCGCCACTCACATGGCATCGACATTGACCGCGATCTTGTTTTTTGATCCGGCCCGCCTCGATCTTTTGTGCCCCGAGGCGCCCGGTCCGATCCGCGACCTGGTCAAACGCATGCTGGCCAAGGATCCGGCCGATCGGCCGAGCAACGCAGCAGCGGTGGCAGCCGAGTTGGCCGGCGTTATCGAGGTGCCCGATTCGCTGCGCCGCCCGTTCCAGCCCAAGGTCGCGCCATACTCACACCAGACCCCGCTGGCCAATTCGTTCGAGTTGATGACGACGAAAACCGTCGGCGATCCGGCTTTGCGCTATCCAAATGAAGGTGCACCGGTCTTTGTTCTGGCCTCGATGGACGAGGAGCTGCGCGGCGATCGTTCCGAATACGATGAGTACCACGGCGACGAGGAGGTCGAGGATCGGGCCGGTCCGGTTCGCGATATCGTCACCCATCACAGCGGACTCTCAGCGGTTCTGGCCGATGGAACGTTTGTCGCCATGTTTCCAGCCGGACAGAGTCAGGCCGAACAAACCATACAGGCGGCCAATTGCGCTCTCGAGTTGCGCCGTATGGTTCCGCTTGCGCCCATGGTCATCGGGGTCGGTGACTTCAAACCGGCCACCACGGTCCTCGATCGGCTGGTCGAATCGCTCATCGAGGAATCGTTCCGCGGGGTTCTCGATGACCCGCCAGGCACAGGCGGCGACGACGATACTCTGCCCATTCGGCTGGACAGTTCTCTCAGTGAATTTTTGGCCGAAAAGTTCGATGTGAGCCAGGAAGGCAAATCGCACTACCTGCGACCGCGTGACTGATCCGACGCTCGAAGTACCGTCAAGAGTGCCGTTGAATCAGCGGAGTGAAGGACCGCTCTGACGCTCAGTCCTGCGCTCACACGCCGAGCGGTCGGTTTTGACTCGCTTGAGCTGGCCCTCGTCGAGCACGTAGGTGACCCGGCACGCCGCAAAGGCAGCGATCTGATCCGTGCTGCGGTCATCGTAGGAGACATTCCAGATGCTTGCTGTCTGGCCGTGTGCGATCAGGAGTGAGCGCCCGTCCTGGTTGAACTCGACCGACCAGGCTGGAGTCAGGTAGAGTTCGATCGACCACAGCAACCGGCCGGACACCACGTCCCACACCTTGACGGTACCGTCTTGGCTCGCTGTGGCGATCAGGATCTCATCGGGGCTGAACACAGCATGGGTGACTGCGTCGGTGTGTTCTTCTAGCGAGGTGACCAGTCCACCCGAGGTGGTCCACACCTTGGCTGTTTTGTCTTCGGCTGCAGTGACCAGATATCGTCCGCTGTGGCTGAAGCGCACCGAGTTGACCTGCAGGGTATGCTCGGTCAGGGTGAGCAGAGACTGTCCGCTCGCAGCGTCCCACATGCGTATGGTCTTATCGACACTGGCGGTCGCCAAAAGACGGCCTTCGGGGTGAAAATCTGCCGATGTCACAGCGGCCTGGTGTCCGTCGAGGGTGTAGAGCAACGCGCCAGTGCGAGCGTCCCACAGCCTGGCCGTGCGATCGGAGCCCGATGTGATGATGCGAACTCCGGCCCGATCATAGATAGCATGGCGGATTGACAGGCCTTGTCCGCCGAGTTTGTGAACCGGCCTGGCCTCAGTTATGTCCCACACCACGGCAGCTGCTCCACCAGCAGCAACCAATCGCGTGCCGTCCGAACTCCAGGACACACTGGCCCGCTTGTATTTGGTCTCTGCAGTGGCCAAATTGCCGTCGGTCCGTCCTTCCTGCACTGCAGCCAGTTCATTGCCCTGGCGATCCCATACCCGCACGGTGCCATCGTCGTGCACAGTGGCGATTTGTTGGTGATCGGGGCTGTGCGCGGCGCCCAGCACCACGCTGCCGCGTGGTTTCGAGGCCAGGGTGTGGAAGGTCTGCCGTGCATTCCAGATCCGCGCCGTTCCATCGAAACTCGCCGTGACCACCCTGGTGCCGGTACGGTCGAAGTGACCGGTCCAAAGCGCGTCGCGGTGGCCGATATACGTCCACAGCGGCAGGCCGGTACGCGCGTCCCACATCCTTACCGTGCTGTCTCGACTCGCGGTCAAAATGCGACTCCCGTCCGGGCTGTAGCCGGCAAAGATGATGCCGCCGGTGTGTCCCTCGAGACTCAAAACCAGCTTTCCGGTGTGGGCATTCCACACCTTGGCCGTGCGATCCTCGCTCGCCGTGACCAGGTGGGTGCCGCCGGGGTCGAACGATGCCCAGGTGACCTGAGCATCGTGTTCGGCCAACGGGATAGGTGCCCCGCCGAGGATTGAAAACAACAACGCCTTCCTGCCCCAACTGGCAGTGGCGACCCGCGAGCCGTCGTCACTGATATCGATGGCAGGGATCAGTCCTCCGTGCCCGGCGACCGCGGCCACGTAGGAGCTGGCCTCGATATCCCATATGCGGGCAGTCTGATCAAAGCTGCCCGTGACCAGGTGCTGACCGGTGGGGCTCAACGCGGCCGAGGTCAATCTCGCCGTATGTCCCTCCAGGGTGGTCAGCAGTTGCCCGCTCCCGGCATCCCATATTTTGGCTGTCTTGTCGGTGCTCGCAGTGGCCAGTTTTGTGCCATCGCCGGTGAATCCGATCCACATGACCTTGTCGTCGTGCTTTCCCGACCATTGCATCTGTCCGGTTGCAGTGTCCCACAGGATGACTTTGCCATCCCAGCCTGCGCTCGCCAGACGCGACCCATCGGGGTTGAAGCGAGCCATCCATACCGGCTCCGAGTGGCCCTCGAGTGTCGACCGGACCGTCCCATCCCCGGCATCCCACAACACCACTTTGCCGTCGTGGCCCGCGGTCGTGACCAGCGAGCCGTCGGGGCTGAACTGGACCGACAATACGGCTCCGTCGTGGCCGGCCAGAACCCGCAGCTGCCCGGCCAGCGCCTCGGTCGCGCGGGCCAGCAAAAAACCCGGAATGTGCCCGGCGGCTCCGCCGCGCCGCGCCTCGGCCAGATACACGAACGCCCGCATCGGATCGCCGGAGAGGAGCGCCTGGCGGCCCTGTTCCACGTAGAGATCGAGCAAGCGGCGTTCGGACTCGGTGGCAAACGCCTCGGCACGATCTCGTTCCTGGCCGGCGCGCCGGTGTAGCTGAGACAAAATGACCAGTCCGGTCGCGAGAACCAGAAACGCCGTGATCAACACGAGTCGTTTATGCTGCCGGCCGCGTGCCTCTTCGCGCATGCTGGCCCGGGCAAAGCCCTGCTCGTCATCGGTCAGCGACCCGCGGTAGCGCGAGTACCAGACCCGGTACTCCAAAAGGGCGTCTCCCCGCCAGAGCAGCCCTCTGGGCCGCTTGCGTTCCACCCACTGCCGGGCTGCGGCACGCAGCTGGTCGCGCAGACGAGCGCTCTCGGCATCTTCTCGTTGCCATCTGACCAGGCGCGGCCACGACGAGAGCAGAGCCTCGTGTACCACCTCGACTCGATCGTCACCAGATTCACCCTCCGAGGCCACGAGCAGACGGGCCTTGATCAGCTCCTCGAGTACAGTGTCGGACTGCTCGCTGCCGCCGAGCATTTGCTTCAATTCGCGTCTGGTGAGAATCGCGCGGGTTCCGTCGGCCGTGACCAGCTGGCGAAATACCTCGCGAACCATGGCCTGTTGCTCTTCCGCCATATCGGCCAGAGTGGCCTCGGCGTGCTGGGCCAGCGCTCCGCCAACTCCGCCGAGGGCCTCGTAGGCCCGCCGGGACAGCCGGTGAAAATGCCGATCGCGCATGTCCCACAGTTTCGAGGCAGTGAACGACAAAAGGGCCAGAGCTCCCGATTCTCCGGCAACTGCGGTCACCATCTCGGTCGGCAGATCGGGGTCCTCGAACTCGTAACCGGCCCGGCGTGCCGGCTCGACCAGGATTCGCTCCAGATCGTCGGGAGGCGGCGTTCCCAGGAGCTGGAGAGATTGGCCCAATCGCTCCCGGAGCGGAGCGAGCTG
This sequence comes from Pseudomonadota bacterium, assembly GCA_022360315.1. Lineage (GTDB taxonomy): Bacteria > Myxococcota_A > Polyangia > Haliangiales > Haliangiaceae > JAKSDA01. The sequence continues at coordinate 45,467 of JAKSDA010000610.1, forward strand.
CTGGGCGCGGAGAAGAAAATCGTCGCGCAGTGTGATCACCAGTCGGACTGGATCGTCGCCGGGACCGACGGCTCGCATGAGCCCCGCGGCGTAGAGAGCCCGTTCGTCGGCGTCGAGACACAGGGTCAGGAGTTCCTCGAACTGATCGATGACCAGGAGTAGTGTGTCCTTGCCGGCCAGCTTTCTGAGGGCATCGCCCAGGGCGCCGATGTCTTGTTCGAGGTTTTTGCGCAGGTCGCCCACATCGAGGCCCTCTCTCTCCATACGGCCCTGCAGTTGAGCGAGTGGTTTCGGTCCGGGCCGCGTGGTGATCGCCCGCCAATTGTCCGGCAGTGCCGGGATGACCCCGGCCTGGACAAACGAGCTCTTGCCGGCACCCGATGGACCGACCACCGCGAGCATCGATTGCACGCGCAGGCGGTTCACACAGGCCTCGGCCTCGCGTTCGCGGCCAAAGAAGTTGGCTGCGTCTCGGGGCGAAAATGTCGAAAGGCCCTTGTAGGGGGCATCAGAGCCATCATCGGCGGTGTCGGCGCGGTCTTTCTTTGCCTGATCCAGACCGACCAGATGCTCTTTGTACCAGGGCCAGAATTCGCTGTCGTGTCTTTCGAAACCGACTGGAAACGCGACCAGCTTGGCCCCGTATCGGCCCGGCCCGTCGAACAGAAACAGCTCGTCCGGAGCACCCGGCGCCGGGGCGAGAAGTTGAATGAGCGGGCTCAGAGAAAGCACGAACTCGCCGCTTCTGTCGGTGAGGACGACCTTATCGTCTCCCGGTGCAGCCTCTTCTGGAAGCGTCACGACGATGCGGGACGAGCGTCGGGCGCCCATCCATCGCTCTGTGCGACCGCCTCGTCCCACGATCACTGGATAGTCGCATAGAAACGACAATGCTTTGAGAAGACCGGCTACTTTGGGCACCAGCTGGGCCAGCGCGTCAAGTGCTTGCCGGCCGCTCTCGTCGTCTTCCAGCTCGGTTGCGCCGCGTTCCTCGAGCGCGGCCAGCTCGTCGAAGAGTTCGTTCGAAGGGGTGTCCCCCCGTGGTGTAAAAAGCAGCAGCACCAGTTCGGGAACCGGGTATGCGTCGGGTTTGGCGGCAAACGGGCCGAGCAGAACACGGGTCAGTTCGAGCCAGTCTTTCGGCGAGAAACTGTGCCGGCGCAATCTGGCCAGACAGTCGCGAGCGGTGCGGACTTCGCCGTCGCCTCCTGCGCCAACCCGGGTAAAGCCGGCGATCGCCAACAGGCCGACCAATCTCACCGCGACGCGAATTATCTGGAATGCGGCATCGAGCGCGCGTTGCGGGCTGCGCGCGGCCTCCAGCAGCGCAACTGCATCGGCCAGCGGCTGTGGAGCCTGCGCGATCGCCGTCTCGCGGGCAAACGGGTCCAGTTGCGGCAGGTGATCGGGTTCGACGTCGAATCCCGCCGCCGCGCGAAATGCGTTGGCAAAAGCCAAAACATCGCGGAAGCGATCGGCGGGTTTCTTGGCCAGGGCGCGCCTGAGCACTTCGTTTAGACCCGCCGGAAAGCCGTCGCCCAGCGGTGGGACCTGCTTTGACGCGTGTGCCCGAGCCATTGCGCTGTCGCTGCTGGCGCGAAAGGGAAGCCGCCCGGTCAGCGCTTGATAGGCCAGGACCGCGACTCCGTACTGATCCGTCCGGGCGTCGACATTGGCCGCATTGACCCACTGTTCGGGCGCCATGTATGGCGGAGAGCCCAGGTACAAACCGCGGCGGGTCAGGTTGGACATACTCCAGTTGGCGCGCGGATCGTCGTCGGGTTTGGCCGTTTTTGCCCCCTTTCCGACCTTGTTGGCCGCGGTCCGCCCCTCGTCCTTCAAATCGTCGGCGAGCCGGGCTATTCCAAAATCGAGAAGTTTGGGCAAAAGCCGACCCGCCCGGGCTAGGACCATGACATTGGCCGGCTTGATATCGCGGTGGACGATGCCCTCCTGGTGAGCCGTGTGAATCACCTCGCAGATTTTTTCCAGGAGCGGAATGAGCCGGCCCAGGGACAGTGGGCCCTGCAACTCGAGCAGCTCACTCAACGGCGTGCCGCGCACAAACTCCATCGCCAGCCATAGAATTCCATCTGTTTCCACGCCAAACGCGTAGATGTGCGCGGCATAGGGATGGTCGAGCCGCGACGCCAGCCGAGCCTCGCGAAGAAAACGCCGCACTCGATCGGTCTCATTGCCGTCGGCGTCCCATTGCAGGACTTTGATGACCACCTCGCGCGACAGTTTGACCTGCTCGGCGCGGTACACAGCGCCAAATCCTCCACTGCCAATGAGCTCCTTGACCGAGAAGTCGCCCAGGGTACGACCCACAATATGCCCCTCCAACACAGTCTGTGGGACAGCGTATTCTTCGATCGTCGGGGCCGACTCGTCTCGGTCCATTGCGCGTGACTGGCAGAATATGCGATTGGGCGACCCACCGCCCAACCGCGGTAATCCATCATGACACATCGAGGCGATTGGGTCGTCCCGGTAAACGGTCGACCTGACATTTTTCCCGAACACTTCCGGGAAGCTCGGCGATTTTTGCAGGTTCGGAAACAGCCCCGGGCAAGGTCCTGACAAGACCGGACAGAGCGGGCCTTGCCGCCGGCCCTGGACGACGGGGATCTCACTCGCCGGCAGGAAAACGATCAATGTAGAGACATTGCGACTTCCTCACCTTGGTTGAAGACGTCTGAAAACGTCTGCCGGAGGCCCATATGTGCTCACACGATCACTGACGAGCGGACAGGAATCGCTCGAGCGTGTCGAGGTACTGCGTCCAGTTCACCGGCAGGAGAGCATTGTGGCCGCCGCTTTCGAAGAGCACGAGTTGCTTGTCATTGCTCGCTGCCCATTCGTGGTTGCGGGTTGCGTGAGACGGGTCGATGAGGTCGTCGTCTCTGGCGTGAATGACGAGCAGTGGGCCCGTATACGACGACAGCTTGCGCTGGTGGTCGAGATGAATGGCAACTTGTCTGGCGAGTTCGTCTCTGGTCACGCCGAGTTCTGTGGGTTCGACCCGGATGAGCAGTCGTTCGAGCATGTCGGCAATACCGCTCTCGATGACCAGCCCGCCTATGCCGGGGTGGCGGTGGGCGAGTTCGATCGCGTAGATGGATCCGAGCGAACGGCCGTATACCCACAATTCCTCCACCGGACGGCCAATTGCTGCGACGATCGGGTCGACGTCGTCGAGCATGCGGACCAGGCCGGGAGTACCGGTGGAACCGCCGTAGCCGCGATATTCCGCCAAAACCACGTCGATCGAGAGGGCCGGCCGCGCGTCTGTGCTCGGCTCGGTCTGGCCTGGCGTCGGTCGCCGGGGTGTCCGGCCGAGAGCGGCGATGGCTTCGACATAATCCGGTATGTAGTCGGCCACGACCTCGCCATTGCCGTGAAAATGAATGAACGTATGACTCGCTTTACCGCCAGAGCGGCTCGAAAAACGATAACAGGCCAGTTCTGCGTCGTCAGAGCGGACGCGAAATGGCTCGGCAATCGCCTGCTTGCGGGGAAAAAACAGGCGTTCTGTGATGATCGGATGATCGAGCAACATGAACGACAGTGTAGCCGCTTCGTCCCGAGAGACGCGAGCATGCTGCGGCACGACATCCGCCTGATGCCGAATCGCGTGACGAAGACCCCAGCGGGATTCCACCCCAGGGCCCAGCCGACTTTTGCCCGTCTGATTTTGCCCACCCCGCCCAAAACCAACCACGGATAGCGGTATGACATTGCAGTCAAGCGGTATGACAGTGCAGTCACAGTTGCCCCGGGTGATGGGGCAGATAAACATAATCGCGGGTCTGCCGTCCAAGGACGTGTCCAGGCAACTTTACCTGGGCACTGCACCTTGTTTTGATGACTGTGGAAACACGAAAAAAGAGGAGATACACATATGGAGCGGAACCGTAGAACAGCAGGCATTGCGGGGGCCTTTGCCCTTGCCATCGCATTTGCCGGCGGCTGCAATATCTCGACAGAAGGCGCTCTTGGTACTGTGGACTTCACGCCGAACAACTGTGGCCGGGTCGACGGCTGTGATTTCGCCAGCGGTCTTGGCCTGGGTGGAACAACACAGGTTCAAATCAGCGGAATCAACGGGGCCAGCACAGCTGCAATCGATCTCGCTTCTGGCGATCCTGAAATCATCGCCGTGACCCCAATTGCTGATGTCGGCGGCCGCCCGACCTGGGAGCTCTACGGCATGGGCGAAGGCAGGGGGCGCCTCATGGCTGTCGATCGGGACAACGTCGAAGTCGACTTCATCGACGTCGATGTATTTCGGCCGGCTCGTTTGACCATGAAGCCCTTTCTCGGCAATGCAGTCGGTCCGGTCGATGATCCTGTCTATGACGAGCGCTGGACGGTCAATGCCGGCGAGCGGGTCGTCATGTTGGTGACGCCGGTCGCCTCCGACGATGAGCCTCTGATTGGCCGCCATCAATACGTCCCATTCATCGAGGTCGAGGAATTCGATAGCTACATCAATGATACCGATCAACTACCCGAGGGAACACTCGACTTTACGGCCAGCGCCGGTGAATACACCCTTGCATTTACCGACAACAATTCGGCCAGCAGCATTTCGATTGTCATCGTGGCAGAAGCCGTGTCGAACTGATCGCGATAGAGAGAGAGGAACGCATCGTTGAATGCGTGGAGTGTACACCAGGAGTGGATACTCGGCGCAGGTGGAGGCGAGCAGCGCGGGGGAGGGAGGGCGAGCAGTGTGGGGGAGGACGGCGAGGGCGACTACAGATGGTCACGCTGGAAAGGATGCAACGTGCGCTCTGTTCAGATGGAATCCTGCATTGGCTGCAGATCCTTGGTCAGCACTTCGCTTTCGCCCTCCCAACGGGCCATCAAGATCGTGCCCACCGTATCGCCAATGACGTTGACAGCTGTGCGACACATATCGAGAAGTCGGTCGAAAATGAGGATGATGGCCAGAGCTTCTGGCGGAATGACCTGCCCGTCTGGCAAATTATCATTGACCGCATTGAGGATGACCACGATCGCCACGAGACTGGCCGAGGGAATTCCGGCCAGTCCGATCGAGGTCAAGAGGGCCATGACCACGACCAGCAATTGAGTGTTGAAATCGAGCGAAATGCCACTGAGCTGGGCTAAGAATAGAACCGCCACGCATTCGTAGAGAGCGGTTCCATCCATGTTGACCGTGGCGCCCACTGGCAACACAAAGCTGGTCACCCTCTGCGACGCTCCTGCCCGTTTTTCCACACACTCCATGGTGAGCGGCAAGGTCGCCGCCGAGGAGGCAGTGGAGAACGCAGTCAAGCCGGCAGGGGCAACGGCCTTGAAATGGCGGATCGGATTGACCCGGGCGACCAGCGCCAGGATGGCTGGCATCACTGCAAAGGCATGGAGGGCGAGCCCCAGGAGCACCGTGATGGCGAAGAGGCTGAGCTGGCTGAGCCGTTCGAGTACATTGCCACTGGCAAATGTATCGGCTGCCGTGGTGGCGATGAGACACATGACACCCAGCGGCAGAAATCGCAAAATTATAAAGGTCAGACGGATCATCACATCGTAGGCCGCTTCCCAGAAGACCAGCATTACCTCGCGTTGCTTGTCCTTGAGCTGGGTGATGAGGAAGCCGAAGAGCAAGCTAAATGTGATGAGGCCGAGCATTTTTTGCCTGGCCATCGCGTCGATGACGTTTTGCGGCACCAGTTCGTGAAATACGTTGATCACGCTTTCAACCCCCCTGCCCTCGGTACGCTGGTTGAGCATCTTCATCTTTGCCGCTTCAGAACTGCCCTCGGTTGCCACTGCTGCTACGGCCTCGTCGGCGCTGATTCCGGCGCTTTCACCCGGCGCAATGGCATTGACCAGCGTGAGCCCGATGAGGATAGCTATAGCACTGGTCGAAATGTAATAGCCCAGGGTCCTGAAGCCCATGCGCGCAAACCCCTCCATCTTGCCCATGGAGGCGATGGCGCTGACGATCGCAGTCATCACGAGCGGCACGATCAGCATCTTGAGGCCGCTCATGAACAATCCGCCGATGAGCGCGTAGATCACCATCTCCCAACGGCCCGCGACATCGCCGTCGTCTGGACTGAATACGCCGCCGCTCAGGTAGCCGAGGAACAAGCCGACGATGATGCCCGCCAACGCCTGCCAGTGTAGCGACCAATGCCAGAAAGCAAATGGGCTGTGTTGGGGGGAAGAGCCTGAGGAGTCTTCTGTCATGATTGCCTCCCTTGGGTTGTCGACCCGAGCTATATTCCGACGGTATCATATACCGGATCAGAATTTGACTCGAGCACCAGCCATTCCGGTGTGGATTGCCTTGGTGCCGACTGTGGCGCCCTCGAAACTGATATCGTCGTTCAAAAACAGATAACGATAACCAAAGAAGAGCTCGACCGCCCAATTGGGCATGGAAGTCTGGCGAAGACCGATGCTCTCGACCCCATCCTTGAGAGACCCGAGAGTTTGCATCACGGCCAGACCGACCGCTGTACCGCTTACATCTTCCTGGGCATTTTCGCTGAAATAACCAAAGTCCGCGGCTACTGCAGTCACTGGGAGTTTGTATCCGATCTTACCATAGAAAAACCATGGCGTATAGTCGGCATCATCGAGGTCGCGCGCTCCGCCGGCCACGGTGAGGTTAAAACCGTTGCTCATCAGTCCAGAAATCGAGCCATTGACCTGCAGGTAGGGTCTGCCAATTCTCGAGCCATCTGCCACGGCCAGTGCGCCCCGCAGCTTTAAACTTTCGCTGTCCAGGGCGTGGCGAACTGCCAGATCCCACGCAGAATCGTTGAGAAGCGTCCCCGACAGGGTGAAGCCGGACAGCGAGGGGCTATCGTAGCGCAATCGATCCTGGCGGTGGAGGCCGTCCATGTTGCTCATCGCGGCGTCGTTTGTCAGACCGGTCAGCGAGGCGGCCTCGTTGTCGGCGCGGAATTGCAGAGCACCGGAGTGATCGCCGATGGCGGAGTACACAGCGATAGATGTCCCCGATAAATCGACTTCCGAGGCCGCGTTCGAGGCAGTGTTTCCCTGGCCGAGCCACAACGTGCCCGCCTTGCTCTTGATATAGACCTGAAGCCGGCGCTCGAGGAATGTCGGTGCGGGAGTGCTCGCGTTCTGGGTGACCCTGTTGCTGGGATTGGATTCGAATTCGAGCTGCATCTGGAGACCGATGGTCAGCTCGGGTTCCAGTGCATAGTCGACCGATGTCATTACCCGGGTCGAGGACTGATCGTTGTCGACATGCTGGACTTCGGATTCCTCACCGTCGTAATACACCAGCACTGCCCGGTTCACGTGGCCAGATATGTTGAATTTGGCCTTCGACGTCGACTGTTCGGTTGGCGAAGTCGCCGGCGCAGCTGCTGGCGAGGTCGCCGGCGCAGCTGCTGGCGGAGTCGCCGGCGCAGCTGCTGGCGGAGTCGCCGGCGCAGCTGCTGGCGGAGTCGCCGGCGCAGCTGCTGGCGGAGTCGCCGGCGCAGCTGCTGGCGGA